>CAITWF010000102.1 GCA_903896015.1 uncultured Opitutia bacterium | reverse complement strand
GCCTGCGGCAAGCTCTTTGGCTTCTGTCCTCGGCGCCGGCCAAGGCATCTCTTCCGCCTTTGTCTCTCGTTCTACCACCTCCAAAAACCGTGTCGAAATCTAGTTGGCGCCATGCCGGTTTCTAATTGGCGCTGGACAAGGGTCAGCCGAAGGCGGAGCTGCTGTGGGCAAGCACGCGCGAAGTGCTCAATCTCTTCCAAGCGGAAGAGGCCGGTTGCGCTATCATAACGGTGCCTCACGACATCCTCGCGAAGGCCGCAAAGATGATTGGCCTGGGCCTCGCGGACGTCTCGCTCGACACCGTAAAGATGTTTCTGAAGGACTCTACCGACGCGGGCTTTTCGCTTTGAGTGCGTGGAGTAGCGTGCCTTCGGCGACACACCGGGACCTCACACGGCGCTCTTCGGCGGGAGAAATACGTGGCGCAACGTCTTCAGCGTGATCTGGAAATCCAACCAGATTGACCAGTGCGTGATGTAGTGAATGTCCATGTTCACGCGCTGCTTCAAGAGTTCAGGGTCGGCGATTTCACCGCGGTAGCCGCTCACCTGCGCGAGGCCGGTGATGCCGGGCTTGACCAGTTGGCGCGTGCGATAGGTCTTCGCCAGCATCGCAAATTCGACGTCGTGCTGCGGCAAATGCGGCCGGGGCCCCACGATGCTCATGTCACCCATGAGCACGTTCCAAAACTGGGGAAATTCATCAAGACTCGTCTTACGCAGAAACGCGCCGAAGGGATAAATGCGCGAATCCCCTTTCTTCGCTTGCTGGGCCTCGAGCTTTGGATCAGCCACCGCGGCATACATCGAGCGAAACTTGAGCATCCCAAACTCCCGGCCAAGTTGTCCGCCGCGCGTCCGCTTGAAGAGCAGCGATCCCGGCGCTTGAAAGCGCTGAATCACCCAAACTGAAAGCCAGAGCGGCGGAAGCAAAAAGAGCACGACGGGCAAGGAGACTGCGATATCGTAGAGTCGCTTGAGGAGCCGGTTGAACGGATCCTCCAAGGGCTCGTCGTTCATCGTGAGGAAAATGTGCTCCTGCTCGACGACCGGCATCATGGGGATCGGCAGCCGATCGAAAATGTTTTCGTAAATGAGCAAGCGGCAGCCGGCGGACTGGCAGGCCTCCACGACGAGCAGCGTTTCCTCCGCCCGTTTCGGCACGCCCAGAAGAATCACCTGACCGATTCCATGGGTCTCGATCACCTTGGTCGCATCGGCGAGCACTCCGAGCCTGGTCATAAACGGCGCCTCGGTTGTGGCCGACGGCTCGTCTGAGAGAATGCCGGCGACACTCACTCCAAGGTGCTCTTTCTGCCTTATCCAATTGCCGAGCCGCCCCAGCGCGCTCGCCGATCCGATGAAAAGTGTCGGAATCTGATGCTGGCGATGAAACGCAATTTGGGCCAGATACGCCGGCAGCGACTTGTTGACTACAACCAGCAACCCGGAACAGGAGAACAGATAAAAAGCTAGAAAGAGACGACTGAAGCCTGGATCCTTCGTGGCTACGATCAGGGCAAACATCAGGAGCGCAATAAGCAGAATCTGGCGGGCAGCGACCGACGCGGCGTCCGCCCACGAAATCATGTGGAAACGGGAACCCAGCGGCGTCCAAAACCGACCGCTCAACGCCACACCCACGAAAATCGGCGAAGCGTAGACAAAAAGATTTATGTCAGGATTTAGTTCGAGCCAAGGCAGGTAGCGCACGCCGAGGGCAAGCAACAGAAAATAACCGGTGGCCACCGCCACCGTTGCGGCAACATGGAGGTGGACCAGACCTCTAAGCCGATAGGAAATCATGAATCAAGTGATAGTAGGGTTATTCGGCGGCACAACGCGAGGCAGAGTTACCTTGAGAATGAACGCCAAAAATCGAGGCAAATCAGCCGGCGAGAGGGCACGATATAATTAACCCGCTTCAAACCCGGTTGGGTCACCTACGCTATCTCATGCAACCGACGCTCGAATTCGCCCAGCACTTTCGATGCGGAGAAGCGCCCAACCCACCGGGTGTGAAGCCGCATACGCTCCAGCGAAGACGGGTTTTGCGCGAGGTCCGAAAGCGCCTCGGCCAAGGCCACAGGATCGCCCGGCACGACGTTCACGCCGAATTGCCCCTCGTCCACCGCCAAGGCCAGTTCGCTGTCCCGATCCGCGACGCTCAGCACCGCGGCGCCGGCCGATAAAACTGAAAGCAGCTTACTGGGCAGGAAATATTGTCCGGTGCCCGGCGCCTGCGTGACGAGACAAAGGTCGGAAGCGACCAGCATCGCCTGATATTCTTGGTCTGCGAGCAGCGGCATCAGCCGAACGCTCTGCGTGAGATTCCGCGACGCGATTTGCTCCCCTAGAGTCTGCCTCATCACGCCATCACCTACGAGAATAATTACCACGCCGTTCGCCGTTGAATCCAAAGCAGATTTTTTCAACAGTGCCGCCGCAACCACGAGCGTTTCCAATCCCTGCTTGCGGCCCAAGTTCCCTGAATAAGAGGCGAGAAACGCGTCGCTTGGAACATTGTATTTCGCCCGAAAGGCGCGGCTCACAGTGTCGCGATCATTAGAGGGCGGCAGGTAGTCGGCGTTGTGCCCGGCCCGCCGCAGCCAATTGGGGAACAGGTAACGTTTCGCTTCCGGCACGCCTTTGCGGGTGAACGCGCGGATCATGGCGTCGGAGATCCCCGACACCAACGACGCATCGCGGTAAGCCCAACCTTCCAACCGGTAGAGCCACCGCGTGAACGCTCCCGGATTGACCATATTCAACCCAACGGCAGCATCCGGCTGCAAATCCTGCACGTGAAAAATGTAACGCCGGCGCTTGATCCGGGCCATGATCGAAGCGAAGGGACCCAGCAAGAGGGGCGGACTCACCACGAGATAAATATCTGGACGGGCAAGGAACAGCACGCGCACCCATGAGGTGAACACGAACGAGAACTCATGCCAGATGCGTCGCAGCGTCGTCGCCCGCCCCGGCACGTAATGCCAACACCGATGCACCGGTATCTCGCCGATTTTGTCCGTGCGAAAGAGTTGTCCGCGATCGGCTGCGGCTTTTTTCCACCACGGATAGTAGGAAAACGTCGTCACCATTTCGACTTGGTGTCCGCGCTCGGCCAAATAATCGCACAGGCCGGCGTTGAAGGGCCCGATGCCGGTGAGTTCAGGGCTATAATTTATACCCCAGACGATGATACGCATGTTGGATTCGGCCTCGGCCGCAGCGAAAAATCACGATGGAAAACGAACTCAGCAAGAAAATGCGTGGCCGGGTGGCTTCGTCGCTGAAGCCACTTTTTCCACGAACGCACTTGAGGGCACCCGATCCCGGGGTCACCGTCTCCCGCGTGACTTCACGTCCGGAAGAAACTCCCTCAGCCCCCAGCGCCGTTCAACAGTTTCGGGCTAGGACGGTGCGCCAAAAAATCCACCCCAGCGAATCGCTCGTTGCTGGTATCGTCACCGCCCAACTCATATTCCTGGCTTGGGCGTTCGGTGGCATGCCAATCTGGAGCCAGTTCGTCAGCTTCGGCTTGGGAGTGCTCGCCCTCACGGTTGCATTACTGCCACGCAACTACGACGAAACCACCGCTCCGGGTCAGCCACCGTTCCGCCTCTATACTTGGTCAAAACTAATCCGCTTCCCCCTATTTTGGTGGGGACTCCTCCTGTTTTCCTACATTGGCATTCAGGCAGTGAATCCGGCCTGGAGCTACGTCACGGACGGCAAGTCGTGGTGGATGCAGGCTGTCAGCTACATCACGTGGTTGCCAGCCGGGGCTGACGTTCCGTTCGCCATAGGCGGGCCGTGGCGCATGTTGTTGATTTATGGCGCGGCGTGGCTCGCCGTATGCGCCGTGTGGATCGGGTTTACCCGCCGCCGCACCTTTCAATTCTTCTTTACCGCCCTCGTGAGTAACGGATTTTTACTCGCCTGCGTCGGCATGCTTCAACGGGTGAAGGGCAACGGAAAGGTTCTCGGAGTCTTCGACTCCCCTACTTCGTATTTTGTTGCGACGCTCCTCTACAAAAACCACGCGGCAGCCTACTTTAACATCCTGCTCGGCCTCGCCGCGGGGCTGAGTTTCTGGTTCTACACCCGCAACCTTCGTCGGCTGGAAAAATCGAGCCCGGCAGGGACCTTCGCTTTTTTTGCCGCAGCGATCGCCGTAATCGTACTGTTCTCGTTTTCCCGAACTGGCACGATCCTCATGCTGGCCCTTACGATTGCGCTGCTCACAATCTTTCTGGTCAAACAGTTCAGCCTACCCGCCGAACAGCGCAGTTGGCTCGCGACGGCGATCATCGTGCTTCTCCTCGGCAGTTTTGTCTGGCTAGGCAGCTACTCGATGCAGCTCAACCGGGTCACCGAGAGCATGGGCCGCTTGTTTAAGGGCGACCGGGAAAGCTCGATCGAATATCGCGAATCTGCGCACCAGGCCACCTGGGAAATGGCGCAAGATCGGCCGGGCTTCGGCTGGGGGTCAGGCGGCTTTCGCTTCCTGTTTCCGCTCTACCAACAGCGCCACGAACAGATTTTCCGCGATCCCGGCGGCCATCGGCTGTATTGGGAGCACGCCCACAACGACTATCTTGAGTTGCTGGCCGAGCTCGGCGCGGTCGGCTGCGGCGTCCTGGGGCTGGGCCTGGGATTTGCTGGTTGGATTTCACTGAAGCCGCATGCCCGGGGCAACCCGCTGGTACTCTTCGGCCTGCTCGGGCTCGGCACCACGCTCGCCCACGCCTGGGTCGATTTTCCGTTTCAGAATCCCGCGATTCTCACGACGTGGTGCGTGCTGCTGCCGGCGCTCGGCCGCTGGGCGGAGTTGGAAGAGATGAATGCGAGAGTCTGATGACGGAGGACAGATGACGGACGGCGGACGGCGAAGGGAGCGACCCGTAGAAATTTTTATGAGCGAAAGAATCAACAGCTTCAAAGATCTACGGGTATACGCGGTCAGTCCTCCGATCCACCGCCCACCCATCCTCCGATCCTCCGTTCTACCGATCCTCCGTTCTACCGGCTATAGACCACGATCGCAGGACTCTTCACCTCGAAGGTTGCGGGCAGATAGTTCGGGCGAAACGTGAAAACCAGGGAGATCGGCCGGTTGTCCGCGAACCGCCACGGCAGATTGGCTCGGCCGTAAAACCCCATGCTGAAGCTGCCCTTCATCTGGGCATAGCGCTGCCACCCGTTCGTCGCCATGAGCGTCTGCCAGACGGTGTAGAGATTGCCGTTCTGGGTCCGCCAGTAGACGCTGATCAATTCGCGATCCACCGCACCCAGCATGGTCGGGGCGCGCGGCTCGGCCACCGCCGCGCACGCCGCCGCAGCCCGCTCCACCAGGCGATACTCGAATTCAATCAGGCTGCCCTCCGGCAACTGAAAGTCATCCGGCAGCACCCACTCGGCCATGGCCGGCCGCAGCGGTTCGGCGGGAAACCCCGACACCGTAAAACTCCACCGGCCGTCGCGCTCCGTCACCGCCAAGCCCTCGCTCGTGCGCCAGTGGCCGGCCACCGCTCCCGGCGGTTCCTCGCGCGCCCGCACCCGGGAATCGAGGCGGCGCGCGTTCTCTTCGCCCGCGACGACCGCCGCCAGATTGCTCCACTCGCGCCGCACCAGTCCGCCCGTGTTGGCGTAAAGCTGGGAGGAAAACTCACCGTCAGCGACCGCGGCCGGTGCGGTCGAAAAGCGCACCGACCAGGTACGCGGAAGCAAATCGTCCGCCGTTATCCGGAGTGTCACCGGTACGATTCTCAATTCACCCGGCTGGAGCAAAATCGTCCCTGCGTCGTCGTCCCTTAAATGCGCCAGCGGCCCAACATCCAAACGGCCCGGAACCGCCGCATCGCCAAAATTATAGAGCCGCAGTTCGCCCGCACCCACCGAGGTTCCGCCCGGACCGCCACTAAGAAAATAGCCCTGACACTGTTTGGCGGCGAGCATTCCAATGCCCCCGACAAAATCGATCACGATGGGCGAAGCAGGCGGCACCGCCACTGACCAGTCATGCGGCGCCGCTGGCTTCCGCGCCCCTTCCGCCAGCAAACAAGCCAGCGCAGGAGCAGCCGTAGCTTCCCCGATCCGGCGACCGATCGACGTCATCCACGGCTCAGCCGCTTCCGTTCCGAAATCGTCCGGCCGAAAGTTGAGGGCACCGCCGCCGGCCAGTTGAAGCGCGTCGCGCGGTTCGCTCTCCGACTTTATCGTCAATCCAAACTCCTGTGTGCCATTCTCGAAATACGGCGGCACATAAAAGGCCATCGGTCCAGCGATCCGCAAATCGCGGATTTGCCGGTAGACATCATGAAACCACCGCCACTGGCGTACGCGCCCGGCCACCGTCTCGGCAGCGGGGCGGCTCAACAGACCGTAGCCATATTCTGTTAGGAAAACGGGAAGCGACTTATTTACCACGGATGAGGCAGAGTGCGCTGACTCAACCTCGACAGCCAGAGCCGCTTTATCTGCGTGATCCGCGGTCAAATCATGCAGTGCCCGCTCAAATTGTCTATAAACTCCCGAGAAATCCTCTGCATAACCATAGTAGTGGTAGTTAAAACCATCGGTATACGATAGCATGCCGTTGCGCACCAGCACCTCACAGTAAGGCCCCGGCGGTAGGGCCAGCGGCGCCATCAGCACAAGCGGAGCGCGTGCTGAAGCTGAAGGTTGACGGTTGAAGGTTGAAACACTCGAAACCGCCAGGGGCGGTCCTACTCCCTTCCAACTTTCATTTTTCTCCTTGGCGCTTTCAACCCGTGACTCGCTGCCAAGTTTGATTCCCAGATACACGGCCTTCAGGTATGCCGCGTAAGCCTCCGCGTTTTCCGGTACGAAACCAACATCAGGCTCATTGCTGATTTCCCACGCGTCCACCACATCCCCGTAGACCCTGCCAAGGATCCAAGCTCGCCGGAACGCTTCGCGCAGGTCCAGAGGCAGACCGGAAGAATTGCCGCATCTCCCTCCCGGCCACTCCGGCATAAACAGAATGCACACTTGCTGCCCGCGGGAGCGAATGCCTATGAGCGCGCGGCGTTCGAGCCACACGCGCCAAAAATTCCCGGGCGACCCGATTTTCCACCATGTCCTAGGCTCCTCGACGCCGCGCACGCGCAGCCAGTGCGCCACCGCCGGAGAGAACTCTGGCGCCGCCTTCAAACTGCTTAAGAGCCCCCGAGCACGCAGTCCGGTATCGAAGCCGTTCTGGGCGTGTCCCAGCAGCGCGCAAAAACAAAAAAAGGCGCAAAATGCGCCTTTCCTGCCCAGCCAAGCCGCGTCCGAAGCTATGCGCGACGACGCCATAACAAATCGGTCTGCAGCAAAACGTGCCGCTCATCCTCAAGCGATCCCACCGGCGCCACCAGTTCAAAACCCAGCGACCGTACGTAGTGATACATCTCTTCAAACAACGGTTCGCCCTCATAGAGCGCCTGGTAGGAGCACTCGAACAACAGAAAATCTACTTTGCCAAGAAGCAACTTCCCGCCCTCTAGTACTTTTTTTTCGAACCCCTGCACATCCAGCTTCAGGAGCAGAGGCCGGGGCCCTTCCTCCGACGCCGCGAAGGCATCGAGCGTCGTGACGGGCACCACCACTTTGCGGACATGCCCCGTTTCCGGCCGCAACTCCTTTTGCGCCGCCGTGACGGGCAGGGCCGAGCTGGCATGGGAGTATTCGTTTTCGAAGAATTCCAGCTCCCCGGCGCGATCACCGAGGGCGCTTTGCACCAGGCGCAGGTTGGGAATTTTCGCCGTGTTGCGTTGCAGCACCGGAAATACGCTGGGCGAAGGCTCGAACGAAACGATGTGACAGCCGGGAAACCACCACGCCGCCGCTCCGGCAAACTGCCCTTGGTTGGCACCGACATCGAAGACCGTGGCAGGCGCGCCAACGAGCGACTTGACCGCCCGGCACATCCGGTAGGAAGCGAGCGAGGGCTTGCCGACTTTGAGCAAGTAGGGGAAAACTCCGGGTTCGCCGGCCAGATCAAGCGCGCGCGATAATGAATGTAAGAGACGCATGTGAAGGTTAGGATTTGGCCGCCAGCCCCAACGGGGCGAGCCGCGCCATCACCTCTTGAAATCCTGGATCGGGCCACAGTTCTTCGAAGGGGGTGGCACTTGAGATTCGAATAAAATACTGCTCATGTCGCGGTTGAAAGGGGTTGAGCGTCAGCGTATCAAGAAACTCCGTCGAATTGGAATGCGGGCCCTCAGCGAAGCCGGACAATCGGCCGCCATACACATGCCAGTAGAGCACGTGTTGGAGCGAACCCGCTCGGGTGAATTCGCGATATTGGGCGTGCCAGAGCGGAGTCGAACCCGCGCGCAACTCCCGCGCATAGTCTTCGTGACCCATCGTCCAGCCGGCACCCGTCCAGCAAAAATCGGGCACATGATAGAAGACGAGCCGGGGATGAAAGCGTCCGGGCGCCCAATACGCGACGTAGACACCAAAAGACATGCCCCCGCGCCGATAGATTCTAAACAGGCCCTCGTTAAAGTTAAGGGCCTCGTCTACTCTTGCCCGCATCACCTCTGTATCCGCAATCGAAACATCTTCGCTGGACCATCCGGCCGGCGCGTGCGGCAGCCACGAAGTCAGCGGCTCAGGCCGGTGAGTCGTCGCCTGCAAGCGACTAGGCAGCCATTGCGCTCCGATTGCGAAAATAAGAATACCTAAAATTACCACCTCAAAAGTCACTTTCCAGAACTTGGGCAGGAAATGATGGCGAATCACCGCAGTGTGGTGAGTTGCTTTAAGTGCTCCGGCAAGGCCCATGTTAATGAAATCGTGTGTTGCCGGGAAGTTGAGCCGGGCCTGTAAGACATTTCCCCCACATATGCCTGTGCCGGGCCTTTGTTCGCTCGACACGCCACGACTATTTTCGGAAACATTTTTTTTGAAATGCAGAAGCTAAAAAGCCGCTCCGTTTGACCTGAAGCGCACTACTCACCCGCTTTGGCACTTCACAGTCTTTCCGGCATAATAGTCTTTGAGCCAGGTAACGGTCTCGTTTACGCCCGCGTCGAGTGAATGGGGCGGCGCTCCCAGTAGTCGCATCGTTGGCTCGATCGGAACAATGTTGCTCGTAACGAGATTCTTAAACCGTGACGAGTATATCGGGAACGAGATGCCAAATCTCTGGAATCCATCTCCGACCCACGATAAAATGCGGATGCAAACCAATGGTATTGTTTTCACATCTCTTCCGGTTAATTCCCTGGCGAAGGCATTAACCCATTCGACCTGAAGGCCGTTACCGTCAGCTACATAAAAGACTTTTTGATCAACGGCTCCCCGCTCCGCCTGTAGAAGCCTCTCCATCTGCCAAACAACATTCCTCACGTAGCCGTAGGAACGTACTACACGGTCCCTGCTCGGGTGAAAATATCTCCCGCGATACATCACGCGCCAAAGACCGTCCGCCAAGACTAACTGGTGGGCACCCCAGACTGCGGTTGGGCGCACGATTGTCCATGCGCACGACAGACCCGCATTGCGCGTCAATTCCTCGGTGATCACCTTGCTCTTTCCGTAGAGCATATACGAATCAAAGTCAGTGTCGCTCTTGGGCGGCCCACTTCCCGGACGCCGAACATGTTGCGTCGAAGTCACAATGAGTCTCTCGAGCGACGAAACCCTCCGGCATGCGCTCAAGACGTTCGACACTCCGTCCGTATTGGCCCGAAACTCATCCATCGACTTCGCGTCCATCGAAGCAAAAGCAGCCAGATGCACAACATAAGTGGGCTGTTCCCGCTCAAAGAGCTCCGTCAACGCCTCTCCATCGAGAATTGAACATTTCCGCCAAACGCTTTTGAAACTTTGGCTTGTGAGAGCCGGTGGGGCGATGTCGACATTAACTACCTGATAGCCGCTATCGCCGAGATGTTCGATTAAATGCCTGCCAATAAACCCGCTGCCGCCGGTAACAATAATTTTCATAATTAGCCGCTGATTTCCCAACACTGGTTAGATTTTCTCCAACAACGGTGGTGGAGTCCTGCCCACTCTCTTGAGAATGTCCACCACGGTCCGAACGTAGCGCGGGCTAAGATTCTCGGGCGTGAACGTCTCCCCCAGAACCTTGGCCGCCTCGCTCATCTGCTTCCGGGCATCTCGGTCCATTGCGACGGCGCGAAGCGCCAGAACCAAAGACCCGACGTCGTATCCACAAATTATCCCCGCTCCGGCCTCCGCCACTTCATCGGCAATGTATACATTGTCAGAAATGACAACCGGGAGACCGAATTGCATTCCTTCTACCACCACGTTCCCAAAATTTTCATTTAGCGACGGCAACACGAGACAGTCGCTCGCCGCGAAGAGCGCCGCTTTGTCCGACCCGTAAACCGGCCCCAAGAACAGGGTGGCACAGCCCGTATCTTCCGACCGAACCAGCGCTTTAACCGTCTCCAGATAACCGTGGGAATCCGGGCCCACGATCAACAAGCGCACGCGCAACTTGGCGTTAAGCAATTCCCGAAAAGCCGGAATCAAGATCGGAAATCCTTTTTTATAGTCAATTCTACCGATTGATATAAATAAAATTTCGTCCGCTTCCACACCAAGCCTGCGCCGGACCGAAGCCCGGCTTTCATTCACCAAGATTGGACTTACAGACCATGGCAAAACGACGACATTAGGGGTCGCTCCATAGGTTACTAGCCGCTGCGCCTCCAATTTTGTTGAGCAGATTACACTGCTGCTGCCCCCGATGTAGCGTGAAATAACAACCCTTCCAAGATATTTTTTTAAAAGCGCCTTTTTCTGCAAATCAAATGGATCCAATGATCCATGTGGTATGACTATATAGGGAACCGGGATCCAGCGAGAGACGACAGCCAGCGCGATGTTT
>CAITWF010000101.1 GCA_903896015.1 uncultured Opitutia bacterium | reverse complement strand
TGAACAATTACGCGACGGATATCTGCGCCTGCACGAGTGGATTCGCACAACTGCGCCGCAGTTGAAACCGGTGGCGCCGCTTCCCGCTTAAACCGCCCAATTCTTCTCAGAAACTCACCACTCAACTGAGGAATTTAGGATTATGGCGAAGGTGCGCGAGCGAGGAGCGAGGAGGATGAGCACGCCGTTGCGGTGTGAGGTGGCGATCATGCCGAGGCGCGAGAATTGTTTTTGTGCCTCGGCGACAGGCTCGACGATTTTGCGGCGCGATACGACGACGCGGATTTCCCCGGAGGTCTTCTTCTCCGCTTCGCCAATGGCGGCGACGACACGCGGGTGATCAATTTTCGGGAGGTAAAAAAAGAGATTCATGGCTTTACCAGCTCCCGCCCGCGCCGCCGCCGCCGAAACTGCCGCCGCCGCCGGAAAAACTTCCACCACCACCACCACCGCCGCCGCCACCACCGCCCCAGTTGCCCGAGGAGCCGCCGGAGGAGCGGTTGCTCAAGGCGGCAGCGATTAGCCACGGCCACGCCGAGTTGCGGCCATGGGGGCTGTAGACAGAACTGCGGCGCGTCACGATTTGCACGAGGCTGAAGACAATGAGAAAGATAATGATGACGGCGATCGCGCCGACACTGAGGCCGCTGTTGTCGCCGCGCTGATCGGCGACGGTGCGGCCGGTGCCGCGATATTCGCCCTTCGTGGCGGCGAGCATCGCGTGCACGCCGGCTGCGACGCCGCCGGTGAAATCACCATTGCGGAAACGCGGCGTTATTTCGTTGGCAATGATTTGTTTGCAGAGCGCGTCGGGCAGCACGCCTTCGAGGCCGTAGCCGACTTGGATGAAAAGTTTTCGGTCCTGCGCGAAGATGAAAAGCACGGCGCCATTCTTCCTGTCTTTCTGGCCGACGCCCCATGCCTGCGCGACGCGCACGGTGTAGTCCTCGATCGAGGAGTCGGACTGCATATGCGGGAAAATCGCGACGACGATCTGATTCGAGGTCGTGCGCTCAAATTGCGTGAGATCGTCGTTGAGCTGGCGCGCGTTGGCGGGCGCGACGATGCCGGCGTAGTCGTTGAAATGATCGCGCGGCGCGGGCGGGATGGTTTCAGCGGCGCGGGCCAGCGCCGCGAAAGCCGCGACGAGCAAGACCAGGAAACTGAGCCGAGTTGGCCACGCAGGCGCCGAGAGCACAGATAAAGATCTCATGGTAAAGTTTCTGTGGCTCAGTGTCCCGGTGGCGAAAATTCAGTGGGGCGAATGCCCAGTCTCGTTCACGGCGATTTCTTCGCGCCGAAGTCGAAGTTGACGGCCGGCGGCTTCTCGGAGCCGGCGGTCGCGGCGAAGTAGGGGCGCACCGTGTGGCCGAACATGCCGGCGAAAATCACGGCGGGGAAACTGCGCTGGGCAGTGTTGTAGGCGAGGACGGCTTCGTTGAAGCGGCCGCGCTCGACGCTGATGCGGTTTTCCGTGCCCTCGAGCTGCGCCTGCAGATCGCGGAAGCCGGCGGTGGCGGTGAGATTCGGATAGCGCTCGGCGACGACGAGCAGCCGCGAGAGCGCGCCGCCGAGCGCGCCCTGGGCTTTTTCAAACTCGGCAAACTTCGCGGGATCGGTCGGCGCGCCGCCCGCGGGGAGTTGCACGCGGCCGACGGAGGCGCGGGCCTCGGTGATTTCAGCGAGCGTGGATTTTTCAAAGTTGGCCGCGCCCGCGACGGTGTTGACGAGATTTGGGATGAGATCGGCGCGGCGCTGATAGACGTTTTGCACCTGGGCCCAGGCGGCGTCGGTGCCCTGCTGGAGGGTGACGAGGCGGTTGAAGACGCCGCTCACATAAAGAGCGACGATGATCGCGAGGACGACGAAGCCGCCGAAGACGGCGAGAAGAATTTTTCCGGCACTCATGGTGCGGCAAGAAGACGCG
This sequence comes from uncultured Opitutia bacterium, assembly GCA_903896015.1. Classification (GTDB taxonomy): domain Bacteria; phylum Verrucomicrobiota; class Verrucomicrobiia; order Opitutales; family Opitutaceae; genus CAITWF01. The sequence continues at coordinate 19,951 of CAITWF010000101.1, read as the reverse complement.
CGATCCCCACGAGTCGCAAGGGCCATGGCGGTTGAAATCGCGGAAAATTTTCCAACGCCGCGACAACCAAAGTCCGGCGTCGCGGTCAATCGGCGCGCAGCCTTTCGGGTTGCGGTGCATCGGGCGGTGACCACACTTCGCCCACCCCTAGTTACCCATGAATACTCCGATCTCCGCCTTGTTGGATCGCAAGGGCTCCGCCGTGCACTCCGTCGCCCCGACGCTGAGTGTCTTCGACGCCGTTGCTGAAATGAACCGCCACCGTATCGGTGGCATCCTCGTACTCGATGGTTCGCGCCTCGTCGGCATGTTTACTGAGCGCGATGTGTTGCGCCGGATCGTCGGTGCGGGCCTCGATCCGCGGCGCGCGCTCGTCGCCGATGTGATGACGCCCAACGTCATCACAATCGCGCCCGAGGCGACGATCGAGGACGCGATGACGATTTTTTCCGACAAACGCTGCCGTCGGCTTCCGGTGGTAGCGAGCGGCCGGCTGCTCGGCGTGGTCTCAATTGGCGACGTCACGCGTTGGATGGCCGACGCGCACCGTGCCGAGGCGGAGCATCTGCGCAACTACATCGCGGGCGGCGTGCCGGCGTGATCCGCCCGCGCAAACGCGCGGTGAAATTTGACGGCGATGCCGGGCCTGCCATCGTGTTGTCGCCATGAAAAAACTCATCCTGCTGGTCGCGTCCCTCGCGATCGTGTTTTCCGCTCACGCCAAAATTGTCACGAAGCCCGTCTCGTACGAGCAGGCGGGTACGAAGCTTGAGGGCTACCTCGCCTACGACGACGCGAAGGTGTCGACGGCGAAAAAAGCGCCCGGCGTCCTCGTCGTGCCGGAGTGGTGGGGTCTGACGGATTATCCGAAGCATCGTGCCGAACAGATCGCGGCGCTCGGCTATGTGGCGTTTGCGGTCGACATGTATGGCGCGGGCGTCACGACGACCGACCCGAAAAAGGCGGGCGAGCTCGCCGGGCAATTCTACGGCAAGCCGCTGATGGCGGAGCGTGCGCAGGCGGGCATCGAGCAATTGCTGGCGAGTGGTCTCGTCGACGCGGGCCGCGTGGCGGCGATCGGATATTGCTTCGGCGGATCGACGGTGCAGGCGCTGGCGTTCAGCGGCGCAGCGCTCGTCGGCGTGGTGAGTTTTCACGGCGGCCCTGTGCCGGTGCCGGCGGATGCGGCGACGAAGGTGAAGGCCAAAATTCTCATCTGCCACGGGGCGATCGACCCGTTTGTGAAGAAAGAGGATCTCGATGCGCTGTTGAAGGGACTCGATGGCGCAAAGCTGGACTACCAGTTCGTGAGCTACGCGGGGGCGGTGCACGCGTTCACGAATCCGGATGCGGACAATATCGCGAAAGCGACCGGCTTGCCGATCGCCTACAACAAGGCGGCGGACCTGCGCTCTTGGGGTCACATGAAGACGTTCCTCGCGGAGATTTTCTCAGCGAAAATGTGAGCACGCGACCGCCGAGCCGGACGCGTGCAACGTGGGCTATGTTGATCGCCCTGGGCGGCGCGCCGCTCGGCGGCTGTCTGGTTTACGATGTGGCGAGCGCGCCGGTGAAGGTCGCCGTCGGCACGGCGGAGGTCGCGGGGAGCGTCGCGGTGGGCACGGCCAAGGTGGCTGGCTCGGTCACGGCCGGCGCGATCAAGCTGGCCGCGGGGCTCGCTCGCTCGGGTGCGGTGACGTTTGTCGATGTGGCGAACAGCAATCAGGTGTCGCGGGTGCCTTGGCGGCAGGGAATGACGCTGGCGGCAGCGAGCGACGCCGCGAGAGTGCCGCTTGCGTCGCGCGCGGTGGCGGTCGTGCGCGAGGGGAAAGTGGTTTATACTTCGGCGAACGTCGCCGGCTCAGGCGCGAATGCGCCGATCGCCGCGGGCGACGTGGTGGAGTTGGGCAAGTAGTGCGACGGGCTTGCGTCGCGGCGGGCTTTCGACTTTTTGGCGCGCATGGATCTCGCCGCCGCCCGCATCTACATCGCCGCCGCGCTCGCGCGGATGAACACGGCCTACGGCCAGCCGGTGTTCGACGAATGGGCGGTGCTTGGCCTGGGCGGGCAGAAGGGCGTGCTTGCCTACCACGGTCCGCGGCCGGAGCGGTTCCGTCGTGAAATGCCGGATGACGCGGCTCCGCTGCGGGCCGAGGCGGCGGGCCAGCCGGCCGGCGTGGGCGACATCGTGTTTACACTCGCAGGAGATGGGCCGCGCCACGACGCGTTTGTGCGGGTGGGGGCGTCGAGCTACCTCGTCTGCAACCACACCGCAAAGTCCATGGCCGACATCCGGGCGAACCCGGGTTGGCTGAAGGCGCAGGCGGTGCTGTTCGAGCTCGGCGAAAAATTCCGGGCTGATCCGCTGGCGGAATGAGGTTGGAATCGTAGAAGCGTCGTTCTTGCCGACGCCGCTCCGCCCGTCCGCGTGCAACGGCGTCAGCAAGCAAGCCACCCTACAATAATCCCGCGCCGACGAACCACGCGTAAGCGGCGAGCAGTGGCCAGCCCATCCACTTGGGCAACCCGCGCGCGACGAGCACGCAGAACGCGTGCACGATCGCCGCGCCGCAGAGGATCGCGAGGCCGGTCTCGAAAAACTTTGGCACCGTAATCGGCGCAATGAACGCGCTCAGGCCTACACAGAGCGGGATGCAGACGTGGCCGTCGCCGATCTGCGAGGCATATGCGATGTCGGCGCGGCGGCGCGCGGCGTAGTAGAACGCGAGCAGCGCATTCGGCAGCACCATCAGCCAGCCGCTCAGCCAGCCGAGGTGCTCGGCGTTGACGAAGCCGCCTTGCTGCTTGGCGAGCCAGTCGACCAGCCAGTCGATGCTCGCATATTGTCCGTAAGCCGCCAGCAGGACGATGAAGGCATCGAGGTAAAACAGCGCTCCGAACGAAAGTTTTTTCCGCACGTTGTGCTTGAGAACGTCGAAGACCTGGAAGCACTGCCAAAACAGAAACAGCGCGACGAGGACGAGTCCGTCGTTCGCGTCGAGCTTGCCGTCGGCTCCGAGCGCCCACGTCACGCCGCTGAAAAACACCACGGCGGCGAGGGTGAGCAACAGCGAGAGCTGGTTGAGCTGGTGCTCAGTCGCGTCGCCGCCCGACCCGACTCCACGCTTCGCGCCGCTCGTCCCGTTTGTGCTCTTCGCTCCGGATTTTTTCCCGTTGGCTTTCGCGCGCAAATCCAGCACCCAGATGAGCGCGGGCAGGCCGAGGACGAGCGTGAGATTGGTGACGTTGTTGACGAGGCAGTTGGTCAGCACCTCCGCGCTCGACCCGTGCCGCTCCGCGATGATCCCAACGAAGACTAGGTTTCCGAGTCCCGAGCAGTAGGGCATCACGAGCGTGCCGAGCGCGGTGCCCTCGAGGCCGTGCTTGAGCAGGGCATCGAGCCGCCAAATCATGACGAGCGATGTGGCGAGAAAGATCGCGAGATACGTCCAGACGCTCGTGAGCCCGAGGTTTTCGATCGTTTCAGTCAGAGGATTCACGAGGCCGAGAGATCGAGGCGCAGCCGCCCGACGGTGCGGGTGAGTCGCAGGCGCGCCCCGAACGTTGCGGACAAATTCGCTGACGTGAGCACCGCGCGCCGCGGACCCGCGGCGACGACGCGACCGCCGCGCAGCAGCAGCGTGTGCGTGAAGGCCGGAGTAATTTCCTCAACGTGATGGGTGACCAGCACGAGGGCTGGGGAGTGGCGCGAGCGGGCGAGCCGCTCGACAAAGCGCAGAAATTTTTCGCGCGCGACGGGATCAAGTCCGGCGCACGGCTCGTCGAGAATCAGCAGCCGCGGGCGCGCCATCAGCGCGCGAGCGATGAGCACGCGCTGGCGCTCGCCCTGCGAGAGATACGCCCATTCGCGTTCCGCGATGCGCGTGAGGCCGACCAAACGCAGGAGCGTTTTCGCCGCGATCCGATCGGCACGTGTCCCGGCATGCCAGAGATCGAGCTGCGCGTATTTGCCGCTGACTACCGTGTCGGTCACCGGCTCGGACGGCGGGATCGACATCGTGAAGGCGCTCGTGACCACGCCGATCTGCAATCGCAGTTCGCGCCAGTCGCTCTCGCCGTAAACCTGGCCGAGCAACGAAATCTCGCCCGAGGTCGGCGACAAAAATCCCGTGAGCGCCTTCAGCAGCGAGGTCTTGCCGGAGCCGTTGGCGCCGAGAATCACCCAGTTTTCGCCGGGCGCGACGCGCCACTCCACGCCGCGCAGGATCGCGGTGCGGCCGCGCTCGACGCGCAGGCGGCGGACTTCAAGAACGGGTGGTTTCACGAGGGGCCGAGTCTGCGCGTGCGGAGTTGCACCGGTCAATCGCGGGCCTCACGTTTGCGGGGTGATTTGCCGTTGTTTCCTGCTCGCTGCACTCCTGCTCGCCGCGCCGCGCGGCTTCGCTTGGGGCAAGCTCGGCCACGAGGCGATCGGCACGCTCGCGAGCAATCTGCTGCATGAAGAAGTGAGGCTGCGCGTGAATAAAATTCTCGGCACCGACGATCTTGCGGAGGCTTCGGTCTGGCTCGACGAGCTGCGCTCGGTGGGCCGCGGGACCGGTCCGCTGGCGGGCGACGCAGATGCCGTAGCCTTCAATGAAAAATTTTCCGACAACCACGAGTGGCACTTCGTCAACCTCCCGCTTGAGACCACCGCGTACTCGGTCTCAACCCGCTTCGCCGCGCCCAACGACGTCGTCCGCCAGATCAACGCCGCGATCGCGGTGCTGGTGGGCAAGTCGCAGAAGTTTACTCCAAGTCAGGCGCTGCGCGTGCTCGTGCATCTTGTGGAGGACATTGACCAACCGCTGCATGTCGGTACAGGTTGCTTTGATTTTCGCAATCCCCGCGCGCCCAAGCTCGTCAGCGCGCCCGGCGAGCGCACCGCCAGCCACGGCGATCTCGGCGGCAACAAGGTTCTCACCGGCCAATCAAAATGCGACAACCTGCACTCGTATTGGGACACCACGCGTGTCGAGCAAGTCGCGGGAACCGGCGATGCCGACAAGCTCGCCGCGCACTTGCGCACCAGTATCAACAGCACCACCTGGCACACGCCGGGCGACTATCACGCATGGGCCGAGGCGTGGGCGACCGACAGCGTGCACGAGGCCGCCGCCGTCTGCCGCGGAATCGTTTTCACGGGCGCAAAAGTGAACGGTGAGAGCGAGCGCAAGACGCTCGAGTCGATCGAGGCCGACCTGCCGAAGGATTACGAGTCCAAGCAAAAGCCGCGCGCGCAGGCGCAGCTCGCGAAGGCTGCGTTTCACCTCGCCGACCTGCTCAACGCGATCGACTGGAAGGTGCCATGAGCGCGGCGGTGACGATTTACACGCTCGCCCAGTGCAGCACGTGCCGCGAGGCGACGCAGTGGCTGTGCGCGCAGGGCGTCGTGTTCGACGAGCGCCCGATTCGCGAAACACCGCCGACGATCCCCGAGTTGCGCACGATGCTCGCCGCGCACGACGGCAACGTGCGAAAACTTTTCAACGCGTCCGGCCGCGAATACCGCGCACAAAAGATCGCTGAGAAACTCCCCGCGCTGTCCGAAGCCGAGCAGCTCGCGCTCCTCGCCGGCAACGGTTCGCTCGTGAAGCGGCCGTTCTTGATCGGTGCGGGTACGGCGCTCGTCGGCTTCGATCCGAAAACATGGGCGGTGGCTTTCGCGACGGGATGAAGACCGCCCACATCCAGCTCCGCCTGCGCGAACTCGCGCAGCTCTTCAACTCAATGGATCCCTCGCCATTCCTCGATCGCGACCTCGATGCGGACGCAGAGGAATTTATCATGAGCTGGGCGCGCGAGCACCCGAAGGATCACGAGCTGGAGCTCACGATCCACCTCGCTGCCCCGCCGCCACCGGATCGCGCGGCGAATCTCCAGGAAGCTGTGCAACACTACTTCGCGATGCGCTCGGAGATGAAGCAGCATGAGTTTCAACAACTGATGCGGCGCGGCTGGCGCAGCCTCCTCATCGGACTCGCGTTTCTCGCTGGCTGTTTGTCGCTCGGTGGGTTCCTGGCGCGGTTTGACTCCACCACCGGCGTGAGCCTAGTGAGCATTGTGCGCGAGGGTCTGACGATCATCGGCTGGGTGGCGATGTGGCGGCCGTTGGAGATCTACCTCTACAACTGGTGGCCGGTGCGCGACGAACAGAAGCTGCTTGCGCGATTGACGCGGATGCATGTGCGCCTCGTGCTACCGACCGACACCCAACCATGAACGCGCCCGCCCAGAATCCTTTTCGTCAGACCGTCGGCTGGCTCGCCGCGCACGCGCGCTTTCCTGCGCAGCGGCTCGAGCCGCGTGCGGAGGCGCTGGTGTGCTTCGCCGCGCTCGCGGCCGCGGATGAGGCCGACGAGCGTGAGCGCCACCTCATCAAGAGCAGCGACGCCGCGATGATGGCTGCCCAGCGCACCTTGGCCAACCGGCGCAAGCAGGTTCACTTCAAGTGCGACAATAGCGCCAAGGTCTGAAGCGGCGTTCACTGCGGTTCAGCCGCTGAAAATTGCTGTAACTTTTGGTCGCCCGCCGGGTTTTGGGGACACACCCAACTCCCGCATGAAACTCGCCGCCCGCTTCCTTCTCGCCACCAGTCTCTTCGCGTTCGCCTCGCTCGCCGCCCGCGCCACGATCGAGCGCACGGTCGAAAAAACCTTCGCCGTCCAGCCCGGCGGCGCGTTGCGCGTCGACACGCAGGGCGGCGGGATCGAAGTGCGGATTTCCTCGGACAACACCGTCAAGGTCACCGCTCGCGAACGCATCCGCGCCGGCACTGAAGCCGAGGCCGACGAACTCCTTAAGGACCTCGATCTCCACATTGAGCAAACCGGCAACGACATTCTGGCTGCCGCCAAGTATGGGCGCGAGTCGATCGGGTTTCACTTCTTCTCCTGGCCGCCGGTCAACGTCAGCTTTGTCGTGAGCGTGCCGGCGAGTTTTTCCGCGGAGCTGCACACGTCGGGCGGCGGTATCGCGGTTGGCGATCTTTCCGGCAAGGTGACCGCTCGCACGTCCGGCGGCGGCATCACGCTCGGCAAGCTTGGCAGCGAAGTCGACGCCCGCACCTCGGGCGGCAGCATCTCGCTCAGCGAGGCGCGCGGCAACGCCAAGCTCCACAGCTCCGGCGGTGGCATCAGCGTTGGCCGTGTGGTCGGCTCCGCCGAGATTTCCACCTCGGGCGGCAGCATCAACCTCGATTCCGTGCAGGGCGCGGTCAATGCCCGTACGAGCGGCGGAAACATCCGCGCCGGCATCGCCGGACCGCTCAAGGAAGACAGCTCGCTCAGCACTTCGGGGGGATCGGTGAAGGTAAACGTCGAAAAATCCGCCGCCTTCCACCTCGACGCGGCGACGAGTGGCGGCAGCGTGGATGCCGACGGCCTCACCCTCACGATCGATCGTTCGGGTCACGGACGCAGCCAGCTTGCCGGCAACGTGAACGGCGGCGGCCCGCTGCTGAAGCTGCGCACGAGCGGCGGCGGCATCGCCATCCGCACGAATTGATCCGGCGCGACGGGCGGGCCGTGTTTCTACGGATCGCGCTCGGTAGCGTTGCGCGGTGGGAGAAACTTGCGCCAGCGGAGACGGCCGGAAATCGTCTCCGTTTAGCCATGAATGTCCGCTTGCTCCTCGTCCTCTTCGTCTTCGCGCCGCTCGCCGCGCGTGCGATCGATCGCGATCAGCAGCAGACTTTTGCCATCGAGCCCGGCTGCACGCTCAAGGTGGAATTTTTTCGTGGCACGATCGACGTGCGCGAGACCGATGCGGCGGAAATCACCGTCATCGCCCATCTCACGCTCGCGGCGAAAACCGCGGAGGAGGCTGATCAGCTCGTCGCCGCGCTCGGCTTTGCCGCCACGCAGGAAGGCGACACCGTGAGCGTGCGCGCTGGCGACCCCGACAGGCGCGGCGTGCGGTTTTCCTGGGATGAAAAATCCCGCGTCAATCTCGAGTCCCAGATCTTTGTGCCTCGCCGCTGCTCCGTCGAGCTGCGCACTCGCGAAGGTCCCATCACCGTCGGTAACCTCACGGGCCGCGTCTTCGCCCGCACGAACCGGGGCAATGTTTTCATCCGTCGCATTGACGGCACGATCGACGCTGCGACGAAAAGCGGCGACTTGATTGTCTCGCGTTGCAGCGGTGCGGTCACGGCGGCGACCGAGTATGGCACGCTGCGGGTCGGCACGCTCGGCGGCCGCGCAGTCTTGCGCAACGCCGGGGGCGACATCGAGGTCCTCGAGGGGCACGCCAGCCTCGACGTCGAAGCCGAGGTGGGGGATGTCACGATTGGCCTGCCCAGTGATTTTGCCGGCGAGACCAAAGTCCGCACCGCTTACGGCAGCATCTTCGCCAAGATCGATCCGGCGGCCAACTGCGCCGTGCTGGCGTCTTCGTTCTGGGGGCATGTCGACAACAAGCTCCCGCTTGCGATCGAGGCGGGCGGCGACGGCAAGGGCAAGCTCACCGGCCGGCTCAACGCCGGCGGGTCGCCGGTCACGCTGCATGCGAACGGCGGCCACGTGTTTCTTCAGCGGGGCGACTCGTATTTCAACTGACGTCCACTGACGGGTTCAGTGTTTCGGAGCGTCTACGCGGAGCCGGTAGAGCACATACTCCGACTCCCACTCGCACCAGCGCCGTCCCGGCAGCAGTGTAATCGCATCGAGCCGGGCGCGCGCGCTCCACCGCTCGGCGACGTCGTAGTGATCGAGCACGCGCAACGGCGAGAACTCCATCTGGCGGATTTCGAACGGCCGCAGCACGACCCAACGCGGTCGCAGCCGCTCGATCACGCTCGAGTAATCGCGCGCGCCGCTGCGCACCAGTGCGACGACTTCCGGCGAACTCAGCCCCGGGTAATCGTAGGTCTTGAGTTGGGAAAAATAACCGATGTAGCCTAGCGGCTCCAGGAATACCGTGTCGCCTGGCGTCGCGTGCGCATGCAGCCACTCACCGATTGGCCTGCGCACGCCATCCTCGACGACGCGTTGTTGTACGCGCATCTGCCACGCGGTGCCCGCCAGCACGCCGACGTAGATCACCACCACTACGAGCGCGCTCAGTCGCACCAGCGAGCGCACGGCGGTGAGCTTTTCCGCGGTCACGACCGCATCCCACACCCAGGCCAGGACGATGATCGCGAGGGTGGTCCAGGGGGGCACATACCATGGAAACGCGATGATCGAGTTGAGGTAAAAAGCGCCGATGAACACCGTGAGCGACGCCCGCCGGCCCGTCCGCGACCAGCCCGGCACCAGCCATGCAAAGTTCGCGATAATCGAAAGTCCGCGGCCGAGTGCGACCACGACGTCCGGCCAGCCGCCAAACGCCTGGTAAGTCGGTAGAAAAAGTTGATCGGCCCGGCTGACGAGGCGCCACGGCACGAGCAGGAGTTGGCTGAGCTGAAGCGGCGGCGTGACCGCGCCCTTCGCGATGATCGTGTGCGGCACTGGCGAGCCATAATACCACCACGCCCACGCGAACCACGGTAGGTAAATCAACCCGCCGAGCAACGCACCGCGCACGACGGCACCCCAGCGCGCGTTGGCGGGTGAATCGCGTTGCTCGCGAAACACGAAGTGCGGCACGAGGATCGCACCGGCGAGGATGAACGCGTCGGGTCGCGTCCACATCAACCCGCCAAACACGAGTGCGAGGCGTGAGGCGCGCGGACCGCCGGGCGATTCAAGCTCGCTCCACAGCAACAACGTGAAAAACACGAGCAGCGCCGTCTCCATGCCGTTGATCGCGAAGTCGGTGAGTTTCGCATCGGTGATGAGCAATCCGAAGAGCACGAGCTGGCCGATCGCGCCGAGCCGGAGCGTCGAGGAGCGCCGCCACAGCAGCGCCGCGGTGGCCGCGAGCACCAGCGCGTCGAAACCGCGGTAGAACCACAGCGCGAGTTCCTCGTGATTCGGTCCGCTGAGCCACGTGCAGCAAGCGGGAACGAGCACGCCGAGCGGTGAGGTGAACGTGTGGACGCGTTCGCCGAGGTTGAACACGAGGCCGTTGCCCTCCGCGAGATTTCGGCTCGCGCGCAATGTGATGAAATAATCTTCCCACGCGTGCCCCGTGAACGCCGCAAACCCGAGCGGCACCGTCAGCGCCAGCACGATCACCAGCCAGCGGATGCGTGAGGAAGTCATCACGCGCGGCACGCTGCCAGCCGCGGACGGGCGTGCAAACCGATTCTCCGCGGCGAGCGATTTTCACAACACGCTCGCCAGCGCGCCGGGCGAAAGCTCAATTCGATCGCATGACGATCGATGTCGCGCTCAGCGAACTCACTCCACTCTTGAAACGCGTCCACGCGCTGGGCCTCGTGGGCGAACTGCTCGGCTGGGATGAGCAGGTCATGCTCCCGCCCGGCGGCGCCGATCAGCGTGCTGCCCAACACGCCGCTGTGGCCGAAGCCACCCACGCCGCGGCCAGCGCCGCGCGAGTGGGGGAGTTGCTCGCATCGCTTGAAGCACGCGCGGCCGAACTGACCTTCGATCAACGCACCATCGTTCGGCACGCGCGCAAGGACTACGATCGCGCGACGAAATTGCCGGCGGACTTTGTGCGCGAAAAGGCGGCGCAGGGCAGCCGCGGCTACCATGCGTGGGCGAAGGCGAAAGCTGCAGACGACTTCGCGAGCTACGCGCCCGTGCTCGAAAAAAATCTTGAGCTCGCGCAGCGCGAAGCCGCCTATCTCGGCCGCGGCGCCGCCCCCTACGATGCCATGCTCGACAAATTTGATCCCGGCCTCACGGCCGTGGCGGTCGAAAAGCTGTTCTCGGAATTGAAGCGCGATCTCGTGCCACTCGTCCGCGCGATTACGGCCTCCCCGGTCGCCGAGCGAGCGCGCGCGATCAATGCCAAGCTGCGCGGCTTCCCGATTGACGGGCAGCGGGAATTTTTGCGCGAGGTCACCGCGGCGCTCGGCTTCGATTACGCGTGCGGGCGAATCGATGTGTCGCTTCATCCGTTTTGCTCGGGCACCGGGGGCGACGTGCGGATGACCACGCGCTTCAATGCCGACGCGCCGCTCGACGCGCTGTTCTCCTCGATTCACGAGACAGGTCACGGACTCTACGAGCAAGGGCTCGCGAAGGAGCATCTCGGCACGGCGCTCGGCGTGCATGCGGGCATGGCGGGGCACGAATCGCAGAGTCGGCTCTGGGAAAATCAAGTCGCGCGCAGCCGGGGATTCTGGCGCCATTTTGAGCCGCGCTGGCGGGCAACCTTTCCGGCCCAATCCGCCGCGTTCTCTTCGGACGAGCTCTACCTCGCGGTCAACGCCGTCGAGCCGACGCTCATCCGCGTCGATGCAGATGAGGTGACTTACAATCTTCACATCGTGCTGCGCTTCGAGCTCGAGAAGAAGCTTTTTTCGGGCGAACTTGCCGTGCGCGATTTGCCGGCGGCGTGGCGCGCGGTGTCGCGCGAACTGGTAGGCCTTGAGCCGTCGAACGATCGCGAGGGTGTGTTGCAGGATGTGCACTGGAGTGACGGCGCGTTCGGCTATTTTCCGAGTTACTGCCTCGGCAACATGATCGCGGCGCAGCTCTGGTATCGGGTGCTTGAGCTGCGGCCGGCGTTGGAGGAGGAGTTTGCGCGCGGAGATTTTTCATGGCTCCTCGGCTGGCTGCGTGAAAACATCCACACTCAGGGCCGCCGTTATAGCGCACTTGAGCTTGTCCAGCGTGTAACCGGCACACCGCTTTCGCCGCAGCCGCTCGTGCGTTACTTGCGTGAGCGCTACGGAGCGATTTATCTGCGCTGACATGGGCCTCATCGACACGCATACGCATCTCGAATCGTTCATGCACGCCGGCACGCTTGCGCCTGCGCTCGCGCGTGCCCGCGAGGCGGGCGTCGACGCCTTGATCACGATTGGAACCTCGCCGGAGGACTGGGAACTTTACCGGGGTATCGCGGGCGAGCAGCCGGGATTCGTTCACTATTCGGTGGGGCTCCATCCGTGCTCCGTGGACGCAAACTGGGCCGCGGCGGTCGCGCGGATCGAAAATTTTTGGAGCGGACCGGCGTCCCGGCCGGTGGCGCTCGGCGAGTGCGGGCTCGATCGGTTTCATCTGCCGAAGGAGGCGGCGCAAGCGGAAGTGATTTTCGCATGGCAGCGTGCGGCGTTTGCGGCGCAACTCGAAATCGCGCGGCGGCTGGCGTGCCCGATTGTGATCCATTCGCGCGGCGCGTTTAGGGAATGCGTCGAGCTGATCGATGCGAGCAGAGTGGAGTGGACGCGCGTGGTGTTCCATTGCTTCACCGAGAGTGAGGCCGAGATGGCGGAACTCACGCGGCGCGGCGGCTGCGGATCGTTTACGGGAATTCTTACTTACAAAAACGCTCCGGCGATTCGCGCGGCGGCGAAGGCGCAAGGGCTGGGGCGCTTTATGATCGAGACTGACGCGCCTTACCTGACGCCTTTACCGCATCGCGGGAAGCCGAACGAGCCGGCGTTTGTGCGGCACACGGCGGAGTTTGCGGCGGCGGAAGTGTTTGGCGTGAGTTTCGATGAACTCACGGGAACTTCGACGGCCAACGCGCGGAGATTTTTCGATATCTAACCGCTCGCCTTGTCGCGGTTCGGCTCAGGATTCGTCGAACTTTTTGGCGAATAGCGCCTCGAGTTCGGCGAGCATGGCGGCGGCGTCCTCGCCGGTCGCGAGGAACTTCACCTTCGAACCTTTGCCGGCGGCGAGCATCATGAGGCCCATGATGCTTTTGCCGTTCACCTGCTCCTCGTCTTTTTCGACGAAGACCTCCGCCTTGAACTTGTTTGTGATGCGGACGATCATCGCGGCGGGACGGGCGTGGATGCCCATCTTGTTCTGCACGACCAGCTCTTTGGAGAGTGGTTGGACAGCAGGCGTGGCGTCGCTTTTGTTCATGGTTTCAGGAAAGCCGGCCAAAATCCGGGCGGAGGCGGTGGCTTGCAACTCAAAAACCAGCCGCCAGTGTGCCAATTCATGTCACACGTCGCGATAATCGTCCCGTGCCGGCTTGAGTCTACCCGCTTCCCCCGCAAGCTTTTGCACAAGATCAATGGCCGGCCCCTGCTCCTGTGGGTCGCGGAGCGAATCGCCCGGGAAGTGCCGGACTTGCCGCTCTGGTTTGCGGTCGATCACGAGCTCTTAGGCGACTGCGTGACCGAGGCCGGCTTTAGGGCGATCAAAACCAGCGCCGCCCACCAAAGCGGCACCGATCGGCTGGCGGAGGCCAACCTCACCGTCCGCGCCGACCACGTAATCAACGTCCAGGCCGACGAGCCGCTCGTGACGGGTGGGCAGATCCGCGCGCTGGCGTCGCTCCTCGCGAGCGGTGCGCCGATGGCGACGCTCGCGACCCCTTTCAGACGCGCGGCAGATTTCGCAAATCCGAATCAGGTCAAAGTCGTGCTCGCACCGGTCGCGCGGCGGGCGCTGTTTTTTTCGCGCTCGCCGATTCCCTTCGCGCGCGAGCGCGGTGGACTCGTGGATGACGCGTGGGTCGCGGCGAACCCGTGCTACAAACATCTCGGGCTCTACGGCTACCGGGCCGATTTACTGGAAAAATTTGCGAAGCTCCCGCCCGGCCGGCTCGAACAAATCGAAAAGCTCGAACAACTGCGCGTGCTCGAAAACGGCTTCGAGATCGCCTGCGAGCTCACCGACGATCCGACGATTGGCGTCGATACGCCGGAGGATGCGGTAAAATTTGAGGCGTTGCTGAACGGCGCGTCCGCCGTGCGATAGCGCGTGAACGCCATGCCAGCGACACGATGCACAACGCTCTGGTGCGTGCTCTTGCTCGCTGTCGTCGCCTCGTGGAACGTCCGCGCGGTGGTTGGTTTCGATTTCGTCGCGATGGACGACGATATCAATGTCTACTTCAACCCGCACCTGGGCCCGCCGGGCGCCGCGACGCTGAAATGGATGTTCACGGACGCGGTTTACATGCGCCGTTACATCCCGCTGGGCTGGTTGAACTTTTCCATCGTTTATCAGTTTTCCGGGCTCACACCGGTCGGCTATCATGTTGCGAACATCCTGTTCCATGTCGCGAATACCCTGCTGTTGTTCGTCGTGACACGGCGCCTGCTCCGGCGCTGGAGTGGCGTCAGTGATGAGACTTGGGGCAACGTGTGCGCTACGATCGGCGCGGCGCTATGGGCCTTGCATCCGTATCGCGCGGAGACGGTGGGTTGGGTTTCCGGGTTGCTCTACGGGCCGGCCGGCTCTTGCGCGCTTCTCGCCGTCCTCGCCTATCTCAACGTGCTCGACCACCCGGCTGGTTCACCCACGCGCGGGCGCTGGCTAATCGCGACCGGCGCCGCGTATCTCGGTTCGATGCTGGTCTATCCGATCACGCTCGGGCTGATCGGCATTTTCGTGATGCTCGATGCGGCGGAGTGGCAGCACGGGCCGGCGGGAAAATCTGCGGGCGCGGCGCGACCAATTTCATTCGGTCGACTGGCGCTGGAAAAAATGCTCCTCGTGCTGCCCGGCATCGCCGTCCTCGGCGTCACAATCGCAATGCGGATCGGCGCGGATTCGTTTTGGGCGAAGCCGGCTTCGTTGCGCGATTTCAGTCTGCTCCAACGCACCGCGCAGGCGTGCTACGCATGGGCGGACTACCTCGTGGCCCGCTGGTGGCCGGTGCGGCTCACGCCGGCGCCGACTCGGCTGCTCGAGGTTCATCCGGGTGATTTTGTTTTTCTCGCCTCGGCGTTTTTCGTCATCGGCACCACGGTGGCGCTGGCGTGGCGGCGCGCGTGGCGGTGGGCCGCGTTGCTGTGGTGGCTAGCGTTTGTGGCGCTGCTGATCCCAATGCTCGGGTTTATGGAGCACCCGTATTTCGCGTGCGACCGGTACGATTATCTGGCGGGGATGGTGCTGAGCGCGGCGGTGGCGTTTGTGCTCGTGCATGTGCAATCGCGCTGGCGCGGTCTGATTTGTGGGCTGGCGTTGATCGCGTTGGTTGGATTTGCGTGGCTGCAGCAGCGCCAGTTGCGCGCGTGGGAAAACATGGATGCGCTCGAACGGTGCCTGATCGACGGCTCCGACAGCCGCGCGTTTTTGTCGATGCAATTTAGCAACTGGGCGAAGCATCACGCGGCCTACGGTGCACCCGATCGGGCCGCCGCGATTCTGGCCGAGGGTGAGCGCCGCTGCGGGCCGGGCCCGTGGCTCGATGAGGCGCGGGCCGCGGTGGCGAACACGAGTCTGGGTTCGGCGCTGCACACGCGCATGGCGATGGATTTCAGCCGCGCCGGCCGAAGCGTCGAGGCGCGCGAACATTTCCGGCGCGCGCTGCTGCTCGATTCGGGACTCGGGGCTGCTGGAATCAACTACGCGGTCTTTCAGGCGTTCGCGGGCGAGCCGCTCGACGCGCTGCATTGGTATTATCAGGCGGTCGCGGGTTCGCGCGACGGTGTTCCCTCCGCCACGCGCTTTCGCGTGCTTGGTTTGATTGCGGAGAAGTTTTTCGACGCCGGCCAATCCGTCCTTGCCTGCCGCGCTGCGGAAACGGCGTTGCACGACGCGCCGTCGGCGTCGGAGGCCGAGAAGCTGCAGCGCAGGCTCGAAGACTACCGGCGCGCGGCGGACGGGGCCTCCAAGCCGGTCGCGCGGGACTGAAGCGCTAGATTTTGCCGGCCTGGCGTGCCTCGACCATCCGGTAAAAATCGACGAACAGCGGATCGGCGTCATTCGGGCCGGGCGCGGCCTCGGGGTGGTATTGCACCGAGAAAATCGGGAGCTTCGTATGCCTCAGACCTTCGACCGTTTGATCGTTGAGATTGATCTCAGTGACCTTCGCGGCGGTTTTTTCGAGGGACTTCGGATCGGTCGCGAAGCCGTGGTTCTGCGCGGTGATCGAGACTTTGCCGGTCTCGAGGTTTTTCACGGGCTGGTTGCCGCCGCGGTGGCCGAACTTTAGCTTAAACGTAGTGCCGCCGAGCGCGTGCGTCAGCATCTGGTGCCCGAGACAAATCCCGAAGATCGGGAAATCAGGGAGCAGGTTCGTGACGGTCTGGTGGATGTAGGGCAGCGCCGCCGGATCGCCGGGACCGTTCGAGAGGAAGACGGCGTCGGGCTTGTGTTCGCGGACTTGCTCGCCGGTCGCGGTCGCGGGAAAAACCTGCACCTCGAACCCGTGGCGCACGAGCTTGCGGTAGATCGAAAACTTGGCGCCGTAGTCGAAGGCGGCGACTCGGAATTTTTTCGCGGGCACGCCGGGCGCGTTCATCGTGGTGCCGACGGGAAGGTAGGGCGCGTTGTGATTCTTCGGATCGGTGGCGTTCCAGATGAAAGGCTCCTTGCAGGAGACATCCTTCACGTAGTCGGCGCCGGCCATGTCCTGCCACGACTTCGCGCGACGCACGGCTTCCTCGTCGGAGATCGGGAGCGTGCTGAGGCAGCACTTCATCGCGCCGTCGACACGCAGTTTTTTCGTGAGCGCGCGCGTGTCGATTTCGCTGATGCCGGGGATGCCATTGCGCGCGAGATATTCGCCGAGCGAGAGCTGACTGCGCCAGTTGCTGACGATCGGGGAGAGCTCGCGGACGACGAACCCGGAGCACTTCGGCACGCGCGCCTCGGTGTCCTCGTCATTGACCCCGTAGTTGCCGATCTGCACGGCGGTCATCGTCACGATCTGGCCGAAGTAGGACGGATCGGTGAGAATTTCCTGATAGCCGGTCATCGACGTGTTGAACACGCATTCGCCCGCGATGGTGGCGTCGGCCCCAAAGGCGCGGCCGCGGAAAATTGATCCGTCTTCGAGCGAGAGGACTGCGGATTTCGTGGACATTAAAGTCGAACGAAAGAGCGTCACGCGGCGCGTGCCAAGGGTTTTGTGGCGCGCGGACCGGCCGTGAAGCGATAAACGTCCAGGCGCCCCGGCCGGCCGGTGCACCCAAGGTCGAACTGATGCGGGGCGAAAGCCGAAATTCTATGTTGCGGCTTTCTTGCCCGGCCTGCGAACCGTCTTTGACGCCGGTAAAAATTCTAGGTTCGTTTCGGGCCCGCAAATTCTACTTGGAAGCCTCTCTCTGAGTTGCCCGCCGTGCCCACACCCCTCGAAGAGTTGAAAACTGAATTGGAGCGCTACGGCGCCACCAACGATCGCGCGACTGCTGAACGCTCGCGCCGGATGCTAAACATTACGCGCGACACCGGAGAGTTTCTCGCGGTCCTCGTTCGCGCGACGGCGGCGAAGCGCATCCTTGAGGTTGGCACTTCCAATGGTTACTCCACGCTTTGGCTCGCCGAAGCTGCGCGAGCGACCGGCGGCTCGGTCACGACGCTCGAAGCCTTGGATTTCAAGATTGCCCTGGCCCGGGAAAACTTCGCCCGCTCAGGACTCGCCTCCGTCATCACGCCGGTCGCCGGAGACGCCATCTGCGCAGGTTGGGCGAGGGTTCCGTCGATCTTGTTTTCCTCGATTCCGAACGCTCGGAATACGCGGGCTGGTGGCCAGATCTGCGCCGTGCCCTGCGGCCCGGAGGGCTCTTGGTGGTGGACAACGCCACGTCGCATTCCGCTGAAATGGCCGCTCTGGTGCGGCTGGTTTCCTCCGACCCTGGGTTTTCGACGGCACTGGTTCCGGTCGGCAATGGCGAATTTCTGGCCGTGAAGTCCTCCTCGTCCCCGCCTTGATCGGGATGGGAAATATCCGGGCTTTCCTGCGCGGCGGGGTGATGTTGCCCCCGCATTTGACAGGTGGGAATCGCCTCCTATTGGTTTCGGCACCCAAAACCCGATGTCCTACACCGAAGATCGCGCCGCTTGGTTCGAAGGCCAGGGGCTTTGGCAGCACATTCCCGAGTCTGACTGGCGCGACTGGACGTGGCAGCTCAAGCACCGCCTGACGACGGCTGCTCATTTGGAGCAGTTCATGACGCTCACCGCCGATGAGAAGGCCGGCTGCGCGTTCGCCAACCATAAGCTCGCCGTTGCGATCACGCCGTATTTTTTTAACCTCATCGATCGCAACGATCCGAACTGCCCCATTCGCAAGCAGGTGATTCCGCGCGCCGGCGAAATGGTGCTCAGCGAGGAAGAGCAGCTCGACTCACTCGGTGAAGACGAACACTCGCCCGTGCCCGGCCTCGTGCACCGCTACCCGGATCGCGTCCTGTTTCTCGTGACCGATCGGTGCGCGGCGTATTGCCGCTACTGCACACGCAGCCGGCTCGTCTCCAACGCGCAGGACTACAACTTTCATCCCGAATACGAGCAGGCGCTCCGCTATATCGAATCGCACCCGGAGGTGCGCGACGTGCTGCTCTCCGGCGGCGATCCGCTGTTGCTCTCGGACAAGAAACTCGAGCATCTGCTCTCGCGCCTGCGCGCGATTAAACACGTGGAGTTTATCCGCATCGGATCGCGCATCCCGGTTTTTCTCCCGCAACGCATCACGCCGGAACTCTGCGAGATTTTCAAAAAATACGGCCCGATTTGGATGAGCATTCACGTGAATCATCCAAAAGAAGCGACGGCCGAGCTGCGCGATGCCTGCGCGCGGCTGTCATTCGCGGGCGTGCCGCTCGGCAACCAGAGCGTGCTGCTCAAGGGCGTGAACGATGACGCCGACGTGATGAAGGCGCTCGTCCACCGCCTGCTGCGGATGCGGGTGCGGCCATATTACCTCTACCAGATGGATCTGATTACGGGCGGATCGCACTTCAAAGTCGATGTGCGGAAGGGCCTCGAGATCATCCAGGCGCTGCGCGGTCACACGACGGGTTACGCCATCCCGCAATATGTGATCGATGCGCCGGGCGGCGGCGGCAAGGTGCCGATCAATCCCGACTACGTCGAAAAAATCACGGACGACGAAGTGACCTTTCGCAATTACGAGGGCCAGACGTTTCACTATCCGCTGCAGAGCACACCGAAGAAGAGCCCGGGCGGCGCGCCGGCGCCCACGACCGGCCTCGAGTCGATCGTGGTGCATTGAGCGGCGGATTGTTTACTGGAGAGAGAAGGTCGCGCTCACGGTCGCGATGATGGTTTTGTCGAGAGACTTGGTGTCGTTGTTGCCCTGCCAGCTCGTGGCACTCGAGTAGAGCGGATTGATTTGGACGACGCCCATGCGTGCGACCTGAAGTTGTTTCAGCGTGCGCCCACCCTGTTGGGCGATTTGCCCGGCGCGGAGCCGAGCATCTTTCGTCGCTTCGGCCATCATCTCGATTTTTGCCTCGGCGACGGGGGTGTAGATGAACTCGAAGCCTTCCGACGCGAACGACACGCCTTGCTCGATCAGATCGTTCGCTTCGCTGGCGAGACGCGGGACGCGTTCCACGTCAGGCGAGCGCATGATGAGGGTTTGCGTGAGCAGGTAGCCAACGCGTTTGTCGCGGTTCGTCTCCATGTCTTTTGAGCGCTCGTATTGGTGGACGGTGATGTCCTTGATTTGGACCGGCTCGGCCTGGACGTCGGAGATTTTCTGTGCCGCAAGCCACGCATCGATCCGCGCGCGATCGGATTTCAATTTTTGCTGGGCTTCGAGCAGCGTTGCTGCATCGACGGAAAACGCCGCGCGCCAGATCACAAGGTCGGCGCGGACGTTTTTGCGGGCGGAGCCGGTGACGTCGATGAGTTGGGTTTCGTGGATCTGAGTCCAGGCGCGAGCAAGGACGATCGAGGCGAGGGAGATTCCGGTGGCGAGGAACAGGCCGGCGATCAGGCCGAAGAGATGGGGGCGGGCGGGAGGGTTGTTCATGGACGAGTTAAGGTGCGTCCAGAGCCGTCGGCGGGAGCGGTGCGATTGTCCAAGAAAAGAAATTCACCGCCGGGGCTGAGTTATTCACGGTCGTAAAACAGTAGCATCCCATAGAGCGACTGCATAAGGGTGCGATGCGGCTTTTCCCGAGGGAAGAGCGCGGCGGAAGGGCAAAAGACGATGCAGGATTTTTGGTCGGACGGCGGAGTTTCGGGGCTGGCGGTCACGCATGCTGTCC
>CAITWF010000100.1 GCA_903896015.1 uncultured Opitutia bacterium | reverse complement strand
GGCTGACCCCGACCACCCGGAGCGCACGCATCTCCTCGAGTGGCTCGGCCAGCCCTTTGACCCCGACGCTTTCAGTCCCGCCTCTCTGAGCAGTCTTCTCAAAGCATTGAAACTTTGATGATTTCTATGGGACGCCTGTGGAAATTTTTCTAAGTTTAAAGAAACGCCAGCGCGCTGCGCAGAGCGTCCTTCGCGCCGGACTCGAGGTTGCGGCCGTGGCTTACCACGACGCGATCGAAGTCCCACGCGAGCATCCGATCGAGGGAAGTGCGCAGCGCGGTGCGATCCTTGATCGTGGTCTTGAGCAGGCGCGAGACGGCGAGGCAGTCGTAACAGCCGTTGATGCGCAGCAGCACGCGGCTGAGCAGCGGCATGTCGGCGCTGAGATTGAAAACAAGATCGGTCAGGATGAGCGTCCGACTCGCGCGGTGGAGGAAGACGACTTCGTTGAGCCGGGGCATGCCGCGGAGCATGAGTTGATCGAAAGTCGCCGACCACCCGGGCGGCGTCGCGTCGCTGAGCGTGGCGGTGAACTTTAGGTCGGGGCGAAATTTCGCGAAACCTTTCGCGCCGTGGAACTGCGCTGTCGGGCACGCGGCGAACCAGCTTTCAAGGTGAGTATCGTGCATCGCGTTGGGTGCGACGATGTGCGCGACTGGGCCGAGCTTGGCTAACTCAGTCGCCAGCGCCGGCGAATGAGCGACCGGCGAATGCAGCCAGAGCGATCCCTCGGGCAGGCGCGCGATGGTCATGCGATGACCGAGCGCCATGCCGATCACCGTCATGGGCGCGTTGAGTTCCCAGAGGTCGGGGGCGAGCGGGGTGAGCATGGCGCAGCAGGGAGTGTGCGGAAAATGTCCGTTCGCGGAAGCGCCGAATGACGGGAAAGCTGAGGTGGGATCGATCTAACGCAGGGCGTCTGTTTTGTAGACGCCGGGTTTGAGATCGGACGAACCACGGAGCGGCGTCAGCAAGATGCTGACGCCCTACGGATGGGTCACGCCGAGGCAGCGGCCGGAGCGAAACCGAAGAGGCCGCGCTTCTTGATGGCGACGGCGACAGCGGTCGGGACCATTTTTTCCCAAGAAGGGTCTTGCTCCTTGATGCGGCGGAGGACGTCGCGCGAGAAGATGTGCAGGATATCGCGATCGAAGCCGACGATACTGTCGATGTAGTGATTCTCGAGCAGGTGATTGTAGAGGTTGCGGAGGTGATCGACGACTTGGACGTTCTTGGCGTTGATCAACACGCTGGAGGCAAACGAGTGTGCTCCGGTGGCGCCGGGCGCGGTGGCGGTCAGGCCGGTGGTCAGGTATTTGTCGTAGGCCTCCTGGCGCATCGGGTAAATGTAGAGTTTGACGGCGTTGCGGAAGAGCCGGCCGAACGACTCCAGGATGCCGCCCTCAAGATTCTCGTAATACTTCTCGTTAAAGATTTCGATCAGGTTGTTGATGCCCATCGCGACACCGATCATTTCTTTCGTGTAGCGGCGGAAATACGAGGTGAGGCGGAAATACTCGGAGTAATTCGAGATGAGCACGGTGAACCCGATGTCGCTCAGCAGATCGACGCGCGACAGGAAGTCCTGCGCGTCGAGTTCGCCGGCGGCGAGGAGGTTGTTCATGGTGATCTCCATGAGCACGACGACTTCCTTGCCCTTCACGGCGGGTTCTTGGACGAACTGCGCGGTGGCGCAGTTGAGCATGTCGACGTTGACGTGCGTGACAGGCCGGAAGCTGCCGCGCTCCACGAGGATCGCCTTCTTGTAGAGGATTTCGGAGGGCTGGAGGACTTCGCCGCCGTTGCCGAACATCACGGCGTTCGTCAGGCCGTGCTGCACGAGGTAAAGCGACATGAGGCGGTTATCTATCCCGGTGAACGCGGGGCCGGAAAACTTTAGCATGTCGACCTCGATGCGGTCGGCGGTGAGATTGTCGAGGAGCGACTCGATGAACTGGCGCGGATCGGCGTGATAGTGAAACGCGCCGTAGATCACATTGACGCCGATGATGCCGAGCGCCTGCTGCTGGAGCACGGCATCCTTGTCCCACATGCGGACGTGGAGGACGATGTCGCTGGGTTCACTGCCGGGGCCGGTCTGAAAACGCACGCCCATCCAGCCGTGGGCTTCGTTGGTGCCCTTGAAATTCCGCGTCGCAACCGTGTCGGCAAACACGAAAAAGGTCGTGCGATCTCCGCGCTGTGCCGCGAGGCGTTCGATCAGCAGCTGATATTCGTGATCGAGCATGAGTCCGAGGCGTTCGCGCGAGACGTAGCGGGGCGATTTGCCGTAAATCGCATCGCTAAACGTCATGTCGTAGGCCGAGATCGTTTTGGCGATCGTGCCGGAGGCGCCGCCGGCCTGGAAAAACTGGCGCGCGACCTCCTGCCCGGCGCCAATTTCGGCGAACGTGCCGTATTGCGCGTCCGCGAGATTAATCGTGAGCGCCTTGCGGTTGGTGGTGAGGAGTTGCTTTTGCTCGCTCATGGGAGTGGGCAGCATGGCCACACCGTCGTCCGGTGCAACCTGTTCGTGACGCTCTGTCGTGACATTGGCGTGAAGGGCCTTCATCGGCACACGGAACGACGGGCTGAGCACGGTTGGGAGCGGCGAGGACGGCATTTCTACTGGTGGAACGTCGGAAAGCAGCTACGGTGCCGCTTTCCATGAAAAACTTTTTCACGTCGATGCTTGGGGCGCTGGCAGCGCTGGTGATTTTTGCCTGCGGCTGCGCGGCGCTGTTCTTCGGTTTTTTGATGGTGATTGCGGCGATCGGTGGCAGCGACAAGTCCGGTCCGTCGCTGGAGCGCGGTTCCTACCTCGTCTTCGATCTTTCCACGAACATCACCGATGCGCCGCCGCCGATCGATTTCGGATCGTTGCGCGGCGGGCGCGAGCAGACGCTGCAACTCCGGACGATCACCCGCTCATTGCACGCGGCGGCGAAGGACAATCGGATCGCGGGCGTGTTCATCACGGGCGGGCTCAATCCTTCCGGCTATGGCTCGGGTTTCGCGGCGCTGAAGGAAGTGCGCGCGGCGCTGCTCGATTTCAAGGCCTCTGGCAAACCCGTGAACGCCTACCTGACCAGCGCCTCTACGAAGGACTACTATCTCGCGTCAGCCTCGAGCGAACTCGCCCTCGATCCCTACGGACTCATTGAGATGCCGGGCCTCGCGAGCGAACCGATGTTTTTTGCGGGCGCGTTCGAAAAATACGGCATCGGCGTGCAAGTCACGCGCGTCGGCAAATACAAATCCGCGGTCGAGCCCTTTACGCGCAAAGACATGAGCCCGGAGGCCCGCACCGAACTGCAAAAACTGCTCGACGACATTTGGGCTGGCGTCCTCGCCGACGTCGCGCCCGCGCGCGGACTGACGTCCGCCGGGATGCAGAATGTCGTGGATCGCGAAGGTCTCATCCGGCCCGAGGCGGCGAAGGCAGCGAAGTTTATCGATCGCATCGCCTACCGTGACGAAATCTACGACGACCTGAAGGCCAAGACCGGCCGCGCGGGCACGAAGGAACCGTTTAAGCAGGTCCTGCTCTCCGACTACGCGAAGATTGCCCGCGACGTAGTGGACGCGCCGCGCAAAAAATCGGGCGACGCCCCGGTCTCATCCGGTCACGGTCGCGTCGCGGTCGTTTACGCTGAGGGCGAGATCGTCGACGGCGAAGGTGACACCGGTGAAATCGGTGGTTCAAAATTTTCCCGCGAACTTCGCAAGCTCCGGCAAGACGACGACGTGAAAGCCATCGTCCTTCGCGTCAACAGTCCCGGCGGCAGCGCCTCCGCCGCCGAAACGATTCAGCGCGAACTCCGGCTGATGAAAAAAGTGAAGCCGGTCGTCATCTCGATGGGGGCCTACGCGGCCTCGGGCGGCTACTGGATTTCCGCCTATGGCGATCGGATTTTCGCCGAGCCCACCACGATCACGGGATCGATCGGAGTGTTTGGCGTGCAGTTCGACGTGAAGAAACTCGCGAACGATTTCGGCCTGACCTTCGACAGTGCGAAAACGGGGAAATTTGCCGACGCCATCACGATCTCGCGCCCGAAGACGCCTGAGGAACTCGCCGTTTTCCAGCGCATGGTTGATTGGATCTACGGCGAGTTCATTACGAAGGTCGCCGAGGGTAGGAAGTTGAAGCGCGACTTTGTGGAGGAGATCGCACAGGGTCGCGTGTGGTCGGGCGTCGAGGCGAAGAAACTCGGCCTCGTCGACGAACTCGGCGGGCTCGATGCCGCGATCGCTTTTGCCGCCGATCGAGCGAAACTCGGCAGCAACTACCGGCTCGTCGAATACCCGCGGCAGAAGGAACTGCTCGAAGCCATCCAGGAACTCCTCGACAAGACCCTGCCCGACAACGTCCGCTCCTCCAGCGTCGCGACGAAAATCGCCGCGCGGATCGAGAGCGAACTGAAACTGCTGCGATCGTTCAACGATCCGCAGGGCGTCTACGCGCGCCTGCCGATGAATCTCGGGATCCATTAAACTTCCATGTCTACGCACACTCTTTCGGCCGATGCTCCGGCCACCGCCATTCCTGCGGGGCACGCGCTCACGCTGCCGGCGGGCACCGACGTTTTCATTACGCAGACGCTCGGCGGAAACGTCACCGTCCGCACGGATCGCGGGTTGTTCCGTATCGCCCGCGAACACGCGGGCGCGATCGCGGGCTTCGACCTCGCGGCGGCGGGCGCGAGCACGGCTGCGGAATTTAGCGAGCAGGCGGTGTGGGATGCGTTGAAGACCTGCTTTGATCCGGAGATTCCGGTGAATATCGTCGACCTCGGCCTCGTTTACGACCTCGCGATCGAAAACGATCCGGCGGGCGGGCACGTCATTGATGTCAAGATGACACTGACCGCCCCGGGTTGTGGCATGGGGCCGGTGATTGCGGAGGACGCGCGGCAAAAAATCGCGACGCTGCCGACTGTGGCCTCTGCAAAGGTTCACATCGTATGGGACCCGCAGTGGACGCCGCAGATGATTTCGGCGGAGGGTCGGAAAATTCTCGGCTTGGAGTGAACCGGAGGCAGGCGGGCGGCGTCATGGAGGCGTTCCCATGAAATCACCGATAATGACCGACGAAAGTCAGCGGCTCGCCGCCCTGGCCGAGTATCACATCATGGACAGCGCGCCGGAGGAGGCCTACGACGATTTGGTCGCGATCGCCTCGCACATTTGCGGCTGCCCCATTGCGACCATCACGTTCGTGGACGACAAGCGCCTGTGGTTCAAGGCCCGCATCGGGCTCGAAAATGCGGAGACGCTGCGCGAGCACTCGTTTTGCGCGCAAGCGATCCTCGAGCCGGAAAACCTCATGGTGGTGAACGACGCGACGCTCGATATGCGTTTCGCCTCGAATCCGCTCGTGACCGCCCGATCCGCACATCCGTTTTTACGCCGGCGCGCCCCTGCTCACGCCGAAGGGCGCAGCGCTCGGGACGATCTGCGTGATCGATCGCAAGGCGCGCGAACT
This sequence comes from uncultured Opitutia bacterium, assembly GCA_903896015.1. Lineage (GTDB taxonomy): Bacteria > Verrucomicrobiota > Verrucomicrobiia > Opitutales > Opitutaceae > CAITWF01. Next base: position 412 of record CAITWF010000100.1, on the reverse strand, counting down.
CGCAGCCGGCCAGCGGCGGGCGCTGCTGGCTCTGGGCCGGCAGGCTTCGGCGCGGCTGGAATTACGGCGCGTAAACCGGATGCTGGCGGTGGCGCTCGACAACGTGCGCACCCTCGAAGGGCTCGTGCCGATGTGCGCGCATTGCAAGGCGGTGCGCGACGACGACAACACTTGGATGCGGGTTGACGGCTATGTGATCAAGCATTGGGCGGCGAGAGTCTCGCACGGCATATGTCCGGACTGCGCTGCGAAGCTCTATTCGGACATCGATCTCTCGATGCGCGACACCGGACTGTCCAGCGCCAATTAGAAACCGGCATGGCGCCAACTAGATTTCGACACGGTTTTTGGAGGTGGTAGAACGAGAGACAAAGGCGGAAGAGATGCCTTGGCCGGCGCCGAGGACAGAAGC
>CAITWF010000099.1 GCA_903896015.1 uncultured Opitutia bacterium | reverse complement strand
CGCATCTCCTCGAGTGGCTCGGCCAGCCCTTTGACCCCGACGCTTTCAGTCCCGCCTCTCTGAGCAGTCTTCTCAAAGCATTGAAACTTTGATGATTTCTATGGGACGCCTGTGAAAATTTCCATACTTGAAGAAGCCAAGCATCGAGAGATTCACGGTCACACTCGCCACGAGCCACGCCTTGCGGGTCTGGGGCGAGGCCAGCGCGATCTTCGAACCAAGCCAGAAATCGAGTGTCGTCGTCGCAAAAAGCAGCGCCGCAAACGGCGGATTCCACGCGCCGTAGAAAATATAGCTCGCGACGAGCAGCAGGTTTTTGCGCGTCTCCCACGACTTGAGCGTCCAGTAGGCGCTCGTCACGAGGACGAAGAAGACAACAAAAGTCAGCGAGTTAAACAGCATCGGGGAACGACGAGCTTTCGCGGAAGACGGCAGAGCGAATCCGCTCGCAGCTCGCCCGCAAGCGCTAAACGGCGATCTGAGGGATCTTCCCTGACTGCGCGTCCGCTCGAACTAAAATCAAACGTGCGAAAAGCTCGCACCCAGCCTCCCCCCCAGCGCGCGCACTCCGGGATCGACATTTCGCTGCGGTGCTCGCTGCGTAAATGCGATCCCGTCCTCGGGGTCGCTCGTTTCCTCCCATGCCCCGCAGCGTCATCCTCCGCCCCACTCCGCGCTGCGCTCGCTGCCAGTTTCCGCCGCGGTGGTGTGTGTGCGCGGGGTTTCACGCCATCACCTGTCCGCTCGCGATCGATGTGCTGGTGCACCACCGCGAGTCGTTCCGGCCCACGAGCACCGGCCGGCTGATCAATCGGGTGATCCCGGAGTCACGCGGACATTTGTATCGCCACGATTTGCCGTTGCGGCGCGAGGACATCGTGCGAGCAGGCCGCGAGCTGTGGATTCTGCATCCGCAGGGATCGCCGCCGCCGGCCATTGCGAAACCAGAAAACGTCCAGGTGCTCCTGCTCGACGGGAGCTGGCGCGAGGCCGCGCGCATGCGCACCGAGGTCGTCTCGTGGGGCCGCACGGTGAACCTGCCGATGACGGGCGAGAGCCGCTACAAACTCCGCGATCAGCAGGGTGCCGGACTTTTTTCCACGATCGAGGCGCTGTTGTTTTTGCTCGAACACTTCAGCCTCGGGGAGACGCAGGGGCAACTGCGCCGGCAGTTCGAGTTGCACGTCTACGCCGGCCTCCGGGCGAGGGGCGAAAAAGGCGCGGCGGAAAATTTCCTCGCCGCTTCGCCCGTGCGCGCCGCGTTTCCCGATCTGCTCGCTGAACTCGATCGGCGGCGGCCGCGCGAGGAAACGCTCGCTCGGCCCGCCCGGGATAATGTAACTTAGTGGCGACGTTTCGTCTCGCCTGAACCCCGCGCCCTCATCACGTTTTCGACTCGGGAGCATGGACCTGCAACCTGTCATCTACCTCACGAATATCGTGATTGGCGTCATTCTCGCGACGCTGGCGACACACTATTGGCGGGAGCAAAAGCAGTCGGGCGTGATGCGGTATTGGGCGGCTGCCGCTTGGACCATGACGGTGGCCGATGTTTTTTTCGCCGCGCGGCCGCTGTTGCCGACCGTCGTCGGGCGCCTGGCGCCAACGCTGACCGTAACGATTGGGCTGCTGGTGTTACTCATCGGCGCGCAACGCACCGCCGGGCTTGTGCCGCGCTGGCGGGCAGCGGGCGCACTGCTGGTGGCGCACGCCGCCGGGCTGGTAGGCTTCCTCGTCGTGCCCGCCGTCGCGGACTATCGCACGGTCTTTAACGGCCTGATCTGGGGCGCGTTCTCCGTGGCCTCGGCGTTGTGCCTGCGCAAGGGCTCCCCGTATTTCTGGCAGTCGTTTTTCGCGCCCGCCACCGCTTTTTGGGCGCATGGCGCGTTTCTCGGGCTGAGAGTGATCCTCGGTTCGTGGTTCGCGACCAACGGCTGGCGCTTCTCGCTCGATGTGCTCCAGATCGCCGGCGACCTTGAAGTGAGCTTCTTCATGGTCGCGCTCTTCGTCGGCCTGCTGATCGCGCACTTGAATGTCCGCCACGACGAGCTTCTGCAAACGCGCGCCGAGATCGAAACACTCTCCGGTCTCCTCCCAATTTGCGCTTGGTGCAAAAAAGTCCGCGACGACGACGGCTACTGGCGGCAAGTCGAGGATTATTTCGGCCGCCACAGCCGCGTGAAATTCACGCACGGCGTCTGCCTCGATTGCATCGAAAAAATGGACGAGCCCTCGGCCGCGCCCGCCCCGCATCGATGAGCGCTCGCCCGTGAGGACGCGCTTTCCGCGCGCGCCAATCGGTCACCTAATGTTTATGACGCCCCGCCCCACGGAACGTCGGCTCCTGCTGCTACTAACTGCGCTCACCAGTGCGCACGCCGCGTTCGCCAAACCGCCCCCGAACATCGTCTTCATTTTTTCGGACGATCACGCCTACCAAGCGATCAGCGCCTACGGCGACCCGCGCCAGCTGATCGAGACGCCCAACATCGATCGCCTCGCCCGTGAGGGGATGCGCTTTGATCGCTGCCTCGTCACCAATTCCATCTGCGGACCCTGCCGCGCCACGGTGCTCACCGGCACCTACAACCACGTCAACGGGTTCGTTAACAACTCCAACCGCCGCTTCGACGGCAGCCAGATCACGTTTCCCAAACTGCTCCAAGCGGCCGGTTACCAGACTGCCATGATCGGCAAATGGCACCTCGAAACCGATCCGACCGGATTCGATTTCTGGCAGATTCTCCCCGGGCAGGGCGTCTACTACAACCCGCCGATGATCCGTCTGGGCCAGCGGATCAAGACCGAGGGCTACGTCACCGACATCATTACTGACACCTCGCTCGACTGGCTGCAGCACCGCGATCGATCGAAGCCGTTTCTCCTGATGTGCCAGCACAAGGCGCCCCATCGCGAATGGGAGCCCGCGCTCCGCTACCTGAATCACGACGGCGATCGCCGCTACGACGAACCGGCCACGCTCTTCGACGATTACGCCGGCCGCGGCGCCGCGGAACACAACCAAGACATGACGATCCGCGACACGATGAACGCGAAGGATTGCAAACTCACGCCGCCACCCCAACTCACGCCCGCGCAGCTCGCCGAGTGGAACGCCTACTACGAGCCGCGCAACGCAAAGTTCCGCGAAGCCAACCTGCAAGGCGCCGATCTCGTCCGCTGGAAATACCAGCGCTATCTGCACGACTACCTCGGCTGCATCCGCGGCGTCGACGATAGCGTCGGCCGCGTGCTCAAGTATCTCGACGACGAGGGCCTCGCCGACAACACGATCGTCATCTACTCGTCCGATCAGGGTTTCTACCTCGGCGAACACGGCTGGTTCGACAAGCGCTGGATCTTCGAGGAGTCCGTGCGCGCGCCGCTCCTCGTCCGCTGGCCTGGCAACGTCGCACCCGGCTCCACGAGCCGCGCGCTCGTCTCGAACCTCGACTTCGCCGAAACGTTTCTCGACATCGCTGGCGTGCCGATTCCCGTGCGCATGCAAGGTCGCAGCCTCGCGCCGATCCTGCGCGGCGCGACTCCGGCCGACTGGCGCACGAGCTTCTACTACCAGTATTTCGAGTATCCCACGCCGCACCGCGTGCAGCCGCACTACGGCGTCATCACCGATCGCTACAAGCTCATCCATTTCACCGGTGGCGCGCCCGACGACTATTGGGAACTCTTCGATCTCCAGTCCGATCCGCACGAACTCCGCAGCGTCAGTGACGAACCGGCTTATCGCACCAGGCGCGCGACCTTGGAAAAAGAACTTACCCGCCTGCGCACCGAGCTGAACGTGCCCAACGAGATTCCGCCCGACTGGTATGGCGGCCCGCGACCGGGAGCGAAAAACTAGCGCGCGTCAGCGCGACTCGAGTGGCTGTAAAAAGATCTCAGGACCGAACCACACGCGCGCCGCGGTCGCATCGACCGGTCGGTGCAGATCGCAGACGCCGATAATTCACGCGCCAGCTGATCACGCCGAGCCCGGCCGCGCCACCCAGCCATGTCAGGGAGGATGCCCACGAGCCCGGCGAGCCAGCTGACGCGCCGCACATCTCCGGGCCGCCAAGCCCGAGCGCGGCGCCAAGTCCGGCGTAGCCGGCGAGGCAGAGCAGGCATTTGGGAGTGAGCGTGAGCAGCGCCGTCGGTAGCATCCACCGGACGGCGCGACTCACGCGCGAATACTCAGCGCGTCCCGAGCGCATCGGCGGGCTGGCCGTAATTGTCGTGGTGGCGGATCCAGTTCGACGGTGCCTCCGGATCCTCGTTGCGGCCCTTCGGCGCGAGGTCGAGGAGATGGTAGGTGCCCATGACCACCTCGACGCCGCGGCCATAAGTCGAATAAGTGTGGTAGAGGGTGCCGGCCGCGTCGCGGGCAAAGACGCTCAGGCCCGGCGCCTCTCCGCACGGAAATGGTCGCTTGGCGTAGTTGTAGTCGACGGTCCCACCGGCCAGTTCCTCGTCCGTAAAGGACACATGGAAATCAAAATTGAAGTCCGTTTCGTGAGCGGAGACCCAGCTCACATCCCAACCCATCCGCGCTTTGAACGGCAGGATTTCCGCAAGCGGTGCGTGGGAAATGGCGGCGAAGGAAACGTCGCGGGCGTTCAGGTGTGGCACAGTCGGGTTGATATGATCCAACATGAAGGAACAGGCCGGACAACCTTCCTCCCAGCCAGAGCCGAGCATGAAGTGTTGGACAATCAACTGGCTGCGGCCCTCGAACAGGTCGGCCAGCGACACGCGACCGTTGGGCGAATCAAAGATGTAGGGCTTGGTCACCCGGACCCACGGCAGCTCGCGGCGGTGCTGGGCGATGCGATCGCGCAATCTGGTCAGTTCTTTTTCTTCGCGCAGCAGTTCGCGGCGGGCCGCGAGCCATTTTTCAGGGGATACGATTTCAGGATTTTCAAACAAGTTGGTTTTCATGGGAGGTGGCTGAGGTGTTTTCGCGGACGATTGATGGATTGGATGCGGGGAAATGTCGGAAAATGGGCAAGGCAGTGGCCTCGGGGTGTAGTTGATCGAACCGGCTCGTGGTAGGGGCCGCTATCCGAGCCGGACCTACCTTAATTTTGTAGAAATCAGCTCTTCGGGACGGCGGCGCGCAGTTTTTGGTATTCGGCCTTGAGCTCGGAATGCATCGGCCAGAACGGCGGCCGTGGCGCGCCTTCGAGCTGCGCGACGAGTTGGGCGAGGTGTGTGTGCCAGCCGCTCGCGTAGCCGTGGAGGAACGGCAGATCGGCCCCGCGGGCGCGGTGCGTAAGCACAAGCTGAACGTTCTTACCCTGCTCTGAGAGCTCAAACGTCACGTCAGAATCTTCATCGAACGTGTAGCTCAGCACGTGCGGCGGCTCCCACCGCAACACCGTGGCCGGCATCTTGAAACCGGGATCCTGGACGTGCTTGTGGTCCTCGGGTGGCGTCTCATCGGGCGCGATATTCTTGTGCTTGAAGAACAGCTCCATTTTGCCGCCCTTCTTCGGCTCCATCGGCCCGCCCGCAAACCAGCGGGCGCGTTTCTCAGGATCGGTGAGGTATTCCCAGACGCGTTCGATCGGTCCGGGCAACACGCGCACGAGCCGCACTTCGGCCGGCGTGGTAAACTTTCCAAGTTGTTCGTTGGGTTTCATGGGGAAGCTTTTTTCTGTTTCTTCGCAGCCTTTGCGTTGGCCTCGTCCTCGGCGCGCAACTCACGCTCGAGGGCGTCGAGTCGGCTCGACCAAATCGAACGCGTCGTCTGCAACCAGGCCTCAAGGTCATCGAAGCCGTCGGGGTTGAGAGACTGGATGCGCGACTGGCCTTCGGCGCGGGTTTTCACGAGTCCGGCCTCGCGGAGCACATTCAAGTGCTGGGAAATCGCTGGCGCGCTCATGTCGAATTCTTCGACGAGCTCGCCCGCCGTCCGCTCTTTCACGGCGAGCAGTTCAACAATGCGCCGCCGCGTAGGGTCGGCGATGGCGAGGAGGCTCTGCATGCCGGCATTGTTTAAGTTGTTTCTTAATTAAGCAATACCTAAATTAATAATTTTAAAGAAGAGAACCCGCAGACCGGCCGATCGGGACCGCAAAGGAGTCGCCCGGCTTGAAGACCGACTATCCAATGACGCTCGCACTAAGAAGTGTGTAACTTTAGCCCCGACTGGCGCGAACGCAATCGAGCCACTGAGGAGGCGCGGTTCCTCGGACGTCCGGATTGGAAAGTTGCTGTCGGTTATCAGCGCCGCTCTCTTGCGGAGTCTGCCATGCACCGGCTTAAGGCCGCTTTCGGCCAGCGCCTCCGCTCTCGCTTGGAATCCAATCAGACGCAAGAGGCGCTCGTGCGCGCCCATCTCCTCAGCCGTTGGCCCACCCCGGCTACCGTTTCGCTTGCCTGATACGGCGGGGTTTCGGGACGGAAAACGAATTATGCGACAGCGCCGATCGAACTATAGAATGCTGCGCAGACCGGGCACTCGTCGCGCCACGTCGGCGAGCGCGAAGCTGAGTGCGAGGCCAGCCAAGGTCAGCAACACCACCAGACCATAAAGGTGATACGGAAGCGCGCGGAACGCCATCGCCAGCGCGACCAGCACCGGCGCGTGTAGCACATAGACGCCGAATGACCGATCGGCCAGCCAACGGAGCGCGCGGGTCTCGTGATTGAAAAAGCGGGCGGACAGCGTCAGCGCACCCAGCGCGAGGCCGAGTCCGGTCAGCTGCTCCCATACCGCGAGACCGAGCGCCTGCCAGTGTACGCCCCCGAAGAACGCCTCGATCGGAGCATGCCGCGAGCCCACCAGGAGCAGCACGAGCATCGCCAGCGCACCGCCGACCAACGCGAGCCCGCCGGCGCGGCGCGCGCGGGCGGATTGCGCGAGCGGCACCAGCCAGCCGTGACGCGCCGCGTGCAGGCCGGCGAGAAACCACGCGACGTATTGCGTGAAGAAACAGAGCTGCAGGTTGAGGATATTCTTCCCGATCGGTTGCACGAGCCGGACGGCGAACGAGCCAAGGCCCAGCGAGAGCGCGAAGCCGACGAGCAGCCCCGCCGACGGCGGCAAATCGCTTGATCGCGATACCACGACCGGCGACACACGCGGCCGCGTCCACGCCGCGAGCGCGAGACAGAACAGCAGGAGCGCGACCGCAAACCACAGCGGCCCACTCGATCCGAGGAAGCGGCCCGACGTGAGATAGTGCGCGTAAAACACCGCCGGCGCGCCGAAGTCATGATGCCACGGGTTCAGCCCGAGCAGGATGAACGGATGGATCACCAGCATGTAGAAGAGCGCGGGCAGGCCGAGCCGCACGAGCCGCTCGCGCACGAAGCGGCCCGGGCCGCGGCGCGCGATCGAGCCGGCTGCGAAATACGCCGACACGAAAAACAGCAGCCCCATGAAGAACGATTGCAGCATGCCCTGCCACACGATGAACGGCACCTTCGCCACAAGCGCCGGCTCCGGATCGGCCATCATATACCACTCGCCCACGTGGCTGTAGGTCACGGACGCGTGCATGTTGACGACCAACACGATCATCGCTGTCCGCAGGTGATCGATCCACGGCAGCCGCGCGGAAGGGGTGGAACTCACGTCGGCCAACCTGCCCCGCGCCCGCCGCCAGACAACGCTTTTCGCTTCGTCGAGGCCACGGTGCGCGGCGCGTGGTTTGAGCCGAGGCAGCGCAGGTCCGCGTCGTCCAGTTCGCGCTCGCGCTGCGGCGGCGGTTCGCTGAATTCAGCGTGTGTGAAACCGCCCCGCTTCCACCCCGTCGCATTCGTTTTGGTTTTCTTCGCTGTCGTCTCCGGGCTCGCCGCCGCGCCGACCACGCTTCCGCTCTGGCCGGACCGCGCGCCCGGCGAAACAGCGGCATTCCCACCCGAAGCAGACACGACCAAGGCAAATGGCGCACTCGTCGCCGGCCGCCCCGTAGTCCGGCTCGGCAACGTCGCCACGCCGACGATCACGATCTACTCGCCGACGCCGGCCAAGAACACCGGAGCCGCCGTGCTCGTCTGCCCCGGCGGCGGCTACAGCATCCTCGCGATGGATCTTGAGGGCACCGAAGTCTGCGAATGGCTCAACTCGATCGGCGTCACGGCTGTGCTACTGAAATACCGCGTGCCGAAACGCGCTGGCCTCGAAAAGCACTCGCCGCCCCTGCAGGATGCGCAGCGCGCGCTCGGTCTGGTGCGCGCACGGGCCGGCGAACTCGGCATCGACCCGCACCGGATCGGCGTGCTCGGGTTTTCCGCGGGCGGCCACCTCGCGGCCGTGCTCAGCAACCAGCACGCGACGCGCACCTATCCCACCATTGACGCCGCCGATGCGGTAAGCTGCCGACCAGATTTCGTGATGCTGATTTACCCGGCCTATCTCACGGTGAAGGAAACGAACGACGCCATCGCACCTGAGCTGGCCGTGAGCGCGGCTACCACCCCGCCGACCTTTCTCGCGATGGCCGAAGACGACCCCGTGCGCGTCGAGAACGCGTTGTTTTACTATGTCGCGTTAAAACGAGCCGGCGTGCCCGCTGAGTTGCACCTCTACCCGAAGGGCGGACACGGATACGGACTGCGTCGCTCCGAAGTGACCGTCACCACTTGGCCCGATCGCGTGGCCGACTGGCTGAAAGCGGCGGGCTGGTTGAAGTCCGCAAAGTAGATCGGCCGAGACGGTCGCGCAGCCTGGCGCCGCGTCCCGCCGCTCACACCTTCAACCAGCAGCGGAAGCCACGACCGCCGTAGTAAGAATCGGCACCGTTGTGCCCGATAAAAACGCGGTTGTAACGCCTATCGCCGTAGATCGCGCCGCCGAGTTTCCGGATTTCCGACGGCGTCTTCAGCCAACTCGACGTCTTCGCGTCGAATTCGCCGAGCTTCTGCAATTCGAAATATTGCGTCTCATCCAGCAACTCCGCACCGATCACCGCCGCCGCTTCCGTGACGCAGCCCTTCGGCGGAAACTTCTTCCGGCCATCCAACGCCGCGCGATCGTAGCATAAACTCGCGCGCGCGTCCGGACTCTGCGCCGCGCAATCGAAGAAAAGAAACTCGCCCGTCTTCTTGTCCTGCCCGACGACGTCCGGCTCGCCGCCCGTGCGCTCCATCTCGCCGAGCGACCAAAGCTTGTCGGGATTCGCGTCGAGCCGCGCCTTCACCTTCGCCCAGTCGAGCCCGGTGTGACGCTGCGAGTTTTTCTCGAAGCGCTCCTGCAAGACGCCGAGGAGTTCATCGCGTTGTTTGGGTGAGAACTCCTTCTTGGTTTTGGCAGCTTTCATGGAAATTCGTGAATGTATCCTTCAGCAAAAAGCTAGAGCGGGTCACCAAAACTTCCACCACGGTTTTTTGTGACGTTGAGGTATTGCAGTCTTGGACGGCCGCGATCGCTATTCTTCTTCGTAAATAACAGACCGAAGGAAATCCACGGGCGCACTAATGGAACGTTGAACGGCCCCCAAGTTTCGCGGCTGATACCCTGATAAAAAACCTTGGTGCCGCGTTTCAGCTTCATCGGACACGTCACCATGGCCGTCCATTACAATCAGTTCAATAATCGAGATACGGCCCGAGCCATTTCTCCGCCTCGGCGACAGGGATCTTTTTCCGCGCGGCGTATTCCTCAACCTGATCTCTTCCGACCTTACCGACGGCGAAGTATTTTGAATCGGGGTGGTTGAAATACAGGCCGCTCACGCTGCTTGCGGGATGCATGGCGTTGCTCTCGGTGAGCGTGATGCCGGTGGCGGCAGTCGCGTCGAGCAGAGCGAAGAGCGGCGGCTTTTCGGTGTGATCGGGGCACGCGGGATAGCCGGGCGCGGGGCGGATGCCTCGGTATTTTTCGCGGATGATGTCCTTCATCGCGAGGTTCTCGGTCTTCCCGAAGCCGCAGAAATCACGGGCCCGCTTGTGCATCAGTTCGGCGAGCGCCTCGGCGAGTCGATCGCCGAGCGACTGCACCATGATGGCGGAGTAGTCGTCGTGCTTCGCGCGGAAGCCGGCGGCGAACTCCTCCACGCCGTGGCCGGCCGTGACCGCGAAGCCGCCCACGTAATCGATCCGGCCGCTGTCCTTCGGGGCGATGAAGTCCGCGAGCGAGTGATTGAACTGGTCGGCCGGCTTCGAGAGTTGCTGGCGGAGGCAGTGAAACTGGCCGAGCACGCGGCTGCGCTGCTCGTCAGTGTAGACCTCAATGCTGTCGCCGACGGCGTTGGCGGGCCAGAAGGCGATCACAGCTTTCGCCGCGAAGCGTTTTTCGGCGACGATCTGCGCGAGGAGTTTCTGCGCGTCGGCGAAAAGCTTCGTGGCCTCGGCGCCGACGACGGCGTCGGTAAGAATTTCCGGGTAGCGACCGTGGAGCTCCCACGCGCTAAAGAACGGACTCCAGTCGATGAAAGCGACGATCTCGTCCAGCGATAGACCGCCAGCGGCCTCCGTGGAAAACACGTTAGTACCGAAAAATTCGGGGCGCGGAATGTCGACGGCTGCCCAATCAAAGTTCTGTTTCCGCGCGCGCGCGTCGGCGAGCGAAAGCAGCGGGCGCTTGTTCTGGCGTTCGCCAAATTCGACGCGCTGGGTTTCCTGCTTGGCCTTCACCTCGGCGACGTAGAGCGCCTTCTGCTCGGGGCTGAGGAGCTTCGAGACGACACCGATCACACGCGAGGCATCGAGCACATGCACGACCGGTTCGTCGTAGTGCGGCGCGATCTTCACAGCGGTGTGCGCGGCGGACGTGGTGGCGCCGCCGATCAGGAGCGGCAGTTTGAGGCCAAGCCGCTGCATTTCCTTCGCGTTGTGCACCATCTCGTCGAGCGACGGGGTGATGAGGCCGGAGAGGCCGATGACGTCGGCGCCCTTCTCCTTCGCCGCCGCGAGGATTTTTTCACACGACACCATCACGCCGAGATCGAAGACCTCGTAGTTGTTGCAGGCGAGGACGACGCCGACGATATTCTTGCCGATGTCGTGCACGTCGCCCTTGACGGTCGCCATGACGATTTTTCCCTGCGCGCGGGCGACGCCGCCAGACGCAACGAGCGCAGCCTTCTCCGCTTCCATGTAGGGCTGGAGATACGCGACGGCCTTCTTCATCACGCGTGCGGACTTCACGACCTGCGGGAGAAACATTTTGCCCGAGCCAAACAAGTCCCCGACCACGCGCATGCCGTCCATCAGCGGCCCTTCGATGATGAGCAGCGGCTTCCCGTATTTCAGGCGCGCTTCCTCGGTGTCGCGATCGATCCAGGCGTCGATGCCTTTCACGAGCGCGTGCGCTAGACGCTCCTCGACGGTGCCGTTGCGCCAGGCCTCGACCGTCTCGGCCGCGGCCTTCGGATCGTTGGCGGTGCCGGCGGCCTTCAGTTTTTCGCCATACTCGACGAGGCGCTCAGTGGCGTCGGGCCGGCGGTTGAGCAACACGTCCTCGACGAGCGCGAGCAAGTCTTTCGGCACTTCCTCGTAGACCTCTAGCATGCCGGGGTTGACGATGCCCATGTCCATGCCGGCCTTGATCGCGTGGTAGAGAAACGCCGCATGCATCGCCTCGCGCACGGGATTGTTGCCGCGGAAAGCGAACGAGATGTTCGACACGCCGCCGCTCACCTTCGCGTGCGGGAGGTTTGCTTTGATCCACCGCGTGGCCTCGATGAAATCCACCGCGTAGTTGTTGTGCTCCTCGATGCCGGTGCCGACCGTAAGGATGTTGGGATCGAAAATGATGTCCTCCGGCGGAAAGCCGACGGTGTCCACGAGCAGCCGATAAGCGCGCTCGGCGATGCGAATCTTGTCGGCGAGCGATGCCGCCTGACCCTGCTCGTCGAACGCCATCACGACCACCGCCGCACCGTAGCGGCGGACGAGCCGCGCCTGCTCCAGAAACTTCGCTTCGCCCTCCTTGAGCGAGATCGAGTTCACGATGCCCTTGCCCTGAAGACATTTTAGGCCCGCTTCGATCACTTCCCACTTCGACGAGTCGACCATGATCGGCACCTTTGCGACCTCGGGCTCGCTGCCGCAGAGTTTCAGGAAACGCGTCATCGCCGCGACGCCGTCGATCAGGCCCTCGTCCATGCACACATCGATGACGTTGGCGCCGCCCTCAACCTGCTGGCGCGCGACGGAGACCGCCTCCTCAAATTTCCCTTCCTTGATCAGCTTCGCGAATTTCGGCGAGCCCGCGACATTCGTGCGCTCGCCGATCATCAGGAACGTGCCCGACTGCTGCACGTACGGTAGCGAGCCGGAGAGCGCGAACTCGGGCTTCATGATCGTGAGCGAGCGCGCGGGCTTTGGCGCGAGGGCGCGCGCGACCGCGGCGATGTGCTCAGGGGTATTACCGCAGCAGCCGCCGGCGATATTGCAGAGATGATTGTCGGCAAACTCGCCCATGAAGCGCGCCATGTCCTCCGGCCCGAGATCGAAGCCGGTCGGCGTGAGTGGATTCGGCAGGCCAGCGTTAGGGTAGGCAGAGACGAAGGTATCGCTCTTGCCTGCGAGCTCGGCGAGAAACGGTCGCATCAGGTCAGGACCGATCGAGCAGTTGAGGCCGACAGAAAGGGGGTTCGTGTGGCGGACGGCGTTCCAAAACGCGCCGATCGTCTGCGCCGATATCATCGTTTCACCACCGCGGCCGACCGCCGCGGAAATCATCAGCGGCAGGCGAATTTTGTCCTCGGCGAAGACCTCCTGAATCGCGACGAGCGCGGCCTTGGCGTTCAGCGCATCGAAAATCGTTTCGACGAGCAGGAGATCGACGCCGCCCGCGATCAGTGAGCGCACCTGGCGGCGGTAGTCGGCCTTCACCTGATCGAAGTTGATCACGCGGAATCCGGCGTCGTCCGCGTCGGGCGAAACCGAGAGCGACACCGTCAGCGGCCCGACGGCACCCGCGACGTAGCGGCGGCGACCGGTTTGCGCCGCGGCGCGATCGGCGCAGATGCGGCACTGACGCGCCGAGTGAAAGTTAATGTCGTGCGCGAGTTCATGGAGGAATTTGTTTTCGATGACCTCTTGGTAGAACTCCGGGTCTTTCCGTCCGCCCTTCTCGCGCGGGTCTTCGATGAAAAATTCACTCTGGCCGATCGCCGTGGCGGAAAAGGTGTTGGTTTCAATGATGTCCGCGCCGGCGTCGAGAAAGCGCCGGTGGATGTCGCTGATCTGATCCGGGCAGGTGAGCGAGTAGATGTCGCCGTTGTTTTTAAGGTCCTTCGGGGCGTCCTTGAACCGCTCGCCGCGCGCCTGCTGCTCAGTGATGTTGTAGGAACGAATGGTCGTGCCCATGGCGCCGTCGATGATCACCATGCGCTCCGCGAGGCTGCGGCGCAGGGCGATTTCGGCTTCGGTCATGGCGGACGCGGGTTTTGACATGGACGGCGAACGATAGGACGCCGCCTGGGTTTGGCAAGGCTTCGCATCGACAAATCGCCATGCGTTGATGCGTGGTGACACACATTGCCCTTGCTCGTGCGACGCAGGCGCGGTGAGGTGGCGGCGTCAGGGTTCTTTCAACGTTCCGGGAATCAGGGAAGGCCGTGAAAGCCGGCCACAGTTGCGCTGCGGTAACGCATCACAGACCTCCATCTCGCGCGAGCGGGAGCACAGCCAATCGGGCAACCGGTGAAGGCGGAGGCGAGGACGTCCCGCGAGGACGAGATCTGCGGAGTCCGAACATCTGCCCCGGAAAACATCCCCGCATTTCGCCGCGAACTTTGCGGCGGCGAAGCGCGAAACTTCATCGCAATAATGAAGCGTGAAAGTGGAAACGTCCCTCGGGCCCGATGGATGGTCTGCTCTTCCCGCCTCGCCACGCCATCCACATGTCAATGCTCCCTTCGCCGGCGCGCCTTGCGCACCGGCTGTCGATCACCGTCGGCGCATTCGTTGCGCTCGCGTTCCACGTGCCCGCGCGCGCCCAAAACCCGGCGATGGCGACGCCGCTCGAACCGTTCATCACCACCGCGACGCGCACGCCCGCCGACGCGCAGACGATCGGCTCCGCCATCGACGTCATCACCGCGGATGAACTCGCGCGCCGGCAAATCTCGTCGCTCTCCGCCGCGCTCGGCGGTGTCGCCGGCACCCCGCTCTTCGCTTCCGGCGCGAATGGCGCGAGCAGCTCGCTCTTCCTGCGCGGCTCCAACTCCAACCAAACCCTTTTCCTCATCGACGGCCTCCGCTCCAACGATCCCAACACCGACTACCAAGTGATGCTCGGCGGCTCGTGCGTCGGCGCGTGCGACGACCTCGAGATCGCGCACGGCCCGCAGAGCACGCTCTACGGCGGCGAGGCCGTCGGCGGCGTGATCTCACTGCGCGCCCAGCGTGGCGCCGGCGCACCCACGGGGAGCGTGTCGGTCGAAACCGGCAGCTTCGGCACGGTGCAAGGCGCCCTCGCCGCCCGCGGCGCGCAAGGCGCGAACGCGTGGAATTTCTCCACGCAGGGTAGCCGCACCATGAACGATCGCGCGAATAATTATTTCAACTCGGACACCTCCGCGCTGCGCTTCGACCACACCGTGAACGAGCGCGCGAGCGTCGGCGGCACGCTGCGCTGGTTTCACGGCGACTACGGTGATCCCGGCGATAAATACACCAACGATCCCGACAACTCCGAGCGCGAGGACAACGTCCTCGCGACCGCCTTCGCCGACGTGAAGCTCGCCGACGCGTGGACCGCCCACGCAATCCTCGGCGGCCAGGATCGGCGTTTCGTCGCGCTCACGCCGCGCGCCGGTCGCGTCACCGGCATCACCGTCGTGAAAAACCGCCGCGCCGTCCTCGACACGCAGACGACCTACATCGGCTTCGATCGCCAAAAGATTACCGCCGGCTTCACCGCCGAGGCGAACCACACGGTCAACACCGGCTTCGGCAACATCGACAAGCATCAGTCGCTCCTCGCAGTTTTCGCCCAAGACGAATATTCGCCGATCGAAAACGTTTATCTCACTGGCGGACTCCGCAGCGATGACTTCGACACCTTCGGCCGAGCGACCACCGGTCGCGTCACCGCCGCGTGGCTCGTCGCGCAGCGCAATGTGAAATTACGCGCGAGCTACGGCACTGCGTTTCGTTCGCCGAGCTTCCTCGATCTTTATGGGCAAAGCGCGTTCTACCACGGCTCTTTCTACGACACCCCCTCACGGATTCTCAAACCCGAACAGGCGCACGGTTGGGACGCCGGCGTGGATTATTATTTCGCGCAAAAGCGCGGCACGCTCAGCGCGACATGGTTCGACACCGACTTCACCAATCTGATCGCGAGTTCGCCCGACTTCACCACCGAGATCAATATTCAGAAGGCCCGCACGCGCGGCGCGGAACTCGCCGCGCAAGCCACGCTGCCCGGCGTCACGGCGCGCGCGAGTTCCACCTACCTTGAGGCACAAAACCTCACGAGCAACACACGCCTCCTCCGGCGACCGCGTCAGAGCGGCTCGCTCGACGCGTGGCACGATTTCGGCGGCGGCCTGAGCGCCGGCATCGGCGTCACGTTCGCCGCGCACCGGCGCGATGTGGATGCCAAGACCTTCGCCCAAATCGATCAGGAGGACTACACGGTCACGCGCCTCTACATGGCTTGGCAAGCCACCTCGCGGCTCAAGCTGAAGCTGCGCTTCGAAAATCTCCTCAATGAAAAATACGAGGAAGTAAACGGTTACCCTGCGCTCGGTTTCGGCGCGTTCGGCGGCGCCGAGTGGAAATTCTAACGAATTCCCGGCGCTTCCGGTCTCGCAGCTTGCCTCCACCGAGCAGCCCAATTGGGCTGCTCGGTGTGGATGCACCCCTGAAATCCAAACATGGCCAGCCGAGCTGGCGCCTGAAAAACCGCAGCGTCGACGTGTGGATCACGCGCACCGGCGGCATGCTGGCGCCCGCGACATTTCAGCTGGGCGCCGGGCGCGCTGTGCAACCGTTCGCGATTGCGCCGTGGATCGGCGAAAAACTCCCGGCGGGAACACCGCCGCTGCTTCAGGTCTTGCGCGGTGATTTTTTCTGCGCGCCGTTTGGCGGCAACGGCTCACCCTGGCGGGGCGAGCTGCATCCGCCGCACGGTGAATCCGCGAACCGCGCCTGGACGGTTGTCAAAGCGGCACGTGATCGCGAATCCGCCACACTTCATCTGCGACTCGCGTGTAACGTGCGCCGCGGCGTGATCGACAAGCGCGTGTCGCTCCGCGCCGGGCACAATGCCATTTATTGCGAAAATAGCCTGAGCGGTTTCAGCGGCCCCATGGCGATTGGCACGCATCCGTGTGTGCGGGTGCCAGAAGCAGAAGGCGCCGCGCGCGTGTCGGCGGGCGGCTGGGCGTGGGGCCAGGTGCTGCCGATGCCATTTGAGGATCCGGTGATCGGTGGTTATTCGTCGCTGAAACCGGGCGCTCGTTTCAAATCCCTTTCGGCCGTGCCGCTCGCGGGCGGCGGCACAACCGATCTCACGCGCTACCCGGCGCGCGCAGGCTTCGAGGATTTGGTGATGCTCATGGGCAAGCCCGACCGTTCGCTGGGCTGGAGCGCTGTGACTTTTCCGAAAGAAGGCTGGATTTTCCTCCAGTTGAAAAATCCCGCGATTCTGCGGCACACGGTGCTGTGGCACTCCAACGGCGGCCGGCACTACGCGCCGTGGAACGGCCGTCATCGCCGCGTGCTCGGATTGGAGGAGACGACGTCCTATTTTCACCTCGGCCTCGCGGAGTCAACGCGACCGAATCCGCTCAGTCGCGCGGGCTATCCGACGACGGTGTCCCTCTCGCCGAAACGACCTCTGCGCGTGCCGCACATCTTCGCTGTCGCCGTGATCCCGCGCGGCTTCGACGTCGTCGCCGACGTGCAACCGGCGCCGGGCGGAGTCGTGATCACGGCGGCGAACGGCCGTGCCGTCACGATGCCGCTGGACACGGCGTTTCTGAAGAACGTGGACTGAAGCTGACGCGCGCTAGGACGCTACTTCTTCGTCGCAAACATCGGATCTGCCGGATTGCCCGTCGACAGGACGTAGGCAAGGAGATCCTTCAGCTCATCGGGATTGAGGCCGTTGATGAGGCCCGGCGGCATCATCGAAACCGGATAAGGTTTGCGCGCTTTCACGCTGTCGGTTTTCACGCGCGTTTTTTCATCGGGAGCGAACGGATTGCACATCACGAGCAACTCGCCTTTTTCCTCGCCGACGACGCGACCGATCACCGTGTTGCCGTCCGCCAAATCGAGCTGCTCGCTCATGTATTGATCGGCGATCACGAGCGACGGCTCGGTGATGTTTTGCATCAAGTCGCGCACGCTGTAGCGGCTGCCCGCCTCAGTAAGATCAGGGCCAATGCCACCACCCTCGCCTTTGAAACTGTGGCAGATAATGCAAGCGGTTGCAGCAAACAGCGCCTTGCCGTGCTCGAAGTCGCGGTCGCGAAGCGGCCCCGGCGCGAGCGTGGCGGCGTCGGCGGTCGTGTAGGAACGGCCCGGGCCCTTGGGCGTGATCGCGCCGACGAGGAATTTCGCTGGAGGTGGCTTCGAGAGCGAATCGAGGGACAGGCGCTCGGCGCGATCCGGAATCTTCTCGAGCGATTCGGTGCGGATGTTCTGGATGAAGCCGCCGAAACTCGCGCCGCCACGCCAGTTTTGTGTGCGACTGAACCACGAGAAATATTCGAGCCGGAGCTGCGGCGTCCACCCCACGGTCGCGTTGCGCAGATTGTAAGCGTAGTGGATCTGCTGGCGATCGGGACGGTGGACTCCGACGTCGCTGACGACGGAACCGTAACTGTCGTTGCGCGCGATGCGGGCCGCGCCGCCCATCTCCTCAGCGGTCGGCAAAAGGGGCTCGGACACGCTGAGCAGCGGCACGGTCTTCGCGACCACCGTAGGCGAATCGAGATAGATCAGCAGCGAGACGAGTTCGCGATTAACCATCGTGTCGACGGAGGGAAAGAGCGGATCAAATTTGCGTGCGAGCTGCGCGCAGACTTCGGCCGGGGGTTTGCCCATGCGCGTGAATACAAGTTCCCACGCGCGCAGCAGCGGCAGGCGCAGGGCCTCGGGTTGCGCATTGAAATCGAGCCGGCTGAGCGCGGCGATCAAGCGCGGCTGCAGGGGCTTGTCGCCCATGCGCGCGAGGGCGATGAGCGCTTCGATGGCGGCCTGCGGGCGCTTCTCCGCGAGCGCTCGCTCGGCCCACGCGAAGGCAGGCTGGCGTTCGATCGCGGCGCGCGCGGCCCAGCGAATAAAACGATCAGGGTTGTCGAGGTGAGGCCATGCGATCTCGACGGCCTCGGGGCCGGTGGCCACGTCGTGCAGCGCCTCGAGCGTGTGGCGCAGCTTCGCTTCGGCCATGGGCGGCGCAATTTTCGCCGGCGCCGTGCTCTCGCTGCCCGTGTAGGTTACCCGATAGAGGCCCGACTGGGAGCGGCGCCCACCCACCACGAAGTAGATCGCCCCGTCGTGCGGGTTGACCACGAGATCGGTGAGCGCGAGGGGTTTGCCCGTCGCAAATTCCTCGGGCTCGCCGCGGAAGGTCGCGCCATCCGGCGTGAGGTGGATCGCGTAGAGCGTGCCAAACGTCCAGTCGCACGCGAAGAGCGCGGTCTGGTAGCTCGCGGGAAATTTCGCCCCGGTGCCAAACGTCATGCCGGTCGGGCAACCGGGGCCGATGTCGAGCGCTGCCGGAAGACTGTCGGCGTAATACGCCGGCCAGCGACCTGCGCCGCTGCGCCAGCCATAATCGCCGGCGTCGACGACGTGGTTGATGCGGGTCGGCACATACCACGGCGTGCCCTGGTCCCATTCCATGTCGGAGTCGTAGGTGAACAGTTCACCATTCTGATCGAAGGCCATGTCGAACTCATTGCGGAAGCCGGACGCGAACATCTCGATCACCTTGCCATCGGGATCGGTGCGGCCGATGTAGCCGCCGGGGGCGTATTTGTTGCGCGCGTGGCCGCGGGCATCCCACATTCGCGGCAGGAGATGATCTTCGCCCCACGCGACGGCGCGGGACTTTTCCATGTGCGCCGGCAGATCGGTGTGGTTGCCGTTGGCAAAATAGATCGATTTGCCGTCGGGGCCCAGGACGAGCGCATGCGCGCCGTGTTCGCCGGTGCCCTTCATCTCGCGCAGAAACGTCGCCTGATTGAATTGGTCGTCGCCATTGGTGTCGCGCAGGCGCCAGAGGCCGGCGTTGGTGTGATTTTCGTCCACCATCACGTAGAGGCTGTCGAAAGCGTAGAGCAGCCCATGCGCACCCACCTCGATGGCCGCGGGAGCCGGAACTTTTTTCTTCTTCGGATCGGGTGCGCCGGCGGGCGGAGCCACCACCGGAGGCGCTGGCGGAAAATCGGTTCGGACCAGACTGACTTTGAGTCGCTCGATCTTCGTTTCCGCGGACGAGCCGACTGGCGCTGGCGTGATGCGGTAGAGCCCGCCGTATTGATCGCCCGTGATCAGGCGGCCTTTCGGATCGACGGTGATGCAAACCCACGAGCCTTGGTCGTCATTCGGCACCGCGTAGAGCAGCTCGACCTTGAAATCCTTCGCCATGGTGATCGCGGAGGCCTCGATCGGCGGCGGGACGTGGGCGGGCGCTTTCGGCGAGAGCGCCGGTTTGGGTGCGGGCGTCTGCGCCAACGCGAACGCGCTGGTCAACGAGACCAGTCCGAAACGACGAAGGAAATTTTTCATAGTCCCTTTTTGAGGCGGAGATCTTTGAACTGAACCGTCATCGGCGTGCCGGCGTGGAGTTGGAGCGCGAGCACGCCTGTTGTCGCGGCTTTCGTCGGGTCGTTGTCCGTCACGTCGGCCGTGAGCTTGCCGTTCACGAAATGCTGCAGGTGGTTGCCATGCGCGATGACCACCATCTCGTTCCATTCTGAGGTTTTGTAGCTGGCGCGGAGTTCCTCCGGGGTCGTGACCGTGGCCACGACTTCGACTTTCGCTTTTTCTTTCCCGGTTTTTTCGTCCTTCACCATCGGACCCACTTTGATCGCCTGGCCGGGCTTCATCAGGATGCCGCGACCCTTTTCCTCGTAGAGCATACCGACGTAGGTGCCGGCGAGATCCATGTCGGCTTGGTAGCCGGCGAGGACAAAGCCTGCGGCGTCGACGACGCGGCTGCGATACTGGATGCCGGAGTTGGCGAAATTCTTGTCGTTTTGGCCGGTGAGTTTGAAGGAAACGCGCAGTTCAAAATCGCCAGCGTCGCCGCCTTTCCAGACGAGAAACGTGTTCGTCTTCAGCGGATGCGCGGTTGTCGTCTGGCCGGTGATCGCGCCGTCGCGCACAGACCAAAACTCGGAAAGGCCTTCCCAACCGGTGAGGTCCTTGCCGTTAAAGAGGCTTTGGAAGCCGGGTTCAACGGCGCGGGCGGCGAACGTGAACGCGACGAGAAGGGAGAGCGCCAAGGCGCGACGGAGGGTTTTCATGGGCAAGTTTGGTTGGAGTTAAGAGGAACGCGATGTCGTAAGGCCTGTTTCACTTTGATCCATTTCTTTGATTTCGCTGATGCGAGCACGGCATCGACGACGTAGTCGGTGGCGAGGCCGTCCTCGAAGTTGGGCGTGCAACCCTTGCCGCTCTCGAGGCCTTTGACGAATTCCACCATCGCGTGGACGAAGCTGTGTTCGTAGCCGAGCTGGAGGCCGGGCACCCACCAGTTGCCGCAATAAGGATGATCACCGTCGGAGACGTGGATGCTCTTCCAGCCGCGCTCCTGGCCCTCGTCGCTATGATCGAAAATCTGCAATCGGTGCAAATCGTGGAGATCCCACTTTAGGCTCATGTGCTCGCCGTTGATCTCGAACGTGTAGAGCGCCTTGTGGCCGCGCGCGTAGCGCGTGGACTCAAACTGCCCGAGCGAACCGTTATTGAAGTGGCAGTGAAAAATGCAGGCATCGTCGATGCCCACTCTTTCCACTTTGCCGGTGATGTTGTGCTTCCGCTGCTTGACGAAGGTCTCGGTCATCGCGCTCACGTCCTTGATCCCGCCGTTGAGCCAGAGCGCGGTGTCGATGCAGTGCGCGAGCAAATCGCCCGTGACGCCGGAGCCGGCGACTTTAACGTCCAGGCGCCAGAGGCCGGTGCCGCCCTGCGGGAGGTCGGGGCTGATGGTCCAGTCCTGGAGGAAATTCGCGCGGTAGTGGAAGACTTTGCCTAGCTTGCCGGCGTCAATGAGGTTCTTCGCGAGCACGACCGCGGGGCAGCGACGGTAATTATACCAAACCATGTTCGCCACGCCGGCTTTCTTCACCGCAGCGAGCATCTTCTCGGCCTCCTTGCCGTTGAGACCGAGGGGCTTTTCGCAAAGGATCATCTTGCCGGCCTTCGCGGCGGCGATGACCTGCTCAGCGTGCAGATTGTTCGGCGTGGCGACATCGATCACGTCGATGTCGGCGCGGGCGATCAGTTTTTTCCAGTCGGTCTCGATCGACTTGTAGCCCCACTTTTCGGCGAAGGCCCTCACGGCCGTTTCGTCGCGGCCGCAGACGGCCTGCGGGACGAGTTCATAGCTGGAGGGGAAGAAGTGGTTGACCTGATGAAACGCGTTGGAGTGGGCGCGGCCCATGAAGCTGTAGCCGATGAGCCCGATGCGGAGTTGTTTTTTGGCCATGGTGATGTCCTCGCAATTTTTCAGGCGACCCAGCCGTGGTTGTTGCGGACCTCGATCATCGCAGAGAGGACGTCGTTCCACGTTTGCTGACTGAGCATTTTCTCATTCGAGAACATGCAACCATCCCAGCAGATGTGCTTCAGCTTCTTCGTGACCTTGCCCTTCTCGTCGCGGAGCCAGTAGCCGGAGTCGCGCGGGATGTTGAGCTTGCCCTTCGGATCGGTCGCGAGGCAGTGGCGGCCGGTCTTTTCGTGTGAGCCGGAGCCGAAGACGCTGCCGTCGTTCTGCGCGACGTGGAAATCAATCGTCCACGGGCGGAGCGCGTTGGTAAGCTTGACCAACGCCTTGTGAAACTCGGCGGGCTCGTAGTGATAATTTTTCGGGACGATGCGGTGCTCCTCCGCGTTTTCGCCAAGCGTGTAGAGGTGCGTGTGCGACATGTCGGCCTGAAAGCCGACGACCTTGGGCATGGCGGTTTCCTCGAGGAGATTCACCATGTGCTTCCACGAGTGCATGCCGCCCCAGCAAATCTCGCCCTCGGCCGCGAGACGCTCGCCGGAGTCCTTGGCGATCTTGCCGGCTTCGCGGAACGATTTCGCGATGAGCTTCGTGTTGGCCTTCGGATCCTTGTCCCACTCGGTCACGCCCACCGAACTGTCGATACGGACGACGCCATAGGGCCGCACGCCGAGTTCGCGGAGTTTCGCGGCGATGCGGACAGATTTCTTCACACAATTCACCCAGCCCGCGCGCTTCGCATCGTCGCCCATGGCCGCGCCAAAGAACCACACCGGCGCGACGACCGAGCCGACGACGAGGCCCTTCGTTTTGAGTTTCGCGGCGAGGGCCTTGAGGCCGTCGTCGGAAATATCGATGTCGGTGTGCGGATTATTCAGGAAGAGATCGACGCCATCGAACTTCACGCCGCCGACGTCCGCCTTTGCGGTGAGGTCGAGCATAGTATCGAGATCGATATCAGGTTCGGAGCCGCCCATGCCTTTCTTGCCGACAAGGCCGGGCCACATCGCGTTGTGCAGTTTGGGGAAGTTATTCGCGGACATGGTAACGAAGAGTTTGGGTTGAGCGTTGGGTGACGAAATTGATTCAGAATTTTTTGTGACGATAGGCACCCATCTTCGGAGCGGTGGGATTTACTTCGGGCCCGAAATACCGGAGGCACACGAGAGGCTCGGTGCTGCTAGTGTTTTCAAACGTGACGCCGGCCTTCGCGCCGTCCTCCGTGCAGAAATATTCGTCCTCGGTAAGCTCGTGGAAACGGATGAGCTTCGGGCTCACCAGCGGCTGGCCGTTGATTTTACCGGAGCCCTGCACACAAATGAGACCGTAGGCGCCAGTGTCCTTCACGGTGCACTTGGTGCCCGGATCAATGGTGATTTCTTTGGCAGTGAAGAACTGCTCGCCGTCGACTTTGCCGTAGACGATCCAGCGATCGACGTAGCCTTCACTGCGCGTGTCGGCAACGGGCACGGGCTCGAGGTAGTGGTTGTCCTTGAAATTCGGGTCGACGTTCTTCTCCCAGTCGAGCTGATCGACGATGAAGTCGATGTCCTTGTGCTTTGACTTCGGCATATCCTTCACGAGGAGCGACCACGGGACCTCACGACCCTCGACGAGATTTTGATACATGCCGAAAACATCGCTACCCCACTGCGGCTCGTAAGTGCAGAGCGAGCCGGGCGCGTGGAGAATGCACGGATCGATCAGCCAGCCACTGCCGACTTTCAGGCGATACGCCTTCGAAAGATCGAGGATGCCGTTGTCGCCCTTGTTCCAATTCGCGATACACCGGCGGACCTGCGCTTTCGTTGTGCCCGGCTCAAGGCCCATGAACGTGTAGGGAAAATTATTGCCGACGTTGTTGTGCTGCGGCGGGAAATAATACGACTCGGGTTTCCCTTGCTGCCCCACAAGTTTCGCCTGCTTCGCACTCTGGTGCATGTGGTGCGGAATCGGTCCCATGTTATCGAAGAACTTCGAGTAAACGGGCCACTTGCCGTATTTCTTCCAGATGGATTTGCCGACGATCGTCGCGCCGCAATCCTCAACGGCTTGCTGGAGTGTGAGACGCTTTTTTCCGATCACGCAGTAGCTGAGACCTTCATCGGCGGCGCGGCCCTCGTTGGCCGTGACGGTCGTCGACGCGAACCAGCGCTCGTCGATGCCGCCGCGATTCAGGCCATAGGCGTAGGTGTCGTCGGGATGAAGTTTGATGCGCAGGCCGGGCTGGAGAAACGAGCGTGGCACCCACGCGGGCGCGAGGCGCAGCAAGCCACCGGTGCGACCGAGTTCGGCTTCGACGATACCCTGAGTGGACGACTTGACGGTTTTCAGATCGAGGACGGAAGAGAGGGCCATGGGTGGGGTTGAAAAACGACGGTTAGAAGTTGAAAGACGAAAAACTCAGGGCGTGCGTTGCTGGAGGAAGACGAAAACTCCGTGTTTGTTCGCGACCGCGACGTCGGGGAGGCCATCGCCGTTGAGATCGGCGACGGCGAATTTCGTGCCGACCCCCGAGTCGTTGTCGATGAGGTGCGGTTCATAGTGCGCCTCATGTGTCGCGGGATCGCGCACGAGGCGGAACCAGTAGAGCACCGGAGCCGCGGTCGATTCGGGATCGCCGTGCGAACCGTGCGCCCAGTGGCGTTTGCCGGTCACGATATCGAGGAGACCGTCGCCATCGATGTCGGCGAGGACGGTGGCGTGCGGCTGCGAGAATTGGACGTCGTTGATTTTTTCGGCAGGGTCGCGGCTCAGTATGATGTGCTCGCGCCACGTCGGCTCGGTTGCACCGGCAGCGGGAGCGATCTGTTCAAACCAACTCAAACCATACTTGTGCGCATCAATGCTGGAGATCACATCGGCACGGCCATCGCCGTTCACGTCGTAGGCATACATCTGCGCACCGCCGTCGCCGAAGTTGACCGGGTGAAATTTCCACTCGGGATCACCGGCGAGCGAGGCGGGCTGCTCCCACCAGCCCTTGTAACAAAGCAGGTCGGCGCGGCCGTCGCCGTTGATGTCGCCGGCGCCGATGCCGTGCGTGTAGCGTTGCCACTCCCCTTCCCCGGAAATCGCATGAAACGTCCATGGTGCTTCCGGGTGCGCGCGGTCCACCGTGGCGTAGCCGAGTTTTTTATTCGTGGCGAAGATCAGCGCCGGCGCCTGGCCCGCGATGAGGCTGACGAGTTCGGGCGACTCGGTGCCGACGGCGGGATGCACCACAAAACGCGGCCAGTCGCCGCCCGCCTTGCCGGGATTCTTGAACCACAGCGCCGCGCGGCCCGGCCAACCAACTTGAACCGAATCGATCCAGCCATCGCCATCGACATCCATCGCCGCCGTGATGAACGCATCGGAATAACTCTCCTTGTCGTAGGCGAGCGCCGCCCGCGTCTCGATCTTCTTGGTGAACTCCGGGCCCTGAATCCAATAGGGCCCGACGATGAGATCGGGTTTGCCGTCGCGATTGACGTCGGCGACCGCGATGCTCTCGGCTAAGAATCGCTCGTCGATCACCTTCTTCTTAAACGACACGGCCGGAGCCGCCGCGGCAGAGCCGGCGACGACGACCGCGGCGGCCAGGATGGCGCCGGTGAAACTGCACGGGGTGATGCGCAAGGCGGGGTATCGTGAGCCTCGACGAACCTCCGCGTGGAGGCAAGTGAGGTTGCGAGCGGCCATCCTAGTTGAACCCGCGCCGAACGCCTAGAAAGGCGGCGGCAAGTTTTGGTGAAATTACGTCGGCGCGTCTCAGCCCTGGCAGCGCGCCCGGTAAGCCCGCGGCGTTTCGCCCATCACGCGGCGAAACTCCTTCGTAAAATGGCTCTGATCGGCGAATCCGAATTCCGTCGCGACTGCGGCGAGAGATTTCTTGGAAAACACCAACGGGCTACAGCTCATCCGCACGCGGAGCTGGCGCACATAGTCGTGCGGCGAACTATGATAGGCCGCGCGAAATTGACGCTCGAACGCCCGCACGGAAAGTCCGCACGCTTTCGCGAGCGCCTCATTTGTTATCCGCTCGCCATAGTGTTCACTGATGAAACGAATCGCCGTGCTCAGCGGTGAATCCGCCGGCGTGCGCGCGGGCGCTTCACCGAGCGGACGCGTGACACCGGCCGTGCCGACGATTCGGCCCTGCGCGTCGCGCAACGGCACCTTCGAGGTCACGCACCAACGCGAGGTATGATCGAAACGCCCGATCAGCTCCACGCGCGACAGGATGCGCTCGCCCCTGAGCACGCGCTCATCATCGATCCGATATTGGTTCGCCATCACCTCGCCGCAAAGATCGTAGTCGGTGCGGCCGATGACCTCGGCGCGATGATTCAGGCCAAAGTTGAGCAGGAAGGAAACGTTCACCCATTGGTAGTGCCCCGCCGCGTCCTTCATCCACAGCGGTGTGTCCTCGAGGAAATCAAACAACTCGATGACCTCAGGCGCGACCGCGCCGATGCGGCGGAGCGAATCGAGCAGGCGGACATCGGGAGGCGGCATGGCGGGAAAAGGAAAATAAACGAATCGAATCGGTTATGACCCGACCGTTCGCCGATGGAAGCACGGAGTCGAAGAGGGTGCACCGAGTCTGCACTCCATGTCCGAAACCGGTCGCGGAAAGTGACGAACCTTGCTGCTATGCCCGCACGTTTCGCGGCGATTCGCTCAGCCTTGGTAGTGAAAGTTGCCGCAAATGCTCCACATTAAGAGCACCAACCCGAGGGTGAGCAGGACCGCGATCGTCGCGCCGGTCGCGGTCCGGTTCCACCCATTTCGCACCACCCACACTATCCCGGCGACGATCGCGACCAACGGTAGCGCGAGAAAAATCGTGCTCGTGGAAAGCAGTGTGAAGGTCGCCACCAAGATCGCCACCCAATATCCCACGCCCGCGAGAATGGAGCCTTCGTTGTCGCCATCCGGCTCGGTCGGCGGCGGCACAGGCGGAACCGGCGGCGGAAGCAGCGGGGGCTCGTTTGGAGGGAGCAGCGGAGGTTCGTTCATTTGGTAGCGTCGCGGGCGCCAACTAGATCTTGAAATTTGCAAAGCATATCCCGATGAAAATTAACACCGAGAGACCCAGCCCAAGTAATAGTCCAACCCCGACTCCGCGTGTCCTCGGCACGAGGCAAAACAAAACGGCAGCGAGAAGAAGCAGCTTCGCATACAACAGCGTAAAATCATTGTATTTCAGGATCGCCGACCCGATGCCAAATCCGAGACCGACCAGCAATCCCACCAATACTTGGGCACCAAAGCTCAACTTTGGCGTCGGCTGCTCCGGCTTGTTATTGAACGGTTCAGGAGCTTGGTCATTCATAGTCACGCGGTGTGCATCGCCTGCAGTTCCTTCAACCGCGCTTCCTTCCCGTCGCGGTAAAACAGATTAAACGTGTCGAACGGAATGATCCGTCCGTCCGGGTGCGCGATGTGGATGCAGCTCTTCTTGACGCTGCGGACGTCGAAGTTGTGCGCGTCGAGAAACTGGATGATCAGCACGCGGAAGACATTTTCGTAGCTCAGGCTCTTCGGCGCCGACACGAGCGGCAGGCAGCAGAGCAACTGCCGGAGCGCCTCGGCTCCGCTGTCGGGCGAGTGATGCGTGGAAAACAAATTAAACACCGCGGCCCGAAGCTCCGGATTGCGCTCGTAGACGATCGTACTGCCCTCGCTCTGCAGCAGCGTGTCGCGCGGGATCATGCCGGTGAGCGGCGTGACTTTGCCGCCGATTTTCAGCGCGTAGCCCATCGCGAGGCAGTCGGGGTGACACGGCACCGGGATGATGTCGTCGGGCCGGAACACCTTCGTCTGCGCCAGCAGTTTCTGCCGCACGCCACCGAGCGTGAGCCGATCGCGCGAGGGGTCGAACGACTCGACGCGGCCGGCGTGCTGGATCGGCTGGAGCGTGACGCCTCGCACGCTGCGTTGCGTGAGCGCGAAATCGACGATCGCGCCGAGTTCGTCGTCATTGAGACCCAGCTTGAGCGTGCAGACGAGTGTGGTGGAAAGGTTGAGCGCGTTGAGCCGCTCCAGCGCACGATGGCGCGTCTCCAGCAGGTCGGCCCCGCGCAGCGCCCGTATCGGATCGGCGCGCAGCGAATCGAACTGGAGATAGATTTCAAAGCCGGGGCCGTAGGCGGCAAGTTTCTCGGCGAAGCCGGGTTCGTTCGCAATCCGCAGGCCGTTCGTGTTCAGCATGAGGTGCTTGATCGGACGGCGTTTCGCGGCGTCGAGAATTTCGAAAAACTGCGGGTGAATCGTCGGCTCACCGCCGGAAATCTGCACGATGTCGGGCTCGCCTTCGTTGCGCACGATCGCATCGAGCATGAACTCGATCTGCGCGAGCGACCGGTGCGTCGTGCGCTTCGGCGACGACTCCGCGTAGCACACCGGGCAGGAGAGATTGCACGCGTCGGTCACCTCGAGCAGCGTGAGACACGAGTGCTGCTCGTGATCGGCGCAGAGGCCGCAGTCGTAGGGACAGCCGTAGCGAATCGGCGTGTTGAACGCGCGCGGCATCTGCCCGGGTTTCAGAAAACGCCGCGTCTGGTGCCAGTAATCGACGTCCGTCGAAATCAGCACGCGCTCGCTGCCGTGCTCCGGACAGCGTTTGTGGAGAAACACCTTCTCGTCCTGGGTGCACACCTTCGCCTCCACCTTGCGCAGGCAGTGCGAGCAAATCGAATTGGTGAGCTCAGCGTAAAGATAGGGACGATCCATGAGAACTTTTAGATTTTAGATTCTCGATTTTTTCCCCGGCCGAGAGGCGGCGCATTGTCACGAGCGACAGCGCGATGCCTACGAGACTCGCGAGTTGGATCGCGCTCAGCGAGAGGAGCGGCGTTTCTCGTGGCTTGATGAATTCCACGGCGAAACGAAAGGTAAAATACCCGGCGAAGTAGAGCCGGAAACGCGCCCCGCTCGGCAGTGCCCGCGCGCGCGTAGCCATCTCGATCGCTGTCGCGAGCAGGAGCACAAAAGCGCTTTCGTAGAGCTGAGTCGGGTGCCGCGCGACGCCGTCACCGAAATCCACGCCCCACGGCAGCGTGGTCGCGACCCCATACGTGTGGTCATCGAGCCCGGTGAAGAAACACCCGAGCCGCCCGATCGCCGTGCCGATCGCGAGCGGCCAGACAAACGCGTCACCGGTCGAATGCATGACGCCAAGAAGTTTCTTCGCGAACTCGATTCCCGCCCACCCGCCGAGCAAACCACCGACAATCGTCTTTCCGCCCATGAGCGCGAGCGGGTTCGCGCGCGCGATGGCGAGATAGTGCTGCGGCATTTCGAGCCACGCCAAAATCTTCGAGCCCGCCCAAGCGCCGAAGACGCAGCCGACGAGCAGCCAGAGATTTTTCTCCAGCGTAAGCGCACCTTCGCCCGTTGTGATCGCCTTTCGTCGCGCCGCAAAATAAAATCGTGCGCCGGCGAAATAGCCCAACGACTCAAAGACCAAGTGCGGATGCGAGCTTACCCCGAAGGCGTGAAAATAAACGGGATATGTCATTGGCTTTTCGCAGCCGCGGCAAAACCGGGACCGCGCTGATTACGGAAAATCGAAGCGCCCGATCAGTTTCTGCGGCACGCCGCGGCGGATGGGCGCGTTGACGAAAACCGAAATATTCGGAGCGGGAGAAAACTCTTCCCTAAATTTGGCGGCGTGGGCCGCAAACTCCCTCGCCTCCTCAAACGAAAAATTTCCATCAGCAAAAACGATCATCCGCGCTTGGCCTTCCGCGACCACCGACAGACTGATTTCACCCTCCACATTGGCCGCTGACGGAAGCAAGGGCGTTAGTCGCGCCTTTAGCTCTGAGGCCGGGTGAAACGTGCCAGTCGCGAGCAAGGCTGGCGGCGACTTTGAGTTATCGAAGATTTGTGCGACAACCTCACGGTCAAAGCTTAAGACCGAACCGTAAAGCGCGCGCACCGCCGCGAAAAAGCGTTCGCTTGAACCGGCTGCATACCGTCCGGTCAGCGTGATCCGGCGGGGAGAATCCTCATCGCCTATTTCCAATTCCGGCGAACCAGCTCCGCTCGGCGGCAGCAGCGGCTCAAGCATCTGATGAATTTTTTCGCGCACCTCCCGTCGTTGATTCGCGGACGCGATCTTACTGGATGCACGCTCCACAATTGCGCTCGTGATACATGCCGTGGAGCAACTCAGCGCGACGCCAAAAATCAGCAGCACCGTCGGCAGCGAGATTCGCCAATCCGGCGCGACGCGCGTGGTCGCAGAGTCCGATGGAGTCATGGGCAAAACTGGAAACGGGCCGAACGAGCCCGCTCTCTGAGACAAGATCTCTAGAGCTACCGCCGCGAGCCTATAAATACCTCACCCACCTTCGCTGCTGACAACCCCCGCCCGCCCGCTACCGACGCGACCATGATCAAAACGTTCGTCCGATCGATCGCGGCTGGCGTCGTGCTTTGCGGTTCCGCCTTTGCCGAAAAACTCACGCCCGAGCGTTTGTTCTCCGACCCCGATCTCGCCGGGCCGACGGCGCGCGGCACCGCGATGTCGCCCGACGGTTCCCGCGTGACCTACCTGAAGGCGAAGCCCGACGCAGCCAACATCCAGGACCTCTGGGCGATCAACGTCGCCGGCGGCGAGCCCTACCGTTTGATCGATGCCAACGCGCTCTCGTCCGCCACCAAGGAATTGTCCGAGGCCGAGAAAGCCCGCCGCGAACGCGCGCGCGTCGCCGCCGTCCGCGGGGTGATCGACTACAGTTGGGACAAGCAGGGCCGCTTCATCCTCGTGCCGCTCGACGGCGATCTTTATCTCGTGACGGTCGCCGACGGCAAAGTTTCGCGCCTCACCAATACGCCCTCCGACGAGATCGACGCGAAGGTTTCGCCACAGGGGAATTTCGTTTCCTACGTGCGCGACCAGAATTTGTTTATCCGCCCCATCGCGGGCGGCGCCGAAATCGCGGTCACGTCAGAGGGCAAAGACACGCTCTCGTTCGGTGTCGCCGAGTTTATCGCGCAGGAAGAGATGAGCCGGTTCACCGGCTACTGGTGGTCGCCCGACGAGTCCCGGATCGCGTTCGCTCGCGTCGACGAGAGCCCGGTCGACATCATCCCGCGCGCCGATATTGGTCCGACCGGCACGACCGTCGTGCAACAACGCTATCCGCGCGCCGGTCGCCCCAACGCCATCGTCGATCTGTTCGTCTACGATCGCACCAGCGGCCGCCAAACACCGATCGATCTCGGTGCTAACAAGGACATCTATGTCGCGCGCGTCGCGTGGTCCAAGGACGGCCAGACGCTCTTCGTACAGCGCCAGAGCCGCGATCAGAAGGCGCTCGAGTTGCTCGCCTTTGATCCGGCGACAGGCCGCGGCAACGTTCTTCTCACCGAGACGAGTCCGCACTGGATCGAGCTCAACGACGATTTCCGCCCGCTGAAGGACGGGACGTTTCTGTGGGCCTCGGAGCGCTCAGGCTACAAGCATCTCTACCGCTATACGGCCGACGGAAAACTCCTCGCGCAAGTCACACACGGCGAGTGGCCGCTCGACGAGGTCGCGGAGGTCGACGAGGCGCACGGCCTCGTGTTTTTCGGCGCCTCGAGCGCCAACCCGATCGAGCGCCGCCTCTACGCGGTCTCGTATCGCACGACCGCCGAGCCGCAGGCGCTGACGACGGCCGGCGGCTGGTGGACGGCGAAGTTCGCGAGCAGCGGCGCGTTCGTCGGCACCTACTCCGATCCGGGAACGCCGCCGCAGACCGCGCTCTACGATCCGACCGGCCAACGCGTCCGCTGGATCGAGGAGAACGCGCTCAACGCCACGCACCCCTACGCGCCCTACCTCGCGACGCACCGCGTGCCGCAGTTCGGCACGCTCAAGGCCGCCGACGGACAGGTGCTGCACTACGCGTTGACGACCCCCGTGGGTTTTGATCCGGCGAAAAAATATCCGGTCATCGTCGAGGTTTACGGCGGGCCGCACGCGCAACGCGTGATGCGCAACTGGCGCGGCCTGCGCGACGAAGTGTTCGCGACCGAGGGCTACGTCATCTTCAAACTCGACAACCGCGGCTCGACGAATCGCTCGGTGGCTTTCAAGACCGCGCTCGATCGCCGCATGGGCACCGTCGAAGTCGAGGATCAACTCGTCGGCGTGGCATTTCTTAAAACGCTGCCGTTTGTCGATGCCACGCGCATCGGCGTGAACGGCTGGAGCTATGGCGGATTCATGGTGAACCAACTCCTCACGGTGCCCAACACGCCGTTTGCTGCCGGGATTTCCGGCGCGCCGCCAACCGCGTGGG
This sequence comes from uncultured Opitutia bacterium, assembly GCA_903896015.1. Taxonomy (GTDB): domain Bacteria; phylum Verrucomicrobiota; class Verrucomicrobiia; order Opitutales; family Opitutaceae; genus CAITWF01. The sequence goes on along the minus strand of CAITWF010000099.1, from coordinate 19,151 downwards.
GCTTCTACGACACGCACTATACCGAGCAATTCATGGGCACGCCCGACGAAAACAAAGACGGTTACGCCGCGTCCGACGTGCTCAATCGCCTCGAAAACCTGAAGCCCGGCTCGCTGCTGTTGATGCACGGCATGGCGGACGACAACGTCATCTTCGAGAACAGCACGCGCCTGATCGCCGCGCTGCAAAAGAAGGACATCGCCTTCGAGTTGATGCTCTACCCCGGCGAGCGCCACGGCGCCGCAGGCAGCCGCGCAAAAGGCGCGCACGTGTTGCGCACGCAACTCGACTTCTTCGCACGCAAGCTGGGTGGAAAATAGCGAGCACTGGTAGGGACGCCTCTCCGAGGCGTTCTGAGTTCCAGGACAAATCGCGACTCAAACCAAGGTCGGGTCGGAGAGGCGTCCCCCACTCTCTGCCACGTTGACGCGCCCGACCGTCGCGCATGGAGTCGACGCATGTCGCCCCTGCTCCGCCCTCTCGCGGTTCTCGCCGCGTCCGCCTCGGTCGTGCTTGCCGTGGAGCCTAACCCGGCTCCGACCCGCCCCACCGCCGACTACGTGCCCGATGTCGCCGCGCTCGCGGCGACCCAATCGAGTGAGCTCCGTGAACTCGTCGAGCGATTCGTCACCGATCGGGCCGAGGTCGAGCGCTTCTATTCGGTGAAGGGCTCGACGCTGCACGCGCAGCGCATGCACGAGTTTTTCCAAACATGGCAGGACAAACTCGGCCAAGTTGATTTCGAAAAACTCAGCGTCGACGGCCGCATCGACTACACCCTGCTCCGCACCCGCCTCACACACGAACTGCGCCTCCTTGATCGCGAAGCCCAGCGCTCAATCGAAATGGCGCCCCTGCTACCGTTCGCCGAAGATATCGCGCGCCTGCAGGAAACGCGCCGCACGATGGAGCCGATGGACGCCGCCGCCGCCGCCAAGGCAGTCGATCAAATCCGCGCGTCGATCGAGCGCACCAAAGCGACCGTTGAAGCCGCACTCAAGCCGCCCGCGGAAAAGTCCACCTCCACTGCGCCGAGCAAAGTTGTAGCGCTGCGCGCCGCGAACCGCCTCGCAGAACTATCGAAGACGTTTGAAGACTGGTTCAAATTCTATGACGGCTACGATCCGACGTTCAGTTGGTGGGCGCGCGAGCCACACAAGCAGGCCGCGACGGCGCTTGAGGATTACCAAAAGCTCCTCCGCGAAAAAGTCGCTGGCATCGATCCGAAGGCGAAAGACGAACCGATCATCGGCGATCCGATCGGACGCACAGGACTCCTCGCGGACCTCGAGAACGAAATGATTGCCTACTCGCCGGAGGAACTCATCGCGATCGCCGAAAAGGAATTTGCGTGGGTGGACACCGAGTTAAAGCGCGCCGCGCGGGACATGGGTCTCGGCGACAACTGGAAAGCTGCCCTTGAAATGGTGAAGGAAGATCACGGCGCGCCCGGCGATCAACCCGCACTCATCCGCGATCTCGCGCTCGAAGCGACACGCTATGTGCGAGACAACCACCTCGTCACCGTCCCGCCGCTCGCGAGTGACATGTGGCGGATGCTGATGATGTCGCCGGAGCAGCAGAAGGTCGCGCCATTTTTCCTGGGCGGAAACGACATCCTCGTTTCGTTCCCGACCGACACGATGAGCGAGGAGGAAAAAATCCAGAGCCTCCGCGCCAACAACCGCCACTTCGCGCGCGCCACGGTGTTTCACGAACTCGTCCCCGGTCACCATCTGCAATTCTACTCGCGCGCCCGCTCGAACCAGCATCGCGACCTCTTCTCCACCCCGTTCTGGATCGAAGGCTGGTCGCTCTGGTGGGAGTTCTACCTGTGGGATCGAAAATTCATTTCCACGCCGGAAGATCGGATCGGCGCGCTCTTCTGGCGGGCGCACCGCTGCGCACGGATTATTTTCTCGCTGAAGTTTCACCTCGGCGAATGGACGCCGCAGCAGTGCGTGGATTTCCTCGTCGATCGCGTGGGCCACGAGCGCGCGAGCGCGACGGGCGAGGTGCGCCGCTCGTTCAACGGCCAGTGGTCACCGCTCTACCAAGCTGGCTACATGCTCGGCGCACTGCAGCTCAGCGAGCTGCACCGCACGCTCGTCGACGCCGGCAAGATGACCGACCTGCAATTTCACGACACGATCCTCAAGGGCGGCACGATGCCGATTGAGATGGTGCGTGTGCTGCTGTTGCAGGAGAAACTTCCGCGCGACTTCAAGCCGGCGTGGAAATTTGCCAACTGAACCCCAGTCGATCGTGAAACCCCAAATTATACCCCTCCTCGTCTCGACTCTTACAATTCTCGGAGCCTTGCGCGCCAGCGACTACCCCGTGCAACCCGTGCCTTTTACCGCGGTGCGTGTGACCGGCGGATTCTGGCATGAGCGGCAGGAGGTGAACCGCGCCGTCACGGTGCCCTTCGCGCTCAAGCAGTGCGAAGACTCGAAGCGCATCGCCAACTTCGATCTCGCAGCCGAGACAATGCGCCGCCGCGCAGCGGGAGAAATGACGTTTCAGAATACCCCGCCCACGATCTTTCCGTTCGACGACAGCGACGCCTACAAGGTGATCGAGGGCGCGTCCTACGCACTGAGCGTGTCGCCCGACGCCGCCCTCGAGAAGCACCTCGACGATTGGATCGCGCGGATCGCGGCCGCGCAAGAACCAGACGGCTACCTTTACACCTTCCGCACAATGCACCCCGATTCGCCCGCCCACAAATGGATCGGCCTGCAGCGCTGGGAAAAGGATCCGGAGTCGAGTCACGAACTTTACTGCGCCGGCCACCTCTACGAGGCGGGCGTCGCGCATTTTCAGGCGACGGGCAAACGCACGCTGCTCGACGTGTGTTTGAAAAATGCCGAGTTACTCTGGCGCGATTTCGGCGACGGCAAGCTCCGCATCGCGCCCGGCCACGAGATCGTGGAAGTCGGTCTGGTCAAGCTCTACCGCGCCACGAACGACGCTCGCTGGCTGAAACTCGCGCAAATATTTCTCGATGCACGCGGACCGGGCGGCCCGGAATACAACCAGCGGCACAAGCTCGTCGTCGATCAGGCCGAAGCCGTCGGCCACGCCGTGCGCGCCAACTATCTTTACTCCGGCATGGCCGATGTCGCTGCCCTGACCGGCGATCGGCGCTACTTCGACGCCATCACGAAAATCTGGGAAAGCGCCACGACGCGGAAAATGTATCTCACCGGCAGCGTGGGCGCGATGGCCAAGGGCGAAGCCTACGGCGCCGATTACGAACTGCCGCTCGACGGCTACAATGAAACCTGCGCCGCCGTCGCCCTCATGCAGTGGGCGCACCGCATGTTTCTTCTCACGGGAGAGTCGCGCTACATGGATGTGTTTGAGCGCACCGCGTTCAATGGCTTCCTCAGCGGCGTCTCGATTTCCGGCGATCGGTTCTTCTATACCAATCCCGTAGCCTACGACGGGCAGAAGAAAAACAACAGCGGCTTCGCGGGTCGCGTTCCGTGGTTCGGCTGCGCGTGCTGCCCGCCGAATCTCATGCGCACGCTTGCGTCGCTCACCGGCTATTTCTACGCCGTGAAAGACGATTCGTTATTCGTGAATTTCTACGCGCAGAGCGAGGGCTCCGCGACGATCGCGGGCACGAAGGTGACGCTCGCCCAGACAACCGATTATCCGTGGAAAGGCGGCGTGCGGCTTGCGGTATCGCCGGAGCGGCCAGCGAAATTCATGCTGCGCGTGCGCATACCCGGCTGGGCGCAAAACCACCCCGTGCCTTCCGATCTCTACGCGTATGCTGATGGCCTTTCACCTACCTGGTCAGCGAAAATCGACGGCCGCGACGTGGGCGCGCCGCTCGATCACGGTTATCTGGCGATCACGCGCGAGTGGCGGGCGGGCGATGCCGTCGAACTCAATTTCGATCTGCCCGTGCGGACCGTGCGCGCCAACGATCACGTCAACGCGACCGCCGGCCGAGAGGCATTCGAGCGCGGGCCGGTTGTTTACTGCGTCGAGGATCCGGCGTGGAAAACACCCGCGGAAGCGTTCGCCGTGGCGCGCGGTGCGAAACTGGAAGCGCAGCCGCGTCCCGATTTGTTCGGCGGCGTCATGGCACTCAAGCTCGGCGACACGACCGCGATTCCCTACTTTGCGTGGGACAATCGCGGGCTGCCGACCATGGCGGTTTGGCTGAAGCGCTCGCCGTGAACGGCGCGATATGATTCGCGCTGTTACTTTTTGAACGTGCGAATCAGTGCGACAAGGTCCTTCGCCTCGGCGGCACTCAGCTTCTCCTTGAACGCCTTCATCTTCTCTTTGCCGTCGACGATCACGCCATCGAGCGTGGCCTTCAGCATCGCGTCGTCCATGAGTTCGGCCTGCACTTTCGCATCCGAGTAATCTTTCAATTTGAGTTTCTTGCCGATCTTCGTGTCCGCCTGGCCGGCGGCTCCGTGGCAGGAAGCGCAGTGCTCCTCCCAGTTGGCCTTGGCGTCCGCCGCCGTCGCGATCGGCAGACCGAACACAAGCATGATCAAACTCGGGGCAATCAGGTGTTTCATTTTCATAGGCTGTGTGGCCGTGAGCATATCACCTTCCTTGGCGAAGTGCTCCGCAGTTCTTGGCGGAGAGCGCTGCGCACAAAATGACCGGTCGTCTTAAAAAACGCGCCCGCTCCGAGGAATTAGCGGCGCCAGTGACGACGCAAGCGGTAGACGGCGACGCCGGCGGCGGCACACACCCCGATGGCGATCGCGAGCGTCCGCGGATCGTGGCGTGCCAGCGCATCGCCGGCCAGAATCGTGCCGACGACGAACAGCGCGTGCACGAGCGTCGACACGAGCAGATAAATCCCAAACGGCACGCGGGCGAAGCCGAGCAGATAGCTCTGAAGAAAAAACGGCGGACCCGGCACGATGCGCACGAGAAACGTGATTTCCCAGGCGGAGCCGGTGGGGATCTCGGGCCACACGTAGCCGAGCCGCGCAGCGAAACGCTGCGCCCACCCGTGCAGCACCCGTGCCGCGAGCCAGTAGCAGAGAGCCATGTTGGCCATCTCAGCGAGAATCGCGCAGGCGATGACCGTGGCCACTCCCAGCGTGGGGCCAAACACGTGGCCGGCCACGACCGTGAACGGCCAAATCGGAAACCCGATAGCGGGTAGCAACGCCATCGCGACAAAGAATGGCGCGGCGCCGGCGGCGCGAAAATAGTTCACGGCGCGATCGATTTGGCCTCCAGCCTCGAGTCGCTGCATAATCAACAGCGCAGCCAATGCGAGGGCGACGATCAGAAGAATATGCCGCGTGCGGCGGGCAGGAGCGGCGGTCATGCGGAAGAATCGTGCCACGTCCCGGGCGTCAACGCAACCGGCACCACAATCAGAGCAGCGGTGCAAGCAAACGGCTGAGATCCTCGACGAGGTTGGCGAAGAACCCGGGCTTTTTTTCCGGGTCGGCTTTCAACGGGCGGCAGTGAGGCGTGAGCGTTTCCGCCCACGTCTTCATGGCCCGGGCGTTTGCCGCGGTGTGGACGACAACGCCGATTTCGAAGTTCACGAAGAGGCTCCGCGAATCGAAATTCGCCGAGCCGATCAGACCCAGGCGATCATCCACGATTAGGGCTTTGCTATGGAGCATCCCCGGTGTGTAGAGCAAAACCCGCGCTCCGGCTCGGAGCAACTCACGCAGGTAATGCCGGCGGGCAAAGTCGGCGATGCGGTGATCGGATCGGGCGGGCACGATCAGATTCACCGCGACACCGGAGCGGGCCTTCACGATGAGCGAGCGCAACAGCACGTCGTCCGGAATGAAATAGGGCGTCACGATCCAGATGCTCTGTTTCGCCTCCTGGACCATCGAGATGATGCCCTCGTAGAGCGGATCGCCGGGCACATCGGGACCGCTCGCAACGACCTGGAGTTCGGAGCGACCACGTGGCGCCGTGACGCTCGCGGGGGTTTCCGCGCGCAAGCTTTCCGCCGACTGGCCGGTGACGAAACACCAGTCGGCAATGAAAACGTCGTTGAGGAGCGCGGCGGCGGGGCCCGAAATGACCGCACCGAAGTCCTGCCAGCGTTTCCGAAAGTGATGCGGCCCCATGTATTCGCGGGCGAGGTTGTGGCCCCCGATGATCGCGGTGCAGTGATCAAACACGGCGATCTTGCGGTGATTTCGCAGGTTGGCGGAACCGCGGGAAGAGAACGGCAGCACCGGCATGAAGCGCGCGATCTCGCCGCCGGCCTTTCGCAACCGGTGCGTGAAACCGGCGCCGGTGAACCACGAGCCGAGTGAGTCGAGCAGCAGCCGAACCTTCACACCTTCGCGCGCTCGCTCGGCGAGAAGCCGGACAAGTCGCCGGCCGGTGTCGTCCCGCCCGAGGATAAACGTGGTGATGTGAATTGCATGGCGGGCCCCGCGAATCTGCTTTTCGAGGGCGACATAGGCCTCCTCGCCGTGCGCCAAAAATTCGATGGTGTTACCGGCCACGGGCGGCGGCGCTCCGGCGGATACGATGGTTTGTGCGACCGGCGTGTGAACGGACTCGGCTTCACGGCCGATCGCAACGGGCAGCGTGGGCAGCACGGGCAACTTGCGAAGGACAAGCCGGCGCAGCTTGCGGCCGCCAAAAAGCAGATAGAGCGGCACCCCAACCCACGGGAGCAGCACAATTCCAAGGAGCCAGGCAAAGGTATTGGCTGGTGCGCGCTTCTCGCCCATCAGCCGCGCGACGAGCAGCAGTGCGAGCACGAAGCCGGCAAGCGCAAAAAAATTCAACAGCAGGCCGTTGGGTCCGAGGTTTTGGAAGAAACTGAAAATTTTATCACGCATCAGAAAAAGCGGTCGGGGTTCGGTTCACTGGGTTCGACGACTCCCTCCCGGCTCATTTCAACTCAAACTCGACGAGCACCGGAAGGTGATCCGAGGCGAAACTGCGGACGATCTCACAACGCACGCGTCCGCACTGGGGCGGCAGAAAAATGTAGTCGAGAGTCCGCGCCGGCAGCACGGAGGGAAACGTCCGCCCCGTCTGCGGATGCAGCGTGTAGGCGCCGTAGGGGGCGAGATGCCGGAGGAGTGACGCCGTGGCATCGACCCGGAGATGGGCATTGTTGAAATCACCGCAGACGATCGGCGGCATCGACCACAATTTTCCGTGCAGCTTATGCTTCTCGCGCAGCCACGCGGTCAGAAGATCGAGCTGCTTGAGCCGCTGGGCGCGCGAGCGGTGATGGAGGTGCAGGTTGACGAGCGGCACGCAGCGTCCGCCGACATCAAGCTCTACATAGAGAAAACCCTTCTCGCCCATTCGCCGCTGGCCAAACACGACCGTTTCCGACGCGCGGATTGCGTGCTGGCTGAGAACGGCGTTCCCATAACTGAGATTGAGCAGGCCGGTGCGGCGGTTGTTGATCCCAAAAACACTGTGCGCGAAACGGGTGTGCACGCGCAGGTAGTCGAGATGATCGAAGTTGCCGGCCCAGCGCGAACGCTCGTCGATCTCCTGCAGCGCGACGACGTCGGGTGCGAGCCCTTCAAGCAACTGCGCTATGCGGCGCAGGTTGGCCCGCAACTTGGCCTGCGACGTGAGGCCTTGGATTGGATTCAGGCCGCGGGCGTGCGCGATGTTAAACGTGACAAGGCGCAAGCTCGGCATAGCGAGTGAGAGTTTAAGCCGCCCCCGACCCCGCGCAACGGGAATCGCGGCTGTGGACATTCCACCTACCTCGCGATGTTGCCGGGAGCGATACCGCGCCCCAACTCGAAGCTCGCCCCAACCGCGCCGACCACCGCGTGCGTGCGATCGAGCCCGAGATCGTGTCGCAGTCGGTAGACGGTCTCGACGCCCGTGCAGTGCGCGCCGATCAGATTCTCCAAACCGAACTCGCGCAGCTTGTCGCCGGTCCATTTTAGATTTTCGTCGGACGCGTTGAAAAGGTGAATTCCACCGATCAACGCGTGCACGCGCGCCGGTCGCACGATGGCGCGAGCGTAGTCCGAGATGTTGATCACGCCCGCGTGGCCGCAGCCGGTCAAGATCACCAGGCCGCTCGCCGTGTCGAAAACGAGCGACATGTCCTCCGGGATATTATCCTCCACGCGACCGGCAGGCGTGACGATGACGCCGGCACCGCTCCAGTTGCGCTCGGGAAATTGACGTGGCACCGGACCCGTGAGCCAGACGCCCGGAAAGATCTGCACTGACTGGTCGCACACCACGAACGATCCGCCGCCAGCCTCATACTCAGCCTTGATGTCGGACATGACGTTTTCCGTGGGGGAATTTTTCGATTCGGCGCGCGCCGCGAAAATTCCCGCGCCCACATACGTGCGCGCGAGCGCCCTCGGCGCCTTGGCCGCGACCGAACGCCGCAGCGGCAGAAACCCAATGGTGTGGTCCCAGTGCGAGTGGCTCAGCACGACCTCCGGCACAGTCGTCAAATCGATGTTCAATGACTGGGCGTTGCGCAAAACGACGTCGGTGTGAGCGCCGGTGTCGAAGAGAAGCCGGTGGCCATCGACCTCAACGAGCGCCGCGAAGCCCCACTCCCCGATCGTTTTCCCGTCCGGCAGGCCCGGCGTAATATCGGCCAACATCGTCGAGAGAATGGTGATCTTCAGCGACTTTACCTGGGGCGGCGCCGCGGACTCGGCCCCACGAAGGGCGATTCCCACGGCTAGAAATAATCCAACGAAGATGAAGCGTCGCATACCGCTCAAAACATCAATCTCGCTGGCAAAGGCAATTCCCGGCCAACGCTTCGCCGAGCTCAGTCGAACGCCATCCGCGAATTCGTTTTCAGGTAATCCGCGATCTCGTCGGTGACGATTTCGCCGAACTCGGCGCGTTTCTTTTCGCCGATGCCCGGGATCCCTTCGAGCTGATCGATGCTGGTCGGATAAAAATGCGCGAGGGCGCGGAGCGTGGTGTCGCCAAAAATGATGTAGGCGGGCACGCTGCGTTCGTCGGCGAGTTTTTTACGGAGCGTGCGCAGGCGCTCGAAAAGAATTTCGTCACACGCGATGTCGCCTTCGCGGCGCACGACGCGCTTCGCCTTCGGAAAATCCATCGGCTTCGTCAGCGTGATCGGCGACCGGGCACGGAGGACGGCCATGCCCTCCTCACTTACGTTGAGCGTGGCGTATTCGCCCTCGTCGATGCCGACGTAGCCGAGGCGCATGAGCTCGCGACCGACCGAGGCCCATGCGGGACGCGAAAGCTCCTTGCCGATGCCGTAGGTCGTCAGGCGATCGTGCCCCCAGCGCTGGATCTTTTCGGTATCGGCGCCGGTGAGCACCTCGATGATGTGATTCAGCCCGACGCCGAACCGGCTGTTTTGTCGGATGCGATAAACACACGAGAGAAATTTCTGCGCGGCAATCGTGCCGTCATAGGTCTCGCGCGGCTCCATGCAGTTGTCGCAGGCACCGCAGTTATCTAGCGGGAAATGTTCGCCGAAATACTCCAGCAGCTCCGCTCGACGGCAGCCGGCGCCTTCCGCGTAGTGCACAATCTGGCGGAGCTGCGAGCGAGCAATTTGCTGTTCCTGTTCATCCGTAATCTCATCGAGGAAGTGCGTCTGCTTCGCGATGTCGCCCGCGCTGAACAACAGTAGGCAGTCGCCCGGCAAACCGTCGCGGCCGGCGCGCCCCGTCTCCTGATAGTAGCCCTCGATGTTCTTCGGCAGATCGTGGTGGATGATCCACCGAACGTTGGGCTTGTTGATGCCCATGCCGAACGCGATCGTCGCGCACATGATGCGGGTGTCGTCGCGGAGAAACTGCTCTTGGTTGCGCGCTCGTTCGTCGGCATCGAGTCCAGCGTGATAAGGTCGCGCCAGAAAGCCGCGACCGGACAGAGACTCGGCGACACGTTCCGCGGTGGCGCGACTCGCACAATAGATGATACCGCACTCATGCTCCCGCTTGCGCACAAACTCAATGATCTGCTTCGCCGGCTGATCCTTCGGGACAACGCGGTAGGTGAGGTTAGGGCGGTTGAAGCTCGCGACAAAAATCTGCGGTTCGCGCAGCTTGAGGTGCGTGATGATGTCGGCGCGCACGCGCTCCGTCGCAGTTGCGGTGAGCGCCATCAGCGGCACGTTGGGCAAGGCCACGCGCAGCTTCGCGAGTTGGCGATACTCCGGGCGAAAATCATGGCCCCACTCCGACACGCAATGCGCCTCGTCGATCGCTATGCAGGCAACGTTCCATGCCTTCAAATTCTCCGCCCACGAATCGAGCATTAGCCGTTCAGGCGCGACGTAGAGTAGCTTGAACTGTCCGCGATGCAGTCCAGCTAGACGCGAGCGGGCCTCCTTTTCGTCGAGCGTGGAGTTAAGAAATGTCGCCGCCACGCCGCTCGCCTGCATCGCATCGACCTGATCCTTCATCAGCGCGATCAGCGGTGAGACGACGACGGTCAGGCCGTCACGTACTAGCGCCGGGAGCTGAAAGCAGAGCGACTTACCGCCACCCGTCGGGAGCAGGGCAAACACGTCCTGATCGGCCAGCGTTGCCTCGATGATTTCGCGCTGGAGCGGACGGAACGTCGAATAGCCAAAGGTTACTTTGAGTTGATGCAGGAGTTCGGTCACGCGCGGCCAAGCTGAGCGGCGCGGCGCGGCGGCGCACGGAAAATATTCTGATGACTGACTTGTCATCGAAAAGGACTGGCCGCGGCCGGGGGCGGTTGCGAGGTTGACCACCGGATCCACGCCGCGATGTCCTCACGATCAACATGATTCACCCGACAACTCGTTCGCTCCCCAGCATCCTCGCCGTCGTGCTGACGGCTTGCTGGATCGCAAAATCGTTCGGCGCCGAACCAGCGACTTCAGCGCCCCCACCTCCCTCGACGGTCCAGACGACCGCCGACAACACCAGCCAGAGCGACGCGACCAAAGACGACCCGGTGAAGATGGAAAAAGTCGTCGTGCAGGAAAAGGCGGGGGCCGAAACGAATTTTTCCACCAAGGCCACGACCGAGACTCTGACCGAGGTGGTCTCCGGCGCAGCCCTGTCGCTCAAAGTGCCCGCCGCGCAGAGCAGCAGCGATTTGATGAAGGACGTCTCGGGCGTCGCGGTGCAAAAAGGCGGCGACGGCACGTCGAAAGTTTCGGTCCGCGGCCTCGACCAGCGTTTGCTCCGCATCACCGTGGACGGTCAGCGGCAGGGCGGCACTGGCAACGCCCTCGACAACATTCCTCCGGAAATTGTGCAGTCGCTCGAAGTAACAAAGGCCTTTACCCCCGACATGGAGTCCGACGCCGTCGGCGGCGTGATCAACATCAACACCGGCGGCACCGTTGCGAAACAGAGCTCGGCGGCGGGCCGACACCAACTCAGCTACAACACCCTTGAGCCGCGCCCCGGCACGCGCGACAGCCTAACGGTAGTCGAGCCGTTCAAGTTCTTCTCCGCCACCGAGCGCAACGCCAGCCTTCTCGCGACCTGCAGCTTCGACGATCAATACAAGTTGCGCGAACGCCTCTCCGACCTGCGCGAGTGGACCGCGCAACCCTCGCCCAGCCCCGCACCGTTCACCGGGCAATTGATTCCCACTCTTACCCTGCCATTGATCGAATCAACGCTCGAACACCGCCAGCGCACCGCGATCGTGCTGAACGTCGACGCGCGCCTCGGGCCGACCGCGCTGTTCTGGCGCGCCAACGCCGGCCGCGACTGGGCGCAGCGCAACCGCGAGTTGAACGACACCAACCCCGCCGCCGGCACCGTGCTTGCGCTCACGCCGACCTCGGGCACGTTTTCCGGCGTCCCGCTTAGCCGCCGCGACCAGCGCCAGACCACCCAGCGCGACGCCACGAATTTTTCCTTCGGCGGCAAGACCGAGGTCGGTCGCTTAGCCGCCGATGTGACCTTCGGCTACGCGTTCACGCACGAGGCCGAGCCGCACACGCGCGAAACCGTATTCCTCAGCGATCACACCTATCGCACCAGCTATGATTTTTCCGCCAACGCCTTCGCACCGGTCTATACCCTCGTCGACGGGACGGATCCCGCCGACACCACAAGCCTCAACGACGCCGCGCACTACCGCTTCAACTATCTCACGATCACGAGCAGCGACACGCGCGACGAGGACGCCTCGGCGAAGTTCAACATCAAAGTCAGTCCGTCGGATGCCTCGCGCGTCGGCGACTACGTGAAGTTCGGCGGCAAACTCCAGCAACGCCACCGCACCGTGAACACGGATCGCGATGTCTTCGACGCCGGCACCCTGCCGTTCACAATGTCGGGCCTGGTCGGAACCAATTACGTCACGCTCAAGACCACCGGCAATCGTTTCGGACCGGTGCCCGATGCCGATGCCGTTGCGGCGCTTGTCCGCGCGACGCCCGCGAACTTCTCGCCCGACATCACGCAGACGGCGATCAATTCGGGCAGCAGCGACTACACCGTCACGGAGACTGTCGGCGCACTCTACGGCATGGGCAAAATAAAACTGGGCCGGTGGACGCTGCTCGGCGGCGTCCGCGTCGAGGCCACGCGCACCACAGGCAAGGGCAACCAGATGGTCTTCTCGCCCGCCGGAGACTTTCTCGGCTTCACGCCTGCGCGCGGCGCGCAAAGCTATGTCGAAGCGCTACCGAGCTTTCACCTCCGGTACGATCCAAGCGCGAGTTGGATCTTGCGCGGCTCGGTCACCCGCTCGCTCTCGCGACCGAACTACGCCGATGTCGCGCCCTTCCGCACGATCAGCTTCGTGGATCATCGCAGCCGCGCCGGCAACCCGCACCTCAAACCCTACCAGGCGACCAACTTCGATCTTTCCCTCGATCATTACAGCGATCGGCGCGGGCTCTTCTCGCTTTCGCTGTTCTACAAAAAGATCGATCACTTCATCGCCGACACACAGAGCCCCGTGACGATCGGCGATCTCGGCTCGTTCATCGAGTTCAACCGCGTCAACGGCGACTCCGCGCTCGCGATGGGCGTAGAGGCCAACTGGCAGAGCCCGAACTGGGACCTACCGCACGCGCTCGGCACCGGCTCGCTGATCGTCAACTACAGCTACACCCACGGCGAGGCGCACTACCCCACGCGGCCCGGCGAAACGTTTCCGCTGCCCGATCAGGCGAACTATCAGGGCAGCGTCACCTTTCACTTCGAGCGCGGCAAACTCTCGCTCGAGGGCTCAGTCCGCTACCGCTCGCTCTGGTGGGAGGACCTCATCGCGCCGGGTCTCGACAATTACCTCGAGGGCGCGTGGGACGCCGAACTCAGCGCCAACTACAAAATCGGGAAAAACACGCGACTCACCGTCGGCGCGACCAATCTCTTCGATGTGCCGCAGCGCCACTACGCCGGCACGCACGCCCACATGAACGATTTTCAACGCAGCGGGGTCGACTGCAACGTGGGCGTGCAGTGGAAGCTATAAGCAAGATGTTTCGCGGCCTCGCCAAATTCTGAAAAATCTGCGAGCTGGCTGTCATGTCGCTCTCCCGCTTCGTCCCGTTGTTTCTGCTTTCAATTGCTCCGCTCTTCGCCGTTTCCCCGTTGCAGGAAAAGGTCCGCGCCTGGCGCGTCGCGCACGAGTGCGAGCTGATTGACGAGTATCGCGCGTTTCTCGCCATCCCTAACATCACCATCGATCGCGCGAACATCCGTCGCAACGCCGACTTCATTGTCGCTATGCTCCAGAAACGCGGCGCCGACGCGCGCCTGCTCACGCTGCCCGCGCCGAACACCAACCCGATCGTTTATGGCGAGGTCAAAGTGCCCGGCGCGACGAAGACCGTGATGCTCTACGCGCACTTCGACGGCCAGCCGGTCAATCCCGCACAGTGGGCGCCGGGCTGGGAGCCCTTCAATCCACAGTTCGTCACCGCGCCCGTCGAGCAGGGCGGAAAAATCGTGACCGGTTGGAAATCCGGCGACCCCGTCAATCCGGCGTGGCGTCTCACCGGGCGCGGCAGCGCCGACGACAAAGCCGGCGTCTTCACGATCCTCAACGCCTACGCCGCGCTCACCGCCGCCGGCGCGAAACCGTCAGCCAATCTGAAATTCTTTTTCGACAGCGAGGAAGAACTCGGCTCGCCCAATCTCGCCGCGACGATCGAGGCGAACCGCGAGATGTTGCGCGCCGATCTCTGGTTGATTCTCGATGGTCCGTGCCATCCCTCGGGCAAAAAGGCGGTCGCGTTCGGCGTGCGCGGCGACGTGAACATGAGCCTCACCGTCTTCGGCCCGAAGCGACCGTTGCACAGCGGCAACTATGGCAATTGGGCGACGAATCCGTCGTGGCAGCTCGTCCGCCTGCTCGCGACAATGAAGGACGACGACGGTCGCGTGCTTATCAAGGAATTTTACGACGACGTGATTCCGCTCACGCCCGCCGAGCAAAAAGCGATCGCCGCGATTCCGTCGGTCGAGGACGAGTTGCAGCGCGAGCTCGGCCTCGCGCGGCCAGAGACGCAGGGGCGCACGCTTTTTGAGGGCTTCACGTTACCCACACTTAACATCAACGGCATTCAAGGCGCGAACGTCGGTGCGCAGGCCGCCAACGTAATCCCGACCGTCGCGCGCGCCGCGCTCGATCTGCGGCTCGTGCCCGGAAACGACGCGCAGCGTCAGGTACAAAAAGTGATCACACACATCCAGGCGCAGGGCTGGCGCGTGATCGACCACGACCCGACCGACGAGGAACGCGCGCGTTACGCCCGGCTCATTCGCATCGATCAAAAATCGGCGGGCAACAATGCCCAACGGACGCCGCTCGATTCGCCGATCGCCCGGCAAGTCGTCGCTGCGGTGCAGTCGACCGTCGATTATCCCGTCGTACAACTCCCCACCACGGGCGGCACGCTCCCGCTGATCACGATCGAGCAGTTGCTCGGCGCAAAACTACTCACGGTGCCGATCGTCAATGCCGACAACAACCAGCACGCCGAAAACGAAAACGTGAAGGTGCAGTTTCTCTGGGACGGGATCGAGACCTACGCGGCGCTGATGACGATGAAGTGAGTGCGCCGGGAAAATTTCATCTCGGCCTGCCCGCCTGGTCTCACGCCCCGTGGCGCGGCACGCTTTACACGCGTGATGCGGCCGTGTCCGACTACCTCCCGCAATACGCGCAGGTCTTCAACGCGATTGAGGGCAACACGACGTTCTACGGCGTGCCGAAGGCGGAGACAGTCGCCCGCTGGGCGGCCGAGTCGCCAGCGCACCTGCGTTTCTGTTGGAAATTCCCTAAGGTGATCACGCACGAGTTGCAGCTCATCGGCGCCGCGGCCGCGACAAATGAATTCCTCAACCGGATGGCGCCGCTCGGCGAAAAACTGGGGCCGTTTTTCATCCAGTTGCATGATCGGTTTGGGCCGGCGCGGCTGCGCAATTTGGAACAATACCTGCGCGCCTTGCCGAGGGAATTTCATTTCGCGGTCGAGGTGCGCCATCCGGGTTTTTTCGATGGCGGCGAAGACGAGCGATCGCTCGACACCCTGCTCAGCGAACTCGGCATCGATCGCGTGAACTTCGATACCGTCGCGGTCCACTCCTCGCTCGCCACCGACGCACACACGGCGGAATCCAAGCAACGCAAACCCCGTCTGCCGCGGCGCACGACGGCGACCGGCCCGCGACCGTTTGTCCGTTTCGTCGGCGATCCGGTGATTGAAAAAAACGAAGGTGCGCTAAGCGACTGGGCGGCGATCGTGGCGCGCTGGCTCGGCGCGGGGCGCGAAGTCTATTTCTTCGTGCATCATCCGAATGACGATTTCGCACCCCCGCTCGCGCGCCTTTTTCAGACGATTGCCGGCGCACAGTCGACGTCGGTGCCGCCGCCGGCGGTGTGGCCGGGCGAGTGCGACGGGCCGCAGCAGTTTTCGCTGTTTTAAGGGGCGGGAGCGGGCGATTTTTTGGCAGCTTGGCGTTGAATTATTGCGGCGTGTGGCCGATGTAAGAGAGGTGGTTCGACTCCAACCCTCAACGCTCCGCGCGCTGCTCCGGTCGATTTGTTTCGCCGGAGCGCTGTTGGCGTGCGTCCGCGCGGCAGACACGCGCCCGGTCGCCGGCCCCGGCGCCAGCAAGGACGAGGTAATTAAGGCCTACGGCTGGCCGACGGGCCAGTCGCAGCTCGGCGCGAAGGAAATCCTCAACTACCCGCAGGGCAGCGTCACGCTCGCCAACGGCAAGGTGGAGCGCGTCGATTTCTCCCCCAACCAGCCGTGGCCCACGCCACGCCCCCGCCCCGGCGCGCCTTCGCCCAATTCCGCTTCGGTCGACGCCAAAAAGTCCGGCGAGAAGGCGTTCGATCCGTGGACCGTGAGTCTGCCCGATGCGGTCAACCAAGCGGCGAAACAGCACGGCCGGATCCTCGCGGTGTTTCTCGGTTCCGACTGGTCGCCGCCGAGCCAGCGTTTTCTTGCGGAGGTCGCAACGCATCCGGATTTCGTCAATGCGTTCGTCGGAGACTTCGCGTTTCTGAAGCTCGATTTTCCCTCGCGCCTCGCGCAGACGGCGGAATCGAAAAAGCAAAATGAGGAGCTGCGCGCGAGCTGCGGCGTGACGACCTATCCGGCATTGATCGTGATTTCGCCGCACGGCGAGCCGATCGCCGTGGTGGATCTGCCGGGCGAAACGGGCGAGAGCTACCGCGCTCAGGTAATCGCGGCGGTCACGGAAGTGCGGACGCTTCTTAAGCAGCGACCGGCGGACGTCGGGCCGCCGCCGATCTCCGCGCCCGCGACCGCGCCCACCGCCGCCAAGGATTCCGCCGGGCCGACGCGCGGCCCCGCCGGCGCAAACCGCGAGGGTCTCGTGAGCAATCTCTACGCCTCCGCTGGCTGGGCGCTGATGGTCGGGCTCGGTAGCGGCGTCGCGCTCGCAATCGCCCTCGTCTGGTGGGTTTGGCGCAGCCGGTTCGACGGCGGCTCCGAATTGACGGAGCGGCCCGTGAGCTTTCAACCCGCGATCCGGCTGCGGGATCTTCCCTCGCTGACGGAGTTGCAGGCGCTGCCGACCTCGGCACTGCGGCAGCTCGCCGCCGCGCTGTTTGAGGCGAATGGTTACACGGTCGCCGTGCGCGCCAACGACCCCGACGCCGATCTGGAGTTGCGCCGACGCGGCCATACGAAAGCCAACGTGCTCGTGTGCTGCCGCCCTGCCGGCGTCAGTCCGATCGGAGCGAAGCCGGTGAGGGAACTCTTCGGCACGCTCGTCGCGGCCGGTGTCGAGGCGGGCTGGGTGGTCACCTCGGGGAAGTTTGCGCCGGAGGCGCAGTCCGCCGCCTCCGAGCGCGGCCTTGAGTTGATCGACGGCGAGGGACTGATCGAACGGCTGCGCCAACTGCCGACTGATGATCTCGGGCCGGTGCTGGCGAAGGCCGGCGCATAAGCCGGCGCCAAAGCAGCGACCGATCCGCAGCGCGGGATCACGAGTCCGCAAAGAATTTCCTCTGGGCCGAGTTCGCAAACGGCGCCCCAACGCTGGAACGTTGCCGCCGAGGTGAAGTGCGTTGCATCCAATGCGCTCAGTTCACGAGGTAAGCCATGAACGCGCGTCGGGGGCAACGCGCTCCACCCGCAAAAAAAGGCCCGGCGCTTGGCCGGGCCCTTGGTCTCACTGTTGTTTTCTCAATTTATTTTCAGAGCGTAGCCGGGCGCACCGGGCGCGAGCCCATCGATCTTCACGACCTTAACGCTATCGTCCAAGTCGCTGGCGCGGACGTAGGCGACCGTGCCGGGCGCGGACGCGGCGAGCTTCTTCATCCCCGCCGCGGAAGCGACAATCTTGGGCGCCGCGGCGACCGCACCGGTGAAGACTTGCTGCATGAAATATTTTTCGAACGCTGCATCGGAGAATTTGTAAATGCCGGCGAGGGCGGCGGCGCGCTCGGCCGAACCTTTTTCGCGCGCGACAATCGTCAGGCGGGTGCCGTCCGAGGCCGCGGTCTTTTCGCAGCGGAAAATTTTGACGAGGTCCGAGAGCGCGACGTCTTCGAGCGGAACGCCCTTGGCCACGATGATCGCAAGATCGTCGGCGCGCAGGACGGAGCCGGTGAGCACGAGGCTTCCAAGGAGAAGGAGGGTGCGTTTCATGGCGGAGATCAAAAAGTGAGGGCGAGTTGGAGGGCGAGTTCGCTGGTGGTAGGCGCGCCTTCCGGCGTGCGCTGATCGAGCTGTATCTTGTAGGCCGCGTAGTCAGTGAAGTCCCACCGCAGGCCCACGCTCGTCACATGATGTTTGCCCGCAACACCGATGAGCGAGTATGCCGCATCGCCGAGCGGGATGTCGACCCAGGTGTAGCGCAAATACGGACGCCAAGCACCGAACTGCCGGGCGACCTGAGCGAACCACGCGGTCGAATGCGTGGTCAGGCCGCGGTCAGCCGCGTGGGAGATCGCGTAGGTTTCGCCGATGAATTCCCAGGCGGCGTCTTTGAACACGACGTGCGCGTTGGCGATGTTTTCCTCGGTGCGGTGCTGTCCGTCCGGCACGATCATGTCGTGGTAGAGGCCGGCGCCGAATTGCATGCCAGGCAGGGCCTCGGGTTTTGCGACGAGCGCGAAATTCACGGCCTTGGCGTTGGCGGCATCGGCGACGTTGGCCACGGTGCCCACATTAGCGGTGGGATCGTGGAAGAGGTGGCCATTGCCGACCTCGGCGAAATAACTCAGCCCCAGTTTGCCCGAGGGAATCGCGCCGTGGAGGGACAGGCCGACCATGTGCACTGGCAGGATTCCGCCGCTGTCCTCGTAGTTCACGAAGTCCGGGCGGCCGGTCGCGGATTGGAACCAGGTGCCGTGGTGATAGGCGGTGTTGTAGTAGCCGAGCGCGGTGTGAAAGCGGCCGGCGTCGAGCTGAAATGCATCGCTGAATTTGTATTGGAAAATCAACCGCTCGACATCCATGCCAAATTTATTGTCGTCACCCGCGGCGACAACCGTTTCGGCAATGACGCCAGCCCGATCGGAAATGCGGGAATTGATGAACAGGTCAAATTCGCCAAGTTCGAAGTGGCTCGGCACGGCCCCGCGGTGGGTGATATGATAATTCAGATCGGCGAAGCCGCTGAACCGCACACGCGGATAGCTTTCGTCGGGCTGCGAAGAATGAGATTGCCTCGAATTAGTGGACACAGACAACCGCGTTGACGGGTAGCTGTTTGGTCGCTTGCGAGGACAGGAGCCATAAGGCT
>CAITWF010000098.1 GCA_903896015.1 uncultured Opitutia bacterium | reverse complement strand
CTCTTCGCCGGCGACGGGCACCAGCGCCGTTTCAGGCTCACCCACGGGGTGACCGCTTTCTCGGCCGATGTTCTCATTCATCGGCCCGGCAGCCAATCACATCCGGCATTTCTTGTCCCGCTCAACCGCCGTCTTTAGGTTTAGTTGCTTCTCGTCTCTGCTCTGCGCGCCGACCTGCGCGTGGTTCCCCTCGATCCCCCTGTCATGACTACCAAACCCATGCTCCCTGCCATCCGCCGTGCTCTCATTGTGTTCGGCGGCTTGGCGCTCGCCTCTGCGGCGCACTCGCAAACCGTCGCGCGCCCCGCTTCTCCACCACCAGAAGAGACCGTGGCGCTCTCTGCATTCGAAGTCCTCGCTGATTCCGACAAAAGCTACGGCGCGCTGAACTCCAACTCGATCACCCGTTTCAACACCGAACTCGA
Organism: uncultured Opitutia bacterium; assembly: GCA_903896015.1. Taxonomy (GTDB): domain Bacteria; phylum Verrucomicrobiota; class Verrucomicrobiia; order Opitutales; family Opitutaceae; genus CAITWF01. The sequence goes on along the minus strand of CAITWF010000098.1, from coordinate 102,381 downwards.
TCGCATGCCGGTCTCGGCCGACATCTTCAACGAGGCCTTCATGAAGGATGTCGGCGCCGTCTCCGTTGAGGACATGATTACCGCGTTCTCCGCTGGCGCGGGCTCGGCGCTCGCGTCGCCCTCGACGTCGTCGACCAGCACGCAGCCCGGCGATCGCAACGCCAACTCCTTTCTCGCCCTCCGCGGCCTCACCGCGCCGACGATGGAGCGCGACGGTTTCATGCCGGTGAACACCTACATCCAGTCCGGCGCGACCGGCACCGGCTTCTCAAGCAATTTCGACATCGAGCGCGTTGAGGTCATCAACGGCCCGCAATCGCTCCTCTACGGCGTCGGCGGTGCCGGCGGCGTGATCAACGTCGTGTCGAAGCAGGCGCGCTTCAACCAGAAGCCCTTCGGCTCCTTTCAGTTTCAGGTTAACCAATACGGTCAAAAGCTCGGCCTCTTCGACTTTGGCTGGTCCAACGAGAAAGTTGCTGTGCGCCTCGCTGCCACCGATCAATACGCCCAAGGTGGCCGGCGCATTTACCTCGGCGGACCGATGAACGGCCTCTACCTCCAACTCGCGTTCAAGCTTCCGCACAAGACGCTGCTCCGTTGGTCCGGAGAGACGAGCGAATATAACCGCATCGCCGGCACCGGCAACCAGGCCTTTACCGCCCTCAGCGCCGCGAACGACATCCGCAACGGCCAGCGCCTTCGCTATCTCCTCGCGACGAACCAGCTCCAAGCTGCGGCCAGCGGCGGCGCCAGTGGCGCCGGTTACATCGGCAACGGCAAAATCAACTGGGACAACGTCGACTCCTATGCCTCGTGGTGGAACACCAACGAATACACCAAGAATAAATTCACCTCGCTGACCGCCGACACGAAATGGAACAGCTGGCTCACCACCCAGCTCGCGCTCGGCTACCGCACCACCTTCGATTCGCGCGTCGGTAACACCATCACGTTCGCCGCGCCCAATGTTGCCACCAACCCCACCGGCACGTGGGCCATCGGCCAGACCGGCGGCATGCCCGTTTCCGATCTCGCCCAGCCCGTCCGCCAAAAGACGATCCGTTTCTCCGCGCTCGCGACGAACGATTTCTTTGACGGAAAAGTTCACAGTCAAAGCATCATTGGCGCTGACTTTGTTCGCACCGACGGTGCCGTCATCACGTATGACTATGTGAAGGCCGACGCCAACTTCAACCCGATCACCACCAACACCGCGATCGGTACCGGCTACTCCTACACCGGTCCCCTCTGGTATTCGGTCGCCGACGGCCCGCAGCGCCGCCCGCTCTGGGAGCCGCGCGTCGCCAATCGCGTTACCTACAACGGCCAGAATTACGTCCGCGTGATGACCAACCCGCCCCAGAAAAATCTCATCTCGCCGTCCAATCCCGAGGGTCTTTTCCCCGGCGGCCTCAGTGCACTCGGCGACTACCGTGTCGGCGAAACGATTAACAAGGGCATCTACGGCGCGAACTACACCAACTGGCTCGACGGCAAACTCGACGTCCTCTTCGGCCTGCGCGCTGGCGACTCCTACTCGTTGCAGGCCACCGAAGCCGCGCCTCCCTCTCTCGGCAGCGTGAATTCCTCGCTCGACACGAAATCCCTCAGCTTCAACGCCGGCGTTGACTACGCGATTCGCCCGTGGCTGCGCGCCTACGCCTCCGTCTCTGACTCTTACGATCCGCCCGCGATATACGTGGCGGGCCCGCTGGGCGACTATCCGGTTTCCGCGCACGGCGTCGGTCAGGAGGTCGGCCTCAAGATCACCAATGCCACCAAGACCCTCTCTGGTTCGATCGCCGTCTATCACGCGAAATCAAAAAACGAAGAGTCCTCGCTTACCAGCACGCTCCTCTTCGACATCAACCCGAGCGGTCTCAACGGCCTCTACAACGCTCCGAGCGTCTGGCTCAACCTCGACCGCAAAGCTCAGGGCGTGCAGGTCGCGCTTACCGCCGCCCCCACCAATAACTGGCGCATGCGTCTTTCCGCCGCGAAGACCGACGGCACCGTCGATTCGACCCGCACCTTCCCGCAGCTCTACAACGATCAATTCTACGCCAACGCCGCCGGCCAGGTTACCTACAAGGATGGAACCGTCGTCTACGTGAATTCCGCGGGAGCCAACGTCCCTGTCGCCTCCACCGCCACCGGTGCGATTCCGCTCACGATCACGAAAATGAGCACGTCCGGCGACGCGTATTATGCCAACCCGCAAGCCGTCACCGGCGCGATCAGCCGCACCAGCCGTGCCGGCGTGATCTTGCTTGGCGCCGCCGATCCCGCAATCGCTATTCACGGCCCCATCCTCACCGGAGCGACTGGCCTCCCGATTTCGAAAATCCAGATCAACCCCGGCTTCACGCCGCCCGGCACGATCGTCACCAATATCGCTGGCGAAAAATCCACCGGCTATCCGACCTACAGTTTTGTTTTCACGAACAACTACACGTTCTCCGAGGGTTTCGCGAAGGGTATCAGCATCGGCGGCACCGTCTCGCTCGGCTGGCAATACCGCCAATATTACTATTACCCGAACGGCCTCTCCGATCCGAACAATGCCCCGCGCTCCCTCTATATGTGGCCGACGCAGACGCGTTTCGACGGTGTAATCGGCTACTCCCGGCGCATCGGCAAACGCTACGGCTTCCGCACGCAGCTCAACATTGCCAACATGTTCAACCGCTACCACGTTCTCGTTCTGCCCAGCCCCACGGCGGGATACGGTCCCAGCGCCATCTTGGATGCGACCTTCGATCAGCAGCCCCGCACCTACGTCTGGTCGAGCACGATCTCGTTCTGACGCGACTCAGCCTCGCTCGCACCGTCGCGCCGCGCCTTTCGCGCGGCGCGATTGTTTTCAAAAACGACTTCTGCCTAGCTGAGGCATGGCCCCGATCGAATCCGTGCGCCCGGCGAGAATTTACCTCGCCGCCGCTGCGCTCGTGCTCACGGGTTTCGTCGCTTACCACAATAGTTTTTCCGGCCCGTTCATCTTCGACGACGCCTCGTCGATTACCTCCAATCCCACGATTCGCTCATTGTGGCCGCCGTGGGGACCGCTCTCGCCACCCGACGCGGCTGTCACCGTGCAGGGCCGCCCGGTCCTGAATCTTTCCCTCGCGCCTAACTACGCCGCCAGCGGCACCGCCGTCTGGAGCTACCACGCGCTCAACCTCGCGATTCACCTCGGCGCAGGACTAACGTTGTTTGGCCTCGTTCGCCGTACACTCGCCCGCACGCGCTTCGCGCCCAACGCCCTTGCACTTTCGCTTGCGATCGCCGACCTGTGGATCGTTCATCCGCTCCAGACGGAATCGATCACCTACACGATTCAACGCGCTGAGTCGCTGATGGGTCTGTTTTATTTGCTCACGCTCTATTTTTTAGTCCGCGGCGTAGACGCGGCTGAAGGTGGTGCGGGCTGCCCCCAACGCGCTTGGTTCGCGTTTTCCGTCGTCGCCTGCGCGCTCGGCATGGCCACGAAGGAAGTGATGGTCTCCGCCCCGATCGTCGTGCTCCTCCTCGATCGAACGTTTTTCGCGGGCGCGTTTCGCGCCGCGCTTGCCCAGCGGAAAACCTTCTACGCGGCGCTCGCGTCCACGTGGATCGTGCTCGCGCTGTGCGTCGCGAGCACGGGTGGAAATCGCGGGGGCTCGGCCGGCTTTGATGTCGGCGTGAGCTGGTGGGACTACGAGCTGACGCAGTTCCGCGCCATCGCGCATTATCTCAAACTTTCGCTCTGGCCGGCGCCGCTCGTGTTCGAATACGGCAGCTTCTGGATCGATCACACGGCGGATGTGATGCTCGAAATGGTTTTGGTGCTCGGCCTCGCGGGCGCGACGTTGCTGGCGGTGTGGCGAAAACCGGCGCTCGGGTTTCTCGGCTGCTGGTTTTTCGCTAGTCTCGCGGTCACGAGCCTCGTCCCCGGCACCACGCAGATGATCGTCGAGCACCGAATGTATCTGCCGCTCGCCGCCGTGATCACTGCGCTTGTGCTAGGCGTGGCAGCGTGGCTCGGGCCGCGCACTGGCTGGCTTTGGCTGCTGCCGGCACTCGGGTGCATCACTCTCACGATCCGTCGCAACGAAGACTACCGCAGCGAACTCGCGATCTGGGGCGACACCGTCGCGAAGCGCCCCGGCAACGCGCTCGCCCACGAGATGCTCGGCCAAGCGTTCGATCGCGCGGGCCGCTACGACGAGGCGGCGGAGCACCACGCCGCGTCATTGAAGATCTTTCCCGCTTTCGCCGTCGCGCACGTTTCGCTCGGCGACGATCTCGTACGCAATGGAAAAATTGCTGAAGCGATCGCGCACTACGAAGGGGCGCTGCGGACGAAGCCCGACTACGTCGACGCGCATCACGAACTCGGCATTGCGCTCGCAAGGGCCGGTCGCCGCGCCGAGGCGATCGCGCACTTCGAGACGACGTTGCGCCTCAAGCCCGATTTCGCCGAGGCACATTTCGATCTCGCGAATGTGCTCAGCGCGCTGGATCGGAATCCCGAGGCGACGGCGCATTACGAGGCGGCGCTCAAGCTGCGTCCCGACTATCCCGCGGCCCATTTCAATTTTGCGAACCTGCTTTTCGATGCGGGCAAACCCACCGAGGCGGTTGCACACTATCGCGCGGCCGTGGCGCAGCGGCCTAATTTTCCTGACGCCTTGTTCGCGCTCGGGATGGCCCAGCTCCAACTCGGCCGGCGCGACGAAGCGATCGCGGCGTTTGAGTCGGTGTTGCAGCTCAACCCGAATTTTCCCGACGCACGCGAGACGCTCGCACGCGTCCGCGGCGGAAATTAAGCTCCTCCCTCAATGCCGCGGCGTTTTCGCCAGCTCCGTCGCGATCGTCGGCTCGACACCAAGCGTGCCACGGAGTTTTTCGAAATACTCGGGAGCGCGCGCGGCGCGCACGGCTTCGGTGACCCGCGTGAGCCGGCCCTTGATGTCGAGTCGGATGGCGACGTCGGCATAGCCGGAGCGCGCGAGGAACTTCTCAAGATAGCGCGCCTGCGACTCGAGCGCATGCGCATCGACGCTGCGCTGCGCTTCGAGCCGCGCTCGATACCAGTCGCTTGCGAGAACGGCTTCCCGGGTGAAGAGCGCGCGAAACTTCGGATCGTTGGCGTCGCGGCCCTCCCAGTTTCCGTCGCGCATGATGTGCAGCAGCGCGCGCAGCGGCGGCACCGCCTGTGCGATCGATCCGTCGGCGAAGTAATGCTCGGAGGCCTCGCGCATCGCTCCAACGATGTTGTTCACGCCGTCAGCGAAGACGTCGAGGTCCTGCTTCTCGGGTTGCAGGAACTCCGCATCGAAGATCGCACTCGGGTTGCTGAGCACGCGCCCGCAGAACGTGGCGACGAAACGGCCCGTAATGCGCCAGCCGAGCCGGCTGGCGAGCACTTGGCGGCCCTTGTGCTCAAAATCCTGGCAGCGTTCGAGGTGACCCTCGGCGATGAGATACGACGGCACGCGCTCGGGTGGGGTCATGCGGCACCAGATTTCGGGCACGAGCAGACTGATGTCGTGATCGACGCGGTGGTGCGGCCCGACCCAACCTGCGGCGGTCGAGAAAATGGGCAGGCCGGTGAGCACGTAGGACACAAACGCGCCGTTGAGATCGTAAATCGGTGGAAGCGCGTTGAACGGCCCTTTCGTCAGTGCGCCCTCGGAGCCGGCGCCCGTCGTTGACGGGGATTTTCCGGTGAGGCTCGCGATCAAATCCATGAACGCCTCGGGCAGTTCCTGATAGTGGATTGGATTGAAAACACAGAGTGGTCGCACGCCGGGCTCGGGTGGATTGAGGCGGCGGCCGATGAGCACGGAGCCGACGGGGAAGGGCGCCGGCTGATCGGAGGCGATGCGGCGGTAGAGCCGCGCACCGGTTTGCGCGAGGTAGGTCGCGCGCGGATCCTCCAGATCGGGCCGGACTTGGAGGTAGCGCGGATTTTTCGACGGCTTTCCGTCGACAATGCGCGGATGCGCGGGGGAGACCGTGAAGGCTGGTCGGACCGCGGCGACGAACTCGCGGAAAGTCTTCTGCATCGGCTCCGTGAATTTCTCGAAGGCGATCGTATCATCGACGATGGCGCGCGCGGTCTCGCGCGTGAGGGCCTCGTAGTTCGAGAAGAAATTCCCCGGACGACTGAAGTCACGCTCGGTGCGCTTGTCGTAGCCGCGCACGATCGCGTCGTCGGGCCGTTGGAAGAGGCGGAGTTCGCAGTTGTGAACAAACTTCACCGACGGCTCCGTCACCCACGACGGCAGGCAGGGCACCTGGCTCGTCGGCGCGACTATCGAGGCAGTGATGTCGTCCTCGGCCTGAATCTTTTCCGCGGGGAAAAAATCGGAGCGCACTGTGAACGTCCGCCAGCCGCCCTCGCGCGTGTAGCCGACCCGGAGGTAGTGGGTCGCGAGCCGCTCATTGTGGTATTTGAGCTCGTTGCCGGGCCGCGCGTTGATCGTGTCGACGGTGAATTCCTTGCGCCAGTCCTCGCCCCATTCGGGCTTGTAGAGCCGCTTTAGCAGTAGCACGAGGTCGCGCACCGAACGCGGAATTGTGGCAAGCCACGCGTTATACTCGTCCTTGTAGTCGGTGCTCGGGCTGAGGAGCTTTACCACCGATCCGAGCGAACGCTCCGGGCTCAGAATCGGGCGGGCGTGGGATTTTGCGGCCGCGAGATTCTTGAACCGATCGTGGTAATCGCGTGCGAGGATCGCTTCGACGGCATCGAGATCGCGCGCAAGGTCGTTCACGAAAACGGGGCCGGTGAACATCGCGTCCGAGATCGGCTTAGAGATTTCGGATTTTCCCCCGCCGGAGACGGTGCACGGCTTGTGGCAGAGCAGGCCTTCGGCGGTCGTGCCGCGCAGGCGCCAGCGGTTACTCTCCTCTGGTTTTACCATCTCGACCTTGTAACCGGATGGCAGCACGTAGGTTAGGCCGGGCAGAAGTTTCAGCGTGTGCGCGGCGCCGTCGGCGTTTTTCCACTCGATGCGCTGCGTGCGCAGATCGAAGCGCGCGTCCGGCGGAACGTAGTAAACTCCGGGGTAAACCCGATCGCGGGCCCAGCCGCCGGGTTGCAACTCGGCGCGTTCACCGAGCAATGCGAGCGCCTCGGCGAACGTGTGCTGCACGTCGGGGAGGTTGCGGTTAAGCGAAAAATCCTCGCCGAGATCGTAGCTCGGAAAAACGATCGCTCCTCCTGCGTGTTCCTCTTCGGCGCGGCCAAGGAGATTCGCAGCGAAGCTGATCTGGGTCTTCACCTCTTTTTTGCAGTAACCGAAATAGTTGTCCGAAATCAGCGTGACGACGACGCCGCTCGCGTCGCGCGAAGTGAGCTTGAAGGGCGTGCCGCCGTTGTAGGTTTCACTTGCGTCCTTCCAGCACATGCCATCGCGGCGCTGGCGCGCCGTGGCGGCGTCCCAAGGCGGGAGGCCGAGCTCGCGCTTGGTCAGGCCGTTGAGATGAGGTGCGAGAATGATGCAGCCGGTGTGGCCGGTCCAGTGCTCGGGATCGAGGGCGGCGTCATTTTCGGGCAGCCGTGGATCGCCGGCGTTACCGAAGATGCTTTCAACGAAATCGAGATTCGCGACGAGGCTGCCGGGAACGAAGAGGCGCGTCTCCATCGCGCGCCGCGGCGTGTAACCGTGCACCACGGGCACGACGACGGGGCGTAGGTGCAGCGAGACGAAACACTCCGCGGGTTTCGGCTCCGCTGCCGTGAACGGCAGTCGGAGCAACTCCGCCGGTGGCTGCAGCGCACGCGCGAGTAACTTCGCAAACGTGGCGGCGGGCACGGCCTTTTTGTCGTCGGGGATGGGCAGGCCACCGTCGGCCACATGAAAGATTCCCTGCGTCGTGCGGCGATCGCTGCGTGGGTTGTGCAGCACGCCCTGCTTGACGCGTTGCGAGGTGAGGATGCTGCTTCGGTGCTCGTCCTGCGACGGCGGCAGCGAGAGGGCGCGCGCGAGCCCGGGCTGATCGAGCACGAGCGTCGTGGCTGGCAGCCGCGGCACGTCGCCGGTGCCCTCGAGCTGATAGTAGAGAAAATTTTGGATGCGCTGATCCACCGGGCAGAGGTGCTGCGCGAGCGCGCGATCCTTTTCACGACTGAGCGTGAGCAGATGGTCGACGAAGCCGGCGAGCATATCGCCCTCGGGCAACGCGACGCCGGGCTGGCCGATTTCGCGAAGCTTGAGATTCAGGTAAGCCAGAAGCCGCGGGTCCGCGGGATCGGGCACGGGTGGCAGCGAGGCAAGTGTAGTCGGCATGTCGGAGGAAACTCCGACGCACCAAAATTAACGAACGCGCGCCGGGAGCAATCCCGGAAGGCGGTTTCAGACCAAATATGACGGAGGGAGCGGGGGATTTCCCGGTAGCTCGGCAGCGCCACGAGGACCAACGCCGCCCGGTTGCTGAAATGCCCGAGAAAAATTAGCAGGATGCTGTGTCGGAAGCGACGTCACGCAGAAGGAGAAGAGTATGCACGGCCGGAAAATTCAGCTCAAGTTATCCCTGAAAATCCCGATGCCGTCCTTTTCAGGAAACCACGCTGCGGATTGCGGTCCCGCATTTCGATTTGATCATACTCCCATCCAGACTCGCTCTCGTTCGCGCTGGCATCGTCGGCGGAGGGTTGTTGCTTGCCCTCACTCTCTCGGCACAAACCACGGTGCCGGTTACGGGCGGCGATCCTGGGCAAGGCTTGACGCTGAATCCGGCGAATGTGCTGTTTGCATACAATGTGAACGGGACCGGTAACCTGATCGTGCAAGGCGTGACATTTACCCCGCTTGCGCTGGGCCTTGGTGATCCTGATTTTTCCGTGACGACGTGGGATCCGTTTCCCGGTCAGAATTCGGCGAACGATGTCGCGCTGCGCAGCCTTTTTCAGGCGATGGCGTGGGATGACGATGGTGGTTCGCCCATTCAATACACGTTTTCCGGCCTCGTGCCGAACGGGCAGTATCGCCTCGATGTGTTGCAGTTCGCGGGCTACTGGGCGCCGCGCGAGCAGGCGATCGTGGTGAATGGATCGTTGGTGACGATTTTGACTCTATCTCAGACGGTAGCGCAAAACACTTATTTCGACGCCTATGCCGACGGCTCCGGCAACATTAACCTCCTGCTGACGCAATCCGACGCCTATGGCGGTGACGGAAATCAGGATGGCGCGATCGTGAATGGCTTGGTGCTTTCCGAAGCGGTGTCCGCGGTCCCGGAGTCGTCGAGCTACGCGGTGATCGCGGGCGCCTCGACTCTTGGCCTGGCATGGCACCGTCGTCGACGGAGTAGGTAGCGGCTTCGGCACTGGTCGATTATAACGCCGCGGGCGGCGCAAGCTTCGATGAAAAAGCCCCGCGCCTTTCGGCGCGGGGCTTGGAATAGATTTGTGATGTCCGCTCGCGTTACGACTTCGCATCGGCGACCGCGGCCTGCGCCGCCGCGAGACGGGCGACGGGCACGCGGTAGGGCGAGCACGAGACGTAGCTGAGGCCGAGTTTGTGACAGAACTTCACCGAGTCCGGATCGCCACCGTGTTCGCCGCAGATGCCGAGCTTGATGTCGGGGCGGGTCTGACGGCCCTTCTCAATTGCGATCTGCATGAGCTGGCCGACGCCGGTCTGGTCGATCGAAGCGAACGGGTTCTTCTTAAAGATCTCCGACTCCTGGTAGGCGTTGAGGAAGCTGCCCGAATCGTCGCGCGACATGCCGAGACAAGTCTGCGTGAGATCGTTCGTGCCGAAGCTGAAGAACTCGGCCGTCTTCGCGATCTCGTCGGCGGTGAGCGCGCCGCGCGGGATCTCGATCATGGTGCCGACGGAATACTTGATCTTCACCTTCTTCTCGGCCTGGACGGCGGCCGCGACCTCATGGACGAGGGCGGTTTGGAGATCGAGCTCTTTCTTGAAGCCGACGAGTGGGATCATGATTTCCGGGTGGGCCTTGAAGCCGGCCTTAGTGGCGTCAGCGGCGGCCTCGAGAACGGCGCGCGCCTGCATCGCGGTGATCTCGGGATACTTGATGCCGAGACGGCAGCCGCGGAAACCGAGCATCGGGTTGAACTCGTGGAGCTCGTGGACGCGGTTGATGATCTTCTCGACCGGGACGTTCAGCTTTTTCGCGAGATCAAGCTGGGCTTCCTTCGTGTTCGGAAGGAATTCGTGCAACGGCGGATCGAGGAAACGGATCGTCGCCGGGAAGCCCTTCAGCGCCTTGAAAATTCCGAAGAAGTCGTCGCGCTGGTAGGGGAGGAGTTTCGCAAGCGCGGCTTGGCGGTCGGCGAGCGTGTCGGCGAGGATCATCTCGCGCATGGCGTCGATTCGATTGCCCTCGAAGAACATGTGCTCGGTGCGAGTGAGGCCGATGCCAATGGCACCGAATGCGACGGCGATGCGTGCCTGATCGGGCGTATCGGCGTTGGTGCGGACGGAGAGCTTCGTGGCCTGCGCGCACCACTTCATGAGTTGAGTGAAGCTCTTGAATTTCTCGCTGGCCTTCGCAGTGGCGTCGTTGTTTACGAGGCCGGCGATGATTTCCGACGGAGCCGTCGGGATCTGGCCGCCGTAGACGGTGCCGGCGGTGCCATCGATCGAGAGGAAATCACCCTCGTTGTAGACCTTGTCGCCCACCGTGAGCGTCGTCTTGTCGTAGTCGATGTGGAGCGCGGCGGCGCCGCACACGCAGACCTTGCCCATCTGGCGGGCAACGAGCGCCGCGTGCGAGGACACGCCACCGCGAGCGGTGAGGATGCCTTCCGCCGCGATCATGCCGCGGAGATCTTCCGGGGAGGTTTCGACGCGGACGAGGAGGACCTTCTCGCCCTTGGCGGCGGCGGCGACGGCGCGCTCGGCGTTGAAGTAAATCTTGCCGGTGGCGGCGCCGGGGCCGGCCGGGAGGCCAGTGGCGATGACGGTGGCCTTCTTGACCTCGTTGAGATCGAAGATCGGCGCGAGAAGCTGCTCGAGCTGATCGGCGGGATTTCGGGTGATGGCCGTCTTCCAGTCGATGAGCTTCTCCTTCACCATATCGATGGAGAATTTGAGCGCGGCGGCGGCGGTGCGCTTGCCGTTGCGCGTTTGGAGCATGAACAGCTTGCCTTCCTGAATCGTGAACTCGATGTCCTGAACGTCCTTGAAGTGCTTCTCGAGCGTCGCGCGAACCTTGAGGAGTTCGGCGTAGGATTTCGGCATCTGCTTCTTGAGTTCGAGCACCGGCTCGGGCGTGCGGACGCCTGCGACGACGTCCTCACCCTGTGCGTTGATCAGAAACTCGCCGTAGAATTCATTGGTGCCGTTGGCGGGATTGCGCGTGAACGCGACGCCGGAGCCGGAGGTGTTGCCGGTGTTGCCGAAGACCATGGCCTGCACGTTGACGGCGGTGCCCCACTCGGAAGGGATGTTGTACTTCGCTCGGTAAACCTTGGCGCGATCGTTCATCCAGGAGCCGAAGACGGCGCCCGCGGCGCCGCGGAGCTGCTCCCACGGATCGTTCGGGAAAACGTGGCCGGTGCGCTCAAGCACGAGGGCCTTAAAGCGCTTCACGAGTTCCTGCTGGTCGGCGGCGGTGAGTTCGCTGTCGACGATGTTCTTGTGGTAGACCTCGTGCTTGTAGCCTTCGATCACGGTCTCGAACGGCTCGTGATCTTCGCCTTCTTTCTTCTGCACGCCGAGGACGACGTCGCCATACATCTGGATGAAGCGGCGGTAGCAATCCCACGCGAAGCGCTCGTTCTTGGTGGCGTTGACGAGCGCGACGACGGTCTGATCGTTGAGGCCGAGGTTGAGAATCGTGTCCATCATGCCCGGCATCGAGTCGCGCGCGCCAGAGCGGACGGCGACGAGGAGCGGGGTCGAGTTGGTCGCGCCGAACTTCGTGCCCATGATCTTTTCCATGTTGGCCACGCCAGCTTCCATCTGGCTCTGGAGTTCCTTCGGGTAGGTTTTCTTGTGCGCGTAGAAATACGTGCAGACCTCGGTGGTGATCGTGAAGCCGGGGGGCACCGGGAGGCCGATGCGCGTCATCTCGGCGAGATTGGCGCCCTTGCCGCCAAGGAGCGGCTTCATGCCACCGTGGCCGTCGGCTTTGCCGGCACCCCACGTGTAGACATATTTAATCGCCTTGGCGGAGGCAGATTTCGTTTTCGGAGCGGATTTCTTGGCTTTGGATTTGGCGGCCATTGATGGAGGAGTTTGGGTTAAAAAACAGACGCGTGCACGGGCGCACGAAAGATAAAATCCAATAAGGCACGCCGGGGGCCTGTCAACGGCACAGCTTCGCCGCGTGCGAAATGTCGCGGCGCGCGGCCGCATTCCGGGCAAATTTCGCCCAATCGAGACCGGAGCGGACTTAGATTCCCGCGCCTTGGGCAAACTCGAAGACCGGGGGGCGCCACTCGTCCACCTGCCGGCCGGTGATCGAGAAGCGCTGCATCGAGCGCAACGGCGGCGAGTAGATGTGGAGCGTGACGAGATTTTTGCCGAGGGACTGAAGGTTCGAGACTTGGTGCGTATCGGTGTCTTGCGAGGCGCAGATGTAGCCAGGTGCGAGATTGGTGCTGTGGAGCGCGACGACCTGGCCGCACGGCGAGTGATCGAAGACGGTTTCGGTGCAAACGCCGTCGAGCACTTTCAGGCCGCAGGTGGACGTGGCGTGGTTGTGGATGGGGCTGCGCTGGCCGCTTTGCCAGCAGATGACGAGGATCTCATACCATTCGCCGATCGCGACGAGGTTTCGTCGGTAGTGTTCGTCGTCGAACTGCACGAACTCGCGGAGGTCGGCGAGGGCGATGTCGGTGGATTCGAGCAGTTCCCGCAGGCGATCGATCGAGGCGCGGCCGGTCAGGCTGTCGAGGTAGCGAATGAGCGGACGAATTTTTTCCGGCGGTTGGGGCGCGGGAACACTGGGCGCGGGCATGAGGGAAATTTGCCCCCGGCGAGCAGTGAAGCAAAGGCTAAACTCGCTTGGGTGTCGCGAGGGGACGACTGGCTCACATGCCTTTTTTGATGAAGGCGATGTCCTTGTCGGTGTCCTTGAGGCGGATGACTTTTTCTCCGTGCGAATCTTTGCCGATGTAGTCGATGCTGGCAGCGGCGAGAATGGGCAGTGTTTTGCGCAGATCGTGGGTTTCGCCTTCGCTGGTGACATCGATGGTCCATATCTCGGAAGGCGGCTGGCCTTCGGCGGCGGGTTTGTTGTCCTTGGCCGAGAGGCGGAGGTGTTTTTCATAGACGATGGTCTCGATGATCCTGTCGCGGTAGCCGACCAATTCGGTGCGCGGCGGTTCTTGGACGGTAACGGTGGAAAAAATCGGATTGCCGTTCTTATCGGTGCCCACTTGCACGCGCTCGACGCGCGCTTGACCGGGCAAGGTCATGTAGACGGGATCCTGAACTGTTTCGCGCTGTAACTTCGGGGGGCCCACCCCGTATTCGAGATCGACGACGACGTCGGCTTTGTCGGCGTCGGTGGTCTCATACATGCCCTTGCCCGAAAGCGCGGTGCGGACGAAGCCGACGGCTTCCTGATGGCGGAGCGTGTCTTCGGAGACGGCGGGGTTGGCGTTATGAATCTTGTAAGAGATCGCTTCCTCGGCCGTGGGTTTCGCGAGCGAATCGATCTTCATTTCGGTGGAGTTGACGCAACCGCCGACGAGGAGAGTGGTGGCAACCAACACGGCGCAGAGGGCGAACGACCCGGCGGGCTTGGAATCAAGCCGGGCCGATGAGGAGCGGGTCTTCATGGTAACGCGCTAGTGCTAACTCAAAACCGCGTTGGCGCAACTGGAAGATGCAATTGTGAGCGCTCGGGGAGATCGGATTGGCCGGCTAGCCAGCCGGACCTGGGCGCAAAAAAAACGCATCGGATCGGACGCGTTTTGCGGTGTCGAGAATTGAGGGGAAGCCTATTTACGGTTGGCTTCGCGCTGCGCGCGGAGCACGACCCGGAACATCTGGATGCAAAGCCAGAACACGCCGGACATGCACGCCGCAGTGAGTCCGCCCCAAATCATGATCCACTTCGGGTTGTTCGACGGGACGTGCGGCGACACGAGGCTGTAAAGATAGAAGAAGAACGCGATGACGAGCACCGCATCGAGCGCGATCGCCCCCGGCGTGACTGTCTTGGTTTCGGGCTGAGCCATGGCGAGAAAGGAGACGGACGATCTGGGCCTTGTCCACGGCAAATTTTCCGAAAAGCTTGCCGTCCGATGGGCTTTCGGGAAAATCTTGCCTAAGGGCGTGCACGATAAGAGTTGGACTGAAACCTGAAGCTTCTCGCAAACGTCTTACTCTAATCACCTATGGTCCGGACCGCTTCCAGTCCCAACGATCAGGCCGCCACGCTGCGCAACCTGAAGATACTCGTGTTGCTCCTTGTCGTGTCCAATCTCGTTGTGGGCGCGTTGAGCGTATACCTATTGCGCGCCGTGGATCGGCGCTACTCTGAACTACTGGAGCGGGCCCTGCCGGCAGTAAACGACCTGCGGGAATTGATGACCGATACCGTGCTGACCATGCGCACGACCAATGCGCGAAATTTTGGAGGATCGCCGCAGGAGCGGGTCGAGGCCGCCAAGGCGATCGGTTCCAAACTCGATGAGGCGCAGAAATTTCGCGCGCTGCTGGCGTCCTCGCAAGCGATCAAGGACGAGCCACTTGAATTCAAGGTTGTGCAGGAAACCGGAGACTCTTTTGCCGCGACTGTCCGCGACGTGCAGACGCTTTACGCGGCGGGAAAAATATCCGAGGCCACCCGCATTCGTGAGGAAAAGCTGCTGCCGGCTTTCGACCACCACATGACGGCAATCGCCAAGGCGGCCGATGCCATGGAGACGGCAAGTCTAGGCGTCAGCAAAGACTACACCGTGCGCACGAACAATCTTTCGACCATCGTCATGGGGGCCGCCAGTTGGCCCGTCATCGTGCTGCTTGGTCTGCTCCTCCTGACCGCGATTTTTGTGCTGGCGATGATGGTCGCGTTTCGCGGCAAGGATCTCGCGGACATGCCGTGAAGTTGAGGGGAGCGTGTTGCCCCAGCGCGCTCGACCGCTACTCCAGCGTTTTGGGGATCGCGGCCGTGAGAATTTCCGGCGCTTCGGTCGTCACCAGCACATCGTCCTCGATGCGCACGCCGCCGAGCATGAGGTGCTGCTCGACGAGCGGCCAGTTGATGCAGTCGCGGAACCGCGCGCGCCGCACCGGATCGTTGAGCAGCGCCGGGATGAAATACAGCCCCGGCTCAACCGTCACGACGTAGCCCGGAGCGAGCGGAAGGTCCATGCGTAGCGTGCGCAGACTCTGCCGGGCGTCCTTTGCTCGGCCCGGCAGCGTGCCGCTGGCGTCGCGCACGCCGAGTCCGACCATGTGACCGAGCCCATGCGGAAAGAACAGCGTGTGCGCCTCCTGCTCGACGAGCGATTCCGGCGCGCCGCGCATCACGCCCATCGCGACCAGTCCGCCGACCAGTTCGATCGCACACGCGAGGTGAATCTCCTTCCACTCCGCACCCGGCACGCACTTCGCGATCGCGCGCTCCTCGGCCCCGAGCACGACCTGAAACAAATCCCGCTGAAAAGCACTCGGCTCCCCGACAACGTAGGTCCGCGTGACGTCCGCCATGTAGCGATCGATCTCGGCGCCGGCGTCGACGAGCACAAACTCGCCGCGCTGCGCCGCACGCGCCGACGGCTCGAAGTGCAGCACCCCCGCGTTCGGTCCGCTCCCGACGATCGTGCCGTAGCCGGGGCGCGCCGCGCCCGCGCGGAAAAACTCCGCCTCTAGTTCGATCTGGAGCGCACGCTCCGTCACGCCCGGCCGCAGGTGCTCGCGCAACGTTGCGTAGCCAGCGGCGGTGGCGGCTGCTGCGCGCCGGATCAATGCCACTTCGGGCGCATCCTTCGCACGGCGGGCGTGGGTGAACCGCTCGCGGATTTTCTTTGTCAGAGCTGCGTCGCCCAGCGCATTCGCGGTCGGCGCACCGAGCGTTGCGATCGGGCGGTCACCACGGGCGGCGAGCCAAGTGCCGAGTTGTGCGAGCGGCGCGCCGGGAGTCTGCATACGACCCTCCCATACGCGCTCACTTTCGGTTACCTCCGGCACAAACGAGATCCAGTCGTCGCCGGCGCCGTCGCGCGGATCGAACCCGACCACGCCGCTGGAACACTCGCGGCCGGTGAGGTAAAAATACTCCGCATGCGATCGAAACGGATAAGTCTGGTCGCTCCCCTCGGGTAAAGGCACCGGCTCGCCGGCCCCGACGACCAGGATGGCGTCTTCGAGCGGCAGGGCGGCGGTCATGCGCGCGCGGCGTTCGTCGAGAAAGTTGCTCATAGTTTCATTGGCCACAAAAAGCACAGCGGGCGCAAAAGTTATTCGGAGTTTTTTGCGCTTTTGTGGCTGTCCTGTCCCGCCGTTGGTGCAACGTAGTTCCATGCGCCTCGATTTCACCTCTCTCTCCGCCCGCGATGCCTATTCTTGGATGGTCAGCACGATCCTCCCACGACCGATCGCGTGGGTCTCGACGATCTCCGCCGACGGTAAATCCAACCTCGCGCCGTTTTCATTTTTTCAGGGCATCTGCGCAAATCCGCCGACGCTTATGTTCGTGCCGGTGAACACCCGCGACGGTGCGAAGAAAGACACCACGCGCAACATCGAGGCCGTGCCCGAGTTCGTCGTGAATCTCGTCCCGTTCGCGCTCGCAGAAAAGATGAACGCAACCGCCGCGCTGCTGCCCTATGGCGAAAGCGAATTTGAGAAATTCGGCATCGCATCCGCCGCGAGCGAACACGTGCGGCCGCTGCGCGTCGCCGCTGCGCCGGTGGCGTTTGAGTGCACCCTCGATCGCATCGTGCATGTGGGCGAAGGCCCGCTCGCCGCCAACGTAGTTTTCGGGCGGATCATGCTCGCACATATCGCCGATGCCGCGCTCGGCGCCGACGGTCATCCCGATCCGGCGAAACTCGATCTGATCGGACGGCTCGGCGGAGAACTTTACACACGCACGACCGAACGCTTTTCGATCAAACGCCCAGACCGGTGAGCGCGGTGACGGACGAAGTTTAGTTCAACTGCTTCCGCGGCTCTCCACCGCCATTTACGCCTTGTGTGCGATCGCTGGTCGCGGCGTTAGGCGGCGGAGCGACCGGCGAAGGCGCAGGGGCCGCGTTGGGCATGTGAATCGTGGGCAGAGGTGTCACAGCCTGCGGCAGCGGCGCGACGATCGGACCGGTAAACGCCGGCACGATCCGCGAAGGGACGGCCGTGGCGGGCGAATAATTGCTCGGCGTCGGTGCGACGTAAATCGTGGGTGCCGTCCGGATTGGCGTGGCGCCGCCCGGTGAGTTTTGCACGGCGATCGGGCGGCTGGAGTCGACGCCGTCATTGCGCGGGCGACTTGGTTCTGGGCGGCGGGTGGCCGGCGTGGTCGTCACGACGGGCGCGGAAGAAGTTGGCGTGATGGCGACGCTGCGGTTGAGATTCGGATCGCGGCGGCGATCGTCGGCGCGCGGCGGCTGGCCGGACGGTGAGTTCGCGCGATCGGGCGCGAAGCCGGGGCGGGGTGCGCCGTTGATCGGCGTAGGGCGCGCGATGTTGTCGGGCCGAAAGCCCGCGACGATCGTGGCATGCGGGAGATTTGCATTGGGATGCCACGGATGGCGGCTGGGGTCGTTGACGTAGCCGGGTGCTCCGGGAAAAACCGGATGGCGCCAGTCATGGCGATCGCGTTGCGCCCAGTGATGCTCGGCGACCCAGACGTTGTGGCGTTGCCAGTCGCAATCGAATGTGAGCCACGATCCGACGGCAAAACCCGCGCTAAACGTGAGAAACGGAGCGCCGGGCGCGCCGTAAGATTGTGCCGGCGGCCCGTAGAGCATCGCTGAGTCATAGTAGGGCACGTAGATCACGTCGGGCGGCGCGGGGATGATCGTGATCAAACCGTTGTCGGCGAGGATTTGCTGCTGCGGCGAATCGACGAGCAGACCCGCAGCGCGGGCTTTCTCGCGGAGGCGCTGGATCGCGTTCATCACCTCGGCGGGCTGATCGTGGAAGGCCTCGCCGAGTTGTTTGGTCCAAGCGAGATTGTCGTCCATCCAGTGTACGACCTCAGAGTAGTGGACGAGAGACTTGACGCTTTCGTCCCATGAGCGGCTGGCAACGTCGTCGGGATTGCCGTCGTCCTTTAGATAACGCGCGGCGAGCACAATGTCCGCAGGCGCGGTCGATGCCGGCAAGATCACCGCGATCAGCGCGTCCGGGTAGAGCGCGATGGGCGCGGTGAGTTGTTCAAGCTGATCGGCGGAGAGGCGGACGCCTTCGGGCCCCGCGAGCGGCGACGCGGCGGTTTCGTCGGCGTGCGCGAATTGCGCGAACGCGAGGCAGAGCATGAGGGCGAGGCGGGTTTTCATGGGGCGACCTCCGGTTGGAGAAACGCTATATGGACTGCGCGGGCGCGCAAGGGCGCCGCGCAATCCGCCGCCGCGCCGGCGCCGCTCAGATCTGCGAGTAGGCCGTCGGTGTGAGAAAACGCGCCGTGTTCTTCGACGTGTTGTCCTTGTATTGCGGGTCGGTCGACATCGCCTTCCAGCGCGGGTCGGGGCCGAACTTCGCCCAGCCGGCGAGGTGCGCCGCGAGATCGGAGCCGCTGGTGAAATAGCGCAGATGAGGAAGATTCGGGCCGGCGATGCCCTGGCTGAAGAGCAACGGCGACATGCCTAGTTCCTTCATGAGCGGAATCTCGCCGTGGTTGAACATCGCCATCTTGCTTAGGGCGGCGCGCTCGCTGTGGCTCTCGTAGTCACGCATTTCGAAGACGCGCGTCGGCACTCGGCTCTTGCTGAACGCGGGCAGCTCCATTTGCGGCTGACTGGCGAAGGCGCGATAAAGCCACGTGTCGATCCGATCGAAGGCGGGGCTGGCTTTCGCGACGCCGAGGTAATCTGCGCCTGCGGCCTGCACGGCGGCATCGGTGTTGAGATCCGCGCTGACGCTCACGAACGATTCGAGGGATCCGTGCGGCACGAGCACCCAGAACGGCGAGCCGGCGAGCGGCTTCGAGGTGCCGGCCTTCTTATCGACTTCGAGTTCTGTAAACACGCCGACGTTTTTCACGCCGCGCTGATTGAGCGCCGGGATAAAGGCCATCTCCAAATATCCTTCGAGCAGCGCTGAGGACGCGCCGGGTTTCAGCCGGTAAGCCCGCAGCTCATAATACTCCCGCACGCCGGGGGATTTTTCCGCGGCGGCAAGCTGCGAGTGGGCGAGAGTCGCGGCCGCGGAGGCGGCGAGCGAGGTGGTGAGGACTTCGCGACGATTCATGGTGGCTAAGAAAAAAGGAGGATCAGAATGGCAGTTGCGGCCAGAGGGCTGATACGACCAAGACTTCGATCAGGCCGTAAAGCGAGATCAGACTGATCACGACGGACCAGCTTTTCAACATTTCGCCCTGGGTGAGTCCGCTCATGCGCGAGACGATCCAGAAGCCGGCGTCGTTCATCCAAAGCAGGCCCTTCGAGCCGAAGCCGATCGCGAGAAAAATATAGAGCGGGTGCACGCCGAAGCCGGCGGTGCCCGCGATCGACATCATCACGCCGGCGCCGGCGATCGTTGCGACTGTGGCGGAGCCCTGCGCGCCGCGGATGATGATCGTGACGAGCCACGCGAGCAGCACGTAGTTGAGGGCGTGGCCACCGGCGAGGGCGCGGACCTGTTCGCCAATGCCGGCGCTTTGAATCATCCCGCCGAACGCGCCGCCAGCCGATACGATGAGAATCATCACGCCAGCCATCTCGACGGGTTTGCCAAGTCGGGCGCCAACCTGTTTCCACGAAATGGCTTTCTGGCGGGCGTTGACGGCCAGGGCGACGAGGGCGCCAAGGAGGAGCGCGATGTTTTTGTTGCCGAGAAACTGGACGACTTGGACGAGTGTTGGCGAAACGTTCGCGCGCGTCGCGGCGGTCGCATGTTTGAGGATTGCGTCGAGCGTCGCGGCGGCCGCGATTAAAATCAGCGGGAGCACGACGGGCGCGATCGACGGCAGAAAGCCGGGCAGCTCCGACTCAGGTTTCGCAGCCTGTGCGGTGAGTGACTCCGCCGTCTCGCCTTCGAGCGGGCGCGGCGGCGCGGGCCAGCGGCGGTTGACCCAGCGGGCGGTCGCGAGGCCGGCGAGCGCGGGCAGCAAGCCGAACGCGATGCCCGTGAGAATCGCATGGCCCATCGTGATGCCAAGTTTGTCGGCGACAAACATCGGGCCCGGTGCGGGCGGCACGATGCCGTTGGTGACGACGACGCCCGCGCCCATCGCGCACACGTAGAGAATGTAGTCCTTGCCGGTGCGGCGAGCGAGCGAGCGCGCGAGCGGCAGCATCAGCATGAAAACCGTGTCCGCAAAAACCGGTGCCGCGAGCACGAAGCCCGTGAGGCACACCGCGAGCGCTGCGCGGCCCTCGCCGAGCACGGCGATCATGCGGCGGACAATTTTGTCGGCCGCGCCGCTCTCCATGAGGCACGCGCCGATCACCGCCGCGAGCGCGATCGCGAAGCCGAGTTTGCCGGCGGTCGAGCCGAACTCTGTCATGACGGCCTCGATCGCTTTCACATAGCGCCCATCACCCGTCTGCGTGGTCGCCGTGAGCAAACTCACGACCGCCGCCGCGAGGATGAGCGCGAAGAATGCGTGCAGCCGCAGCACGGTGATCACAAAAACGACAAACAGAATGCTGAACGCGACGATGCCGAGCGGGCCGCCGATGAAGGCAATGGGCAGGGGACTCATGGGGTTCGCCGACGCTGCCTTTGACTCGAAAGAAGGCAATCGCGGATCGCACCGCATGTGAGGACGCTGCGTAACGATAAAAGCAAAGCGCGGCTCGATTTGGTTCGCGCGCGCCGCGCTTTGCTTTTGCATCGCGGGCGGTTTTCGATTATCCCTCATTCGTTTCCAATCATGTCCGCTACGCTCTCGATCGCATTCATCGGCACCGGCGTCATGGGCCGCAGCATGGCGGGCCACCTCCAGAAGGCAGGCCACGCGCTGCACGTCTATAACCGAACCAAGGAAAAAGCCGCCGCGCTCCTCGAAGCCGGCGCTACGTGGCACGACTCTGCCGGCGCGGCAGCCGCGCCCTCCGACGTGGTGATTACGATGCTCGGATTTCCGACCGACGTGGAGACGAGCTACCTCGGCGCGGGCGGCATCGTCGAACGTGCCAAGCCTGGCGCGTTGCTGATCGACATGACGACCTCGAGCCCGGTGCTCGCGCGAAAAATTTTCGACGCAGCCGCGAAACGCGGCCTCGCGTCGCTCGATGCGCCTGTGTCCGGCGGCGATCTTGGGGCGAAGGAAGCCCGCCTCGTGATTATGGTCGGCGGCGATGCAGCGGCGTTTGCGCGCGCGAAGCCGCTCTTCGAAATCTTGGGCAAGAACATTGCGCTCCTCGGCGCGGCGGGCGCGGGCCAGTATTGCAAGATGGCGAACCAGATCGCCGTTGCCGTCGGCATGGTCTCGTGGTGCGAAGCGCTCGCTTATGCGAAGAAAGCCGGCCTCGATCCGGCGGCGGTGCACGCAAGCATCAGCGGGGGTGCGGCGGGCAGCTGGGCGATGACGAATCTCGCGCCGCGCGCGCTTGCTGAAAATTACGCCCCGGGTTTCTACGTGAAGCACATCCTGAAAGACATGCGCATCGCGCTCGAAAGCGCCGCCGAGATGAAGCTCGATCTGCCGGGCCTCGCCTGCGCGAAGAAACTCTACGACCAGGTCGCCGCGCGCGCTTGGGAAGACTGCGGCACGCAGGCGCTCTACCGTCTCTACACATCGCTCTAAAAATCTCCCATGAAACTTCCGCCTGATTTCCGCAAACGCGTGCTCGCCCGCGAATGGCTCGTTGGCACGTTCCTTAATCTCGGCTCGCCGCTCACCGTCGAGATCGCCGGACTTGCCGGCTTCGACTGGCTGCTAATCGATCACGAGCACGGCCCGGGCGGCGAGGACACGCTGCTGCACCAACTCCACGCGGCGGCGGCAACGCCCTCATTCCCTGTTGTGCGCATCGCGGCCAACGAGACGCCGCGCTTCAAACGCGCGCTCGATATGGGCGCCTTCGGCGTGATGGCACCCTACGTGAGCACGGCGGCCGAGGCGAAGCTGGCGGTCGCATCCGTGCGTTATCCGCCGCACGGCGTGCGCGGTGTCGCGAAGTTCAACCGCGGCGCGGGCTTCGGTGGCGACTTTGAGGAATACTATCTCCACGGCCACGAGCGCCTGCTCACTGTCGTCCAAATCGAAACGCCCGAGGCCGTCGCGAACATCGACGCGATTGCGGCGGTTGACGGCGCCGATGTGCTTTTCGTGGGCCCGACCGATCTCAGCTACAACATGGGCATTCGCGATCAACTGGAGAGCCCGCAGTTCACCGAGACGCTCAAGAAGGTAAGCGACGCCGCGAAGAAACACGGCAAGGCTGCCGGCATTCTCGTGCACAACGACAAGCTCGTCCCGAAAGTCCGCGACCTCGGCTACACGTTCGTGGCGCTCGGCAGTGACGGCGGCGGCGTGCGCTCGGCGCTGATGGGTTTCGTGGCAACGCTCAAAGCGAAATAATTTTCGGCGATGCGTATCGTCGAAATGCACGTCACGCCGATCGTGCTCGGCGATCCACCGTTGCTCAACGCGGCCGGCCTGCACGCCCCGTGGTGCCTGCGCACGGTTGTCGAACTCGTGACCGACAATGGGCTCACGGGTCTCGCCGAGGTGCCCGGCAGCGCCGCGATCAACGCGAAGCTCGAGGCCGCGCGATGGATCGCGATCGGGCGAGATCCGTTGAACTGGCATCCGCTGCGCGCCGCGTTGCGGGCGCATTTTGGCACCGAGGCCTCGGCGGCGCGCGGTGACAAACCGTGGGACCAACGCGCGCTGGTGCAGGTGGAGAGCGCGCTCGATGTCGCGTGCCTCGATCTCGCGGGGAAGAAATTCGGCGTTCCCGTGGCCACGCTCCTCGGCGGCATCGTCCGCGATCGCGTGCCGTATTCCGCCTACCTCTTCTATAAATACGAAGGCGCGGGCGGCGACCTCGCGTTCGGCACCGATCCGTCGGCGACGGGTTGGGACGCGGCACGGCAGGCGGCGGCACTCGATCCCGACGGCGTCGTGGCGCAGGCGCGCGCCATGATCGCGGAGTTCGGCTTTGAATCCATCAAGTTGAAGGGTGGCTGTTTTCCACCCGACCAGGAAGTCGCCGCGATGAAAGCGCTGCAAAAAGCGTTTCCCGGCTATCCGCTGCGCCTCGATCCCAACGCGCTCTGGACCGTCGAGACTTCGATCAAATGGGGCCGCGAACTCGAGGGCGTGGTCGAATATTTTGAAGATCCCTGCCGCACACAGGAAGGCATGGCGACGGTGCGGAAGGCGCTGAAAACGCCGCTCGCGACCAACATGTGCACGACGTCGTTTGACGATCTGCCCGGCAGCGCGCGCACGGGGTCAGAAGACATCATTCTCACGGATCACCATTTTTGGGGCGGGCTGCACGCGTCAATGGAGCTGGCGGCGCATTGCCGCGTCTTCGGTCGCGGCGTTTCGATGCACTCTAACAACCACGGCGGCATTTCTCTGATCGCGATGACGCACCTCGGCGCCGCAATGCCCAACCTTACCTATGCGCTCGACACGCATTATCCGTGGCAGTGGGAGGAAATCATCATCGGCGGCCGCGTGAAATTTGAAAAGGGCTGCGTCGTGCTGCCGGACAAACCCGGCCTCGGCGTCGAACTCGATCGCGCCGCACTCGCCAAGGCCCACGCCAACTTCAAGCGTGCCGGCCTGACCGAGCGCAACGACGAGATCGAGATGCAGAAGAAAGTGCCAGGGTGGAAATTCGCGCAGACACGGTGGTGAGGAGCGTGACGGTCCGACGATTCGCGGCTCGAAAAAAACCGGTCGGCAGTCGATTTTTCCGGCAATGCCCTTTCGAGTTATCCGGTCCGCGGTGATTGTTTTGCTGTGCGCAATGACGATAGCCCGCGCGCAGACGCTCGGTGCGCAGCGTCTCACGCCGAATCTCGAAACCAACATCGATCGGCCGCTGCGCTACCGGCCGGACGGTGCGGACTTCGTAATCGAGAACGGGGCGGAGTTTTTCAACCGGCCGCTCTACGGCGGTAATACAGCCTTTCGCGTCGACGGCGGCGACAAGCCGGAGTTCGTGCTCTATCTGCCGGGACGTGGCGGAAATCTACGGTTCGGCGTGCGCAGCGCCGTGGGCGCGAAATGGCTGCAGGCTGCGGCGAAAATAACCACGCGCTACCGGCCGGGCGAGCTAGTCTACGAAATCCGCGACCCGCTGCTCGGCGGGGAGGGTGTGCTGCGCGTGACGGGGATCGCCTTGCATCAGACCGAGGGGCTGATCGTGCGGGCGGAAGGAGAAAACATCTCTGCGGGCGTGGAATTGATCTGGGCTTACGGTGGCGTGAACGGCCAGCGCGGCGCGCGCGACGGCGACATCGGCACCGAGCGCGTGCCGATCAGCGAGTGGTTTCAGCTCAAGCCGGAATTTTGCCGCGACAACGTGTTCGCGATCGGGGAAGGGCGTTTCACGCTCACGGCGAAGGCCGCGACGATCGTCGGCGTGATGCCGGCGGGTGCAAAGCTGAGGGTGAGCGATGCGGCGCAGTGGTCGGATCCAACCACGTTGTTGGCAGCGGAGTATCCTTTCGCGCCGAAGGATTCGGTCGTGGTGGGTCGAGCGCCGCTCAACAGCGGCCAGCCGCTGTTCGTTTCGTTGCAGCGCATCGCGGCGAATGCGGCGCCTACCGAAGATCTCGCCACGTATCGCGAAGTCGGCGCTCCGCAGCCGGCGAAGGCGGCCGTGCTGGCGCCGGCGTATTCTGCGGTGCAGCTTCCTGCGCGATTCGCCGAGGCGGAAAAGTATTTTTCCGAACTGCGCGCGCGGGTGAGCGTCGACACGCCTGACGCGTTTCTCAACGCCGCGGTCGGCGCGCTGAACGTTGCAGCTGACGCGGTGTGGGATGAACCGCAGCGTGACATCATGCACGGCGCGATCGCGTGGCGCACGCGGCTGCTTGGGTGGCGCGGGCCCTACTCGCTCGACGCCCTCGGCTGGCACGATCGCGCGCGGAGCCATTTCGAATATTGGGCGGGCCGGCAAAACGTGGCGCCGATCCCGGAAAAAATTCCGCCGGCGAGCGAGAAGGACAACCTCGCGCGCAACGAGGCCGGGCTGCACTCGAACGGAGATATGTCGAATTCGCATTACGACATGAACCTCGTGGCGATCGACGCGCTGTTCCGGCACCTGCGGTGGACGGGCGATGTGGAGTTCGCGAAAAAAATGTGGCCGGTCATCGAACGGCATCTCGCTTGGGAGCGGCGGCTGTTTCGGCGCGAGTTTGTCGTCAACGGCGAGAAACTGCCACTCTACGAAGCCTACGGGGCGATTTGGGCGAGCGACGATTTGCAGTATTCCGGCGGCGGCACCGCGCACGCGAGCGCCTACAATTATTTTCACAACCGCGAGGCGGCGCGACTGGCGCGGTTGCTTAGATTGGATGCGAAGCCCTACGAGACCGAGGCCACGGCGATCGAGCGGGCGATGCGCACGCTGCTGTGGATTGAAGCCGGCCGCGGCGGATGGTTTGCGGAGAGCAAGGATTGGCTCGGCGCGCAGCGCGTGCACCCGAGCGCTGCGCTCTGGACGTTTTATCACACGATCGATTCGGAGGTGCCGACGCCACAGGAGGCGTGGACGATGACGCAGCAGGTCGACGCGCAGATTCCGCATCTGCCGGTGCGCGGACCGGGCATGCCGGAAGGGCTCTTCACGTTGGCGGAGAGCAACTGGATGCCCTACGACTGGTCGATCAACAATGTCGTGATGGCCGAGGCAGTGCACGCGGCGCTCGGGTTCTGGCAGGCGGGGCGCGCGGATGAGGCGTGGCGCATCGCGAAAGGATCGCTGCTCGCGGCGATGTTCATGGGGATATCGCCGGGCAACGTTGGCTCGATGAGTTACCTCGATGTTTACCGGCGTGAGTCGCAGCGCGATTTCGGCGACGGATCGGGCGTGCTGTCGCGGGCGCTAGTCGAGGGATTGTTCGGCGTGCGGCCCGATGCGCTGGGCGGCGAGCTGCGGTTCGAGCCGGGCTGGCCGGAGGAGTGGTCGCACGCGGCGCTGCGGCACCCGGATGTGGCGGTGGAGTTCAAGCGGGACGCCGAGACGGACACTTATGCGGTGAAGCAAAATTTCGCGAAGCCGATGGCGCTGCGGCTGCGCTTGGTGGCGCGGCGGGAGCGGGTGACATCGGTGTTGGTCGATGGTCAACCGGCGCCGTGGCACGTGATTGAAAATTCCGTGGGCGCTCCGCGGATCGATGTGCTGGCGATGGCGGCGGCGGCGCACGACGTCGTGGTGGTGTGGGCGGGCGATGCGATGCGGATGGTGGTGTCAGCGAAGTTCGCGAGCGTACAGCAAGGACAGATGCGCTGGGTGGCGGCACCAGAGATAAAATCAGAAAATAAGATACCGTCGACGGCGGCCGACCCATTCGCCGAGAAATCCGATCCGATCGATTTGACTATGCATTTCAACGATCGCGTGACGCAGATTTTCAAGAACGAGTATCGGGCCCCGCGGTCGCCGTTCGTTTCGTTGGCGCTGCCGAAACAGGGCCTTGGCGGATGGGCGGGCGGCGTGAACACGATGGCGGAGATCGATGACAGCGGATTGCGGGCGGTCGCGGCGAAAGCGGGCGGAACGATTTTGCTGCCGAGCGGCGTCGTGCTGGCGACGCCGGGCGAACGCGACGCGAAGAATGTGTTGTTCGTCTCGCAGTGGGACAATTATCCGCGCGAGTCGACGGTGCCGCTGAGCGGGTGGGCCGCGCGGGCGGTGTTGTTGATGGCGGGATCGACGAATCCGATGCAGAGCCGGATCGACGATGGCGAGGTGATCGCGACCTACGCGGATGGAACGACGGAACGGCTCGCCCTGTACAATCCGACGAGCTGGTGGCCGATCGAGCAGGATTATTTCATCGATGATTTTCAGTTTCGCTACGACGGGTCGCTACCGATCCGCGTGGACTTGAAGACGGGCAGCGTGCGGGTGCTTCACCGCGAGACGTTCAAGGGCAAGGGCGGAAAAATTCCGGGCGGGGCGGCGACAGTGCTGGAGTTGCCGCTCGATCCGAAGAAGGAGCTGAAGTCGCTTACGGTGCGGGCGCTGGCAAACGATGTTGTCATCGGGCTGATGGCGGTGACGCTGGTGCGATGACTTCGGAAGCCAGACGTTTCACGGGCAAACGCGCGCTCGTCACCGGTGCGGGCTCGGGCATCGGGCGGGCGATCGCGGAGCGGCTGGCGGCGGAGGGGGCGGAGGTGGAGATTTTGGAACTGCGTGCGGAGGCCGGCGCCGAGACGGCGGCGGCGATTCGCCGATCGGGTGGGGTGGCGCACGTGCTTGCTGCCGACGTGGCGAGCACGGAGTCGATGAGGGCGGCGTTCGCCCAGGTCGCCGCGCTCGATGTGCTCGTGAACAACGCGGGGATCGCGAGCGTGGGTGACGTGCTGAAGACCACGCCCGAGGAACTCGATCGGGTTTATGCGGTGAACGTGCGCGGGGTTTACCACGGACTGCACTTTGGCGTGCCGAAGCTGCTGGCGGCGGGCGGCGGAGCGATCGTGAACATCGCCTCGACGCTCTCGAAGGTGGCGGTGCCGGATCGGTTTGCCTATGCGATGAGCAAGGGCGCGGTTTTTTCGATGACGCTGTCGGTCGCGCGTGATTTCGTGGACAAGAAGATTTGCTGCAACTGTGTGTGTCCGGCGCGCGTGCACACGCCGTTCGTCGATGGCTATCTCGCGAAGAATTATCCGGGACAGGAGAAGGAAATGTTTGCGAAACTTTCCGCAGCGCAGCCAATCGGGCGGATGGGCGAGCCGCGCGAGGTCGCGGCCCTGGTGGCGTTTCTCTGTTCGGAGGAGGCCGGTTTTATCACGGGCTCGGCCTACGATATCGATGGCGGCGTGATTGCCCTGCGGTGAAAGCGCGGCGTCAGCAAGACTGACGCCTTACAATTTCTTCCGGCGACGGATCGCGGTGAAGGCAAAGGCGCCGAGGCCGCTGACGAGGAGCGTCCAGGTGGACGGCTCGGGGACGGCGGCGGGCGTGAAATTGAGGAAGAGGCTCGTACCGGGACCGTTGAGCGAAACGCTGAAGGCGCCACCGTTGACGTTGTTGAGAAACGACGAGGTGGTGAAAGAAAAGGCGCTGGGATCAAAACCGCCGCTTAAGATTGTGATGCCGGTCGTGGTGCTGGCAAATTCCCAGTGATACCCTTGAGTCGGGTCGAAATTCGAGAGGGCGGCGGAGTTATTGGAGTTATCGAGCGAGTTCAGTGCGATGACGAATTGGTTGCCGCTCGTGGCGGCGATCGTGAGGCCGCCGGTGACCTTGAGGATGTCCCAATTAATGCCGGCCGTGCCGGAGGTGCTGTTGATATCGAAGGCGAAGGTCGAGCCGCCACTCAATGTGGTGGGGCCCGCGTTAAGGGTGCCGGGGCTGTTGCCTGGTGAGACGGTCGCGCCGCTCGCAAGGATGAGTGGTCCCGAGATGGTGCCGTTGCCGCCAATAGTGCTGCCACCGGCGACGGTGACGGTGCCGGTGCCGGTGGCGGAACCGGAGGTGTTGTTGACGATCAGTTTGCCGCCGCTGCTGACGGTCGTGCCGCCGGTGTAGGTGCTGGCACCGGTGAGAGTGGTATTGCCGGCGGTGAAGCTGAGACTGCTCGTGCCACCGATGGGATTGGTGATCGTCTGAGTGGTGTTGCTACTAAGGAAGAGCGGTGCGGTGAGGGTGAGTGGGGCGGAGCCGCTGACGAGCGTGGTGCCGGTGACACCGGAATTATTCGAGGTGGGGGCGATGACGTTGCCGCTGAGGATGATGAAGTTGTTGGCGCTGGCGTTGGTGCCGCCGACGGCGAAGGTGCCGGCGCCAGTGACATCGCCAGCGAAGGTCGTGAGGGTGTTGGTCGTCGGAATAGTGACGGTGAAGACTTTGTTCAGATCGATCTGGAGCGTGGAGCCGGCGCTGTTGCCGAAGAAGCCGGCGAGCGTTTGGTTGTTTTGCACCTCGAGCGTCGCGCCCGTAGCGAGGGCGATCTGGCTGGCGGTGGGCAGGGCGTTGTTCGCGCCGATGACGAGTGTGCCAGCCGAAATCTTGAAGTTACCGGTGTAGGTGCTCTGACCGGAAAGCGTCAGAGTGCCAGCACCCTGCTTCACAAAGTTGCCCGGACCGGAGAGGATGCCGCTGTAGGTTGCGCTGTCGGATCGGTTGTAGATGGCGGTGCCGGAGTTGGAGACATTGCCGGAGAGCGAACCGGTGGTGCCGCCGTTTCCGACTTGGAGTGTGGCGCCCGCGGCGACCGAGATGTCGCCCGAGCCGGTGGCAGAGGTAGTGCTGGGGCTGGCATTCGCGAGGACGAGCGTGCCGCCGTTGATCGTGGTGCCGCCGGCGTAGGTGTTGGCGGCGGTGAGCGTGGTGGTGCCGGTGGTGGCGCCGGAGATGCCCTGCGTGACATTGCCGGTGCCGGTGATCGTGCCGGCGAAGGTCATCGCGTTTCCGCGATTGAAAATCAGCGTGCCATTGTCGGTGACGTTGCCGACGATCGCGCCGGTGGTGCCGTTGTTGTTGCCGATCATCAGGGCGCCGCCGGCATCGATCTGCGTGCCGCCGGTGTAATTGCTGGCGCCGGAGAGCCGCACGGCGTGGCCGTTGCCAGGTCCGATTTCGAGAATGCCGCCGGAGGTGGCGTCGGCGATCGTGCCGGTGAACAGCGTATCGAACGAGGCGGCGGCGCCGAGCGTGATGTTGAGGGTCTGGCCGGTTTCGATTTTGATGAGCGAACTGCCCGAGCTGTTATTGATGCCGGCGATCGTCTGGTTGGCCGCCACGTCGAGCACGCCGGAGAAGCCGATGTTAGTGGTGACGGGCAGGGCGTTGACCGCGCCGACTTTGAGCGTGCCGTTGCCGATCGTCGTCGAGCCGGTGTAGGTGCTTTGGCCGGTCAGCACGAGAGTGCCGCCACCGCTCGTCAGAAGGTTTTTTGTCCCGCTGATGACGCCTGAAAGCGTGAACACGTCGGTCGAAAGCACCGTGCCGATCGTGGAATTGGCGGTGAGCGTGACCGGACCGGAGAGGGACGCGGTGCCGGTGCCGATGAGGGTGCCGCCATTGGAGCCATTGGCGCTGTTGAGCGTGATGGGTTCCGCGCCGATGGCGACGTTGCTCAGCGTCAGCGTTCCCGGGCTCGTCACGGTGGTGCCGCCGGTCGTGTTGCCGAGGGCATTCGCATTCGAGACGGTGAGGTTGCCGCTGCTGATGACGATCGAGCCGCTGAAGTTCGGCGATGCTCCGCTCAGCGTAAGATTGCCGCCGCCGGCTTCGGTCAGGGTCGCCGAACCGTTGCCGGTCAGTGCGCCCGCAAACGTGCCACTGCTGCCGGTGCCGCTGACCGGCAGATTGATCGTCAGATTGGTGCTGTCCGCGATCTGGACGGTGCCGGTGCCACTGATGACCCGCGTGGTCTGGTTGTTGCCGACGCTCAACGTGGCGCCGGAGTTGACCGTGACATCCGCGCCCGGCGCGATCGAGCCGGCCGCGCCGAGGGCCAGTGTGCCGCCGCTGATCGTCGTGCCGCCGGTGTAAGAGTTCGTGCCGTTGAGGGTGAGCGTGCCCGTGCCGCCCTTGGTGAACGAGCCGCCCCCGTTGATCGATCCGGCGAAGGTGGTTGAGCTGTTGCCTGCGCTTGTGAGCGAGCCGGTGCCGAGCGAGACGGTGGCGCCGTTGACGCCGGCGAGGGAGTTGACGGTGGTCGAGGAGCCGTTGACATCGAACATCGCGCCAGAATTGGGAAGGCTCAAGTCGGTCGAACTGGAGAGAACGCCGCCGGATGCGAGGCGGAGCGTTCCCCCGGAGACGACCGTGGCGCCGGTGTAGGAGTTGGTGCCGTTGAGG
Source organism: uncultured Opitutia bacterium (assembly GCA_903896015.1). GTDB lineage: Bacteria > Verrucomicrobiota > Verrucomicrobiia > Opitutales > Opitutaceae > CAITWF01. Next base: position 71,345 of record CAITWF010000098.1, on the reverse strand, counting down.
GTGAGCGTGCCCGTGCCGCCTTTCGTGAAGCTGCCCGTGCCGGTGAGATTGCCGCTGAAGGTGGAAGAATTGTTGTCCGCGGTGGCGAGGCCGCCCGTGGTGATGATGGTCGTGGTTTGCACGCCGGCGATCGAGCCGACGGTGTCGGCAAAGCCATTCAGATCGAGCGTGGTGCCGCCGAGCGAAAGCGTGACATCGGTGGCGCTGGAGAGCGCGTTGGCGACGCCGATTCGGAGCGTGCCGCCGCTGATGGTGGTGGCGCCCGTGTAGGTGTTAGCGCCGGCGAGCACCCAGGTGCCCGCGCCGGTTTTCGCGAGGGAGGTCGCGCCGGTGCCGTTGTCCGCGAAGATCGGGGCGAGGGTGTTGTTCGCTGTGCTGGTGCCGGTGAGCGTGAAGTTGCGCGCCGTGTTGGAGCCGGTGAGACCGATCACACCGGTGTTGGTGAAGTTGATGGCACCGCTGCCCGTGGAATCGAGAGCGCTGCCGTTGGCGCCGATGGTGAACAGACGATCGGTGCTGTTGCCGGTGCCAGTATAGCGGAGGAAGCCGCCGTCGATGATGAGATTTGCGGCGGCGCTGGTGGACGCGCCAATCGGGCTGGCGTTGCCGCCATTGGCGAGCGTCGTTACGAGCAGGCCGCCGGCCTTGATGCTGGTGAGGCCGGTGTAGGTGTTGCTGCCGGCGAGCGTGAGCGCGCCGGAGCCAAGTTGCGTCAGGATGCCGGTGCCGGAGATGATGCCGGAAACGGTCAGGGGGTTGGAGACGTTAAATGTGAGAAAGCTGTTGTTCGTGATGTTGCCGGCGATCGAGCCGGTCGTGCCGCCCGCGCCAACCTGCAGCGTGCCGGAGTTGATCGTGGTGCCGCCGTTGTAGGTGTTGTTGTTGCTCAGCGTAACAGTGCCGCCGCTCTGAATGGTGATCGCGCCAGCACCTGAAATCACACCGCCGAGGGTGAGTGAATTGCTGGCGAACGACTGCAGCGGGTAGGCGGGCGAGGTGGTGTTGGATGTGACCGGCACGCCAACCTGCAGCGTGTTGTTGTTGGAGATTGAAATGGGATTGAGGAGCGTGAGATTGTTGGTACTCGCGGCCAGCGTGGAGGGGCCGTTGTCCTCCGAACTGCTGCCCCCGGAGGATTTGCCAATGAAGAGCGCGCCGGTGCCGATCGGGCCGCCCGTCACGTTGGCGGCCGTGCCGGTGCTGCTGGTGCCGACCAGCAGGTAGCCGGATTGAAGCGTGGTGTTGCCTGTGTAAGTGCTGCTGCCGCTCGCCAATTCGACGTAGCCGTTGTAAGAAGCGTCGCCTGTTTCGCTCTCACTCGCACCGATCGTAACGGCGGTGACGTTGTTCGTGGCCGTGATGGGCGACGTAATTTTTAGATAGCCACTGTTCACACCGGTGAGCTTGAGGGTGCCGCTGCTGGGGAGCACGACGCTGCCGCTGATCGTGACATTGGTTGCGCTACCGAGGTAAGGTACGGTCGAGCCGAAGCCGGAGAGCGTAATCGTGTCTGACACCGTGCGCGGGTTGGAGGCGTTGGCGGAATCGATGCCGATGATGGTATCGCCGCTGAAACTGCTGCTTCTATTGGCGGTGATGGCGGACTGGAACGCGGACCACGAAGCGAATCCATTTTCAGTGTAGCCGATATAGCCGTCGTCCCCGAGTTTGATTGCGGTGCCGGAGGGCAGTGCGCCGGCGCTGTCTAGAATCACGCCGCCGACGGTGGCATTGATGCTGCCGGTAAAGGTGTTGGTGCCTCGCAGCACGACGTTGTAGAAAATGGACTCGTCCGAGGTGGAGGAGACGACGTTGAGAGTAGTCGGAGCGGTAACATTGCCGCCGCTGATGTTGCCCGTGAGGATCAGGCCGGCTTTGTTCGTGGTCTGGCCGAGGTTCACCGTGCCGCTGGCAATGATCGGATTGTCGAGTGTGATCGTTGAGGAGCCGAGATTGGCCAGCGTCGTGCCGCTCGTGAGCGTGAGGTTGCCGGTGCCGACCGGGCCCGATGTAATCGTGTTGCCGCTCTTCGTGGAATTACTTGTAAGGTAGAGCGTGCCGGAGCTGATCGTCGTGCCGCCCGCATAGGTGCTGCTGCCGCCGAGGGCGAGGTAGCCGGCGCCTGTCTTGGTGAGCGTATAGTTGGAGGCGGCCGAAATGTTGCTGTAAACCGAGAGATTGCCGGCGGTGTTCCAAGCTTGGCTGTCGAGCAGGCTGAGATTCAGGCTCGATGAGAAATCGACGTAGGTGCTCGTGCCGCCGGTCAGGGCGATCCCGCCGTTGCCGATGCCGAGCGTGGGGCTGCCGCTTCCGCCGACATAGTAATGCTGCGCGGTGCTGGAAAATGTGATCTTGTTGGCGTTGAAATTGGCGTTGAGCGTCACATTGGGCTGCAACGTTGAACCAAACGACAATTGCGTGGCGGACGCACTGCTCGGCGGCACTGATTCGCCGGACCAGTTGGCGGCGTTGAAGAAGCTCCCGTTCGTGGCCGTCCAAGTATAGGTGGTTATTTGCGCCACCAGCCGCGAACTGAGGACCAACGCGCACGCGGCGAGCAGGGTAAGCCGGAAACTCATTGGGTTATCTTGTGCAAGCGATTGGCAGAGACAAGGCGAAAGCAGGCCCATTTGTAGCCCAGCACCTCGCGTGGAGTCAGCCGAGATACCACCGTTCGATCGCGCATGGTTCAGCGATAGCCGGCGTCGCGCAGCTGCGCGCGCACGGCGGCGATCGCCGGCACGATCTCTCGCGAAAAATCGACCCAGTCGGGCTCAAGCGCGAGGCGCGCGTCGTAGCCTGTGCGCCACAGCGCACGGAAGAACGGCCGAAAATCCTCGTTGTGCGTGCCCGGCGCGGCGCGATCGCGGTTCTCAGCGGTGTGGACATGGCGAATGAGCGGGCCGACTTTTGCTATGTCGTCGGGCGACTCACCGTTGCGCACCATGTGAAACAAATCCACGAGGAGCGCGACGCCGGGGGTTTTCGCGCGGCGGACGGCCTCGGCGCCCTCGACGATAGTGTTGACGAGATTGCACTCTCCGCGGTTGAGCGGCTCGACGAGGAGCGTCACGCCGTTTTCCTCGGCGAGAGGGCCGCACTGGCGCAGGACGTCGACGTATTGCTCAAACGCTGTCGTCATCGAGAAGCCCTCCGGCACCTGCCGAGCGCCGGCACTGCCAAACACGATGAGCGTCGTGCCTTGCGCCTTCGCGCGGCGAAACGCCGTCGCCGCGAATTTGTCGAGGCGGGCGTAATCGATGTGGGGCCCGCTGACTTTGAGATCAGGCGGGAGAAATCGATTCGCCGCCGGCGTGACGAAACCGCGCGCGCGAAATTCCGCGGCGGGCGAAACGTGCGCGGCGTCGGGCGTCTCGGGTTGAAACCACTCCTGCACGAAGCCCTCGAGAAAATCGAGGCCGGGCACCGGCGCGGAGAGTCGCGCGAGCGTGGCAGAGTTGGCGCACAGTCCGATTTGCACGGCAGCGTGGAGGGTGTGGACTCAGTCAGACGACCGACTTTGAAAGATCGGCGACGGCGGCGACAGCGGGTTTCTCCTTCGGCTTCGAGGTCGCGATTTTTTTCTGGAGTTCGCGCTCATAGACGGCGCCGTCGATCGGCAGCGCGACCGCGCGACTGCCGTTCCACGCGGAGAGCAGGATGGAGTTCGCGAGCTCGACGGAGTGGATGCCCTCCTCGGCGGGCGAGAGCAGCGTCGCGCCGTCGAGGATCGCGGCGGTGAAATTCTTCAGGATGCCGATGTGCTGCTCGCCATGGCCATCCGCGGGCACGTTAACGATCTCGGTCGCGGGCCGGCCAAACGCCTCGGGCGACGTCTTGCTGAATTCGCCCATCGGGATCGCGTTCCTCGTCCAGGTGATTTTGTCATCCTCGTAGACGAGGCGCCCGTTTTCGGCGGCGATTTCGAGACGGTTCGTGCCGGGGGCCTCGCCGGTCGAGGTGATGAACGTGGCGGTTTTGCCGTCGGCGTATTCGAAGTAGGCGGTGACGTCGTCATCGACCTCGATGTCGTGGTAGCGACCCCACGCGCAAAAACCGGTCACGCGCTGCGGCATCCCGAAAATCCACTGAAAGAGATCGAGGTTGTGCGGGCACTGGTTGAGGAGCACGCCGCCGCCCTCGCCGGCCCACGTCGCTCGCCAGCCGCCCATGCCGTAATAGGCCTGCGTGCGGAACCAGTTTGTGATCGTCCACTGCACGCGGCGCACTTGGCCGAGTTCGCCGCCCTGCACCATCCGACGGATTGCCTGATAATAGGGATCGGTTCGCTGGTTGAACATCGCGGCGAAGACCTGCTTTTTGTTTTTATGCGCGGCGATCAACCGCTCAGCATCAGCGCGGTGCACGGAGATCGGTTTCTCGACGAGCACGTGGAGGCCGGCGTTGAGTGCGGCGATGCCGAGCGTGGTGTGGGCGAAGTGCGGCGTGGCGATCAGCACAGCGTCGACACAGTTCGCGGCGAACAGCTGATCGGGCGTGGCGAAGCCGCGCAGTTGCGGAAATTTTTTCAGGTTGGCCTCGACCGCGTCGCAGGCGGCGACGAGTTCGCAGCGCGGGATTTTTCCGTCGAGGAGATTCTTGGCGTGGGCCTGGCCCATGCCGCCAAAGCCGATGATGCCGAGTCGGATTTTGTCCATGATGGGGAGAGAGGGCGGGGTAAACGAACGCGAAATGGCGAACTTTCCCGAAGTCAGGCGGCGCGGCGAGCGGATTGTGTGGGAATTTTGCTGAACGCGTTGCACGGCCGCGCTCCGGCTGGTCACGCCGGAAAAAGCTCTTGCTTCGGCGGAGGCCATGTTGCTTTCTGACCCTTCACTTGTTCGGGCTGTAGCGTAGCCTGGTAGCGCGCTTGCATGGGGTGCAAGAGGTCGTGAGTTCGAATCTCACCAGCCCGACCATTTATCCCCTGACGTAAAACGATGACTTATTACGTCGTTCTGGCTCGGTCCTTAGAAGTAAGTTATGTCCAAAAAATTGCCCGCCGAACTTCAGCGATGACCGACGTTGCCGTTCGGCCTGATAAACAAACCCATTGCGTTCGGGTCTCCTCGCTTGTTGGGCCAGCTCTGCTCCCATCCTGCGTTTGGGAAGACGCCGACTTGCCGGAATTCGTCCGGGTTTCGCCGGCCGCGGCGGGACTAGGAGGGGCGGGCACGGTGATGAGCTTTTCCTTCACCAGTTCCGCGCGGATCACTGCGGTCGCTTCTTTGATGAGTTCCTGCACGTTGCCCGGGTTGGTGCTCGTGGTCGAAGCCGACCAGATGAGGCGCTCGCCGGCGGCTTCATAGATGTTGGTCTCGATCTGCACGATGCGGTCGGTGGTGAACCAGCCGGGCTCGTAGAAAAAGGGACTCAGCGCGTAGCCGGAACTATAGTAGCCGCGAAACGTGCGATAGGATTCGGGATAGCCGGCGCCAGGGATATAGGTGATTTCCTTTTTGTCCGACACCGGGCGCATCACGACCACCCCATCGACGCCGGCGGCCTTGAGCGCCGCGGAAACTTTGGTGACGTCCTTCAGATCGTTGTTCGCGCCCAGCAGCGAATAGCTGGTTACGCATTCCGCACGGGTGATTTGGGCCTTGAACGTGTCCTCGGCGGCGCGGCGGGTCGCCCCGTCGGGAAACGTCGCTACGACCATGATCTTGTTGAAGTGGATTTTCGAAATATCCGGCGCGGTCCACGTCGTATTCACCGAGGTAGAATCACAGGCGGAGAACGCGAGGAGGGAAAGTGCGGCTACGGCGGTGGCCGCGGAGAGGAGCGTAGGTTTGGGTTTCATGATTTTCGCGGCCCGAAGGCTTTCTGGGTGCGCAAAAACGTTTCTCGCTTCACCCACCTGAAGTTAGGCCGGATCGCCGCCGGGGACCATGGGGTGTTAACCGCCGGCCACCCGCCCGACAAACCCCTGCATTGAAAATCCCGCGCGGGTCGCAACAGTTTGACTCCATCCGCATGACCCCGGCCGAAGCCTACACGAAAATTTCCATGCTGCGCACCGAAGTCGCGCAGCACGACGAACTCTACTACCGCGGCGCGCGTCCTGAGATTTCCGACTTCGAGTACGATGTGCTCAAGCACTCGCTGGCCGATCTCGAGGCGCAGTTTCCGCAGTTCGCCGCCGCCGACTCGCCGACCCAGCGCGTAGGCGACGATCGCGTGCAGGGCTTCAAGGAAGTCGCGCACCGGCAGAAGATGCTCAGTCTCGACAACACTTACAACGAGACCGAGCTGCGCGCGTTTCACACGCGCCTCACGAAGCTCCTTGAGACCGACGACCTCCGCTACACGGTCGAACCGAAAATCGACGGGCTCGCGGTCAGTCTCACCTACGAGGACGGCCGGCTCATCCGCGCCGTCACGCGGGGCAAAGGCGATCGTGGTGACGACATCACGGCCAACGTCCTCACGATCGCTTCGCTGCCGCGCCAACTTTCCGGCGCCGCGCCGCGCGTCGTCGAGATTCGCGGCGAGATTTACATGACGCAGGCGGAGTTCGAGCGCCTCAACGCCGAGCGCGCCGCCGCCGGCGAGGAGCTCTACGCGAACCCGCGCAACACTGCCGCCGGCACCATCAAGCAGCTCGACTCCGCCGAAGTCGCTAAACGAAAACTTTCGATCGTTCTCTACAGCCTCGGCTACTGCGAGCCGGAGGTCGTGCGTTCGCAGACGGAGCTGCAGGAAAAGCTCAGCGCGTGGGGCCTGCCCGTCGTTGAAAAATACTGGACCGTCCGCGGGATCGACGAAGCGTGGGCCGCGGTCGGCGAACTCGACCAACTCCGGCGCACGTTCGCCTACGGCACCGACGGCGCAGTCGTGAAACTCAACGACTTCGAACAGCAACGCACCGCCGGCGCAACTGACAAGTCCCCGCGTTGGGCGATCGCTTACAAATACAAACCCGACACCGCGCGCACGCGCCTCAGGGCGATCACGATTCAGGTCGGCAAGACGGGCATCCTCAGCCCCGTCGCCGAACTCGAGCCCGTCCATCTTTCGCTTAGCACGATCAGCCGCGCCACACTGCACAACGAGGACGAGATTCGCCGCAAGGACATCCGCGTTGGTGATCTCGTCGAGATCGAGCGCGCAGGAGAAGTGATTCCCGCGGTTCTGCGATCTTTCCCAGAAGAGCGGATGGCCGGCGCGCAGGAGTTTGATCTTTTTGCGGCTGTCGGCGGTAATTGCCCGGTGTGCGGCGGCAAAATCGCGCGCGTCGATGTCGACACCGAGAGCGGCGTTGGGGCCGCGTGGAAATGCCAGAACTACGATTGCCGCGCGCAACGGGCCGGTCGGCTCGGATTTTTTTGCAGCCGCCGCGCGCTCGCGATCGATGGGTTGGGGGAGACGGTTGCCGCGAAACTCGTCGAACTCGATCTCGTGCGCGATCCGCCGGATCTTTACGACGTCTTGCTCGAAACGCTCGCGACGCTCAACCTAGGCACGGCCGAGGAGCCGCGCGTCTTCGGTGAGAAGAATGCGACCAAACTCGTCGCTGCCCGCGAGGCCGCGCGATCGTTGCCGCTCGAAAAATGGCTCTTCGCACTGAGCGTGCCGGATGTCGGCGAGAGCACCGCGCGCGAACTCGGCAGGCGGCACCGCAACTTCGCGCAGCTCACGGATTCGAAGCTGCTTCGCGCCGTCCTGCAGCGGGCTGCGCTGGAAGACGAAAAGGAAACGCAGAGCCCGAATTCGAAAAAGAATCCTGCGAAGGACGACGCCGAGAAGGAGCGGCGGAAGGCGCGCCGCGTCGAGATCGAGGCCGAACTCGCGATGCTCAACGACGGCATTCTTCGAGGCGTGCCCTCCGAAATTGGGCCGGCAGTGGCGGCAAGCACGCTGGAATTTTTTGCGAGCGAACCCGGCCGGCGGCTGCTTGTGAAATTGAAGACGCTTGACATTGATCCGCCGGGCACGGTGATGGAAGCGGGCGTGTTTACGGGCAAGACCTTCGTGCTGACCGGCACGCTGCCGACGATGAGGCGCGAGGAGGCCGAGCAGAAAATTCTCGCGGCCGGCGGCAAGGTGAGCGGCGGCGTGAGCAAGAAAACGTCGTTCGTCCTCGCGGGCGCAGAGGCCGGATCGAAACTCGACAAGGCGCGTGAGCTCGGCGTGCGCGTGATCGACGAGGCGGAGTTCTCGCAGTTGCTCAGGTAACAGTTTTGTCACGGTTCGGTATTTGCGAGGAGGGAGGGGAGGACGGCATCCCTTGCGCCTCACTGCGTGAATATTAGTCCGGGGCTTTCGTTGGTTTTGATTTTCGGGTTGTGCGTGACGCGTTTGGCGCGGGCGGACGATTCGATCGACGCGCGTTTGCGCGCGCTGGCCGAAGAGAACGCGGGGCTTCAGCGACAGCTGCGGGCGCAACAGGCTTCGCTCGAGAGCTTGGCGGCGCAACTTGCGGAGCTGCGCACGGGCGGCGCGCGGCAGGAGCAGGCGCTGCGGGAGTTGCGGGCGGCGGCCGCGGAGCCGGCGGTGGCGTTGGCACCGGCGCGTGGTGACCGGGAAGTGCGTTTGTCCGGCGAGGTGGGGCTCGCTTTTTTAAAAACGGGCCGGGCGGGAGCGTTTCCCAAGGCGCAGTTTCGCGTGGACGACGCAAAAATCTTCGTCGAGGCCCCGGTGATCAAGGACACGTATTTCTTCGGCGAAATCGATCTGGTGACGCGCGAGGATGCGACAGCCTTTGCGCTCGGTGAACTCTACGTGGACTTTGAAAACGTGTCCGGCCGCCTGGGCGGTGCGCCGCGGGCGATCAATGTGCGTGCCGGGCAGATCAACGCGCCGTTTGGCGAGGAGTATCTCGCGCGCGGGCCGCTGGCGAACCCGCTGATTTCCCATTCGCTGGCCGATCCGTGGGGGATTGATCCCGGAATCGAGGCCTACGGATCGATGGGGGCGTGGTCGTATGTCCTGGGGGTGCAGAATGGCGGAATTAACCCGTTGCAGGATTTCACGGCGGACAAGTCGGTCGCCGCCCGGCTGGGCTGGGAACCGCAACCGTGGCTGCATCTGAGCGCGAGCGGGATGCGCACGGGCGACTTGCGCGTGAACACCGCGACCGTGCCGGGCGACGGCTTCTCGAGCCTTTGGTTCGGCAATGGATTTTTCCGCGCACTCGGCAGTGACAAGACGACGACCACGTTTTGGGCGAGCCTTGCCCAAGCTGATGCGATGGCCCGCTGGAAGACGGGGCGGTTTGGCGTGTCGGCGGGTCTGGCCCGTTTTGACGACAACGATCGCGCGGCGGACAACGCGCGGACTCTCCGTTACGGGGCGATCGAGCTCGTGCAGTCGTTCACGCTAGAAATTTTCGGCGCGGCGCGCTACTCGTGGATCAACGCGCCCGGCGGCTACCCGCTCGTCGGCTGGGGAAATTTCGGACGCTACGTCTTTGCCTCGGCGCCGACGACTCAGTTGCGCCGCTTCAGTCTGGGCTTCGGCTACCGGTTGGGACCGCCGCTGGTGCTGAAGGTGGAATATACGTGGGAAAGCGGCCGGCTGACAACGGGCGCGCGACGCGACGCCGAGGACTTCTTCGGCGCCGAGGCCGCGATGAAATTTTGAACGCCATGCTTGAATCGAATTCGCTCCGTCGCCCGCTGCTTGCGTTTTTATTCAGCGTGTTGGCCGCCGCCCTGCAGGCCGGCACGATCACGGGCACGGTGCAGGCGGCTCCGCCTGAGCCGCCGCCGGGTGGGACGGCGGAGGGTTCCTACGGAAGCCGCCGCTACAAGTTTGTCGAGAAACTCGATTACGATCGGCTGACGGATTTCGTGGTCTACATCGACTCGCTAGTCGCGCCGCTCGCGGAGGCCGCGCCGCTGAGGGTCGTGCAACGCGATGCGACGTTTGAGCCGCATGTGCTGCCGGTCGTGGTCGGCACGACGGTGCGATGGCCCAACGAGGACGACATCTTTCACAACGTGTTTTCGATGACGGAAACGCAGGACTTTAACCTAGGCTTCTACAAAAGGGAAAAAGTCCCCGAGGTGCGCTTCGATCGGCTCGGGCGCGTGGACATCTTTTGCGCGATCCACACGAACATGCACTGCATCATCCTCGTGCTACCCAATCCGTATTTCGCGATGGTCGACGGGCGGCACCGCTTCGTGATCAAAAACGTGCCGCCAGGCCGCTATCGGCTGAAGGCGTGGCACGAGCGCGTGCCGCCTTCCGTGCGGGAGGTCGTGGTGCCCGCGGAAGGTGACGTGACCGTGGATTTTATGCTCGGCGTGGCCGAGTTGCCAAAACCTTGAGCGCATGATCACGGGGATTTTCCGGCGGCTCAGTGTGCAGGCGAAAGTGCTGCTCGTGGTGCTGACCTTTCTGGCCCTCATGCCGGCGGCGACGATGTCGGTCGTGGACGCGCGGCTCGACGTGCAGATGCGCGAGGAGGCGCGCCAGACGCTCGTGACGGCGGAGGCGGTGTTTCGCAAGTCGCTCGATGCGCGGGCGGACAATTTCTTGCTGCGTTACCGCGGGCTGGCAGGCGAGGCGCGCTTTCGCGTGGTGGCCGGGTTGCCCGAGCCGGATGCGAAGACGATGGCGCGACTGCTGCACGACCTCGCTGCGGATTCGCCGGGCGAGCATGAACTATTCTTGTTTTCCACGCGCGCGGACGGTGTCGTCGCGGGCGAGCGGCGGGAGCCCGCGCCGCTCCCGGCTGAGTTTGCTCGGGCGTCCGCGGCGCTCACACGGGTGGCGCTGCGTGGCGAGCCGGCAGCAGGCAGCCTCGGGCTGGACGGGAACATCTACACGGTGGTGGCCGTGCCGGTCGACGATGCGCAGGGCGCGCCGGCGGGCGCGCTCACCGTCGGCGTGCGACTGGGGGCGGAAGCGTTTCGCGAACTCCATCTGCCGGGGACCGAAATGCTGCTGCTCCTGGGGGATCGGATTGTTGCCTCCAGTTTCGACACCGCCGATCGCGGAGAAAGCGTATTGCGGCAATTTACCGCTGCGGCGTCTCGCGCGGGCGATGCCCGCAGTATGGAGGCGGAGGCAGGGGGCGATCACTATCTGGCCTTGGGCGGCCACTATGGTGGCAAACTCGGGCCGCTGGGGTTTCGCTACGTCCTGCTCTCATCCTTTGAGCCGCGGCTGCGCGCGTTGGAAGAGACGCGTCGGACCCTTCTCGCCTTGGGCGTCGCGGGCATTCTGGTTAGCGCGCTGGCGGTGGGTTGGCTCGTTCGGCGCGTGACGCGTCCGCTCGTGGCTTTGCGCGACAGCGCGGCCGCAGTGGGTCGCGGCGATTTCTCGCAGCGCATCGAAAAATATTCTGACGACGAGGTCGGCGATCTCGCGCAGGAATTCAACCGGATGACGGCCAGCCTCCGGACTTCACGGGCGGAACTGGAGCGTGCGATGCAGACCCTGAAAGCGACCCAGTCGCAGCTTATCCAGAGTGAGAAACTCTCCGCGGTCGGCCAGTTTGTCGCCGGTGTCGCGCATGAGCTGAACAATCCCTTGACCGCGGTCGTCGGTTTTTCCGAGGTGCTCAAAGAGACCATCACCGATGAAAGGGTGCGCGGGCACCTCGACATCATCGTGAGGAGCTCCCAGCGGTGCCACAAAGTCGTGAGCAGTCTCCTTAGCTTCGCCCGCCAGCATCCGCCGGAGCGCAAGCTCACGGAGATCAATTCACTGGCCGAATCCGTGCTCGAACTCATGGCCTACGATCTGCGCACGAGCAACATCACGATCGTGCGCGACCTGACGCCGCTGCTGCCCCCGACGCTGGCCGATCCGCACCAGCTCGAGCAGGTCTTCGTCAACATCCTTAGCAACGCGCGGCAGGCGATCGAGCCGGTGCAGCGCGAGGGGAAGATCATTGTGCGCACGCGCGCGACGCCGACGCAGGTCGTGATCGAGTTTGAAGACAACGGTCCGGGGATCCGGCCGGAGCATCTCGCCCGCATCTTCGATCCGTTTTTCACCACGAAGCCCGTGGGCAAGGGCACCGGCCTAGGGCTGAGCCTCGTCTACGGCATGATTCAGGAACACGGCGGCAACATCACTGCGCAGAGCGAGTTCGGGCGCGGCGCGACGTTCCGCATTGATCTGCCAGTCGCCCGGTCGACTGTGCCCGAAGTCTTTCGGTCCGACCCAGCCCAGGTGTTTGCGTCGGCGGGAGCCGGCAAGTTGGTGCTCGTGGTCGACGACGAGCCGTGGATTTTGGAATTGGCGGCGGTGATGCTGCGGCGCGAAGGTTACACCGTGGAGACAGCGCAGGGAGGCGAAGCGGCGCTCGCATTGCTGGCGACGAGAAAATTCGACGCGATTGTCTCGGACTGGAAAATGCCGGGCTTAAACGGCGTGCGGCTCTACGAGCACCTATGCGCGACCGATCCCGCAGCGGCGGAGCATGTGCTGTTCATGACGGGCGACGTGGTCAGCGACTCGTTTCAGGCCTTCTTGCGCGATCACAGCCTGGCGTGCCTCGCCAAGCCGTTTTCGATCGGCGAATTTCGCGCCGCCATAGCGCGCCTAACCGACGTGCACGCACGATAACAAAACGGCCCGGTGCGGAACGAGTCCGCGGGCCGAGCCGCTTGTTGCCGGGAATTTTTTTGTGCGACGCGTTACGCGGTCTGCACGAGAGCGCTGACCGTCTCGGGGGCGACGACGCGATCGATGTCGAGCAGCGTCTTCACCTGGCCTTTTACCTTGGCCATGCCGAGAAGGTAGGTCGTGTCGATGCGGGCGCCGAAGTCGGGCGTGGGCTCGATTTCGGAGGCGTTGAGTGTGACGACTTCCTCAACGGAATCGACGATGAGGCCCATCTGCACGTTTTGATCGTTCGGCAGTTTCACCTGCACGACGACAGTGCACGTGCGCTCGGCGAACTCAGCCTTGAGTCCGAACTTCACGCGCAGATCGATGATCGGGATGACGCGGCCGCGGAGGTTGATTACGCCCTTCACGAACGTCGGCATCTGCGGGACGGGCGTGATTTTCTGGAGGCGGATGATTTCGCGGACCTTGAGGACGGCGATGCCGTAGGCTTCGTTGTCGAGGACGACGGTGAGGTATTTGCCGGCGAGCGCGGAGGTCGCGGAGGTGGCGGTCGGTGCGGTGGCGGTGGACATGGTTTGAGAGCGTTGGCAGAAAAATTTTGGCTAAGACGCGTCCTCTATTTCGACCGCAGGCGCAGAAAATTGAGTGAAAAGCGTCGGCGAGCTTCCGCCGGGTGGTTTAGAAATCGGTGAATTGGATGTCCGGCTGCTGCGTGCGGACTTTCAGCGCTTTCGGGAGCGCCGTTGCCGTCGAGTGGGGCGCTGAGGAGCGGACGGTGATCGCGCGGTGGGGCGTAGGCTTGGCGTGCGCCCGCAGAGTCGTTGGCGCGACCGGACGCTGGTCCTGCCCGCCTTCGATCATGCGGCGGAGATCGTTCACGGCATCCTGGAGGACGGCGGCTTGCGCGTTGAGTTCCTCGGCGGCGGCGGCGGTTTCCTCGGCGTTGCTCGCGGTGGCTTGCGTGACTTTGTCCATCTCGCTGACGGCGCTGTTTACTTGGGCGATGCCCTGGCTCTGTTCGGATGACGCCGTGGCAATCTCGCCGACGAAGGTGTCGACCTGCCGCGCTTTGCTCACGATGTCGGTAAGCACGGTGGCGACCTGACTGGAGATCACGACGCCGTGCTGACTTTTTTGGATAGCGTCCTCGATCTTGGCGGCAGTTTCCCGGGCGGCGCTGGAACAGCGCTGGGCGAGGGCGCGGACTTCCTCAGCGACGACGGCGAAGCCCATGCCGGCCTCGCCGGCGCGGGCGGCTTCGACCGCGGCGTTGAGGGCGAGGATGTTGGTCTGAAACGCGATCTCGTCGATCGTCTTATTGATCTTTGCGATTTCGGCGGAGGAGGCCTTGATGGCGTCCATCGCGCGGTGCATGGCCTCGACCTGCGCGGCGCCGGATTCGGCGGCGAGGCGCGTCTCGGTGGAGAAGTTCTTGGCCTGATGGGCTGACTCGCTGTTGCGCTTGGTCATCGAGGACATTTCTTCGAGCGAGGCGCTGGTTTCCTCAAGGCTGGCGGCCTGCTCACTTGAGCCTTCCGCGAGCGACTGGCTTGCAGCGGAAACCTGGCCGGCGGCCGCGGCGACTTGGGTCGAGCCCTCATTGAGTGTCCGGCTGAGCGTCATGAGCACGTGTGTGAGCGAGCGGACGAGCACGAACGTGATCACGGCCGAAACCGCGAGGGCGAGCGTGACACCAACGAGGACGCCCGTATTGCCGTGGCCCACACTGACCGCGATGTCCGCGAGAGCGCGCTCGGCGTTGGCACGGTTAAAGGCGATGAGCTTGTCGAGGATGGCGTCGAGCTTTTGGGCGGCGGGCAGGAGTTGGAGCTGCGCGATCCGGCCGGCCTCGGTCGTCTTGCCCGCTTCGACGAGAGTGCGGATTTGGGTGAACGCATCGACGAAACCGGCGCGATCCGCCTTAAACTGGTCGAACATCGCTCGGTCCTCCGGCATCGTGATGGTGCCTTCATAGTCGGCGACGAGCTTGTCGATCGCTGTGCGATTGGCCGTGAGCGTCTCGACGATTTTCGGTCGCTGGTCGGCCTCGGCTACGATGAGACTGAGAGCGAAGCCGAAGTTGGCCTTGGTATGGGTGCCGATCTCGTAAATCGCGACCGTGCCGGGCCAGGGATCGGTCGTCATATAATTTGTCGTGCGTTTGATGGCGCGAAGTTGGAACGCGGCGAAGACGCCGAGGCCGGCGACGACGAGCAGCACGGCGACGAATCCGGCGGAGATTTTTTTTCCAATGGTGAGCTGATACATTATGGGTTTTGTGTGGATGAGAGTTGCTTGACCGCCACGGACGGGTGTCCGGTTTTGGTGGTGACTGGTTCGACATCGCGGGAGCGGCGAACCCGGCGCAACGGAGGGAGACACTCAAAATGAAGGTCGTCGGGGGGCAGGAGTTCCCGGCGATCGCCCCACTACGTAGCTGGCAGCCGCGGACGGCGCCGACGGAAGTTTCTTTAATTTCCGGCGCGGGTGTGCCGATAGACACGAGGGGCCATCACACCCGCCCACCCATGCCCATTTCTCCCGCCCAATTCTCCTCGCTCGAAGAAAACGCCAACCGCCTCGCCGGCGAAACCATCCTCGCCCAGCCTGGGCGCGACGACGGACTGGTCCCCGCCTATAGCCTTCTCGGCGATCTCCGCGACCAGTCGGCCTGCGAGCCGGCGTTGAGCGAGCCGATCGCGGCCCAACACGCCGCGCTCGAAAAGCTGCTCGACACAGCGAAACCGTTTGATGCCGCCACGCTCGGCGCGCTGCGCGATCTCGCTGCTTGGCTGCCAATCGCGATGGAGAAAACCAAATGCGGTGAACCCGTGCCGGCGTTCGGCGCGTCAGGCACTGCGCCCGCGGCAACGGTTGAAACGCCGGCCGCGCAGGAAAAAGCGGCGCCGGCCGACGAGATGCTCAACCTCCATCTCGAGGACAATCGCGAGTTGCTCGGCGAGTTTCACGGCGAGGCGTTAGAGCATTTGCAGCAAATTGAGGCGGCCCTGCTTGTCCTCGATCAGCAGCCGGACAACCCCGATGCGCTCGCCGCGATCTTCCGCTCCTTTCACACCTTCAAAGGCAATGCCGGCTTCCTCGGCCTTGTGCCGATGCAGTCGCTCGCCCACGAGGTCGAGTCGATCCTCGATCTCGCGCGCAACCGCCAGCTCACGCTCAACGCCGCGATCATTACCGAGATTCTCCGCAGCCGCGACGCGCTTTCCGAGCTCACGCAGCAGGTTTCGCTCGCGCTCGAAAAAGGCCAGTTGCCCGACAAGATTGTGCCCGTCGGCCATTTGATCTCTGCAATCAAGGTGCTCGCGGCCAATCCGCAGGTGGCTGTTAAATCAGCCAGCTTCGCACCCGCGCCGTCGGCCCAAGTCGCGCCTGCCGGAGAGGCACCCGCTGCCGATTCCGTGGCACCTTCCACCGAGGCCGCACCGGCGCGCAACAACGCCAACGCCATCGAGGCCGCTGCGGCGACGAAGTCCGTCGTCGCCAACCAGACCGTGCGCGTCAACACGGAGAAACTCGACTCGCTGATGGATGTCGTCGGGGAACTCGTGATCGTGCAGAGCCAGTTGCTTGAGACGGCGCGCGCCGCCGGCGGCGTGGGCTCGCCGCTCCAGCGCAACGTCGGCCAGCTCGCGCGCATTACAAAGGAACTCCAGCACACTGCGATGGGCCTGCGCATGATTCCGATCAAATCTGCATTTCAAAAGATGGAGCGCCTCGCCCGCGATCTCGCCCGCGACTTTGGAAAGAAGGTTCACTTCACCACGAGCGGCGAAGACACCGAACTCGATCGTACGGTTGTCGAGGAAATCGGCGATCCGCTCGTGCACATGGTGCGCAATGCCCTCGATCACGGCCTCGAACTGCCCGCGGATCGCGTCGCGAAGGGCAAGCCGGACACCGGCACACTGCATCTCAAGGCCTACCATCAGGGCGGCAACATCGTCGTCGAGCTCGAAGACGACGGCCGTGGCATCGATCCGGATCGGATTTTCAAGAAGGCGGTGGAGAAGGGCGTGATCGCGGCGAACGCGTCGATGACGCGCGACGAGATCCTCGCGTTGATTTTCGCGCCGGGTTTTTCGACGGCTGAAAAGGTCACCTCGGTGTCGGGCCGCGGCGTCGGCATGGACGTTGTGAAGCGCAACATCGAGAAGCTGCGCGGTAAAATCGAAATTTCATCGGAAGTCGGCAAGGGCTCGAATTTCAAAATCAAGCTGCCGCTCACGATGGCGATCATCGACGGTCTTGTCGTGCGCGTGGGCGAGGATCGGTTTATTTTGCCGAGCACTTCGGTGCAGATGGCGTTGCGCCCGTCGCGCGAAAACATCTCCACGATCCACGGTCAGGGCGAAGTGCTCGATCTCCGCGGCCGGCTGCTGCCGTTGCATCGCCTGCACCGGCGCTTCGGCATCCCCGCCGATGCCGCGCAACCGTGGGAAGGCATGGTCGTCATCGTCGAGCACTCGGGCAAAGTCTCCGCGTTGCTGGTCGATGAGATGGTCAGCAAGCAGGAGGTCGTGATCAAGAATCTCGGGGCGTTTATGCAGAATCTACCCGGTGTGTCCGGCGGTGCAATTCTGGGCGACGGCAACATCGCGCTCATCCTCGATCCGACGACCTTGCTCCAGGCTGCCTGAACCTTTAACTCGCTCCCATCGTGAATCCCTCCGCCCGCCCGCCCACCATCCAGGAAGTCTGTGAACGGGCGCTGCGGCTGCCGTGTTCGCCGGCGATGCTGCCGAAACTGACCGCGACGCTCATCGCGCCCGACAGCACGGCCGATGACATCGCCAACATCATTCTCCACGACTCATCGCTGGCGAGTGCCACGTTGCGCCTCGCCAACTCTGCTTTCTTCTCGGGCGGCGGTGCGGCCGAAAGCGTGGCCGAAGCGGTCGTCCGCCTCGGCCAGCGTGAACTCTACCGGCTTGCCGCGCTCGCGCTGGTGAATCGCTGGGAGACCGGCACGGGCGGTCGCGGTGAGCCGGGTGATTTTTGCCGTCACGCGCTCTGCACAGCGCTTGCGGCGGAGGTGCTCGCGGAAACGAGCGAACGCATCGCGCCAGAGACCGCCTACACCGCCGGCCTCGTCTGCGATCTCGGCAAGCTCGCGATTGCGCACGGCTGCGCGGCGTTTTTCCCCGCGCTGCGCGCGCACTGCGCGACGCGCGGCGGCACGTGGACCCAGGCCGAGCAGGAAATCCTCGGCTACACGCATTCCACCGTGGGCGCGCGGCTCCTGCGCGCGTGGTCCTTCCCTGACATGCTGGTCGCCGCCGCCGAATTCGGCGAGCGCCCGACCGATGCGCCGCCCGAATCTCAGGCGCTGCTCGCGCACCTGCACGCCGCAAAATACATCGCGACGTCATTTGGCCCGGGCGTGTCGGAAGACGGATTTTTGTTCGAACTCAACACCGTGTTTCTCGTCGAGTGGGGCTTCACGCCGGAGCTCCTGCAGGAATCAATGGCCGTCGTCCATGAACGCGCCCGCGCCCGCCTGCAGGACAGCCTCACGCACGGTGTGGTGACGATGTGAATGGGCCCGGCCTCGCGCCGGTCCGACCCGTGCTGCGTGCTCCCGCGCGGTGTTTTGCGCTTTCGTCACGGCCGGTTTGCAACTCAACTGGCGGGAGAAAATTTTCCGCCATGCCGATCGAACTTACGCCGCCGGAGACCGAGCAATCGATTCATTCGCTCAAAAAATATTTTGCGGAGGAAGGCGGGGAGTCGATCGGCGACCTCCGGGCAAAGCTCCTGCTCGACTACATCTTGAAGGAAATCGCACCGCTCGCCTACAACCGCGGGGTCCAGGACGCCGACGAGTTCTTTCGCAAGCGCCTCGAGGATTTGCCGGCCACGTGTTTCGAGCCGCCGTTCACCTACTGGTCGGCGAAGAAGCGGCACTGAGTCAGCGCCGGTGAGGCCAGAGACCGGTCGAATTTCGGTTATCGTTTCGCGGCCGGCACCACGTCGTGCCACCGCGGCATTTTGTCGCGACGATCTGGGACAGAGAATTTTTCCGGGCCTTGAAACATGCCGTCCCAGACTGGCTGCTGGAAGAGCGTCGTCCCGGCGTAGGCGATCGCCGTCGCGTATTGAAAGGCGAACTCGCGCGTGCCGTCCTTTCGCTCGCGCACGAAGGCAAAATCGGCGTCGGTTTTCAGCGCACCATACTCGACTGCTCCCGTCGTGGCGTCGAACATTGGGCGGCCTCGGAGATTGGTGAGCCCGATCGTTTGGTCGAGCTTGAGGCCGACGGTCACCGGCTCGTCGCCGAGCGTGAATTGCAGGCCAAGCGTGCGACCGTCGTCGTGCGCGTCCGTGATCAGCTTTACGTCGTCCAGCAACGCGGGGGCGAAAGTGCCGGTGGGGATCGGGCGGAGGACGGTCACGAAGGTGAGGCGCTGGCCCTTGAAGAAATAATTTTTGAGATACTGGTAGAACACCTGCGAGGGATTGTAGCGTCGATCGATTTCGCGCGTGTTGGCCACCTTGTCGCGGTTGCCAAGAAACTGGATCACGAGATCGCGTGTGTGCGGGTTGGGCCAGGATTCGGTGCGGATTGGAATCCGATCGGGGTGCGACACGACGTAGTTTTCGCCTTGCGCGAGGATCTGGTCGGGGTGCCAGGTGTTGGAGAAAACCTTGTTGCCCGCGTGATCGATCAGCAGTGAGTCGACGACGATCGTAAGTCCGCTCTCGGGCGTGAAGAGCGTGATGCGATCGCCGGTGTAGCCGCGCTCCTCGTCGACGAGCCGGGTGCGGGAGTAGTCGAGACTGCCGAACGTGCCGAAGTGGATTTTCTCAGTCTGCACTTCGTGATAGGTCGCGTCTTGCGCGAGATAGGGCCACACGTCGCCGTCCGAGGGATAACCGGAGCGAGCGACGATGCGGTTGTGGAAAATATCGGCGCGCCAGCCCCGGGCGAACGTCGCCCGGTAGCCGCCGTCGGCGAGGAGCACAGTGCCATCCTGCATGAGGAGGCCGAACGCGTTTTCGTCGGCGTGGCCGTGGTGCGGCTTTTCCTCGTGAGCGTCGAGCTGAGCGTTTTGGTAGTCGCGCGTGAAGCGGCCGTAGGGACCCTCGTCGCGGTAGTTGAAGAGCATGTAGCTGTCCGCCGCGCCGCGAAATACGATTTTTTTGGAAATGAGATCGTCGATGACCTCGGCGGATTTGTCCTGTGTGAGCGGGGCGAGGGGCACGGTGGCGTCGAGCCAGTGCAGTGCGAGGCCGACGCCGGCGATGGCCTCGGCGGGAAAATCTTTGTAATAGGCGCGGTTGGCGTCGTAGAGGCGGCGCGCGGCCTCGAGGTAAGTGCCGTCACGGTAAACGCTGCCGGCGCGAACGAGGTTGGCGACGTTCCACATCCAACTGTGCGTCCAGTCGCCGTCACCCCAGTCCGGCATGAGGCCGTTGGGGAGCAGCAATTCCTTCGTGTGATCGAAGTAGTAGCGCGTGGTGATCGACTTCATGCGCTCGGTGGTGTCGTCCCGGAGTTCGGCTACGAGGAGAACGAAATTGAACCAGAACGGCTCGTAGATCGACGCGTCCTCGATGGACCAGCCATGGAGGCTGTCATAGGTCAGGGCTTCGGCGTTCTGTTTCCAGCGCGCGACCATCGGGGCATCGGGGACGGCCTGCGCGGCGATCAAATATTCTGCGCCATAGATGAACCCACGATTTTGCGCGCCGAAGTCGGTGCGATCGAGCTTCAGGTCGGTGCTGGCGATGATCTGGGCGGCGACTTGGGCGACCTCGGCGGGCCGGAGCGCGTTGTGGGCCTTCAGGTAATTGTAGGCGCCACAGAACGCGGGATAAAACCGAAAGCCAGTGAAGAACGGTTTCACTTTGCCGTCGGCGCCGATCGAGGAGCGAACGATCCACATCAGGTCTTCCTTCGCCCAGTCGATGAGGATGGCCTCGCCGGTTTTTTCGTGAAGGTGGATGAGGCCCGCGAGCAGGTAGGGAAAATAGAAATCCTTCGGCGCAGTGTTGGCCGCCCGCTCGGCCGCGGTCGCAAGTTGGAGGCGCTCGACGTCGCGTCGTAGATCGGTCTGGAGTTGTTGTTGAAAGGAGAGGGTGTCGGGGGTTGCTGTGGCGCTCGCCGCCAGCAGACATGCGAGTAGCGCGGGAAGGAATCGTTTCATGGGGCGGACTCCGAAGTGAGGTGATTCCGCCGTGGAACGCCAGCGCAGTCGGACGCACGTGCGCCCAATGGGGGTGGGGCGTTGCCCAGCGCCGGATCGCGGCGATGCTCACCCGCCCAGCGACATCTTCTCCGAGCCTGCGGGGGTCTTGAGTTCGATGCCGCCGGTGTTGAGTTCGAGGTGGACGGTGCGGTTGATCGTGCCGCCGACGGCGCTGGCGCGGATGTTGAAG
Organism: uncultured Opitutia bacterium; assembly: GCA_903896015.1. Lineage (GTDB taxonomy): Bacteria > Verrucomicrobiota > Verrucomicrobiia > Opitutales > Opitutaceae > CAITWF01. The sequence continues at coordinate 50,411 of CAITWF010000098.1, read as the reverse complement.
CCGTTTTGCTGCAGCCAGCCGAGCGTGACCTTCACGTTGCGCTCGCCGATTTTGAAAACGCCGCTGTCGCACAGCACGCTCGCGCCGCCGGCTACGAAGAGCCGCAGCCGCGCGCGCTCCGCTTTGATGCCGGTGAGCGAGCGGAAGAGCAGCGGCAGGCCCGTGTCGGCAAACATCGCCGGCTGCGTGATCGCCTTGTCGGGCGAGATCGTTGAGTCGGGCAGCATCAGGTGCAGCAATCCGCCGGCCTTCGACACCGGATCGTAGGCGGCCACGGCCACGCACGAGCCGAGTGCGTAGGTGCTCAGGGTGAGCATCGCGTTGTTCGACGCGCTCACATCGCCGACGCCGACGACGACGCGCTGGACGAAAAGGGCGGATAGGGTGGGTGAGCCCATGGATCAGTCACCGAGCGCGTGCCGAACGGGCCCGAGGGGAAAGTGTTTGGGAAAAGTCATGCGGCGGGCGCGGCTGACGATCGCGTCCTGTGCCGATCAACGGCTGCGTGACGGCGATCTTGAGTGTTTCCCGCGGTGCGCGGCGGGAAATTTCACATGTAAACGAGCAGTCGCTGGCTGATCGGTGTCACTTGGTTGTGACTACGGATTTTCGCGATCATGCCGGGGCTGAGCGGCTGGCCTTCGCCGATCAGCAGCAGGCCGTGCGGGCTGTAGATGCCGTTGGCGAGCACCATGCCGGCCTCGAGTTCGTGGAGCAGGATTTCGCGCACCTGCTTGGGCAGTTGCACGAGGTTGCTCACCTTTAAAAACAGCCGCACCGCTTCGGGATCGTAAACAGTGCCGGACTTCGCGAGCAACGCGTCGACCGCGGCGGACTTGGTGAGTCCCGATTCGACGAAGCCGACGGCGACCGAGAGACAGCGGGCGGTCCAGGGAATCTTGTCGCCCGCGAGACCGTCGGGATAGCCGCGGCCGTCGAAGCGTTCGTGGTGCGCGCGGATCGTCTCGCCGACATCGGCGCGGCTGTCGACCATGGCGGCGAGCGTCTGCCCGTAGACAGGGTGATTGTGCAGCATCGCGCGCTCGCGCTCGGTGAGCTGATCGGTCCGGCCGCGAAACGCACGGAGCATCTCGCGCGGCATGCCGATCAGACCGAGATCGCAGAGCCAGGCCGACGTCCGCAGCGCATGGCGCTCGGTGTCGGTGAACTGATCGGTCGCGGCCATCTGGTTCGCGAATTCCACGAGCGCCTTCGCCTGCCCGCCTAGAATCGGATCGTATGTGGTGAGGATGCGGCGGCAGAGTTCGAGGGAGTTTTCATAGCTCGCGGCGAGTTCGCGGTTGGCGGTGTCGAGTCGCTGGCGCTGGGCCTCGAGATCGCGGACCTTCGATTCGAGCGAGGAGTTGGCCTCGCGGAGCTGCTTGTTGAGCGTAGTGGTTTCCTTTTGCAGCGCGGTGTTGTGCGTGACGAGGTCGTGCCGCTGGACGGCGTTGCGCACGGTTGCGACCAGTTCCTCGCGCAGCCACGGTTTGGCGACGAAGCGGAAGATTTCACCCTTGTTGATCGCATCGACAATCGTCGGCAGCGCGAGCACGGCGGTGACAAGGATGCGCGAGGAGTGTGGGCGGAGTTGCCGGCACTCGACGAGAAAATCGAGGCCCATCATCTCCGGCATCCGCTGGTCGGAAATGATCACGGAGAAATCGCGCTCGGCGACGATCGAGAGCGCCTTGAGCGGGCTGGTGCAGCCGACGACGTGGAAACCCTCGCGCTCAAGCGTGTATTTGAGCGCGGTGAGCACGACCGGCTCGTCGTCGACGATGAGAATTTCCGGCGCGCCAGGCGCAGCCGAGGTGGAGGCGCCTGCGGAGGCGCCCGGATTTACGGTGGCAGAGAGATCGATCATGGGGCGGTGAGGGCGGTCGGGCGTAGGTGGGCCGCCTCGTGGTGGCGGACGATGAAATCGGCAGCCTGCGTCAGCGGCACTTGACGCTGCGCGGCGCCGTTTTCCCAGGCGGCTTTCGGCATGCCGTAAACGACGCACGAGGCCTCGTCTTGGGCGAACGTCGTCGCGCCGCGTTCCCGCAGGCGCAGCAGGCCGTCGGCGCCGTCGCGGCCCATGCCGGTGAAAATCCCTGCGAGCGCGTGCGGCGCAGCGCCACAGTCCGCAGCGGATTTGAACAGCAGATCGACCGCGGGGCGCTGGTGCCAGACGGGCGGGCCATCCGCCACGCGCACGCGGTAGTGATCCGCTGACCACTGGAGCATCATGTGAAAATTTCCCGGGGCGATTAGGGCGAGGCCCGGCGTGAGTCGATCGCCATCGACTGCCTCGCGCACTTCGAAGGCACAGAGCGTGTTGAGCCGATCGGCGAAACTTTTCGAGAACACGGGCGGGATGTGCTGCACGACCGCAATGCCGGGCAGGCCGGCGGGCAGGTGGGTGAGCACTTCGCGGAGCGCTTCGGTGCCGCCGGTCGACGCACCGAGTAGGATCACGTGGCGCGAATTCGTCCCGGAAACCGGCGGACGGCGCACAGGCAGCGGCGCAGCGGGCGCGGCGGTCTTGCGCAGACGCGCGCCGGCGCTGGCCTTGATCTTCGCAATGAGCTGCGGGCCGAGATCGCCAAAGGAGTATGAGCCGCCGGGTTTCGCGAGCACGTCGAACGCGCCGAGCCGCAGCGCCTCCAGCGCGTAGTCGGAGCCGCGCTGCGTGAGCGAGCTCATGATGATCACGGGCAGCGGATGCTGCGCCATGAGGATTTTCAAAAACGTGAGCCCGTCCATCCGCGGCATCTCGAGATCGAGCGTGAGGACGTTGGGTTTCAGCTCCTTGATTTTGTCCCGAGCGACGTAGGGATCGATCGCGGTGCCCACGACTTCGATTTCCGGATCGGCGTTCAGCGCCTCGGTAACGAGTTTGCGGACGACGGCGGAATCGTCGACGACGAGGACGCGGATGGGGCGGGCGGACATGGCGATCAGGGTTTGAGCGGTTTCTGGTAGATCGCCGCTTGGACGGTCTGGAGCGGGTGCTTGATGTGTGTGAGGCTTTCCGAGTGGCCGACAAAAAGATAGCCGCCGGGCAGGAGCCGGCGGGTGAGGCGAGTGACGAGTTCCTCCTGCGTGGACCGATCGAAATAGATCATGACGTTGCGGCAGAAGATTACGTGAAACGGTTCGCGGAACGGCGGTTCGCCCTCGAGGAGATTGAGGTGGCGGAACGTGACGCGTTCGCGGAGGGCGGGCTTTACGCGATAGTTGCCGTCCTGCGGACCGACACCGCGCTGAAAGTTCGCGCGCAGCACCGCCGGAGCGATCGATTTCACGGTTTCTTCGCGGTAGATTGCGCCGGCGGCCTTATCGAGGATGCGGCGGGAAATGTCGGTGGCCTCGATCGACCACGGCGCGGTGCCGAGCGTCTCAGCGAGCGAGATCGCGATGGAGTAGGGCTCCTCGCCCGACGAGCACGCCGAACTCCAGACGCGGAATGGCTCGCGCCCGCCGCGCGCGAGTTCTGGCACGGCGCGGTCGCGGAGAAAATTGAAGTGCGCGATCTCGCGGAAGAAAAATGTGTGGTTGGTCGAGATGGCGTCGATGAGGTGGCCGAGTTCCTCGTCGGCGTCGGGCGCCTGGAGCAGCGCGCAGTAGTCGCCGAGTGACGCGGTGTTGGTCGCGCGGAGGCGCTTGCCGACGCGCGCGGAGACGAGCTCTCGCTTGTCTGGACCGAGGCTGATGCGGCTGCGCTCGTAAACGACGCTGCGGATGAACTCGAACTCGCTGTCTCTCATAGGGATTGTCTTGGTGCATTCGTCTCAATCGCCGCCGACTGAAGCGCGATTCGTGATCTTCGCTCGCGCGGGTGCGGCAAAATTTTCCTACGGCGATCTTCGGTCGCGCGTGAGCGGACTGAAGCGGGATCGCGATCAATTCTATTTAGCTGCACTCAAGCGGTTTACATCCAGTTGGAAATCGCTGGCACCGGCTTTGCTGAATTGCCACCGCATGATCGATCCCATTTTCCAGACCGACAACTACCAGTTGGCGCGGAAACTTCTCGACGTCTCCGCGCTTCGGCAGGAGGCGATCGCGACGAACGTGGCCAACGCCGAGACGCCTGGCTTTCGCCGGCTCGACATCGCGCCGGACTTCGCGGCGCAGCTCAAATCGCGGCTCGAGGCGGGGGATTTTGCGGCGACATCGGATTCGCTCCGGCCGCAGCTCGCCGAGGATCAGACCGCGCGCAGCGTCCGTCCCGACGGCAACACCGTCGAAATCGAGCGCGAGCTGCTCGCGATGAACCGCAACTCCGTCGAATACGACTACCTCAGCGAGGTCGTCTCTGGAAACCTCAAGCAACTCAAACTCGCGATCACCGGCCACAGCGGCACGTGAGCATTTAACTTTCCCTTCGCGTGAATCTCATCTCCGGCATCGACATCACCGCCAGCGCGCTCAACGCCCAGCGCACGCGCCTCGACATCGTCGCCCAGAACATCGCCAACGCGCAGACCACGCGCACGCCGAACGGCGGGCCGTATCAGCGCGAGGTCGTGTCGTTCGAGACTGAGCTGGTGCGCCGCGTCGCCGGGGGCGGTCCTTCGCTGCAGACCGTGAAGATCGGTTCGATCACGCCCGACCGCACACCGGGCCAGCAGGTCTACAATCCTCAGCATCCGGATGCCGGTCCCGATGGACTCGTCATGATGCCAAACGTGAATCTGTCCTACGAAATGGTCGACCTCATCACCGCGTCGCGCGCCTACGAGGCAAATCTCACCGTCGTGAAAAACTCGAAGCAGATGGCGCTGAAGGCGCTCGACATCGGCAAATAATTTTACCCCCGCCCACCCATGTCACCCATCGGCTCCATCAACCCGCTTTCGCCCTCGGCCCTCGGCCGGATCGATGCGCCGCTTCCAAAGATCACGGCGGCACCGGGCGGTTTGCAGGGTGCGACGCCGAACGAGGGCTTCGGCTCCATGCTCGATGGACTCGTCGCGACGGTCGCCTCGAAGCAAGACGCGGCCAACGCCACCACGCGCAGCGTCCTGCTCGGCAATTCCGACAACCTCCACCAAAGCATGATCGCGATGCAGGAAGCCTCGGTCGCATTTTCCATGATGGTCGAGGTGCGCAACAAGCTCGTCGAGTCCTATCAGGAACTCATGCGCATGCAGGTGTAAGTTCACCACCTCACTGATTTTTTCCCGCTCACTTTCATTCGATGAAAAATTTTGGCCTGTCCCTCGTCGCCCTCTGGAAACAGCTCGGTCTCAACCAACGCGTCTCGCTGATCGTCGCCGCCCTCGCCGTCGCTGGCGGGTTGATTGGCGTCGCGCTTTGGTCGCAGCGGCCGGACTACCAGCTCCTCTACGCGCGCATGGGCGACAAGGACTCCGCCGCAATCATCAGCTACCTTGAGTCGCAAAACATCCCGCACGAAGTCGGCGCGGGCGGCACCTCGGTCCGGGTGCCCTCCAGCCAAGTTTACAAGCTTCGCATGGATCTCGCGAGCAAGGGCCTGCCGAGCGGTGACGGCGTGGGCTTCGAGATTTTCGACAAGGGCCAGTTCGGCCTCAGCGATTTCGTGCAGCGCACCAATTACCTTCGCGCCATTCAGGGCGAACTCGCCCGCACCATCACCCAGCTGCAGGGCGTGCACGCGGCGCGCGTGATGATCGTGCAGCCGGAAAATCGCCTGCTCCTCACCGAACAGGGCATCAAGCCCACCGCGTCCGTCTTCGTCGATGTCGGTGGCGGTCGCCTTGAGATCGATCAGGTCAACGCGATCCGCCATCTCGTCGCCAATGCCGTGCAGGGCCTCGCGCCCGATCAGGTTGCCGTCGTCGACAATCGCGGCCGGACGCTTTCCGAGGAATTGAAACAGGATCCCACACTGGGCTCCGCCTCCTCGCAGATGCGCTACAAGCAGCAGGTCGAAGATTACCTCTCGAAAAAGGTCGAGACTATGCTCGCCACCGTGATCGGCCCCGGCAACGCCGTCGTCCGCGTCTCCGCCGACATTGACACCGAGGCCACCACCGTCAGCTCCGAGAAATGGAATCCCGAGGGCCAAGTCGTCCGCTCGCAGACTTCGACCAAGGATATCAACAACACCGCCGAAACCCGCGCCGCCGGCGGTGCCGCCGGCGTCAGCGCCAACGTTCCCGAGAAATCCCAGGGTACCGCCACGGACGCGGCCCGCCCTGTCTCCACGTCCGAACAAAATCGCGAGAACCGCACCACCACCTACGAAATTGATCGCACGACGACCAACACCACCCGAACCCCCGGCACCGTGAAGAACGTTTCCGCTGCGGTCCTACTGGCGACGCGCATGGTCACAGCGACGGCCGATCCCGCCGCGCCGAAGGATGCGCCCGCTCCGCAGCCCCAGGCGCAAAAACGCTCCGCACAGGAACTCGACGCCCTCCGCCAAGTCGTGATGAACGCCCTCGGCCTCAAGGCCCAGCCCGGTCAGCCGCTCGAGTCGATCGTGTCGCTACAGGAAGTCACATTCCAAGCCGCCGTGCCGCTCCCCGGCCAGATCGAAGCCGTCAGCGGAGAGACGCGCGTGCAGTCATGGTTCGAACTCGCGAGCCGCTGGGCCGCCGTCGCCGGCGCCGCACTCGTGCTGATCATTTTCTGGCGCATGTTCTCGAAGCAAAAGCCCGAGGCCGTCCCGGTCGAAGTGCTCTCGATGACGCCCGACGCGGCTTCCCGCGCGCTCCCCAATGCGAGCAACGTCACCCCCGAACTTCTCAACGAACTCATTCGCTCCAAACCCGCCAACGTTGGCGTGACCCTGCGCGACTGGGTGGCCGCCGGCAGCGCGCAGCCGGCCGGTAAGAACTGACCACCCCATGAGCGACCTTGATTACGGCAAACTCTCCCGCACGCAGAAGCTCGCGATCTTTTTGATCGTGATCGGTCCCGAAGCGGCCGCCGACGTGCTCCGCCAGTTCGACGACACTGAGATCGAGCTCATCTGTCGCGAAATGTCGACCTACACGATCATTCCTAAGGAAGTGCAGAAGCTTTCTCTCGAGGAATTTTCCAGTGTGGTCGCGAGTGGCATGACCTCGACGCTCGGCGGTCTCGGCTACGCGCAGCGCACGCTCGAAATCGCCAAGGGCGATTACAAGGCCTCCACGATCATCGGCCGCGTCGGACCCGCCGTTGGTACCTCGGTCGAGGTGATTAAGGAAATCTCCGAGATGGAAGGCCGCCAGATCTTCAACCTCGTGAAGCACGAGCAACCGCAGACGATCTCGTTTCTCCTCTCGTATCTCGACAGTGCGAAGGCCGCGGAAGTTTTCACGCTTCTCGGACCCGAACTGCGCGAGGAAGTCGTTGAACGCCTGGGCACCATCGAAAGCACGTCGCTCGACTTGGTGAACAAAATCGCGCGCAGCCTCGGCAAGCACTACGATTCAAAAGTCCGCCCGACGTTCCGCCACAGCGGCGGCGTCCGCGCCGTCGCCGATCTGATGAACGAGCTCGACAAGGATTTGAGCAAAAACCTTCTTGCCCGCCTCGAGGAGCGCAACGCCTCCCTGAGCGCCGCGATCCGCAAGAAGCTCTTCAGCTTCGAGGATCTCAACCGCCTGCAGCCGGCGGATCTCCAGCGCGTGCTGCGCGAAGTCGATTCTTCGAATCTCGCGATCTCGATGAAGTCGGCGAGCGAGGCCCTGCGCCAGAAATTCTACGCCAGCATTTCCAAGCGCGCTGCCGAAAGCCTCAAGGAGGAAATCGAGATGCTCGGGCCGGTCCGCCTCAAGGACGTCGAGGCCGCGCAGGATGCGATCATTCAGGTCGTCCGCCGCCTCGAGGAAGAAGGCCAGATCACGCTCGAGTCCGATGGCGACGGAGGCGTCGTCAACTGATCATGGCCTACGCGAAACTCATCCCATTCGATCGCCCGCTGGCGGGTGCGGCGCTACCGGGCACGGCTGGAAAATTTGTCTCGCCCGCGGAACTTGCCGCGCTCGACGAGGCCGGTTACCGCCGCGGCGTCGACGCCACGCGTGCGCTCGCCGATCAGCAGATGGTCGAATTTCGCGCCGACATCGGGCAGCTCGGCGACGGACTGTTTCAAAAACTAACCGCGCTCGAGCCCGCGCTCGTTGCGCAGTTGCGTGACGCGCTTCCCAGTCTCGCCGTCGAGATCGCGCGCCGCCTGCTCGCGGGTTACGAACCGCCTGCCGAGGTTGTTTCGCGCGTGTGCGAAGAGGCGTTGGGCGAACTTTTCCCTGAGCGCGAAAATCTCGAGCTCGTGATCTGCGCGCGCGATGCGGCACTGCTCGAAAAACTCAATCCCGTCTGGCTCACGCGCTACCCCGGCCTGCGCATCCGCACCGAAGCCACGCTCTCGCCCGGCGATTGCCAGGTGCGCAGCCGCTTCGGCCTCACTGATGCACGGCTGCACACGAAACTCTCGTCCCTTGAACACAGCCTTGCCCCCGCATGAACACTAACCTCGCTTCCGCCACCCTGTTTGCCGAATCGCTCCAGCTCACCCTGAAGCAAAATGATTCGACGTCGCCGTTCACCGCCTTGCGCGCGGCCACCGCGCTCCGGGCCCGCGATGTGACCTGGCGCGGCCAGTCCGCCTCGCCCTTCAAGCCCCGCGATCCGCTCGCGCAGCGCCGCCTCCTTGTGGGCTCATAAGATTTTGGAACCCCAAAATCCCGAAACGAAAATCAAAATTTGAAAATGTCCGCTGTCGCTCCGCTCGTCGAAGTGCTCCGCTCGCAGGTCCGTCACCTGCCGCCAGTGCAGCGCGTCGGCACGGTGACCGGCGTCGCCGGTCTCGTGATCGAGTCCGACGGTCCCAATGTCGGGCTCGGTGAACTTTGCCTTGTGCGCTCCGTGCGTGATGAGTTCAGTGTGCGCGCCGAGGTGGTCGGCTTTCGCGAACACCGCGTGTTGCTCATGCCACTCGGCGACACTGCGGGCCTGCACGTCGGTTGTGAAGTTGCCGCTGCGGATCGGCCGCTGCTCCCGATTGCCGGTCCGGAGCTGCTCGGCCGAGTGCTCGATGCGCTTGGTAATCCATTCGACGGCCTTGGTCTCCTCCCGATCGATCGCACGACGCGAGGCACCACGCCGCCGCATCCTTTGCGCCGCCAGCGAATCAAGGATCCCTTCGTCACCGGCGTGCGCGCGATCGACACCTTCATTCCCTTTGGACGCGGGCAACGCCTCGGCCTTTTCGCTGGTTCGGGTGTCGGCAAATCCACCCTCATGGGCATGATCGCCCGTGCCTCCGAGGCCGACGTCGTGGTCATCGCGCTCGTCGGCGAGCGCGGCCGCGAAGTCCGCGAATTCATCGAAAAAGATCTCGGACCCGACGGTATGGCGCGCGCGGTCGTCGTCGTCGCGACCTCCGATACGCCCGCGCCGCTGCGGCTGCGCGCCGCACTCACCGCCACGTCGATCGCCGAGGGCTACCGCGATCAGGGGAGAAACGTTTTGTTCATGATGGACTCGGTCACGCGATTCGCGATGGCGCAGCGCGAAATCGGCCTCGCGATCGGCGAGCCGCCGACGACGCGCGGCTACACGCCGTCCGTTTTCGCGATGCTCCCACGTCTACTGGAGCGCTCTGGCGCCGGGACCACCGGCGCAATCACCGCGCTCTACACGGTGCTCGTCGAGGGCGACGACATGAACGAGCCCGTCGCCGACGCCGTGCGCGGTATCCTCGACGGTCACATCGTGCTCTCCCGCGCGCTCGCCCATTTCAACCATTACCCGGCGATTGATATTCTCGAGAGCGTCTCTCGACTCACGCGCGACGTGTGCTCGCCCGACGAGGTGGCGCTTTCCGGCCAGGCCCGTGAGCAGCTCGCCCTCTACCGCAAGAACGAGGATCTCGTTTCGATCGGCGCCTATCAGAAGGGATCCAATCCCGCGCTCGATCGCGCGGTCGCACTCAACGAGCCACTGAAAAATTTTCTGCGTCAGGGCGTGCACGACCACACCCCGCGCGCGCAGTCGTTCAGCAACCTCCAACAACTCCTCGCATGAAACGCTTCCGGTTTCCACTCCGCCCTGTCGCGACCCTGCGTGCCCACCAGGAACTCCGGGCCAAGGAGGCGTTCGCCGCCTCGGTGCACGTTTACGTCCAGTCTGAAGCCGAGCTTGCCGCCGCGCGCACACGCGTCGCGCGCTGCGAGACGGAGTTGTATGAGAGCCGCCGCGAGCATTTCGACGCGAGCACGGCCGCGGAAGCCTTCGCCTCCTATCGACGCGAATGCGCCGCCGAAGCCACCGCCGAGCGGTCGATGATTGAGAAACGCGCGGAGATGAACGAACGCCGCGCCGGCTACCTCGAGGCGCACCGCAAACTCGAGGTCGTCAACCGGCTGGAGCAAAAGGCCCGTGCCACGCACCGGCTCGACACGCTGCGCGAGGAACAGATCGAACTCGACGACTTCGCCGGCCGGCGCCGAGCGCCGCAACTTTCCCCTTCATGATCGCCAAACTGCAAAACCCGATTTTCGCCGCCGCGTTCAGTCTCCTGCTTAGCGTCGGCATCGGCGTCGCGCTCTGTGCAAAAATGATCGGCCCGCTGCTCCAGCAGGCCGCCGCCGCCCATGCGCCGAAGGAGCCGACGGAGTTGAAGAAAAAAGGCTGGGACTTCTGGACGATTGAAATCGAAAACCTCTCGAACGAACTCAAGGAGGAGCGCGCGCGCCTCCGCAAGCAGTCCGACCAGCAGGATCAGCGCGCCGCGCGCCTGGCCGCCGAGGAGAAGGAACTCGCGAAAGTCCGCGACGACATCGATGCCCTTCGCAAGGAGATCGCGGACAAGGTCATTGAGATTTCAGCCGACGAGCAGAAAAACATCCGCACGCTGTCGCAGACCTACGCGACGCTCACGCCGCGCGCAGCCGTCGCGATCTTCAAGGAGATGGACGACACGACCGCGGTGAAAATTCTCTCGCTGATGAAGTCCGACGTCGTCGGCGCGATCTTCGAGCAGATGAGTATGACGCTTGGCTCCGACGGCACGCCGCTCGCCCGCCGCGCCGCGCTTCTTTCCGAGAAACTTCGGTTGATGAAAGCTACGAAGCCGCCGACCGCGTCCTGAGTTTTCCATTTTATTCCGCGCCACGGATCGGCGCGGTTGTCCGCCACGGAGGGTTTTTGTTCATGCAACTCTCCGCACCCACCACGTCCTCTGATTCGCCTCTCGCCGCTTTTGCCGTCGCCACCGGCCGCCCGTGCGCGCCCGGTGCCACAACGGTCGGAGATGAGATTGCCGGATTGCCGGCGGCGTTCGCCCAGATACTGACCGGTGCGACGCCGGTCACCGCTGCGCCGACGACCGCGGCGTCCCCGGCTGGCATGTGGCCGGCAAATTCCGCCGCGAGCGTGATACCGAGTGAAGATTTTGCCTCGACGAGTTTTCCCACGGCTCCGCTCGGGATTGCTATCGAATCACCGCGGACTGCGCCGACGCTGGCGTCTGCCGAAATCGGGGTGCAGCTGGAATCGAAGCAAGATGCGCCGATTGCGGCTTACGGCTATTCACCGGTGCCGATATCGAGCTCTAGTGCGCGCATGCTTTTTCCCGCGCAAAAATTTGGCCCGAGCGCTTCCAAGTTTCCGGATGCGTCGAAAGGGGCGGTAGGGTTGTGGGCGGGCAGTGCGAGTCCGTCCTCGGTTCCGACAGTCACGACGTCGGCGCCAGCCGCAAGCAGTGCGCCGATCGAAGCGCCGATTAAGGACTCGGCGGACAACTTGCCGCCGTTTCAGGAAGTGGCTCCCCGTGCCGCACTCGTGTGCACTCCTAACAGCGCCCCGGCAGGTGGCGAGGGAATGATGGTTAGGCCGTCAGTCGCCGGTATTGCTTCTCCGGACTCCAAGGGTCAGAGCGCATTGATTGCTCCGACGCCGATCGCATCTCTCCCGCCGAGTAAAGGCGGTCCGTCGGCGGCTACCGTCGTGGCGACCAAATCATCCGCGGCGCGTTCGACGGGAAAAAAATCGTCCCTCATCGACTCAGCCCCGGTGTCCGCCATGCCCGCCGCTTCGCTTTCTGCCACAGTGCCTCCGTCGCCCGTCGCCGAAAAACCGATCGCGGCGGGGGCGGAACAGGAGAGCGAAACCGAGCAGCCGATTGCGCCCGCGCCGCGCCGCGCGGTGACGGTGCCTGCCGGGAATTCATCGTTCGCGGTGATGTCGGCAGTCGCGTTGCCAGCTTCCGTCACGCCCGAGGCCGTGCCGATGCAGCAAAGTTCAGAACACGAACCGGCCCTGACCAAATTACCCGTTGCGGTTGCCTCCTCACCAGAACCAAAGTCGGGCGCAATCTTGGGGGCAGTGCTGCCGACTATTTCTCCCTTCGATCCGGCGATGGCGGATGCGCGCGACGTGATGCCGGACCGTTCACCGGCTTTCGAGCCGTCGGCTCCATCGTCGCGACCCGAGTCCATGACCGTGCGGACGCCAGCTCCCACCGCGGTGCTGCCGGTGGCGGCCGCGACAAATCCGACCGCCGCTGCGGCCATTGTCGAAACGATCGCGGCGGAAGCGCCGGCGACCGTCGCTTTGCCGGCAGGTGGGGTGGGCGAAAATCTTCCGGCAAGTTCCGCGGACGATTCGTCGCGTCTGGTGCAGTTCGGAAATGCGATTCCTAGCCACGCGGAAATTTTTGCCGCCCTCGATCAAAATTTCGCAGTCGAGAAAAAATTTATGCCGACGGCATCGGATAAAACTTTTCTAAGCGCTGCAGCCAAGCGAGTTGCGATACACTCTCCGGACCTTGGCATCGGCGTTGCTAAATCTGCCGCCGCCATGTCGACCAGCACATTTTCAGATCGCGCGCCGACCGTTGCTCCGTTGGAGCGGGCGGTGGCTGCACCGGTGCCGGAGTTCTCCGCGTCTCCCGCGGGTATGATGGCGAGCGAGCCGAGCGTGGTTGGTCAGCGTGCGGTGGATGCGGTGATGACCGCTGTCGAGCGCTTCAGCGCCGGTGATCGACACGCGGTGCAACTGCAATTTTCCGTCGGAGGTGCCGATCTCGCGGTGCGCGTGGAGCTGCGCGGTGAGGAAGTGCGCACGACGTTTCGCACGGATTCACCCGAACTGCGCAGTGCGCTCGCGCACGAGTGGCAGGCGTCGACGCCGGACAACGCCGATCGCTCCGTGCGGATCGCGGCACCCGTTTTCGCCTCGAATGAGTCCGCGAATTTTACGGCTTTCTCCGGCGACACCGCCTCGCGGCAGCGCGATGCGCGCGGGCGGCGGGCCGAGGCCGACGATCTGTTTTCCGCGGTTGCCGCGCGTGCTCGGGGCGCGAATCCCGTGACCGCGGCCACCGAGACGGCGACTCCGGTCGCCCGCACCGCCACCGCGACCGCGCGGCATTTTTCCACCCTCGCCTAAAATCCCATGTCCTCCGTTACCAGTATCTCCTCGAACAAGACGGCCTACGCCGCGACGGACAGCTCCGCCTCAAGCGCCACGGCGCCGACCACGACCACGGGCCAGCAGACCCTGGGGATCAATGATTTCATGAAGCTGCTTGCGACGCAGTTTCAGCAGCAGGATCCGTTGAAGCCGATGGACGACACCGCGTTCATTGCACAGACCGCGCAGTTTACCTCGCTCCAGCAGACGAACACGCTTGTGCAACAGATCACGCAGCTCAACGCCGCGCAGAGCCTCACGCAGGCCAACTCGTATCTGGGTCTGCAAGTCACGGTGAACACCTCCAGCGGTCAGACCGATACCGGCAACGTCACGAAGGTTGATGCGAGCGGCAGCGCACCGCAGATCATCGTCAACGGACAGTCCTATCCCCTGTCCTCCGTGGTCTCCGTCCAGCCTCCGAGCACGAGCTCATCGGCGCCCGTCGTCCCGCCTTCTTCAACTCCCAGTTCGTAACCGGTCTCCACCGGGCAGACATCAACCCAAACCAATAATTCATCACTATGTCACTCATCGGCACCATGGACAGCGGCGTCTCTGCGCTGCGCACGTTTCAAAAAGGCCTCGAAGTCATCGGCAACAACATCGCGAACGTCAACACGACGGGGTTCAAGAGCGCCGACGTGAAATACGCGGACAGTTTCAGCAATATTCTGCAGGCTTCTTCGCCCGCGCCGTCCGGCGGCGGCGGCTCCGACACGCCCACCGTGGGAGTCGGCACCGGTGTCAGTCTCGCCGGCATCGCCACCAATTTCTCCCAGGGTTCGCTCTCCACCACTGGTAGCAACACTGACCTCGGCATCTCCGGCAACGGCTACTTCGTTGTCAAGAATCCTAGCGACAGCACGAGCTTTGCCACGCGCGCCGGTTCGTTCCGCATGGACTCGCAGGGCTATCTCACCACGCAGCAAGGTTACCGCGTGCAGGGCCTCACGGGCGGCGCCGCGGGCAGCGCCCCCGCGACCGTCGGCGACATCAAGCTCGGCACTCCGCCCTCCGGCACCGAACTTCAATCCTTCAGCATCGATCGCGCGGGCAACCTCGTGGAATTTTACTCTGACGGCACCTCCGCCACGACCAACCAGCTCCTGATGCAGAATTTCAACGACCCGTCCGCGCTTCAGGCGGTGGGCAACGGCCTCTACAGCGCGATGGCCGCGGCGGGGCCCGTCAGCGGCTCGACTACGCTCTCGGCGGCCAGCAACACCCCCGGCGGCAGCGGCCTCGGCTCCATCCAAGCAGGCACGCTTGAACTCTCGAACGTCGATCTCACGCAGCAATTTGCGAACCTCATTACCACCCAGCGCAGCTTCCAAGCCGCTTCACGCCTCATCACCGTATCCGACACCGTGCTTGAGGACATCACCAACCTGAAGACCCGCTGATCCCTTTAAGTGAGTTGAGCGCCGGGTGCGGCCTGACTGCTCACACCCGCCACACCCGCCGCCCTCGGCGTCTCAACTCTCGAATCCTTCCCCGCCATGGCCGCTGCCAAAACCGAAGCTCCTCCCGCCGCCGCGAAGCCCGAAGCCGCTGCCAAGGGTGACGCACCCGCCGCCGCGCCCATCGCCGCCCCGGCGAAAAAATCTGCGCTCGCCGCCTGGCTCCCGGTGATTGCGAGCATCCTGCTCGCGCCCGTCGCTACGTGGGCCGCTGTCGAATTCGTCGTGCTGCCGCGCCTCCAGAAAAAAATTGCCACGATGCCTCCGCCTGAAGCCGCGCCCGCCGAAGGCGGCGAAAGCCATGGAGGCAAGGAAGGCAAAGAGGGTAAGGGCGGCAAAGAGGGCAAGGAAGGCGCGACCTACGAATTTCAAAACGTCGTCGTGAATCTCGCCGGCACCATGGGCACGCGTTATCTCAAGACCACGTTCCTCGTCGCCGGCGTCGATAGCAGCATCAAGACCACCTTCGACGCCGCCAAGCCGCGCCTCACCGACGTCACGCTCAACGTCTTGTCTTCGCTCACGCTCGCCGATCTCGAGGAGCCGGGCGCGAAGAACGTCATCCGCGAAAAACTCGTCGCCGCCTACAACCAGGCCCTCGGTAAGAAAGTTGCCGAGCAAGTCTACTTTTCGGATTTCGTAATTCAGTAAGGCCTCCGCCTCCCTCCTGCTGTCATGGCCGAAGCCCCGCAAAAGCCCGCGACCGACTTTCTCGATCAATCCGAGATCGACAAGCTGCTCGCGCAGACCGCCGAGTCGGCCGCGCCCAAGCCCGTCCTGATCAACGCGGGCGGCGCGATGGCCACGAACTCGAAAATCGAGCCCTACGATTTTCGCAACCCCGCCTTTCTCTCCGAGGCCGAGCTGCGCCGACTGCGTCTCCTTCACGAGGATTTCATCCGCTATCTCAGCGCCCGCCTCTCGCTGTTTCTGCGCATGGAGTTCGGTCTCAAGATGGCCAAGCTCACGACGGTCTCCTACGCGAAGTTCACCGAGTCGCTTCCGAGCCCCACGCATCTTACCCTCTTCAAGGTCGAGCCGCTCGTCGGCGTCGGCATCCTCGATCTCAACCCGCGCCTCGCCCTCACGATCGCCGATCGCCTCCTCGGTGGCCGCGGCCACTCGGTGAAGGCCGAGCGCTACCTCACCGAGATCGAAATCGCGCTGATCGAGGATGTGTTGATCATCGTCCTTGAGGAATGGTGCGCGCAGTGGAAGACCGAGCAGGAACTCCACCCGCTCACGATCGGTCACGAGAACAACGGCCGTTTCCTCCAAACTTCACCCAAGGACGCGATCGTCCTCGCCATGACGCTCGAGTGCAATTTCGGTGACTGCTCCGAGCAGATCCAAATCGGCGTCCCGTATTACACCATCGAGCCGATGGTGAAATCGATGCAGGCGCGCCGACAGAAGGACAACGCCATCACCGCCACCGTGAAACGCGCCGAGTGGCAGACCTCCTACGACCGCATCACGATGCCGCTGCGCGCTCAGTGGGAGGCGTTTGAACTCAGCCTCCGCGAGATCACAAGCCTCCGCGTCGGCGACGTGATCGAAATGCCGCACTCCCTCTGCAACGAAACCCGCGTGCTCCTCAACGGCACGCCAAAATTCGTCGGCACGATCGGACTCGATTCCGAGCGCGTCGCCGTCCAACTCACCCGCAAACTTCCCCCGGAAGACACTGCCCATGCCAAACCTGATGGAAGAAAAGTCTCTTGATATCGTCCTCGACGTGAAGGTCAAAGTGACCGTGCAACTCGGCTCGGTCCAGCTGCCGATGCGCGATGTGCTCGAGCTCACGCCCGGCTCGATCGTGCAGCTCACGCAGCACGCCAGCGATCCCGTCGGCCTCTACGTCAACGACAAGCTCATCGCCTATGGCGAAGTCGTCGTCGTCGAAGACAACTTCGGCATTAAGATCACCGAGCTCGTCGGCTCCGTGAAACCGGCATGAACCGCTCGCGCGCAACTTTCGCCGCGCTCACCGCCCTCGCTTGGGCGGCCGCGTCGTTCGCGGCGACCGCCGACGAAACAAAAATTATTTTCCCCGGCGCCTCCTCGACGGCGAACTCGCCCGCGACGGGCGGCGGGCTGGGCTTGGTCACGCTGCTCGTCGGCGTGGCGCTGGCCGGCGTCGGCGCCTGGCTCATCTGGCGCAACCGCACCGGCGCGCCGCTTTCGCGCGACGCCCGCCAGCTCTCGATTCAGGAAACGCGCTCGCTCGGCAACCGCCAGTATCTCGTCGTCGCATCCTACGAGGACAAAAAATTCCTGCTCGGCGTCACGCCGGGCAGGATCGAAATGCTGACGCCGCTCGCGGCCTCGGCCGATGACGAGGACGCGCGCGCATGATTCGGCGCCTCTTTCTCGTTTTGTTCGCGGCCGTCCTGTGGACATGCGCCGCACTCACGCCGGCGGCGCTCGCACAAACAACGACGTCATCCGTCATCACGCCGTCGACTTCTGCTTCGGCTCCCGCGATCGCCCCCGCCACCGTGCCGATTGCCGCTGCCGCGCCCGCCAAAGCCGATCCCTTCAAGCTCAACATCGGGCTTGAGGGCACAGGCGGTCAGTCTGGCGAGGTGAGCGTCGCGATCCAAATCGTGATCGTGATGACACTGCTCTCCGTCGCGCCTTCGATCGTCTTGCTGATGACGAGCTTCACGCGCATTGTAATCGTGCTCGGCTTCGTGCGCACCGCGCTCGGCACGCCCAGCGCGCCCTCGAATCAAATCATCGTCGGGCTCTCGCTCTTCCTCACGTTTTTCCTCATGGGCCCGGTCATCGATCGCGTGAACAGCGAGGCGCTCCGTCCGTATCTCGACGGCAAGATCACCTCGGTGCAGGCACTCGACAACGCCGCGCAACCGTTGAAGCAATTCATGCTGAAGCAAACGCGCACGCGCGACATTGAGTATTTCCTCGAACTCGGCGGCTTTGGCCCGACCGCGATCAAGGATCTGCCGATGCGCGTGGTCATTCCCGCGTTCGTGATTAGCGAGCTGCAGACGGCGTTTCAGATGGGCTTCCTGCTTTTCCTTCCGTTTCTTGTGATCGATTTTCTCGTGTCTTCGGTGCTGATGGCGCTCGGCATGATGATGATGCCGCCGACGACGGTCGCATTGCCGCTCAAGCTGCTGCTCTTCGTGCTCGTGGACGGCTGGCACCTCGTCGTCCGGTCACTCGTGCAAAGTTTCGCCGTATGAATCCCGACCTCGCCATCGACCTCTTCAAATCGACCGTGGTGTTCGCACTCTACGTCGTCGCGCCGTTTCTCGGCGTGACCTTGGTGGTCGGGATTCTCGCGAGTTTGCTGCAATCGGTCACCTCGATGCAGGAGCAGACTCTCACGTTCATCCCGAAACTCATCGCGCTCGCCGGGCTGTGCTTGGTGCTGACGCCGTGGCTGTTGCGCACGCTCTCCGAATTCACGATCACGACCATCACGCGGATGGGCACGCTGGGGCACTGATCCGTTGGCTGTAAAACCGCCGGCGTTCCCATGTCGCTCGACTACTTGCTCGCCTGGCTGATGATTTTCCTGCGCTCGATCGGCGTGGTGCTGCAACTGCCGGTGCTCGCAGGTCACCCGATCCCGATTCCGATGCGCGTTGGGTTTTGCGTGTGCCTCGCGACGTTGCTGGTCGGGTTGGTGCCGGCGGCACCCGTGCCGCTGACGCTCTGGCCGTTCATCGCCGCGACCGCAGGCGAGGTGATGCTTGGGCTCGCGCTCGGGTTCGTGGCGCGACTGGCATTTTCCGCCGTGGAAATGGCCGGCCGCGTCATCTCCTCGGAGATCGGGCTTTCGGCGCTGCCGGGCATGGGCGCGCCCGAACTCAGTCAGGAGCCGCTCGCGGCAATGTTGTCGGCGCTCGCGGTTGTTTTATTCTTTCTGCTCGGCGGCCACCACGCAGTCCTCGCCGCGTTTGCGCGGAGTTTTTATCTCTCGCCGGCGGGCCGGTCGGCGCTCGATGCCGGCGCCAGTGCGGCGATGATCCGTGCGACGGGTCATGTGATCGAGTTGGGCTTGCGGATCGCGGCACCGTTTATCGCGATGAACTTTCTCGTGACGCTCGCTTTTTCGGCGCTCGGCCGGGCGGTGCCGAAGATGAATGTGTTCGTCGTGAGCATTTCCGCACGGGCCCTGATTGGATTCGGATTGCTCGGCACGGGCGGATCGCTGCTCGCACGCTACCTCTATACGGAGTTTGGCGACGCACCGATGCGAATGCTGCAAATGTTGCCGGCGCGCTGAACGCCGACGGTCGCGCGGCAAAATTTGCCGCGTTTTTTACGCAACTTCCGGCGAATTCTTATTTCGGGCAAACGCGTGCGTGGCGAAAAGTTTAACTCATTGCCCACCGGGAGCTAGCGCGAGGTTAAGGAGCGTTGGCATCGGCATTGCGATAGGGCGTGCACCGCAAAATGGCCGACCAAGACCAAGACCAAAAAACCGAGGAGCCGACGGAGAAAAAACTCTCCGAGGCGCATGAGCGCGGCCAGTTTGCGAAGAGCCACGAGATTACGGTGCTCTTCGTGTTTGCCGCGCTGCTCGGTGTGCTGGGCTTCACGGCGCAGGCCGCCTCGCACGACGTCGCGGAATACGCGGCGAGCATGTTCACGCGATTCGCCAGCACGCCCGTCGCGCTCGACACGGTCACGATTCAACTCGGCGAACTGATGCTCACGACAGGCAAGGTGCTCATGCCGCTGATGCTCGGCATCGTGGGTGCGACCTTACTCGCGGGCGGCGTGCAAAGCGGTTTCCGGCTCACCCCGAAGGCGGCGATGTTTAAGCTCGAAAGCCTCGATGTGGTCGCGGGCTTCGGGCGGATTTTTTCCAAATCGGTCTTAGCGAAGGCGGGTATTGATTTGCTGAAACTCGTCGCGATAGGCACCGCGCTCTGGCTTGGCGCGCGCGGCCTGATGTTCGATCCGCTGTTCAGCGCGCCGGTCGAGGCGGCTTATCTTGGACAGTTTCTCCATCAGGCAACGCTCGTGTTTCTCTCGCGCCTTGTGCTCGCGCTCGGGATCGTCGCTGCGGTCAGCTACGGATACGAAAAATTCAAGATGTCGCGCGAGCTGATGATGACGCGGCAGGAAGTGAAGGACGAGCACCGCCAGGCGCAGGGCGATCAGCACACGAAGGCCGCGATGCGCCGCATGGCGCGCCGCCTGATGCAGAAGCAGATGTTGGCCGCGGTGAAGACCGCTGACGTGGTCGTCACGAATCCGACTCACTTTGCCGTCGCCCTCAAATACGAGCGCGGCAAGGACAAGGCTCCGGTCGTCCTTGCGAAGGGTGAGAACCGCTTTGCGCAGCGCATCAAGGCCCTCGCCGCCGAACACGGCGTGCCTACTGTCGAAAACAAGCCGGTGGCGCGCCTGCTCTTCGCGATGGGTAAGGTCGGTGAGACGATCCCGGCCCAGCTCTATCAGGCCGTCGCCCAGATTCTCGCGGTCGTCTATCGCACGCACCGCTATTACTTCCACCGTCTGAAGACCCGCCGGTTGGAGGCCGCGAATTAACATGGCCGCCGCCTCAACGCCGTCGCCCGTCGCTTCGCTGCTCAAGCGCGCGGACCTGCTGTTCACCGGCGGTCTGTTCGCGATCGTGCTGCTGCTGATCATGCCGATCCCGGCATTCATGCTGGACACTTTTCTGGCGCTGAACCTCGGCCTCTCGCTGCTCGTCCTGCTCGCGATCATCTACGTTAAGGATCCGCCGGAGTTCTCCGGTTTCCCGACTCTGCTCCTCGCCCTCACGCTGTTCCGCCTCGCGCTCAACATCAGCTCGACGCGCCAGGTGCTGATCAATGGCTACGCCGGCCACGTGATCGATGCGTTCGGCCACTTCGTGATTCAGGGCAACTACATCGTCGGCGCCGTCGTGTTTCTGATTCTCGTCATCATCAACTTCGTCGTCATCACCAAGGGTGCGGGCCGCATTGCCGAAGTGAGCGCGCGTTTCACGCTCGACGCGCTCCCCGGCAAACAGATGGCCATCGATGCCGAACTCAACGCCGGCATCATCGACGAAGTCACCGCCACCGCCCGCCGCGTGAAGGTGCAGAAGGAGGCCGACTTTTACGGCGCGATGGACGGTGCCTCGAAGTTCGTCCGCGGTGACGCGATCGCCGGCATCATCATCACGCTCATCAACGTCGTCGGCGGTTTCGCGATCGGCGTGTTCCAGATGGGCCTCTCGCTCGGCGAGTCGCTGCAAAAATTCACGCTCCTCTCGATCGGTGACGGCCTCGTCTCGCAAATTCCCGCGCTGATTCTCTCCGTCGGCGCCGGTATCCTCGTCACGCGCGCCTCGGAAAACACCAACCTCGGCACGCAGCTCGCCAGCCAGCTGTTCCGCTACCCGCGCGCGATGCGCATCGCCTCTGTCATGCTCGCGAGCTTCGGCCTGATGCCCGGTATGCCGATGGTGCCGTTCTTCAGCCTCGCCGCCATCGCCGCCTCCCTCGGAAAAATTTTGCAGGAGCAGGAGGCCCGCACGGGTCACGCCCATGGCACCGAAGCCGCCGTCGCCGCCGCGAAAGCCAACGGCACCTCGAAAAACGCCGCGCCTGCTGCCGGCGACAAGGGCGCCGCCCCGACCACGACCACCGCGCCCGCCGCCGAAGACGTCCGAAAACTCATCGAAGTCGACATCTTCGCGATCGAGATCGGTTACGGCCTCCTATCCATTGCTGATGCGAAGTCGGGTGGGGAACTGCTTGCGCGCGTCACTGGCGTCCGCAAGTCGCTCGCTCGCGAAAAGGGCATCGTCGTCCCGCCGATTTCCGTCCGCGACAATCTCGAACTCGAGCCTAACGACTACCGCTTCCTCCTTCGTGGCAAGTGCGTCGCCCGCGGCGCGCTCATGCCCGGCCGCTGGCTCGCGATGAACGTCGCTGGCAGCAAGATCCGCCTCAAAGGCGCGCCCACGCGCGAGCCCGTCTTCAATCTCGAAGCCACGTGGATCGACGAGGCGGAAAAGAAAAACGCCGAGCTCAACGGCTTCACCGTCGTCGATCAGGCCTCGGTCCTCATCACGCACCTCTCCGAGACGCTCAAGGCCAATGCGCACCACCTGCTCGGCCGCCAGGAAGTCCAGTCGCTCGTCGATCACATCAAGCTTACGCAGCCCGCGCTCGTGGCCGAACTGCTCCCGGACCTCGTCACGCTCGGCATCATCCAGCGCGTTTTTCAAAACCTCCTCCGCGAAAACGTCGCGATTACCAACCAGCCGCTCATCCTCGAAGGCATCGCCGACTTTGCGTCGCTCTCGAAGAACCCTGACGATCTCAGTGAACTCGTGCGCCGCCGCCTCGGGCTCTACTTCGTGCCGGAATACGAGTGCCGCCCGCGCGTCATCCGCGCCATCACGCTCGATCCGCGCCTTGAGCAATGGCTTGCTTCGAAGGTTCATCGCTCGCCCACCGAAGTTGGCCTCGCTCTCGATCCG
The DNA here is from genome assembly GCA_903896015.1 of uncultured Opitutia bacterium. Classification (GTDB taxonomy): domain Bacteria; phylum Verrucomicrobiota; class Verrucomicrobiia; order Opitutales; family Opitutaceae; genus CAITWF01. The sequence continues at coordinate 28,097 of CAITWF010000098.1, read as the reverse complement.
GGCACGACGCGCCACCTGCTCGAGGAGATCAACCGCCGCACCGGCGAGCTCACGACGCAGGGTCACCCGGCCGTGATGATCGTCTCGACGGAAATTCGCCTCCCGTTAAAGCGCTTCTTCGAATCGTCCTTCCCGCGCCTCGCCGTGCTCGCGTTTCAAGAATTGCCCGCGGCGACCGACATCGAAAACGCCGGCATCGTCAGCGCGCCGCCGCATCTCGCGCGCACCGACGTTCCTCTCAAAGCCGCCGCCTAAGCCATGCCGACGTCGTCCCAAAATTTCGCGCCCGGCACCTACAAGTTCACGGTGCAATCCGCCGATCAGGCGGTGGCGCTCATCCGCGAAAAACTCGGCGCCCACGCCCGCGTGATCTCCGTCCGCACGATCGAGGCGAGCGGCCTGAAAAAATTCTTCACCGCGCCGCGTCTCGAAGTCGTCGCCCAAGTCGATCCGATCATTACCGCCCCCGCGGAATCTGCGCCCGCGGAAATGATCCGCGACTCCGCGCGAGCCGACGATGTCACGCCGCCCTCGACGAACCGGCTCACGCAGCTTCCGCCCTCGATCGGGCTGACCGGCTTGCTCCGTCGCTCGGGCATTACCGAGACCGCACTCAACCGCCTCCAATCCGGCGCGAACTGGCCCGAACTCAATTCGCTGCCGCTCCACCGCGCGCTCGCCGAGACGTCGCGCCTCCTCCGCACGCAGGCCGAGCCGCGCACGCCGCGTCCGCCGCTTTCCCGTGCCGCATTTCTCGGCGCGCCCGGCGTCGGCCGCACAACCGCGCTCTGCAAGTGGATCGCCGTCGAAGTTTTCCGCCGCAGCCGCACCGGCCACATCGTTAGCGTCGAGTTCGATCGCCCGAATCCGCTCGGGCCGCTGCCCGTCTTCGCGGAGGCGCTCGGCGTGCCGCTCGCTCATTTTCCGTGTGAGACACAGCCTGCCGTGCCGGGCGGGTTCGTTTATTTCGACCTGCCCGGCATTTCGGTGCGGCGCCCGGCGGACAATGCCGCGCTCGCTGCGTGGCTCGATCGCGAACTCGTTCAGGAGCGCGTGCTGGTGCTCAACGCTGCCTACGATCGCGCGTCGCTTCGCGAAGCTTACGCCGCGGGCCGCGATCTCGGCGCGACGCGCCTCGTGTTCACGCACCTCGATGAAGTTCCGCAGTGGGGCAAGCTCTGGGACTACCTCTTCGACGAGGATCTCGAGCCGCTGTTTCTCTCAACCGGTCCGTCGCTCACGGGCGACTGCGAGGACGATGTCCCCGGCGCGATCGTGCGCCGCACGCTGCCGGACGACGACTCCTCTTCCACGCCATGAAATTCGTTTTTCTATCCGGCGGCTTCGCCGGCTTCGTCATCACTTCGGGTGCCAGCTACTGGGCCGGCCATCAACCCGATCGCATCCTCCTCGATGGCGCCGTCGGGTGCCTCGCTGGTGGGATTTTGTTCCGCTGGTTCTGGACCGTCCTCGTGGGCGGCATCCGTGAAACGATCCTGCAACGCCACGCTGCCGCCACCGCGGCCGCCGGCGCCGCTAAAAAATAATTTTTCCGTCAGCTAACCACATACCTCCGCTTCCATGAACACCGCCACCGCCACACTCCCCAGCAAGGAAGCTACGCCCGCCGCCGCCTGGCGCGCGTATCAGGGAGTCAGCCCAGGCACCGTCGATGAAAAGGATTTGATCGAACGGTATCTGCCCCTCGTCCGCAACGTCGTCGACCGGATCAAGCTCAACGTGCCCGCGCACGTCGATGCCGACGATCTCTACAGCGTCGGCATCACCGGCCTCATCGCCGCCGTCCGCAAGTTCGATCCAGAGCAAGGCAGCACGTTCGCGAGCTACGCCGCCCTCCGCATCCGCGGCGCAATCCTCGACGAACTCCGCCGTATGGATTGGTGCCCGCGCCGCGCCCGCGCCCGCTCGCGCAAGCTCAAGACCGCCATCAACGAGGTCGAGCAAAAGCACGGCCGCGCCGCGACGGATGACGAAGTCTGCGCCGCGCTCGGCCTCGACAAAAAGGAATACGCGAAATGGGTCGAGGAGGCGAAGCCCGTCACCTTTATCGCGATCGATCAGCACGCCGAAAATGAGGAGGGAGACGGCGCCTCGCTCCACGAACTGCTGGCCGACGAGGCCGACGTCACGGGCCGCGACAACCTGGAAAAAGCCGAGCTCTTGCAACTTCTCTCTCAACGGATCGCCGAATTGCCCGATATACCAAGGAAGATCCTCGCTATGTATTATTTTGAAAACATGCGGCTCGCCGAAATCGCCACCGTTTTTGGTCTCACCGAGTCGCGTATCTGCCAAATTCACGCGCAGACCATCCTTGGCCTGCGGGCCTACCTCCAGCGCGTGCGTAATCGCTGACGCGCCGGCCCGCCGCGCCGGGCAAACACTCGTATGTTGATTCTAGTCGGAGCATTCATCGTCATCGCGGCGACCCTCGGCGGCTTCCTGATGGAGGGCGGCAACCCGCTGGTTTTGATCCAAGTCGCGGAGTTCGTGGTCATCCTCGGCGTCGCCCTCGGCGTGCTGGTGATCGCGAGCCCCAGCCATGTGTTGAAGCACGTTGTCCACAAGGTGAAGGAGTGCCTCACCGGCAAGTCTCCGGGCGAAAAGGAATTTACCGACGTGCTCAAGCTCCTCTACGAGATCTTCATGGTGGGCCGGCGCAACGGCCTGATCGCTCTCGAGGAGCACGTGATGGATCCGAAGAAGAGTTCGATTTTCCAGCGGTATCCCTCGGTCATGAATCATCACGAGCGACTCGAGTTCATCTGCAACGGCCTCAAGCCCGTCATCGACGGCAAGATCAAGCCGGACCAGCTCGAGGCGCTGATGGAGGCCGAACTCGAGGCAAAGGTGACCGAAAATGAGCACCCGGTGCACATTCTCCACCTCGTAGGCGACTCGCTACCCGGCATCGGGATCGTCGCGGCGGTGCTCGGTATCATCAACACTATGGCCGCCATCTCGGAAGGCCCCGAGAAGGTCGGCGAAAAAGTTGCCGCCGCGCTTGTCGGCACGCTGCTCGGAATCTTCGTCGCCTACGGTTTCGTCAACCCCCTTGCAAACCGGGTGCAGTTCAACAACCAGTCCGACGCGCAGTTCCTGAAGTGCATCATGCAGGCGATTGCCGGCTTTGCGAAGGGCCTCGCGCCGCTCACCGCGGTCGAAGTCGCCCGCCGCTCCCTCGACAGCTCCGTGCAACCCGGCGGCGCCGATCTTGAAACGGCCCTCAAGGGCCTCGGTGCGAAATGATGCGCGGCGCGCAGTGAAAAATTGCAAGCCTCACGTTGAAAGACCGAACCCTCCAATTCCCCGACGGATTCCGCGCCATGCTTTCAATGTTCAACCTTCAACCGTCAACTCCCTCCTAGCATGTCTGGAGGTGCATGGAAGGTGGCTTACGCGGACTTCGTCACCGCGATGATGGCGCTGTTCATGGTGCTATGGATTTCCTCGCAGGATCAGAAAATCCTGATCGCCACCTCGAAGTATTTCCAAAACCCGTTCCACTCGCCGATGAACGCCACCTCGGGCGTCCTCCCTTTCAACAGCAACAAGACCTCGCAGAGCGAGGGCAAGGAGGTGGGCGAGGAAAAGGATCAGAACCGCGACAAGCAAATCCAGCTCACGTTTCTGAGTTCGGTGGCCGCCGACTTTTACCGCCTGCTGCACCTTGACAAGGATCTGCAGGACAAACCGATTGATGTACAGGTGACCACCGACGGGCTGCGCCTGACACTGTTTGATCGCGCGAAGCAGCCGCTCTTCGTCGGCGACACCGCGGAGTTCACGGAGTGGGGGAGGTTCATCATGCAGAATCTCGCCTGGACGATCGACCGGCATCATTTTCACGTCGCGATCGACGGCCACACGAAGGCGAAGATCGCGTTCAAGGATGAGAGCTATTCGAGCTGGGAGCTTTCCGCCGATCGCGCGAACGCCGCGCGGCGCAGCCTTGTGCACTTCGCCGTCGAGCCCGAACTCGTGGAGCGGGTGACCGGCTATGCCGACTCGCGGCCGCTGAAGGGCGAGAGCCCAGAAGCCGAGGTCAACCAGCGCGTGACCATCAGCCTTACGCTCAGCGCCTCGCCGCGTTTCAAGGACAGCAAACTCGTCGACAAGCCCGTCCCGCTCACCCAGGTCGCGAAGGAAAAGACCCCGAATACATGAACTCGTTTTTGCAGGGAAAAAGAATTTTGAAAGCCGAGGCCCTCGGGCGCCCGTCCCATGCGCCGGGACCTGCGCAAGCACCCCTGTGCCGGCCACAGCGCGCCCCTGGACCGGCTGCCGCCGCCGCTCCCGCGACGGCGCACGTCGAAGCCGTGAAGGAGGGCGACAAGGTCGTGCGACTGATCGTGACCTGCGTCTGCGGCGAACGCGTCGAGGTGGAGTGCCTCTACCTGGCGGGAAGCTAGCGGCTTCGTTCCCGGCCCGGCCAGTGGGCCGGGCTTTTTTGATCCGGCCGGCAAATCCTGCCGCCGCGGTTTTCCGACCTGGGGAAAAGTTTTCCGGAGAAATTTAGAGAAGTTTAGTTGATTGCGGAATAGTGAGTTGCGTATGACTGGCGAGTCGCGGCATGGGGTTGGCTTAAGTGACCGCGACCATGAATGTCGGACTCTATCAAAGTGCCTCAGCCCTCGCCGCCCTCGAGCGATGGCAGGACATGGTCTCGCAAAACATTACGTCGAGTCAGGAGACCGGTTACCGCAAGCGCACGATCAGTTTCTCGACGCAGGCGGCCGGCGAACTGCAACCCAACACGAAGGCGCGGATCGGCAGCGAAGGCTCCGTCCCGGTGCTCTTTCCGAAGACGACCACCGGAATCAATTTTCAGAATGGAGAGACGCAGCCGACCCGCCGGGAACTCGACGCCGCGATCCAGGGCGAGGGTTTTTTTGAGATTCAGCGTCCCGATGGCTCGAAGGTTTACACACGCAGCGGTGAATTTCGCATGCGCGCGGACCGCACGCTCGTCACCTCCACAGGCGATGAGGTGATGAGTGATTCGGGTTCGCCGATCCTTCTGGCGGCCAACGGTGGCGCCGTGACGATCAATCCCGACGGATCAATCGCCCAGGGTTCGACGCACCTGGGCAAGCTGGCCGTGAAGAAGTTCGACGATAACTCGCAGCTCATTCCGATCGCCGGCGGGTATTTTGCGACGGCGCCCGGCGCGGCGGCGCCGACCTCCGTTGACAACCCGCAAATCCTGCAGGGCTACCTCGAAGCGAGCAACGTCACGCCGCTCCGCGAGATGGTCGATCTCGTTCTCATTTCCCGGGCCTACGAGGCCAACCAGAAAATCATGACCACCGTTGACCAGTCGATGCAGAAGACCTTCGACGCGCTCGGCTGACGCCTCGTTTCCATGACTTCCCCAGACAGACAACCGCAATCACGACTGCATGGCCGAGCCCGGTATGGGGCCGGGCCGGCCCCTGCAGTCGCAGACCTTAGCGCCCCCGCCGCATGAACCTATCGCTTTATTCCGCCGCCACCGGCATGGAGGCGCAGCAGCTCAACCTCAACACGATCGCGAACAACCTCGCGAATGTGAACACGCCCGGCTTCAAGCGCAGCAAGATCGAGTTTCAGGATCTGCTCTACCAGAAGCCCACGCGCGCCTCGGGCACCGATTCCGGCGGCGGCAACATCGTCCCCACCGGCGCCGAAGTCGGCAACGGCACGCGCGTCGCCGCGACCTCGAAAGTTTTCACGCAGGGCCAGCTCACCGCGACGGGCGGAAACCTCGATCTGGCAATCCAAGGCGACGGATTTTTCGAAGTGCAGCGCCCCGACGGCACGATCGGTTTTACGCGTGACGGATCGTTCAAGCTCAACGCCCAGGGCCAGGTCGTCACGGTCGATGGTCTTCCGGTGCTCAGCGGCTTTCAGCCGATTCCACCGGGCGCGAGTTCCGTCAACATCGCGGAAAACGGCCAGGTGACTGTGCAGACTGCGAGCGGCTCGCAGAGCTTTCGGCTCACGCTCGCGCGCTTCGCGAATCCGGCCGGCCTCCAGAGCATCGGCGGCAATCTTTATTCCGAGACCGCGGCAAGCGGCACTCCCGAGACCGGCCAGCCGGGTGAAAACGGCTTCGGCAGCACGGTGCAAGGCTACACCGAGTCCTCCAACGTCAACATCGTCGAGGAAATGGTTAACCTCATCACCGCGCAGCGCGCGTACGAAATCAATTCCAAGTCGATCCAGACTTCGGACGAAATGCTGCAGAACGTCGCGCAGATGAAACGCTGATATGAGCCGGCCGAACTTCAATTTCCTGTTCCGCGCGATCTTTGTCGCTGTCCTCCTCGCGACCGCGTGGAAACTGCGCGCGGCCGAGGCCGCGCCGGCATCGTCCACGCCGCTGACGCGCGAACATTTCCTCGCGCTTCTCACGCGCGATCTCACGGCTCACTTCAATCTCGAGGGTGAACTCCAACTGGAACTCTTGCGCGACTGGGCGCCGCCCGCGCGCGTCTCGCCCTCGTGGCAGATTGCCGTGCTCGAATACCCGACGATGCCGTCGTCCTCGATGCTCGTGCGCTGTCGGATTGCCGCCGGTAGCGCGGTCGTCGGTGAAACGAGCTTCGTCCTTCGCGCCGCTCTCTGGCGCGATGCGTGGGCCACGCGCCAGCCGCTCACGGTCGGCACGACCTTTGATGTCGCGATGCTTGAGGCGCGCCGCGTCGATCTCTTTCGCGAGCGCGATGTGCTGCCTGCCGCCGTCGGCGATCGCACGTTCATTTTTGCCCGCGCCGTCCCGGCCGGCCGCCTCCTCACGTGGCACGATATCGCCCGGCGTCCGCTCGTGAAGAAAGGTGAGATGGTCGAGGTCTCCGCTGCCGACGGCCTGCTCGTCGTCACCATGAAGGCGCTCGCGATGGAGAACGGAGCGCAAGGCGACACGGTCACCGTCCGCAACCCCGAGTCACAGAAAAATTTCGCCGCTGTTGTCATCGATGAAAACCATGTTCAAGTCCGCTTCTAAGTTTTTCCTCGCCGCCGCGCTGCTCGCGGTTGGCGCCCGTGCCGATTCGCTCTGGCCCGCCGCCGGTTCCGCCGGTCAGCTCGGCATGGTCGCCGATCGCAAGGCCGCGGCGAAGGGCGACATCCTCACGATCGTGATCGACGAGTCGGCCGCCGCGACGAGTTCGCAGAGCAAGAAATCCACGCGCGACTCCAGCATCTCCGACGCCGTTTCCCAATTCCTCTTCAACCCCGCGACCAGCGGTCTCGGCACGCACGCCGGCGGCCTGCCCGCCACCTCGATCACCGGCAAGGCCAGCTATTCCGGCGGCGGTGACGTGAGCAACACTCAGAGCCTCACCGCCCGCGCCGCCGTTCTCGTCACCGACGTGCTGCCCAACGGCAACCTCGTCCTCGAGGGCGTCCGCGTCGTGACGTTCTCCGGCGAGACGCAATACGTCGTGCTCCACGGCCTCGCGCGGCCCGACGACATCGCCCGCGACAACACCGTCCAATCGAGCAACATCGCCGACGCGAAAGTCGAATTCTACAGCGAAGGCTCGCTCACTGACGCGCAGAAGCGCGGCTGGCTCGCCAAGGTTTACGAAAAGCTCCGCCCGATCTGACCGCTGCGTTTTTCCATGACACGGATGTTAAAAATTTTTCTGACCGCCGCGCTCCTCGCGCCGCTCGCGGTCTCCGCCTCGCGCCTGAAGGACCTCACGATTGTCGAGGGCGGCCGCGATAATCAGATCGTCGGTTACGGTATCGTCGTCGGCCTCGCGGGCGATGGTGACTCAAATGCCGCCGCCACACTGCGCAGCGTCGCCAACGTCCTCCAGCGCTACGGACTCCAGCTCAACCCGACCGACATCAAGGCGAAGAATGTCGCCGCCGTGATGATCACCGCGGACCTGAGCGCGTTTTTGAAACCCGGCGCGCGCATCGATGTGAACGTCGCCTCCATGGGCGATGCGAAGACCTTGCAGGGTGGGGTGCTCCTCCAGACTCCGCTGCTCGGTGCCGACGGCCGTGTCTACGCCGTCGCGCAGGGCCCCGTCGCGATCGGCGGCTTCCTCGGCGGCGCGGGCGGCGCGGGCGGCGCGACTGTCCAAAAAAATCACCCGACTGTCGGCAACATTTCCAGTGGTGCGATCGTGGAGCGCGAAGTCCCGGCGACGTTTGTCCACGACAACCAACTCCGCCTTCTGCTGCACAACCCCGACTTCACGTCCGCGTCGCGCCTCGCCGAGGCGATCAACACCCGTTGGGCCGGCATCGCCCTCCCGATCGATTCGGCGACCGTCACGGTGAAGTTGCCCGACGACTATCGCGGCCGCGACGTGATGTTCATTGCCGACCTTGGCCAGATTGAAGCCACGCCGGACACGCTGGCCCGCATCGTGATTAACGAGCGCACTGGCACGATCGTCGCGACCTCGACCGTCCGGCTCTCGCAGGTCGCGATCGCGCACGGCTCGCTCACGATCACCGTGACGAATCAGCAGGGCGCCAGCCAGCCGGGAGCGTTCAGCAACGGGACCACGACACCCGTGCAGAGCACGCAGACCGCGGTCAACGAGGGGAAGGGCGCGTTCACGATATTTTCTGAGCAGCCGAGCATTGAGCGGCTGGCCGCTGCGCTCAACGCCCTCGGCGTTTCCACCCGCGATATGATGGCGATCTTTCAAACGCTCAAGCGCAGCGGCGCGCTTCAGGCCGAGCTGGTGATCAACTGAGCCATGGACCTCGCCGCGATTTCCAGTCCCACCGCGCCAGCGCAACAGATCGCGCTCTCGAAGATCGAACACTCGCGCGCCTCCAAGCTCACCGGCGCCGCGTTGCGCACCGCCTCCGAGGCCGAGCAGCGCGCAGCCGTCGGCGCGCAGTTCGAGGCAATTTTCGTCCGTCAGCTCCTCGGCAAGACCATGGCCTCCATGGTCAGCTCCGGCGACAGCACCGCGGGCGGCGTCTATGGCGACCTCGTCACCGACACGCTCGCCAAGTCCCTCAGTGCCGGCTCCGGCCTCGGCATTGGCCGCTTGATCGAGCAGCAGCTCGCGCCGCGCGGCGTCCGCGCCCTGTCCGCCGAAACTCCGGCGCCACCCGGCGCCGCTACCACCCTTTCCAGCGCCACCTCAACCCAGGCGCACACATGACCACGACCCATTGGGAATTCATCGCGGAATCCCTCCGCCAGGAACTCGCCGATTACGGCGGCCTCCTTCATCTCTTCGAGGCGCAGCAACGCGCGCTCTTTGATCGCAACCCCGACGCCGTCCTCGACTGCGCCGCACAGATCGAGTGTCAGGCCGCCGCGCTCGCCGAGTGCCGCGATCGCCGCGAGCAGGCCGTGGCGGCGTTTGCCGTCGCGCAAAACCGCCCCGCCACGTCCACGCTCCGCTCGCTGCTTCCGTTAATCGAGTCCGAGGCGCGACCGCTCCTCGAAGCCTTGATCAACGAGGTCAACGCGCTTCTCCACCGCGTCCGCCGCACGAGCCGCCACAATCACACGCTCCTCTCCCGCGCCGTCGAGGTGCACCAGGATGTGCTCCAGCAACTCCGACCCAACGCGTTCACCAAAACTTACTCGGCCGCCGGTCGCGTCACCATCTTCTCGACGCGCGCGCCCTCGACCTTGCGCGCCGCGGGCTGAGTCCACGCCACTTTTCCCTCCTTCCTCCCGTGTCCGGATTATTCGCCAGTCTCTCTTCCACGGTTAGCGCGCTCTCCGCGCAGAGCCTTGCCGTTGACACCGCGGGTAAAAATCTGGCGAACGTCAACAACCCGAATTACGCCCGCCAAACAGTCTCCTTTGGTGATCTCGGCACGGTGCAGACCCCGACCGGGCCCGAGAGCATGGGTTTGCAGGCGCTCGGCGTCACCCAACTGCGCAGCGCCGTGCTCGACGCCCAGGTGCGCAATGAAAATTCGCAGGCGGCATTCTACCAAACGCAGCAAAGCGCCTATCAACAAGCCCAGGCCGGTCTAGGCCAGACCGTGAGCAGCGCGGCCGCCAGCAGCACGACGGCCTCGTCGGACGGTGGCATCGCCGCAGCGATCGACGGATTTTTTAATGCGTTTCAGAGCTTCGCCGGCAGCCCCACCGACACGAGTCAACGCCAGGCCCTGCTAGGCGCCGCCTCTGTCCTCACTGACCGGTTGAACGGAGCCGATCAGAACCTCGTCCAGGTGCAGAGCGGCTTGAATACTCAGATCGCGAGCGATGTCTCGACGGTGAACAACCTGCTCTCGCAGGTGGCGAACCTCAACGGGCAGATCGCGCGCTTCGAGATCAACAACCCCGGCTCTGCGGTGGACCTGCGCGACCAGCGCGAAGCCGCGCTCGAACAACTCGCGACCAAAATGCCCGTCTCCGTCACCGAGGATGCGAGCGGGCAGGACAAGGTCACGGCGACGGATGCCAGCGGCAATCCCGTCACGCTCGTCTCGCTTGCGAGTGTCACCGGCTCGGTGACGTTCGACGGCACGCAGATTTCCGCTGGTTCACCTTCGACCGTGCTGGCGCTCAAGTCCGGGTCGATCCAAGGCGCCTTGACCGCACGTGACGGTGGCGTGCAGACGCTGCGCAGCAATCTCGACTCGCTGGCGCAGCAACTGGTCACCTCGGTTAACGCTGTATACAATCCCACCGGAACGACGGGCGACTTTTTCACCGCATCCAACACGACGGCCGGCACCATCAGTAGCGCCGTGGGCCTGACCACCGGCAACCTCAAGGCCAGCGACGGCGGCGCCGCGGGGGACAACTCGGTGGCCATCGCGGTGGCGCGGCTCGCCTCGAAGAATTTCTCGACGGGCAACGGCGACGCGATCGACGGCACTTTCAGCGGTTCCTATGCGAATGCGGTCAGTGGGTTTGGCCAGACGCTCTCGGTGGTGAACAGCCAAGTCGCCGACCAGACCAACATCCAGAATCTCGTCACGTCGCAGCGCGATGCCGTGAGTGGTGTCTCGCTCGATGAGGAGATGGCCAACCTCCTGAAATACCAGCGCGCGTTCCAAGCCTCCTCGCGCGTGTTCACCACGATCGACGATCTGCTCGATACCGTCGTCAACAAGCTCGGAGCCTGAACCTTTTCAACCCGATCCCCATGCGCGTCGCCAGCAACACCGTCTCAGACACCATCGTCCGCCAAATTGATCGCCTCAGCAGCCAGCAGGCAAGCCTCCAGGCGCAGGTTTCCACCGGACAGCGGATCACCAACCCCGAGGATGATCCCGCGGCGATGGCGAGCGCCCTCGACGTCGAGAGCCAGTTGCACGAAGTCCAGCAATACGGCCAAAACGCGACGCAGGCGCTCACGCTCGCGCAGACGTCCTACACCGGCCTGCAAGGGCTGAAGTCCATTTCCGATCGGGCGGGCCAGCTCGCGACGCTCGGCACCGGCACGCTGGGAGCTTCGGCGATGTCCGCCTACGGCACCGAGACAAACCAGCTGATCGAGCAGGCCGTGCAAACCGCCAACACGAATTTCAGCGGTTCCTATATTTACGGCGGCACGGCGGTGGCGACGCCGCCTTTCAGCGTCAAGCGCGACGCGAACGGCCAGATTACCGGAGTCGCCTACGTCGGCGACCAGTCCCAAGCGGCCATTCCGCTTTCGAATTCGACGAGCATCACGCCTTCGACCGACGGTGCGACCAACTCCGGGATGGCAGACTTCATCAATAACCTCGTCGCGCTGCGCGACGCGCTGAACAGTGGTAATACCTCGACGGTTTCGAACACCCAGTCCGGTCTCTCCTCCAGCGAAGACATGATTGTCTCCGCGATTGGCACCAACGGCGGAGTGCAAACTCGGATTCAAGCCGCCCAGACGCTGCAAAAAAGTGCGACCACCAACTTGCAGTCCGTCCTCTCTTCGAAAGTGGATGCCGATCTACCGAGCACCGTCGTCAAGCTCAGCCAGGCCCAGACCGCTTACCAAGCCGCACTCCAATCTGCCGTTAACGTCATGCAGCTCTCCATTCTCAATTACTTGAAATAACACTCAAACTCCCGTCCTAATGAAAGTCCTGCCCGAACTCCTCCCCACCGACATCGACACGCCGCCGGCCAACGAAATCCTCCTCCCGCACGGCATCATCGGCTTCGGCGCCTACAAGCGCGCCGAACTTCTCTATCTCCCCGATCACCTCCCTTTCCTCTGGATGAAACTCCACGGTCCCGTCGATCACATCCACTTCATCGTGATTGAGCCCGGCGGGATCGTCCCCGGCTACGAGCCGGAAATTTTTGATGAGGACGCCGATGGCCTCGACCTCCGCAACGCTGGCGAGGCGATGGTCCTCAACGTCGTTACCCTCAAACGCCAGAACCCCGTCGAAGCCACCGCCAACCTCATCGGCCCGATCATCGTCAACCGCCGCACCCGCCTCGGGCGCCAGCTCGTCATTTCCAACTACTCGCGCTACAGCGCGCACCACGCCCTCGTCGAAAACCCGCAGGCTCCTGCCGCGCTCCGCATCGCCTGAGCTCCCCGCCATGCTCGTCCTCTCCCGCAAAATCAACGAGGCGATCGTCATCGGCGATTCGATCGAGATCCGCATCACCCGCATCGAAGGCGACGTGGTGAAGATCGGCATCGAAGCCCCGCGCGACATCGCGATCTTCCGCAAGGAAGTTCTTTCCGCCATCGCTGCGAGCAACCAAGCCGCCGCGGTGCACCACGCCAAGCCGGGCGCACTCCCGGTGCTGCCGCCGCGTTCCGCGCCGGCCTCGCCCTCCACCCTTAACACCTCCCGCCCGTGAGCACCATCAATACCAACGTCTCCGCCCTCACCTCCGCCCTCTACCTCGACCGCAACCAGGATCTCCTCGGCCAGTCGCTTAACCGCCTGTCCTCCGGCTCCAAGATTGTCAGTCCTGGCGATGACCCCGCGGGGCTCGCCGTTGCTGGCAAGCTCAGCGCGCAGAACCTGCGTCTGAACGCGGCCAGCACAAACGTGCAGAACGCGCTCTCCTACACGCAGACGGCCGACAGCTTCCTCGGCAGCATGAGCACCATCCTAAATCGCATGGGCCAGCTCACCACGCTCAGCGAGGACTCCACGAAAACTCCATCCGACGTCGCGAACTACCAGCAGGAATTCAAGGCCTTGCAGGATCAGCTCCGCGCAACCATTGGCGGGAGCACCGCCGAGATCGGCGGTACGACGGGTGTCAGCTCGCCGCTCGGCAGCTTCAACGGCGTCACGCTCTTTGGCTCGACCACCGCCGGGGGAATCACCCTCGATGTGGGGGGCTCGGCCGAACAACAGATGACCGTTCCCGATCTCAACTTGCGCACGGGTTCGATGCTCGCGTTGATCCAACAGGACTCGACCGGGGCCTACTCGACCTCGGCGACCTCCGCGGGCGCGACCGCCGTCGTCTCTGACAGCCTGCAGCAACTCGGCACCGAACGTGCGACCCTCGGCGCCGCGCAATCCCGCCTCAACCTCGCTGCCACCTCGCTTGAGGTCGAACAGCAGAACCTTTCGTCGACGGTTTCACGCATCAGCGATGTCGATGTGGCGCAGGAATCCACCCAGATGGCGAAATACAACATCCTCGTCCAGTCCGGCACCGCGATGCTTGCGCAGGCGAATCAGGACCCACAGAGCGTGCTCAAGCTGCTCCAACGCTGAACCTCGTCGCCTCCGATAGGCGCGGCGCGCCGCCGGCGGCGCGTCAGCCGGGTTTCTTCGCCGCAGCGATCAGCCGGTTCCGCGCTTCGGCCGTGGTGATCGCATAAGCGATCGCCCGCTCCAGCGTTTCCGGCTTGAGATCGCGTTTGATGATAAAATCTGCCGCGCCGCTCTCCATCGCGGCGAGATCGGTTTCCTCGCGCGTGTCGCCCGTGAGCAGGATCACCGGAGTGGGGCAGTTCTTTGCTTTCGCTTCGCGCAAAAGCTGCAGGCCGTCGCCATCGCCCATCCGGTAGTCGAGCAGACAGAGAGCATGGTTGCCGGCGAGCAGCCGCGCGAGTCCCCCTGCATAGTCCGGTGAATGATCCAAGCCATAGTGCTCGGAAAATTTTCCGACGAGCATGTCCATGAGCTGGGCGGCCAGCGGATCATCGTCGATCAACAGAAGTTTCTTGGGAGGAGTCACGAGGGGCGTTTGCCGCCCCGGGACTTAAGGGTCCGCCCCGCCTGTGCGCAAGTCCGCTCCGTGGCGGTCTGCGCCCGCCCCCGCGCAAAAAAACCGCCATCCGGCCGAGGCGCCGCGAGTTGCGCGGGCTAGGGTGTCGGGAAACTTGATCGCGCGGCGCGCGATTGCATTGTGGCGCCGTTCTTTGGACTTACACGCCTAAGCCACCACCGCTTCCTCGGTAGCTGGCACGGGGGAACCAAATCCCGCGGAAGAAATTCCACGGATGGGGCGCACGGTCGCAGGCAACTGCGGCCAAGGTCACTTCCTAGGACCGAGCCCGTCAGCTAACCTCGTCGGCAATGGGAAGGGTGATCCAATGCGCGCCCGCTTGGGCAGGCGCGTCACGGTCGCTCCCACGCAGCCGCATTGTGCCCGCACGCGACGAACAGCCGCGCGCGGCTGGTGCATTTCGGAGTCAAACCCCATGAACACTACGTTCGCTTCAACACTCGCCACCGCGGGTGCGCTTTGCGCGCACCTGCTCCTCGTCGGCGCGGGCCTGGTGCTCGCGGGTCTCCCCCTCCAATCCCGGCAACTCGCCCTGCGCGTCGCGCTCGGTTCCGCCGCTGCGCTCGCGCTTGGCGGCGGGGTGATCGCGGCGGACGGCTGGATCGATCGCGCGATCCTCGCGGGGTTCGCCCTCGTGTTCGCACCGCTGCTGCTCGGCGTCGTCGTGATTCGCGAGAATCAAGTCGGCGTAGTGATCAAAAAATTTGCGGCGCGTTCATTGCCCGCGGGTGAGCTCATCGCGCTCGACGGCGAGGCCGGTTACCAAGCCGACACGCTGCCGCCGGGAGTGCACTTCGGCTACGGCTTCTGGCAATTCCGCGTCGCGAAAGTGCCGATGACCATCGTGCCGCAGGGGGAGATCGCGTGCGTCGTGGCCGCGGCGGGCGCTCCGATTCCCGCGGAGCGCCTCCTCGCGAAGGTTGTCGCTTGCGACAATTTTCAAAACGCCCGCGCGTTTCTCACTGCGGGTGGCGAGAAAGGTCGCCAGCTCGGCCTCCTCACTGCTGGCACATATCGGATCAACCCGGCGCTTTTCACGATCATCACGGCCGACCTCGCCACCGAGCACGGGATGGCGCCGAAGCAATTGCTCGTGACGCAAATCGCCTCGGATATGGTTGGCATAGTCACGACGCTCGACGGCCGCCCGATCGAATCGGGCGACATCGCCGGCGGCCTCGTGCACGATCACGACAACTTCCAGCACGCGCAGGCGTTTCTAGCCGGCGGTGGCCGGCGCGGCTTGCAGGAGCAGGTGCTCCTCAGCGGCGCGTGGAATTTGAATCCGTGGTTCGTAGCGGTCGAGCAGGTGCCGATGCTCAACATTCCCATTGGATCGGTGGGGGTCGTGATTTCGTTCGTCGGGCTCGCGCACGAGGATGTGAGCGGCGCGGCGTTCAAGCATGGCGACCTCGTCAACGTCGGCCACAAGGGCGTTTGGGTCGCGCCGCTCTATCCGGGCAAGCACCCGATCAATACGCGCGTCATGCGCGTCGAACTCGTCCCCACGACGAACATCGTCCTCAACTGGGCCAACCGCACGGAAGCGCACCGCTACGACGAAAAACTCTCGTCGATCACCGTACGCTCGAAGGACGGTTTCGCGTTCAACCTCGATGTCGCACAGATCATCCACGTCGGTGCGCTCGATGCCCCAAAGGTGATCTCGCGGATCGGTTCGATGCAGAACCTCGTCGACCACGCCCTGCAGCCGATTGTGGGGAATTATTTCCGCAATTCCGCGCAACATCACACCGTGCTCGATTTCCTGAACGCCCGCAGCGATCGCCAGGTCGAGGCCGCGGCGCACATCCGCACTGCACTCTCTGCTTACGATGTGCAGGCGATCGACACCCTCATCGGCGACATCACACCGCCGACTGAGCTGATGAAAACCCAGACCGATCGCAAAATCGCGGAGGAGGAAAGAAAAACCTACGAGATCCAGGAGGCTGCGCAGCGCCAGCGTCAGGAACTGGTGAAGGCCACTGCGCTTGCGAATATCCAGCAGCAAATGGTCGACGCTGACCAGGGTGTGCGCATCGCCGATCTCCACGCGCAGTCCGCGATCAAGCAGGCGAGCGGCGAGGCGGAATCGACGAAGCTCCGCGCACTCGGTGAGGCCGATGCGATTCGCGCGACGGGTAACGCAAAAGCCGAAGCCTATCGGGCAGGTGTCGAGTCGCTCGGTGGCACGAACTATACGCTGATGCAGCTCACACAGACGCTTGCGGAGAAAAATATCCGCATCGTGCCCGACGTGTCCGTCACCGGCGCGCAGGGGGGCAACGGCCTGCTCGACTCGATGCTCGCACTCGTTGCGCGCGAGAAAAACGAAAAGCGCGCCGCGTAGTTTCTTGGCCCAAGCGCTAACCGCCGTCGCTCGCGACTCCCTCTGGGCCCGCGAGCGACGGCCTTCGTGTCGGCTGACCGTATATATTTTGTTCATGGGTTTGGCCCATGGCTTAACGGGTTCTTAGTGCGCTTTTGTGCTATGCTCGCGGTTCGTGATCGTGACGCCGCAACCTCGCGGTGGTGCGTGGTTTCCTCCTTTTCCTGTCATGTCGATCAAATCGCTGCTCTTCGGCCGTGCTCGCTCGCTCAGCGAGCAGAACTTGTTTCACAAGGTCTCGCTCATCGCGGTATTCGCGTGGGTGGGCCTTGGTGCGGACGGTCTGTCGTCTTCCTGCTACGGACCGGAGGAAACGTTTAAGGCCCTCGGCGGCAGCACTCACCTCAGTATCTTTGTCGCGCTCGCATCGGTCGTGACGATCGTCGCGATCTGCGCCAGCTACTCGCAGATTATTTCGCTGTTTCCCACGGGCGGCGGCGGCTACCTCGTCGCGAGCAAGCTGCTCTCGCCGGCCGCCGGCGTTGTCTCCGGCAGCGCGCTCCTGATCGACTATGTGCTGACTATCACAATTTCGGTGGCGAGTGGCGCTGATGCGCTCTTCAGCCTCCTGCCGGCGGGTTGGCTGACTTGGAAGCTGGCGTTTGCTTTCGCGGGTGTGGCCGGGCTCACGTTCATGAACCTCCGGGGCGTGAAGGAGTCAGTGATGCTGTGGGTCCCGATCTTTTTTCTCTTTGTCGTCACGCATGCGTTCGCGATCATCTACGGAATCATAACGCATGGCGCCGGCCTCGGCGGGGCGGTGACGGCGACGGTGCAGGAAGTGCACACCGTATCGTCGCAGATCGGGGTGTTCGGAATGCTCGCGCTGCTGCTGCGGGCCTACAGCATGGGTGCGGGCACCTATACGGGAATCGAGGCGGTGAGCAACGGCCTGCCGATTCTGCGCGAACCGCGCGTCGCGACCGGCAAGCGGACGATGGTTTACATGGGCGCTTCGCTCGCGATCACGGTGGCGGGCCTGCTGGTTGTCTACCTGCTTTACGCGGTCAAGCCGGTCGAGGGCAAGACGCTCAACGCCGTGTTGTGCGAGCAACTCGTCGCGGGCTGGCCGCACTCGGTCGGCACGGGCTTCCTATTCGCGTTCCTGGCTTCCGAGGCCGTGCTCCTGCTGATTGCCGCGCAGACGGGCTTTCTCGACGGCCCGCGCGTGCTCGCCAACATGGCGATCGATCGCTGGTTTCCGACGCGCTTTGCCAATCTCAGCGATCGCCTCGTGACCGAAAATGGCATCGTGCTCATGGGCGTCGCCGCCGCGGTCATGATGTGGTTTACGCGCGGCTCCGTCGATACGCTCGTCGTGCTCTACTCGATCAATGTTTTCATCACGTTCTCGCTCTCGCAGCTCGGCATGGTGGTGCATTGGTGGCAGGAGCGACGCACCGAGCCACAATGGCTGCGCAAGCTCGCGATCAACGGCTTCGGCCTCGCGCTGACGACCTTCATCCTGATCTCGCTGACGGCCGTGAAATTTTTCGAGGGCGGCTGGGTCACGCTCGTTGTGACGGGTGTGCTCGTGGCGATCGCGTTCGCGGTGAAACAGCACTACCGCAACGTTGGTGCACAGCTCAACCGACTCGATGGCATCGTCGCCGCGGCGGAGGTCGAGACGACGTCGCGCCGGCCGGCCGCTGCCGAACCGGACCGCCGGGCACGCACGGCGATCATTCTGGTCAACGGTTACAACGGCCTCGGTCTGCACACCTGCCTGCATGTGCCGCGGATGTTCGGAAACACGTTCCGTAATTTCGTCTTCCTCCAAATTGGCACGGTCGACGCCGGCAATTTCAAGGGCAGCGCCGAACTGGAGGCGCTGCGCGGCCATGCGCAGGAGGGGGCCGAGCGTTACGCGGCGTGGGCGCGCGCCCACGGCTACGGCGCAGCCACCTACACGGCGATTGGACACGACGTGACCGGCGAAGTTCTCAAGCTGGCCCATCAGGCGGCGGAAACGTTCCCGAACCACGTCTTCTTCGCTGGCCAGCTCCTCTTCACGAACGAAACGATTTTGACGCGGCTGCTGCACAACTACACCGCGTTTGCGCTGCAGCGTCGGTTCTATCTGGCGAGTCTCCCGCTGGTCGTTCTCCCGATTCGGGTTGGCGAAGAAAAGTCCGTGGAGAGTGCGGCGGCTGAATCGGCGGCGGCTTGATAAGTTCTTAACGTCTTCGCGCCTTTGCTTGATTAGGCGCGCCGTTCGGAAGGTGCGATACTCGGTACGTCATGAACACCGATTTTATCCTCGTTGCGCTCTCGCTCGCATTTTTCGCGCTGGCGGCGGCCTACGCCCGCTTCTGCGAAAAAGTCCGCTAAACCTGCCGCACTTACCGCCATGGAAACCATCGTCATCTCGCTCATCGCGCTCGCGTGCCTCGTCTACCTCGTGGTCGCCGTGCTGCGCCCGGAGAAATTCTAAATGAACTCGCCCAACTCTTGGCTCCAACTCGCGCTTTACGTCGCCGCGCTGCTGCTGCTTACGAAGCCGCTCGGGGTTTTCCTCGTGGCGGTGCTTGAGCGCGGCAAAACGTTTCTCGATCCCGTCGTGCGCCCGCTCGAGCGCGCGACCTACCGCGTGTGCGGCATCGATCCAGAAAAGGAACAAAGCTGGTTCGGCTACGCGCTCTCGCTGCTGATGTTCAGCGCGGTCGGTATGCTTTTCACGTATTTCATCCTGCGTTTCCAGGATCATCTGCCACTCAATCCGCAAAACTTCCCGGGCCTTTCGCCGGCGCTCGCGTTTAATACCGCCGCGAGTTTCACGACCAACACCAATTGGCAGAACTACGCTGGCGAATCGACGATGTCGTATTTTTCGCAGATGGTCGCGCTGACGATCCACAACTTCACGTCGGCGGCCGTAGGCATCGCGATCGCTGCTGCTCTCGTCCGCGGCATTGCGCGCCACTCGGCGAAGACGGTCGGCAACTTCTGGGCCGACACCGTGCGCGTAACCTACTACGTGCTCGCGCCGATCTGCGTGGTGTTCGCGCTCCTCCTCGTGTCGCAGGGCATGATTCAGAACTTCAAACCCTACACCGTCGCGAAAACGTTCGAGCCCTACACGACCCAGGTCCCGAAGACCGACGACAAGGGCCAGCCTGTCACCGCGCCGGCACCAAAACTCGACGACGCGGGCAAGCCGGTCGTCGGGGCCGACGGCAAACCCGTGATGGTCGATCAGCCGGTAATGATGGATCAGAAAGTCGACACGCAGACGATCGTTCAGGGTCCGATCGCCTCGCAGGTCGCGATCAAGATGCTCGGCACCAACGGCGGCGGCTACGTCAACGCCAACGCCGCGCACCCATTCGAGAATCCCACGCCGCTCTCGAATTTTATCCAGATGCTCTCGATCTTCGCGATTCCGAGCGCGCTCACGTATTACCTCGGTCGCGTCGTGAAAAACCAGAAGCACGGTTGGGCCGTGTGGGGCGCGATGGCCGCCATGTTTCTTGTTGGCGCGCTGGTGTGCTGGAAGTTTGAGGCGGCTGGCAACCCGATCCACCAGAAACTCGGTGTCGCCGCCGCTGACGGCAACATGGAGGGCAAAGAAGTGCGCTTCGGCATCTTCAACTCCGCGCTCTTTGCCACGATTACGACCGACGCCTCGTGCGGCGCGGTGAACGCGATGCACGATTCGTTTACGCCGATCGGCGGACTCGTGCCGCTCTTCAACATCCAGACCGGCGAAGTGATCTTCGGCGGCGTCGGCGCCGGCCTTTACGGCATGCTGATCTTTGTGGTGCTCGCAGTGTTTATCGCGGGGCTGATGGTCGGTCGCACGCCGGAATACCTTGGTAAGAAGATCGAAGCCTACGACGTGAAGCTCGTGATGCTTGTGCTCATGGTGCTCTCGGCGACGATTCTCGCGGGCACCGCGTGGGCCGCGGTCACCGACTGGGGCCAGGCTGGGCTCAACAACGCCGGCCCGCACGGCTTCAGCGAAATTCTCTATCTCTTCAGCTCAAGCGTCGGCAACAACGGGAGCGCATTCGCCGGCCTCACTGGCAATCCCACGAACGGCGACTGGCACTACAACGTCACCGGCGCCGTCGCGATGCTTGTCGGCCGCTTCCTCATGATAGTCCCGATCCTTGCGCTCGCGGGCAACCTTGCTTCGAAGCGCCTCGTGCCGGAGAGCGCCGGCACATTTCGGACCGAGGGCGTTACGTTCGTCGTGCTGCTGATCGGCACGGTGGTGCTCGTGGGTGCGCTTACGTTTCTCCCGGCCTTGGCGATCGGCCCGGTCGTCGAGCACTACCTGATGCAGGCCGGCACGCTGTTCTGATCTTTCACCTTTCATTTTTTATTTTTCAACCGCCGCGCCTCGCGGCATCGCCATGAGCACCAAATCTGTTTCCCTTTTCGATCGCACGATTGTCGGCCCGGCGATCACCGCGGCCTTCCGCAAACTCGATCCGCGCGCACAGCTCCGCAACCCGGTGATGTTTGTCACGCTGGTCGGCGCGCTGTTGTCATTCGAGCAACTCTTCACCTCCAGCGAACCGCTGCGTTACGTCCTCCAGATCGCGCTGTGGCTCTTATTCACGGTCGTATTCGCCAATTTCGCTGAGTCCGTCGCCGAGGGCCGCGGCAAGGCGCAGGCGCAGGCGCTCCGAGCGTCACGCAAGCAACTCTCCGCGAAGCGCCGCACAAAGGCAGGCGCGCTCGAAACCGTCGACGCCTCGCTGCTGCGCAAGGACGACATCGTCGTCGTGGCCGCTGGCGAACTCATCCCCGGTGACGGCGAAGTCACTGAGGGCGCTGCGTCCGTCGACGAGTCCGCGATCACGGGCGAGTCCGCACCCGTCATCCGCGAGGCCGGCGGTGATCGCAGCGCGGTCACGGGCGGCACGGGCGTGTTGTCAGACGTGCTCGTCATCCGGATCACCGCGAATCCCGGTGAAGGTTTTCTCGATCACATGATCAGTCTCGTCGAAGGTGCGTCGCGTCAGAAGACGCCCAACGAAATCGCCCTCACGATTCTGCTGTCCGCGCTTACGGTGATCTTCCTGCTCGTGATCGTCGCACTTAAGCCGTTCGGCATTTACTCGAATGTCGCCTTCTCTATCACGACGCTCATCGCGCTGCTCGTCTGCTTGATTCCGACCACGATTGGCGGGTTGCTCAGTGCGATCGGTATTGCCGGCATGGATCGCCTGCTGCAGCGCAACGTGCTCGCGATGTCGGGCCGCGCGGTCGAAGCCGCGGGCGACATCGACGTGCTCCTGCTCGACAAGACCGGCACGATCACGCTCGGCAACCGCATGGCGAGTGAGTTCGTACCGGCACCCGGCGTCCAAGCCGACCGGCTCGCCGCCGTCGCGCAACTCGCCTCGCTCGCCGACGAGACACCTGAGGGCCGCAGCATCGTGGTGCTCGCGAAGGAGAAATTCAATTTACGGGCCAAGGAGCTTACGACGCCACACACGTTCGTGCCGTTTACTGCGCAGACGCGCATGAGCGGCATCGATCTTGCGGCGCACGATGGCGCGCCGGCGCGCGTGATCCGCAAGGGCGCCGCCGCCAACGTCCGCGGCTGGGTCGAGTCGCAGGGCGGGGCGTTTCCCAGCGCAGTGGGCGAAGCGGTGGACAAGATTTCCCGTCAGGGCGGCACGCCGCTCGTCGTGGCCGAGGGCCGCGAGGTGCTGGGCGTCGTGTTCCTGAAAGACGTCGTGAAGGGCGGCATCAAGGAGCGTTTTGCGCAGCTCCGTGCGATGGGCATCCGCACCGTGATGATCACCGGTGACAATCCGCTCACCGCCGCCGCTATCGCCGCCGAGGCAGGCGTGGATGATTTTCTCGCACAGGCCACGCCCGAGATGAAGCTCGCGCGCATCCGCGACGAGCAGGCGAAGGGCCACCTGGTCGCGATGACCGGCGACGGCACGAACGACGCGCCCGCCCTCGCGCAGGCCGACGTTGGCGTGGCGATGAATACCGGCACGCAGGCTGCCAAGGAAGCCGGCAACATGGTGGATCTCGATTCCAACCCGACGAAGCTCCTCGAGATCGTCGAGATCGGAAAGCAGATGCTTATCACCCGCGGCGCGCTCACGACGTTTTCGATCGCGAACGACATCGCAAAATACTTCGCGATTATCCCTGCGATGCTCGTCGGCGCGTTTCCCGCGATCGCGCCGCTGAATGTCATGCACCTTGGCTCTCCGCTCAGCGCGATCCTGAGTGCGGTGATTTTCAACGCCCTCATCATCATCGCACTGATTCCGCTCGCGCTGAAGGGCGTCGCGTATCGTCCGGTCGGCGCGGAGGCGATGCTGCGCCGCAATCTCTTCATCTACGGCTTCGGCGGCATCGTGATTCCGTTCGTCGGCATCAAGGCCATCGATCTCCTCGTGAATGCTCTCCACCTCGTCTGATTTCCCGCCATGAAAACATTTTTCTCCGAACTCAAAACATCGCTTCTGCTCACGCTCGTCTTCGCCGTGCTGTTGTGCGGGGCCTATCCGCTCGTGGTCTGGGCCGGCGCGCAGGCGCTCTTTCCTACGAAGGCCAACGGCTCGCTCCTCACCGACAAGGACGGCACGGTCCGCGGATCGGCGCTGCTCGCGCAGAATTTTTCGAGCGACAAATATTTCCAGCCGCGTCCGTCCGCCGCTGGCACGGGTTACGATGCGACGAGTTCCGGTGGCACTAACCTCGGCCCGACAAGCAAGAAGCTCTCCGACAGCATCCAAGCGGCCGTCGTCGCCTATCGGAAAACCAACGGCCTCGCCGACAACGTGGTCGTGCCGGCCGACGCCGTCAGGAGTTCCGCGAGCGGCCTCGATCCGCATATCAGTGCTGAGAATGCACAGCTGCAGTCGGCCCGCGTGGCGAAAGCGCGCGGACTCTCGCTTGAGAAAGTTGCTGCGCTCGTCGCCGCGCACACCGCCGGTCGCGATCTCTCGGTTTTCGGCGAGCCAGGGGTGAACGTGCTCACGCTCAACGTCGCACTCGATCAAGTTGCCGTCCCTCATTGAATCGCAGATGCGCAGGCCACGTGGCGCCATGAATAAACCTCTTCGCCGACGTAGTGACACTGCGTTTCGCGTGGCATTCATCACGCTCCTTACTGCGGCAATCCTGGCCCTGTCGTGGCAGTGCGCCATGCGACCGGCCCGCCCGCGGCTCGACTGGAGCGGAGACTCTGCGACAAAACCATAAGCATCGACCGCTATGAAAATGCAGGCGCCGCCACCGCACTCGTATGAGTTTGCGTTTCCGCAACTCGACACCCTGGTGCGCGTTGATGAGGTCGAAGATCTCGTGCTTATCCGCGCGACCCGCGACACGTTTTCCCTCGCGCGCAAGGAGTGCTTTGTGCACGAGCTCGCGGCCGAAGGCTTCATTGACGATGACTATCTGCATTATTCCGCTACGGAGACGCTTCCGCTCCGACCGGTGCGCTGGCGAGTTGACCACTCGTGGTTGCAGGTGGATGTCAGTCAGGCGGCGGCGACCCGGCGCATTGTTCTCCGGCTTTTTGGCGCTGCGGCGTTGCTGTGGCTTTCCCTCATGGTCCTGATCTTTGTTCGTGCTGCCGGTTAGCTTGCGCCGCCTTACTCCGCCAACTATCGCCGACTCATGTCCGAAACGTCCCGTCCCGATCCCGATGCGCTGCTTGCCTCGCTGAAGCGCGACGAGCAGCGGGCTCAGCGTGGGCGGCTCAAGGTGTTTTTCGGCATGTGTCCCGGGGTCGGTAAGACCTACGCCATGCTCCGCGCCGCGCAGCAAGAGTTGCGCGACGGCGTCGATCTCGTCGTCGGCATCGTTGAGACGCACAAGCGCGCTGAGACGGAGGCGCTGCTCACCGGCTTACCTTTGATGCCCCGGAAGGAGATCGAGCACCGCGGCATCCGCGTGACCGAGATGGACCTCGAGGCGATCCTCGCGCGGAAACCGCGGCTCGTGCTCGTAGACGAGTTTGCCCATACTAACGCGCCCGGCTCGCGCCACCCGAAACGCTACCAGGATGTCGTGGAACTGCTCGACGCGGGCCTCGATGTCTACACGACGCTCAACGTCCAGCACATCGAAAGCCGCGCCGACGCCGTGCGCCAGATCACCGGCGCGACGGTGCACGAGACCGTACCCGATTCCGTCTTCGAACTCGCCGATCAGATCGAGCTGATCGATCTCACGCCGGAGGCGCTGCGCGAACGGCTGGCTGACGGCAAGGTCTACCTCGGCGACCGCGCGAATACGGCCGCGGAAAATTTTTTCAAGGACACCCACCTTACGGCGCTGCGGGAGCTCGCGCTGCGCTTTGTCGCCGAGCGGGTCGACAAGCGGCTTCGCGAGCTGCGTGCGAACTCGCCGCTGAAAACCGTCTGGCGCTCGGGGGAGCGGTTGCTCGTGGCGGTTGGGCCGAGTCCGTCGTCGACGCAGCTCGTGCGCTGGACGCGCCGCATGGCCGCTGCGCAAGGCGCGTCGTGGATTGCCGTGAGCGTGGAGTCGTCGCGCACGCTCGACGTCGAAGGCCAGCGGCGGCTGGAACAAAATCTCGCGCTCGCGCGGGAGCTTGGTGCGGAGGTTGTCGTCACGCACGACGACGACGTCGCAGCGGCGCTCGTGCGCGTCGCGCTGCAAAACAACGCCACGCAGATCGTTGTTGGCAAGTCGCGTTCGCCGCGCTGGCTCGACGCGCTCCGCGGCGGCAGCCTCGTCGATCGGCTGCTGCGGCGCAGCGGCCCGATCGACATCTACGTGGTGCCGGCCGAGCGCACGGCGGAGAAAACGCTGGCGTGGCTCGACTGGCGTCCGGTCGAGCGTTCCCCGGCCCACGAATATGGCGAGGTGGCCGCGTGGCTCGCGGCGCTGACCCTCGGCTGCTGGTTCATCGCGCCGCGCTTCGGCTATCTCGCGGTTGGAATGCTCTACTTGCTTGCCGTGATCGCGCTGAGCCTGCGCGTCGGGCGCGGCCCGGTGTTTGCTGCTGGCGTGGTGAGCGCGCTGACGTGGAATTTCCTCTTCATCCCGCCGCTCTTCACCTTCATCATCGCGAAGTTCGAGGACGGGGTGATGTTTGCGACCTACTTCATCGTCGCGCTGATCGCGGGGCAGCTCACGGCGCGCATCCGGGCACAGGAGCGCCACGAGCGGATGCGCGAAGACCGCGCGACGGCGCTGTTTCACCTCACGCAGGCCCTGACGGCTGCGCGCACGCTTGACGATGCGGTGTTCGCGGCGCTGCGGCAGGCCGACACGCTGTTTGCGGCGCAGTCCGCGCTCCTGCTCGGCAACGATGATCACGCGGGGCTCACGCCACATTTCGCGGGATCATTTTTATTGAGCGAAAAGGAAATGGGCGTGGCCGACTGGGTCTGGCGCAACCGCAAGAACGCCGGCCGCTTCACCGACACACTGCCGAGTGCCGAGGGGTTTCACGTGCCGCTGCTGCGCGACGACAAGGCGGTCGGCGTGCTTGTGATTCACGTGCCGCGTGAAGCGGCGCTCACACTAGCGCAGCGCGATCTCGCGGAGAGTTTTGCGGCGCAGCTCGCGCTCTTGGTCGAGCGTGAGTCGCTGCGCGCGGCGGGTGAGCGCGAAAAACTCCTCGCCGAGTCGGAGAAGCTCCATCGGGCCCTGCTCGACGGCGTTTCTCATGAACTCAAGACGCCGCTCGCCGTGCTTACGGGTGCCGCCGAAAACCTCGCGACGGCCGATGCCGCCACGCGCGACGGCCTCACCGCCGAAATCGTCACGGCCACGCGCCGGCTCACGCGCCTCGTCAACAACCTCCTTGATCAAACTCGGCTTGAGTCCGGCGCGCTCCAGCCGCGGCTCGACTGGTGCGATGCCCACGATCTCGTAAATGCCGCGATCGACGGCGTGCGCGACTCACTCGCGGGTCATCCGTTTGAGTCGGTTGTGCCCGATGAACTGCCGTTGTTTCGCGCGGATGCGGCGCTGATGGAGCAGGTGATCGCGAATCTGCTGCTTAACGCTGCGCTGCATACGCCTGCCGCCACCCCGATCTTTTTGACAGCGGGGATCGATGGCGCGCGCGCGCGGGTGTTCTTCACCGTGGCGGACCAGGGACCGGGCTTCCCGCTGGAGATGCGCGAGCGGCTGTTTCAAAAATTTCAGCGGGGAGATGCGGCGCGTGCCGGTGGCCTCGGGCTCGGTCTTTCAATCATTCGCGGCTTCGTTGTCGCGCAGGGCGGCGAGATCGTCGTCGGCGAAAATCCCGGTGGTGGGGCGGTGTTCACGGTTTACCTGCCGCACACGCAGCATGGCAGCGTGCCAAGCGAATGATCGCCGCGGCCGGCCATCCGCTAGTGCTCGTCGTCGATGACGAGCTGCAAATCCGCCGGTTGATGCGCCTCGCGCTCGATGGCGCGGGCTACAGCGTGGTCGAGGCGGAGACGGGCGGGCTGGGGCTGGCGCAAGCGGCGGCGCGGAAGCCCGCGGTGATCATTCTTGATGTTGGGTTGCCCGACATGAGCGGGATCGAAGTCGTGAGGAAACTGCGCGAGTGGTCCCAGGTGCCGGTGCTCGTCGTCACGGTCCTCGCCGGTGAGGCGGACAAGGTGGCGGCACTCGATGCGGGCGCGGACGACTATCTCACCAAGCCCTTTGGCACCGCCGAGCTTGCGGCGAGGCTGCGTGCGCTGTTGCGCCGGACGCACGATGGAGAGGAGACCCCGAGCGTGAAATTCGGCGAGATCGAGGTCAACTTTGCGGCACGGCTTGTGCGGCGCGCGG
This sequence comes from uncultured Opitutia bacterium, assembly GCA_903896015.1. Lineage (GTDB taxonomy): Bacteria > Verrucomicrobiota > Verrucomicrobiia > Opitutales > Opitutaceae > CAITWF01. Next base: position 819 of record CAITWF010000098.1, on the reverse strand, counting down.
GCGCTGAGGTGAAGCTGACGGCAAAGGAGTATGAGTTTCTGCGGCTGCTCGTCGCGCACCGCGGCAAGGTGATCACGCATCGGCACATCCTCCGCGAATTGTGGGGCCCGAAGGCCGAAGGGAATTCGCACTACCTGCGGGTGCACATGACGCATCTGCGCCAGAAACTAGAAAGCGATCCGCACCGCCCGCGGCACTTGCGCACGGAATCGGGGATTGGTTTTCGCCTGGTGGAATAGCGACCACGCGACGCCGCCGTGGATGCCCTCACGCTTTTCGGATTGTTCGCGGTGACGGCGATGCTCGTGTGCTACGCACTGGAGGAGCGCAGCCGTTGGTTCACGCTGGCGTTTGCCGCCGCCTGTGCCCTCGGGTCGATCTACGGATTTTTGCAGGGGGCGTGGCCGTTCGGCGGAGTAGAGGCGATCTGGTCGCTCGTCGCGGCGCGCAAGTGGTGGCAGGCGGATCGCTTAGTGAAGGCGCAGCGAACCGAAGGCGTTTCTTAACGCTGTCTTAGCGGTTTGGGGTTCCGTTTTAGCGATGCCTTAGCGCTGCGTGGTATGACGGGTGCGTTGGGTGGGATCGTCTTCGCACCGCAACCCACAACGCATTAAAACATGGCCGAAAAAAACACTGCCTCGATGAAGCCCACGCTCGGGCTGACGGGACTCACCTTCAACGTAAGCGTTCAACTCCGACAGGGGGACGCCGCGAGCGATTTCGGTTAGACTCTGCTGATGGAATCAGGCGACGACGGCAGGAGACGTGATGGCGGTGGGCGTCGCCACGCGCGCGTTTTTCCACGCACGCGGGAGCAAT
>CAITWF010000097.1 GCA_903896015.1 uncultured Opitutia bacterium | reverse complement strand
TGAAAGGGAGGTGGCTACGCCCCCTCCCTTAAACCCTCCCCATAAATCTTTTTAACTCACCAAACCATCGTACCACCAATCCACTTTTGCTGAACTTGACGGACACAACTCGCGCTCGCTTTGTTCGCCACTTCGATCGCTCACGCTCAGGCAATTTATTTTGTCAGCAAGAGTCAGGGCTTTTTTCAAAACTCGAGCGCCGCCCCTGCCCCAAATCCGTTGCAGCCGTTTAACTTTTCGGTGCAGTCGCCGACGCTCGTGAACGTGACGCCACCGTCGGGCAGCGCCGTGACCGCTGCTTTCACGCCCAATAATCAAGACTACGAAATCAACGCCGCTTTTGCGACCAAAGCCGCGCTCGATGCCGCTTATCCCAACGGCACCTACCGTTTGTCCGGAGCGGGAATCCCGACGCTGAATTTCGACTTTACGACTGAGCTCTATCCCAGCACGACGCCGGCCGTGACGGGAGGCACCTGGAGCAACGGTCTCCTCGTCATTGATCCCACGCAGGCCGCGACGATCAACTTTAGCACGTTCGCCAGTTACGCGACCAGTGGGGTTGCGGGCCACATGTCGACGCAGGTGCAGGGGCTGTCCGACAACGTAAATCTTAAAACCCAGATCGCTACTCAGGCAGTCGGGGGACAAACTCCCTCGAGCACGCCGGTCACCTCGATCACGATTCCCGCGCGCGCTCTGACAAGCGGCCACGTTTATCAGGCCACCATCCAGTTCGACACGCTTTCCACGCTCGACACGACTTCGCTGACCGGCGGCGGCCTCGCCGTCGCGCTGTGGACGAAGGCCGTGAACTTCTACATCGTGGCGCAGGCGCCGGGTACCACGATCCCGGTACTCGCGCTCACCAACCAGCCGACCAACCAGACGGGCGTGCTCGGCGGCAAAGCCACCTTCAACATTGGCTACACCGTTGGTGGCGCCGCTCCGAACCAAAACAGCAACGTGTCCGTCCTCTGGTTCTTCAACGGCCAGCAACTCAACATCGACGGCGTCAAATACACGTTCAACGGAAGCAACCTCACGATCAACTCTCTCACGACAGCGGACGTCGGCAGCTACTCGGCTGCGGTTATCGCGCCCGGCGGAATTATTTCCAGCAATCCCGCGACACTCACGCTCGCTGCTGCCGTTGCACCTGCGATCATCACCCAACCCGTTTCCGTCACGGTCAACTCCGGCGGCACGGCGGTGTTCGCGGTCACGGCGACTGGCACTCCGGCCCCGACCTACCAGTGGCAGCGCAGTAGCGGCACGCCCGGCGCCGGCGCCTCCGTGCTGATCCCCGGAGCGACGAGCCCGACCCTCGTGCTCAGCGGCACGACCGGCAACAACGCCGCCCTCGCCGGCAACTATTCGGTCGTGGTATCGAACGGCGTGGGCAGCGCCGTCACTAGTAGCCCCGCCACGCTCACGCTCGCCAGTTCGTTCAATGATCCCGGCCGGCTCACGAATCTCTCGGTGCTCACCGACATTGCCGCCGGATCCAGCTTTACCGTCGGCACCGTCGTTGGTGGTCAGGGCACCGCCGGCAGCAAGAATCTAGTCGTGCGTGCGGTCGGCCCGTCACTGGGCGCACTTGGTGTTCCCGGCACGATTGGCGATCCGCAGCTCACGCTGTTCAACGGCGCTTCCGTCGCGATCGCCAATAACGACAATTGGAACGGTGATCCGTCGCTGCTCGCGGCCATGGCGAGCGTTGGTGCCTTTGCTTTTACCGGCCCGACCTCAAAGGACGCAGCGGTTTATCAGCAGAATCTCGCGCCCGGCAATTACTCGGTCGCCGTCAGCGGGGTCAATGGCTCGGTGGGTTCCGTCATCGCGGAAATCTACGATGCGACGCCGGCGGGTACCTTCACCGCCGCGAGCCCGCGGCTGGTCAACGTTTCCGTGCTGAAGAGCATTCCTTCCGGTGGCTTGCTCACGCTCGGCTTCACACTCGGCGGCTCAGCCGCGAAGACGGTTCTTATCCGCGTGATCGGCCCCGGTTTGTCAGTGATCCTTGGTAGCACCAATGGCACCCTCGGCGATCCGCAACTTACGTTGTTCAACAGCAACTCGGTCGCAATCGCATCCAACGATGACTGGGGGGCCGATCCGCAGCTGATCAACGTCGGCACGCGCGTCAACGCCTTCGCGATCGGCAATACGCAGTCGAAAGATGCGATGCTTGTCGTTACGCTGCCGCCCGGCGGCTACACTGCGCAGGCGCGCGGCAACAACGGCACCAGCGGTCTCGCGATCGTTGAGGTTTACGAAGTGCCCTGAACCGGCGGGGCGGGCGGCACGTCTTCCTCGGGCTCGTAGCCGAGGAGCGTGCGTGCGCTCGTGAGATCCAAATAATTTTCCGGGCAGCGCGAGCACGCGTAAACGATTCCGTAGCCGAAGCGCGGCGCCTCAATCGCGAGCCGGAAAAATTTCACGCAGTCGCGCGGCCCGAGCCAGATCCGCCGCAGCCAGTCCTCGCGCAAATCTGGATCGACGTAGATGCCGCGGAAATAACCGATCCGCACGGCGAGAAACTCCATGCCGTAGGTATCGAAGAACCAGCGGCCGATCGTTTCGCCGAAGGCCTTCGTCGCGCCGTAGGGATTGAAGGCGTGGACGGTGTCAGTCCTGAGTTGCGCCAGTTCGGTGGCACCGAAGGCGACGTTGCAGGAACTCGCGAAGATAAACCGCTTTACGCCGGCGAGTCGCGCGACGTCGAGCATGTGCCAAAGCCCCTCGATGTTTGGCTTGAGCAGATCGCGTATGAACTCCGCCTCCATCCGCGGGCACCCGCCGAAGTGAATGATCGTGTGGACGCCCGCGACCGCGCGCTCGACTGCCGCGCGATCCGCAAGATCGCCGACGTGGGCATCGTTCGCGCCCAGCGTCGGCACGCGGTCGAAGGCCCGGAGCGCGAAGTGCGGTTTCAGTCCGGCAAAGACGGTCGAGCCGACGTTGCCGGCGGAGCCGGTCACGAGCACGATACGCGTGGCGTCCATGGCGATAACCTCAGCCGCTGAGCTTGAAGCTCGCGCTGACCGAGAATACCGCGCTCACGATCGCGAACGCGATGAAACCGACGAAGATGAACACGCCCATCAGCACGCCGCTCGCGATCACCTTGGTGAACAGCGTGAGCTGCTGCGAAATCAGTTTCTGGTAGGTCGTCGCGATTTGCTTGAGGCTGGGGACGACGTTGCCGGTGTTCTCGCCGACCGCTAGCCGATCCAGCACGAGATCGGGGAAGCAGCCGGTGCGGGCGAAAGCCGCGGAGAGCGCCTCGCCCTCAAGCACGCGCCCGATCGCGGTGCTGAACGCCGCGCGGTGCACGCGGTTTTCGATTTGCTTTTCCGTCATGCGCAGGGCCTCGGCTGCGGTAATGCCGTTTTCGAGCAACACGGAGAGCGTCTGGCTGAGCGAGAGCACGGTTTGTGAGACGACGAACGGCCCGACGAGCGGCAGCTTGAGCAGCCATCCGTCGGTTTCCAGCCGCCCCGCCTCCGTCGCCCGCCAGCGCCACAGCGAGATCGAGCCAAAGATTGCCGCCGCGATCAAAATCCAGCCGTAGTGCAGCGCGAAGTTCGACCCGCCGATGAGAATCTTGGTTGGCGTCGGAAGTTTGCCGCCGAGCGAGGTGAGCAGCGACTGCATCCGCGGCAGAAGGAACGTGAGGAAAAACAGAATCACGCCGCCGGCGACCAGCACCATGAAGCACGGGTAGGCGAGGGCGGAGAGCAACTGGCGGCGCAGCTCCCTTTGCTCCGTAAGATGCGAGATGAGCCGCTGCACCGTGTCGTTGAGCGAGCCCGTGGCCTCGCCGGCTTGGATGAGATTCGTGATCGACGGATCGAACACCTGCGGAAACTCCGCCATCGCACGGGAGAGCGGCGCGCCCTCGCTGATGCGTTCCCAAAGGCCGCCGCAGAGCGCGCGGAGTTGCGGCTCCTTGATGCGAATCGAGAGCAGGCGCACGGCTTCGCCCGCCGACAGGCCGCTCGACATCAGATCGAACAGCGCTTCGAGGAACGGTAGTCGCTCGCGATTGGTCGGCACGAGCGCGGTGACGCGGCGCAAGGCGCGCGGGTTGGCGGCGGTTTTCGCCTCACCGCTCTTGTTCGCCGATTTCTTTTCCGGCCCGCCGGCCAGTTCATTGACCGCCGCGACCTGCAGTCCGCGCGCGGTGAGCAACCGGAGCGCATCCTTGCGGCTGGGAGCGTCGAGCTCGGCGGATAAATTTTTCCCGGCGCGATCGCGCGCCGTGTAGGCGAAGCGCGGCATGATCAGGCGTCAGTGATCGTGACGACACGCAGGACTTCGTCGAACGTCGTGAGGCCGGTCCGGATTTTTTCCCAACCGCTTTGACCGAGCGTACGCATGCCGTTCCTGCGGGCGCAATCGGCGAGACTGCGCGTGCTCTCGCGCTTCAGCACCATCTCGTGCATCTCGTCGTTGAGCCGGAAAATTTCGAAGATGCCCACGCGGCCGCGGTAGCCCGTGCCGCGGCAACGATCGCAGCCGACGGGGTTTTTCAACGAATCGAGCAACTCCGCTTCGATCGCGTCCTGACCGGTGACGCCGAGAATCGCGAGATTTTCGCGAAGTTTGATTTTATTGATCGGTGCGGGGCGCGAGCATTCCTGGCAGAGCCGGCGCACGAGGCGTTGCGCGATCACGAGTTCGATCGCGGAGGCGACGAGGAACGGCTCGATGCCCATGTCGACGAGGCGTGTGATGGCACCGGGCGCGTCGTTGGTGTGGAGCGTCGAGAACACCAAGTGGCCGGTGAGTGATGCGCGGATCGCGATCTCGGCGGTGTCCTTGTCGCGGATTTCGCCGACCATAATCACGTCGGGATCCTGGCGGAGCACGTGGCGGAGCGCGTCGGCAAACGTGAGCCCGATCTCCGGGCGCACCTGCATCTGGTTCACGCCCGGCACCTCATACTCGATCGGATCCTCGATCGTGATGATGCGGAGATCAGTGGAGTTGATCTTGCGCAGAAACGCGTTGAGCGAGGTCGATTTGCCGGAGCCGGTCGGACCGGTGACGAGAATGATGCCGTGCGGGTAATCGAGGATGCTGACGATCTGCTTCTGCTCCTCGGCGCTCATGCCGAGGCGATCCATCGTGTAGGCTTCCTTTTTCTGATTCAGCAAACGCAGCGAAATCGATTCGGCGTAGATCGTGGGAACGGTGGAGACGCGGATGTCGAGCACGACGCCCGCGGCCTTGAAATTGATACGGCCGTCCTGCGGGAGGCGTTTTTCGGAAATATTCATCCGCGCCATGATTTTCAGGCGTGAGATAATCGCGTCCTGGAAGCGCAGGAGATTTTCCGGCACGGGCACGGGCACGAGCAGGCCGTCGACGCGGTAGCGGATGCGGAGCTGGCCTTCCTGCGGTTCGAAATGGATGTCGGTCGCTTGATCGGCGATCGCTTGCGAGATGACGTCAGTGACGAAGCGAACGACGGCGGCATCCTCGTCGACGACTTCCTCGTTCTGCTGCTGCGCCTCGGGCGCGACGTAGCTGTCGTCGCCGTCTTCGAGCGAGCCGGAGCCGACGCCGAAGTTTTCGATGATGAGCTGGTGCACGCGTTCGGGCACAGCGAGATGCCACACGAGCGGGCGCGGTGTGAACGTGCGGAGCCAGTCGGCCATCACCGCGTCGGGTAGCCACGCGGTGGCGAAGTGCATCGGCTGGACGTTTAGGACCGGAAACGGCGCCGTTGAGGCCGCGGGAGGCCCGAACTTGATCGGGATGATTTGGAATTCGTGGACGAGGCGCGCTGGCAAAACGCCGCGCGAGTCGGGATCGGTTTCGAGGTTGCTGGCGACGTCGAGGCCGGCAGCGGCGGCGAGTTCGACGAGGACTTCGGCCTCGGGGCGGGCCAGCGCGGCGCAGAGGGCTTCGAGGCGTTTCTCGCGCGGGGCCTCGGCGATCGTCTGGCGTTGTTCGTCGGTGAGGCGCGCCGCGAGCGCGGCGGGCAAGGGCGTTTCCTGATCGAGCGCGGGCATGGTGGAAACGCGCGCTTAATTGAGGATCTTCTTTAAGATCGATTCTTTCGGCGGCACGTAGTTCGGATCGATTTCCTTGCGGATTTCGTTGCGCGTGGGGAGGGCATCGACGCGCCGCATGGTCTCGGTGTTGTCGCCCGCCGAATTGGTGAGGATCGTGGGCCGCAGGAAAAAAATAAGTTCCTGGTGCTTGTTGTCGCGGGTGCGCGTGCCGAAGAGGTCGCCGATAAACGGAATCGGGCCGAGGCGGCTGGTGCCCTTGGAATCGATCTTTTTGCGGTAGCCGCCGAGGACAATGATCTCGCCGGTGCGGGCGGTGACGTACTGGGTCGTGGAGCGATCGCCGATGACGTATTGGGTGTTGCCGTCGACGGTGACGGTGCCGGTGACGTCGCTCACATCCTGCACGAGGTTGAGCTGGACGGTGCCGTCGTTGCCGATGAAGGGCGTGACGGTGAGCGTGGTGCCGATTTGCTGCTGGGTGACTTGCGAGCTGGTGGTCGCGCTGCCGGCGGTGTTGGGGGTGCTGGTGGAGCCGGTGACGACAGGGCGCGTTTCGCCATCAAAAAATTTCGCCTGGTTGCCGTGACTGGTGACCACGGAGGGTACGGTGAGGATGGTGGAGTTGCTGAGGCGCGGCGTGGTGGAGAGATTGATGAGTCCGGCGAGATCGTAATTGCCGTTGATGCGGTTGATCGGGACGAAGTCGGTGCCGCCGGCGGGGCCGCTGACGGTGGTGCCGGCGGCGGTGAAGTTGAAACCGACAAGTTTGTCACCGGTGACTTTAAGGCCGAGCGCACTGATGCCGGAGGTGGCTTGATCGTCGAGTGTGACTTCGGCGATGACGAGCTCGATGCGGACCTGCGGGAGGATGATGTCGAGCTTGTTGATGACGTCGCGGATGAGGCGGATGTCCTGCGCGGTGCCAGTGACGATGATGGAATTGGAGCGTTTGTCGGCGAAGGCGGAGGCGAGGGAGCTGAAGGCGTTGGAACTCGGGGTGCTGGCGGCATCGAGCACGCTGGCGATCGCAGGCGTGATGGCAGGCGTCGGCACGCCGGGAATGGTGGGAGCGATCGCGGGCTGCGCGGGGTTAGCGGGCTGGTTGAGGGCTTGTGAGGTGCGGACGTTTTGCGCGTTGGCCCGCTGGGCGGCGGCGATCTGGCCGGAGATAAGTTGAGTGATAACAGTGACGACGTCGGTGGAGACGGCATTCTTAAGATAGATAACTTCGTTGTGGATGTCGGGCTCTGCGGCGGCGTCGTCGAGCTTGGTGATGACACTGTCGAAGAGCGCGTATTGGCGCGGATCGCAGATGACGATGATTTGGTTGGTGCGATCGTCGGCGTTGTAGCTGGTGGCTTGGCCGAGCTGCAGAGCCAGCGGCTGGAAGATCGTGCGGAGGCGCGTGACGACGTCGGCGGCCTTCGCGCTGTGGAGCTGGTAGAACTTGGGCGTCATGCCCGCGGTGGTGGGCTTGTCGACGTTTTTGAGGAGGAGCTCGACGCGCTGGAGGTTGCTCACGCTGTCGGTGATGAGCGCGGCGTTGGCAGTGGGGAGCGCGACGAAGCCGAGGAGCTGCGGGTTGAGCAGGCCCTGTGAGAGCTGCTGAAGATCGGTGACGCGGAGAAATTCGAGCTGGAAGAGCTTGGTCGCAATCTTGCCGCTGGCGGGTTGATCGAGGGCAGCGCCGTTGAGCCACTCGGGCGCGGAGCTTTTGGCGTTTGCGAGCTGCGTGACAACGAGGTAGTCGTCGCCCTGCGGCGCGACGCTTATACCGTTGAGCGCGAGGACCGTCTCGAGTGCTAGAACGACCTCAGCCTTCGTCATCGGCTTCGGCGTTTTGAAATTATAGGTCGCAGTCTGGAGTGCGGCGGGGCGCAAGACGGCGCGGCCGGTGAGCGCTTCGAGCGAGGTGAGGACGGTGTCGATATCGGCGTCAGGCAGCTTCAGTGAGACGAGTTGCTCGTCGGGCTTGGCGGGCACGGGCGCGGCGGGAGTTTGTGCGCGCACGGCACACGCAGTGAGTGCGAGAAGAGCGGCGAGGCCGAAGCGGACGAAGCGCGGGGTCATGCGAGTGAGACGAAAAATTTGGAACGGCGGACGCGCCGGAGCGGGAGGCGTGGATGAGAGGCGAAAGGGCGCGGCTTGTAAACGGTCTTGTGTCAGGGTGAGACGGCATCTTTTGGCGAAAGTTGCCCCTGATTGGGGTGAAGCGGCGGGGATAGCGGGCGAGGACGGGGTTGGTGCGGGCGAGGTTGGCGGGTGCGGGATTTGCCGCTTGCGGGGTCGCGCGGTGCGGCCAACGCTCACGCGCTGCGATGCCGAACCATTTCGGAAAACTTTTTTCAATCACCACGTGGGGCGAAAGCCACGGGGCCGCAGTCGGCGTGGTAATCGACGGCTGCCCGCCGCGCTTGCCGATTACCGCGGCAGAAATCCAACTCGAACTCGATCGCCGGCGGCCGGGGCAGAGCGACATCGTCACGCCCCGTGCCGAGGCGGACAAAGTGGAGATTCTCGCCGGCGTCTTCGAAGGTCAAACGACCGGCGCGCCGATCTCGCTGCTCGTGCGCAACACGGACGCGCGCCCTGGCGCCTACGACGAAATGCGTGAAAAATTCCGCCCGTCACACGCCGACTTCACCTATTTTTCAAAATACGGCATCCGCGACCACCGCGGCGGCGGCCGCAGTTCCGCGCGCGAAACGATCGGCCGCGTGGCGGCCGGTGCGATCGCGAAGAAGATTCTTGCGAGCAAAGGCGTCGAGACGCGCGCGTGGCTCACACAAGTGCACGACCTCGTCGTGCCCGCTGGGGTGATCGAAACGTTTCCGACGCTCGCCGAGGTCGAAGTGACGCCCGTGCGCTGCCCGCATCTGCCGACCGCCGAAAAAATGATCGAGCGAATCAAGGCCGTGCGCGCGGCAGGCGATTCCGTTGGTGGCGTGATCGAGTGCCGGGTGCGCGGCGTGCCACTGGGGCTCGGCGAACCGGTTTTTGATCGGCTCGAGGCCGATCTGGCGAAGGCGATGCTCTCGCTGCCAGCGACGAAAGGCTTCGAGATCGGCAGCGGCTTCGCGGGCGCGCTCTTGCGCGGCAGCGAGCACAACGATGCGTTCGTGCCGCGCGCTGGCGGCGTCGGCACCACTACCAACCGCAGCGGCGGTGTGCAGGGCGGCATCAGCAACGGCGAGGAGATCGTGTTCCGCGTGGCCTTCAAGCCGACCGCGACGATCATGCAGCCGCAGCAGACCGTGGACATTCACGGTGCAGCAACTGAGCTGACCGGTCGGGGACGTCACGACGCATGCGTCGTCCCGCGCGCGGTGCCGATCGTTGAGGCGATGACGGCGCTGGTGCTCGTCGATCACTGGCTGCGGAACGCGGCGCAAAATCAGGTGTTTAAATTCTGATCGTGGAAAAGCCTTTGGTTTATCTGGTGCTCGGTGCGGCCGGCTCCGGCCGGCGCGAAGTGCTGGCCGACTTGATCGAAGGTGGGCTCGGCGAGACCGATCGCGCGGCCATGATGCTGTGCGAAACGGAAGCGTCGGACGCCAACGCCGAAGAGAAACTCGGTGTGATTGCGCGCTGGAATTGGATCGATGGCGGCTTCATCGCGGGCGAACTCCCGGAGGGGGCGACACACGTGTTTTTCGTCGCCGACGGCCGCCGTGATCCGATCGATCAGTGCGAGGCGTTTCGGCCGTGGGTGGAGGCGCAGGGCGGCGAGGTCGCGCGGGTGCTGCTCGTCGTGAATTGCGCGTTGGCGGAGAAAAATCCGCCGCTCGTGGCGTGGTATGAGGCGTGCGTGCATTTTTCCGACGTCGTGCTGCTCAACCGCCGCGAGGGCGTGGCGAACAAATGGCTCAGCGATTTTCAGGCGCGGTTTGCGAGTCAGTTCATGCCGTGCCTCTTCGAATTCGTGAGAAACGGCCGCGTGCGTAACCCTGCGCTCGTGCTCGATCCGGTGGCGCGGCGGATGACGCACGCGTTCGACGCCGAGCAGGACTGGATTTTTACCAACAGCGACGGCGAGGTGATCGACGAGGACGAAGAGTCGGGCGACGAAGACGAGGAGATCGAGGCCACGCCGGAGGTCGATCCGTATTTTGCGCGCGACGCGGCGGGACGGCGCGCGAAACGCATTCCCGACATCACGAAATTTTTAGAAAAAGAACCGGAGTGATTCAGAAGCCAGAAAGCCAAGAAACCAACAAAGGTTCATGATTTACTGGTTTCTGGATTTTGATCATCCCTCCGGAAGTGTGCCTGAAATTCCTCCGAGTCCATGATGCGCCACAGGTGTGAGCCGAGCGATGGGCGCGCGAGGTAAAGTAGGCCGCAGAGGCGGCTGAGAAATTTTCCGGCCGGCGTGCCGAACCACACGAGCGTGCCGGCAAGTCCGAAAAGCACCGCGAGCGTCGTAGAGATCGCATAGGTGCGCGGGCTGAACTCGACCGGAAATTTTGCGACGATCCAGCGCAGCAGTCCGATCGAAATGGCGATGGTCGCGCTCACCGTCCAGTGCGTGCGCGCGACGAGCGCGACGCAGGCGGGGGGGCGGGACGAGGGCGCGGGACTTTCCATGCGAGGGCGCACCGTGTCGGGTGGAGGCGGCGGCCGCAACGAAATCAGTCGGCCGGGTTTCCGCTTGCGAGGAACGCGCCGCGGCGGAAGATCACGTCTCGTTTTTCGCCCCTCAAATCTCTTCACAGGACACTCCTATGGCTCGCTACTCGCGCATGCAGGTGCTCACCGCAATTTACGACATCAGCGTCGTGCCCGTTTTCTACCATCCGGATCTGGAGACGGCGAAGAACGTGGTGGCCGCGATTAGCCGGGGCGGGTGCAAGCTCGTCGAATTCGTGAACCGCGGCGATCACGCGTGGGAAGTTTTTAACGAACTCGAGCAGCATTTCACTAAGGCGGATCCGTCGCTGATTCTCGGCGTCGGTTCGATTGTCGAGCCCTACACGGCGGCGATGTATATCAACTGTGGCGCGAACTTCGTGGTCGGGCCGTCGCTCAATGCTGACGTGGCCAAGCTCTGCAATCGCCGCATGATTCCCTATTCGCCCGGTTGCGGCAGCGCCTCGGAGATTTCCGATGCACAGGAACTCGGCTGCGAGATCGTGAAGGTGTTTCCTGGCAAGGAAGTCGGCGGGCCGGGTTTCGTGAAAAACGTGCTCGGGCCGATGCCGTGGACCAAAGTGATGCCGACGGGTGGCGTGGAATCGACAGAGGAATCGTTGAGCGCGTGGCTAAGCGCGGGCGTCGCCGCGATGGGCATGGGCAGCAATCTCGTAACGAAGGACATGCTCGCCAAGAAAGACTGGCCGGCGATCGAGCAGAACGTGCGCGACACGCTCGCGCGCGTGAAGGCAATCAAGGCGAAGCTCCGCGGCTGAGCGGAGCGCGGCCCACGCGCGGGCAGTCTTCTGATGGAACCCGAGATTCTTTTCACCCGGCACGAGCGCCACGGCGCGGCGTGGGCGGAGCTCACCTTAAACCGCCCGCAGAAAGGCAACGCGCTCACGCTGCCCATGCTCGACGCGATCGAGGCGCACGTGAAAACCGTGGCCGGCGATCGAGCCGTGCGGGCGCTCGTCATCCGGGGCAGCGGAAAATTTTTCTGCACCGGCGGCGATATCACGGCGTGGGGTGCGTTGTCGCCACGCGAGATGGCGCAGCTCTGGATTCATCGAGGCATCGATGTGATCGATCGGATCGCAGCGTTGCCGCAGCCGGTCGTGGCGGTGATTTCTGGGCACGCATTGGGTGGCGGGCTCGAGCTGGCGTTGGCGGCGGATTTTCGGCTCGGGCTGCGCGACGCGAAACTCGGCGCGCCCGAAGTCTGCATTGGCATGATTTCGGGTTGGGGTGGGGTGCGCCGGCTTGCGGAAAACATCGGGCTGCCACGGGCGCGCGAACTCACGCTGCTCGGCGCGCCAATCACCGCGCAGCACGCGCTGGAGTGGGGCCTGCTCACGGCGGTGGCCGAGAACGGCGCCGCGCTTGAGGCCGAACTCGATCGGATGCTCGAGAAATTGCTCGCGAACGCACCGCTCGCGATGCGCGAGACAAAGACGTTGCTGGCGACCATGGCCCTCGATTTGCGGCACCAGCACGCAGCGGCGGTCGAAACGGTGGCGGGCTCGGCGGACTGCGCGGAAGGCGTCGCGGCGTTTCGGGAGAAGCGAAAGCCGGCTTTCACCGGGCGCTAGCCGGACTTACCGATGAGCGTGACTAAATTTCTGAGTGCTGATGAGGCCGCAGCTTTGATCAAGAACGGCGACACGGTCGCCGTCAGCGGCAATGGCGCCGGCATGATCTCGGCGGAGGCAATTCTCGCGGCGGTCGAGAAACGGTTTTTGACGACGGGCGAGCCGCGCGATCTCACGCTCGTGCATTCGCTGGGGCTTGGGGATCGGGGTGAACAGGGCGTTAGCCGGTTCGCGTACGAAGGGATGCTGCGGCGCGTGATCGCGGCGCACTTCACATGGTCGACCAAAATCCAGGATTTAATCCGCGAGGAGAAGATCGAGGCGTATTGTTTTCCGGCCGGTGCGATTCAGCAGTTGCTGCGCGAGATCGGCGCGGGGCGGCCGGGGCTCTTCACGCATGTGGGGCTGGGCACGTTTGCGGATCCGCGGCTCGATGGCGGGCGCTGCAATCGCCGCAGTCGCGACGAACTGGTGGAGTTGCACCGGTTCGATGGGCGCGAGATTTTGCGCTACAAGCCGTTCAAGGTCGATGTCGCTATCGTGCGTGGCACGCGGGCAGATGCGCGCGGCAACATTAGCCCTGAGGACGAGGCGGTCGATCTCGACGTGCACTCGATGGCACTGGCGGCGCACAATTCCGGCGGGCTCGTGCTGGCGCAGGTGAAAGAAGTCGTGGCGAACGGTGCGCTGATTGCACGAAATGTGCGCATCCCCGGCATCATGGTCGATGCGGTGGTGACCGATCCGACGCAGCAGATGTTTTACGGCGTGCCCTATGATCCGACGGTGAGTGGGTCGCGGCGCGCCGAGGTCGGCGAACTCAGTGCGGAGTTGCCGGGCAAATTGGAGCGACGGATAATCGCGCGGCGCGCGGCGCAGGAGCTGCGCAAGGGCGCGTCGCTCAATTTCGGGTTTGGCATTCCAGGTGGGATTTTCGGTGTGGTGGCCGAGCAGGGCATCGCGGACGAATTGTGGATGAGCGTCGAGCAAGGCGTGCACAACGGCCGGATGCTGGATGATCGTTATTTTGGGGCGGCACGAAATCCGGACGCGGTGCTGCCGTCGATCGAGCAGTTCGACTACTACAGCGGCGGCGGGATCGATCTCACGTTTCTCGGGATGGGAGAGGCCGACGCGCACGGCAATGTGAACGTGTCGCATCTCGGCGGCACGCTGGTCGGGCCGGGCGGCTTCGTGGACATCGCGCAGAACGCGAAGCGCGTGGTGTTTTGCGGCACGTTCGACGCGCAGGGTGGCAAGGTGTCGTGGTCCGGCGACGCGCTGCGCGTGGAGCGGGCTGGCCAGGTCAGGAAATTTGTCGCCCACGTGGGAAAGGTCACGTTCGCCGGTGACTACGCGGCGCAACGCGGACAAGACGTGCTCTACGTGACGGAGCGGGCGGTCTTCCGGCTGGAGCGCGGCGGTTTGCGGCTGATCGAAATTGCGCCGGGCATCGATGTGGAACGCGATCTGTTGCCGCAGATGGATTTCAAGCCGATCTTTGGGGAAGTAGCGCCGATGAATCCTTTGTGTTTTCGGTGAGTGCGCCGATACGAACGATGAATGCAACCGCCGACGAGCGACGGAAATTGGGAGCGGGCGAATATTGGTATGACGATCTCCAGCGGGGAGATTTTTATGCGACGGACTCGGTGGAAATGACGGCGGCGCAGATCACGGCGTTTGCTGAGCTATCGGGAGATTTTTTCGACGTGCACATGAGTGATGAGTTTGCCCAGGCGCAGGGTTTTCCGTCGCGCATCGCGCACGGGTTGCTCGTCCTCTCGCTGATCGATGGCCTGAAAAATCGTGCGGCGGTCAAGCTGATGGCGGTGGCCTCGCTCGGCTGGGACTGGAAATTCAAGGGCGCTGTCGTGGCTGGCGATCGGATCGCGGCGCGGATTCGTGTTGTCGGGAAACGCGTGTCGAGCAGAGGTCATGGGATCGTGTCGCTGGCGCTGACGGCGACAAAACACGGCGGACAGGTCGTGCACGAGGGCGAGACGACGTTGATCATGCGTCATCGGCCTGGTGGTATTTCTGGCTGAGGTTCCGAAGGGAACGCGCAGTGAATTCTTTCCACCGAGCCGCGGCTTCGTCAGGGTGTGGCCATGGCCCGAACGACCGTTCATCGCGTGCAGGTGGAGTTTGGTGACTGCGATCCAGCGCAGATTGCTTTCTATCCGAATTTTTTCCGCTGGTTCGATGCGTCGGCGCTGAATTTCTTCCGCAAGTGCGGGGTGCCGCCGTGGCGTGAAACGGAAAAAACCACGGGGCTGATTGGCACGCCGATCGTGGAGGTCGGGTGCACGTTTCTCCGGCCGACCACTTATGGTGACTTGCTCGAAGTGCGCACGTGGATCGAGGAGTGGCGGGAGAAGAGTTTTGTGATGAAGCACGCGTTGATGCGTGGCGGCGAAAAGCTGGCCGAAGCGCGCGAAGTGCGGGTGTTCGCCACGCGGCACCCGGACGACCCGGCACGGATCAAGGCAGTGCCGGTGCCGGCGGAGATCCGCGAGCGCTGTGAGTAGCCGGCGTGCATCGGAGGTGGTGGGTCGAGGC
The DNA here is from genome assembly GCA_903896015.1 of uncultured Opitutia bacterium. Taxonomy (GTDB): domain Bacteria; phylum Verrucomicrobiota; class Verrucomicrobiia; order Opitutales; family Opitutaceae; genus CAITWF01. The sequence goes on along the minus strand of CAITWF010000097.1, from coordinate 17,701 downwards.
AGTGGTCGGTTGGCACCGGCTCTCTTCGAGTCACTCTCGAGAAATCAATTTTCTTGCGCCGGGGGGCTGCGGGGTGTGTTTTGCCCGTCCGCCTGTCGCCCGGGTGGTGGAATTGGTAGACACGCAGGTCTCAGAAGCCTGTGCCGTAAGGTGTAGCGGTTCGAGTCCGCTCCCGGGCACCATGGTCCCCGTCCCGCAACCTCAACTGCGGTCCGTGGAAAAAATCAGCGGCCGCGGTTGGAGGTGTGCGGCCCAGGCGAGCCAAGAGCCAGGTATGCCATCGATTTTGGCGTCGAAATTTTCGACGGTCATGTTGTAGCGCTGGACGAACTCCACCGTCGCATCGTGCGAGAGGTGCTTTTTTCGCTCCAGACTGGCGAACTGTAGGCTGCTCTCAGTCTGATCGGGATCCTTGGCGGGGACCTCGCTTTCGAGGCGGTTCATGGTCTTGGTCAGCAACTGCAGCGCCCGTTCCATCTGCACGGCGGCGTTGACGAGCTGGCGATCCGAGCGAGCGGTGCGCCAGGCTTTGAGCGCCCGTTCCGTCATGGTCATCGTGAAGCGTTCATTATCACTGTAGGTCGTGACGCAATCCACATACTGGGGGATGAGTGCGTAGCGATCGCGGAGGGCTTTTTCCAGCTGGAGCCACTCGCGATCGATCTGGGTGTTAAGCGAGACGAGCTTCATCAGGTAGGCGGTTGCGAGCGTGAGAACGAGCAGGGTGCCGGCGAGCGTAAGGCGGCGACGATGGTCGCCGACCCACAGCAGCAACGCTTCCCAGCGCGAGGGTTCGAAGGAGATCGGACGCGCCTTATAGGGCGTCAGCGGATCGACGGGGGGCTCGGGTTGGTCGCGGCGGCGCGAGGTCAGCCGGCTGAGGAAAGCAACGAGTTGCTCTGCGGTCGGCTCGCGGTCGTCGGCGGGGCGCGATTCGCGGGCAAAGTTCATTTCGGACTGCGTCGCGGCGGCGGGCGCTTGCTCGCGCTCGGACTTGGGCAGAGCCCAGGAGTTCGACGGGGCGGAGGGAGGCTCAGCAGCTTTTTGCGCGGGCGACGGAGCAGGCTTGGGGGCGGCACCCCAGGGGATTTTTTTGGCGGAAAGCTCGGCGGCGGGCTTGGGCGGGACGGGGAGAGGCGGGCGCGTGGGTTCGGCCCACGGCATGTGGGTGACGGTCTCGTCGGGCGCGGGCAGCGGAGAGGGAGGCGCTGGTTTGCGCGCGCCCCACGGCACTTTTTTGGCGGAGATTTTCTCCGGCGCGGCAGCGGGCTTGGGGGGCGGCGTGGGCTTCGGCGCGCCCCACGGCACTTGCTTGGTTCGCAAGGCGGCCGGCGGTTTGGGCAACGGATCGTTTTCGGGCGTACTCATGCCGGCGTGCCGCACGCGGCGCGGAAAAAATTATTTTTCGCGGGGTCGCGGAAGGTGGAGAGGAAACGCACGCGTCGCGAGCCTTGCGCGCAGGCGTGCGCGTTCAATCCCGGAGTTCAGGGCCAGAGCTGGGCCTTGAGCGTCGCATAGTCGGCCGCCTTGAGGTCGGTGAAATCGACGCGGCGATAGGACATGACCTTCGGGCTATAGGGCGGGAAATTGCCGTTTTGAAAAATTTGATCGAAGCCCCATTGGCGGGTTGGGGCGGAGTAGTAACTGAGCGACCACGGTTGGGTGGCGATGCGGCTGTTGTAGAGCGCAACCATGGAACCTCGCAGAGCGACCGTGTATTGGCTGCTGCCCGGACTCCAATCTTCGAGGAAACGCGGCAGATTGTGCGCGCCTCCGCTGTAGCCCGTATTGCTGGTCGCAACGTACCCGGTCATGAAGGCGGCGGCGATCTCGCAGTTGCCGCTGGCGCCGGGCATGAGGGTCAGACTGTTGGCATCTGACCAGCCTGGTGAGAGGATAGTTATGGCGTCAGAGTTGAGCGACACCGGCGATTCGGAACTGGCGTTGCCGACGGTCCCGTTCTTGCCGTCGTCAGGCGTGTTGCCGCTGGATGTGGTGAGGGTGCCGTCAGCGTTGAAGTGGCCGAGGATGTAAAGCGGCGCGTTGGTGGAGATTGAGAGGCCGATACCATTGGGGCCGTAGTTGGGAATGAGGCTGCTGCCGCTGGCGACCGTGCCGTTGACGAGGCGAACACTGGTGGTCTGGTTGCTGGTGCCGGAGTTAGGGGCCTGCACGTCGATGTAGACGGCGCCGTTCCACGGGAGTTTTTCAGCGCCAGGGGTCTGGGCGCTTGGGATGATGCCACTCGCGATAGCGTTTTCGTTATTCCACACTTTCGGGAGAAGCGTGACGGGATCGGTGTAGGTGAGGGCGTTGGCGTCGGCCGTGTTGGTCGACATCGAGTTCACGAGGGCCTTTACGGCGCGCATATCGATCTGCACCAGATCGACCATGCCATTGACGTTAGGCGATGAGGTGGTCGGCGTTGCTGTTGCGAGCCCGCGGCGCTGATCATACATGCCATAGCCGTAGGAGCCGGTAGTTGAATCGGTGTAGATGCTGTAGCTAGTGCTTCCAGAACTGCCCTGGGTAGCGGGAAGACTGGTGGTGGCCGCCAGAGTTCTGACGGTATCGGTGCTGCCGTCGGCCTTGAGCACAGTGTAAGTGATGGGATAGGTGGAGCCAGATTTGGACCCGATGACTTTTTTGAGCCGGCGGAAGGGTAAATAAGTGACGAGCGGGGGTGTGGCGGCGGACGGCGCGTTGCTGATGCTAGTGGGCGGGGTGAGCTTGAGGCCGCCGTTGGGGCCGATGTTGGCGGCGAGCGTACCCGCCGGGGCGGAATTTGCTGGACCGTAAATGCTGACGGTGGGTGTGCCCGTCGAGTCGACGGCGACTTTGATGTAGAGACCTGCCTGCATGGATTTTTTCTCCGTCTCGACGGCGGCCTTGGCCGTGTAGTAGGCATCCGATGTGGCCGGCGGGCTTGGCGGATCGATCATGACGGAGGGGTTGGGGTGGTCGCCAGCGGCGTCGATCACTTGGTTGAACGAGATGGGATTGTAGGGGAGTACGCCATTGGCCTGGGTCTGCAAGTTGCCGCCCCATGTAGCCGCGGCGTATTGAATGAAGGAGGTCTTGACCGCTGAGGTAACGAGCGCGGCGAGGTTGGCGGTGCCGGAGACGCCATACGACGCGCCCATGGTGCTATCCTTCCAACTGGTGCTGGCTGAGGTGGCCTTCATGTTGACCTGAGTGCCGGCGGCGTTGACGAAGGTCGTTGGTGTCTGCGCGACGGCAGACCCGCTATCTTGCTGGCCGGCGGTGTTGGAGTTGGCCCACGCGTGATAGATGTTTCCTGCACATGTAACGGGTCCGTGGAAATTAAGACCGCCGGAATTTTCGCCGGCGGCGTAGATGTCGCCGTTGCAGTGCACGGGGCCGTAGACGTCCATCTGGGGGCCGGGCGTGAGTTCGAGGTTGCCGTTATAGAAGATCGCGTAGGCGAAGAGCGGGGCGCCACGCACCGAGATGGTCTCGGTCATGTAGTGGGTGATGGGCGCACCGCTGACGGGTTGTACGGAGGCACGGGCGATCACAACGATGTCGCGGCGGAAAACCCATTTGCCCTTCAGGGGATCGAACTGGTTGTTGTAGTCGTTCGGGTCGATGTAGTAGGTGCTGCCGTTGGAGGGGATCTGGGTGAGCGGCCCGGCGATCAATTCCATGCCGTAGGGATTCGAGGAGGACAGGGCGCCTGTGACGACGTTGCTACCGGCGAAGACCGAGGCGTTGGGCAGGTTGAGCGCGTTGGCGGCCCCGGGCTTGTAGCTGCCGGGCGTGGCGGTGGTCTCAAAGTCGTTGCGGATTTGGGAAAACCCATACTCGGCGACGCCCTCGGCCGCATTGTGCGCGGCCAGCCAAAGCCCACCGCGGGCATTGAGGCGGCGCTCCGTAAACGACCAGCGCAACACCCCGAACGAAAGCATCGCACACACCATGGTAAAGATGATCGTGACGGCGAGGGCGGAGCCGCGTGACGAGGCGGGAAGGGCAGGTGATTTCATGGGCGGAAGAGATGGGTGCGAGCTTCAGCCGCGGGGCGAGACGGTAAAGTTGTAGGTGTTGATCGCGGCGCGCGTTTTGTTGGTGGCGACGTTGAGGCCGTTGCCGTAGTCGACGATTTGGCCGCGAACCATGACGCTCTTGTCGCGGTAATCGTAGAACAGGCTGCCGTCCGCCAGCCCCTGCGCCAGTTGGATGACGACCGGGTTGCTCGAGGACGTGCTGGTCGGCGCATAGAGCCCGACCAAGGTGGCCAGATCCTTTGTCTGATCGGAGGTGCTGATGGCATGGGCGCTGCCCGGAGGACCGGTATCGAAGCGGCGCACGGGGCCGAGGCTGGTGGGATTGGTGGGATCGGCGTCGCGATAGTAGCCGATAATCTCGGTGATGATAAAGGCTCCGGTCGTCTTATTCGTATCGGTAAAGGCCAGCACCAAGAAGTCGCCCGACAGTCCGTCGGTCACGAAGGCCGTGCGGGTTTGAAAACTGGGGTAGATGCGAAAGTAGTTCGAGGCGACCGCATCGTTGGCGAGTCCGGCGGTAAAAGTCCGCATGTCGCGGTTCACCATCAAACGGCCGCTGTCGTAGTTGTAGATGCGCATCGCCTGGAACGTGAAGCTCAGGATGCCCACGGTCATGAAGCCCATCAGCCCGACTACGACCATCATTTCCACGAGGGTGTAGCCTCGTGCACGTCCTGCTAGTTGCTGCCGGTTGCGCATAGTCGTTGAATCAGTTGGTCACGACGGCCGAACGCAGGGTCCGCACGGTGTCGCTCATGTACTTTACGCGGGCGCCATCGGTATAGGCCCAAGTATAAATGATCGTGATCGCGTAGATTTTCGTGGAGCGCTGGGAAGCAACCGAGACGTCCGAGATCCAGACCCAGAGGTTGAGGTGCAGATCGCTCTTGCCGGATCGAACTGTCGTGGCCGGGTAGTTTTGCGCGCCCGGCCAAACTGACGGCCACGTGACTTGCGCCGTAGTGGAGTAGCCCAAGGTGTCGGTGGTTGTCATGTCGATCGCGGTCAAGTCCTTGGCCATGTCGTAGGTCTTGAGGTTGTCGACGACAGCACCGCCGGCTGGAGTGACACCGCTGTTGACCGACGTGATGGAAGGAGGAGTGCCCGTTGATGTCTGGATCGCATCAAGGGTGCCGTCGTTGTAGTAAACGGGAATGCTGAATGAGGTAGTCGTTAGCATCGGATTGCCGCTCGCATCGTAGCCGCCGACCAACTGCCCGATGTCCATATTTTTCATCTGCTCGATGTAGCCCTGGACGATCGTGATCGCGGCGTTTTGAAAGACGCTGCCCTCGGTGAGCCGGCGGCTCTGCATGAACGTCGCGAGCAATCCCCCGGCCACCATCGTCATCACCGCGACGGCGAACAGCACCTCGAGCAGCGTCATCCCGCGCTTGGCGTGCGAGCCGACGCGGCTGCTCGCAATCGCAGTGCGGCGGGAAAGGTCCGGCGTGGTGGAGAGAGGACGCATTGAGGTGGGGGAGGTTTTGACAGGGAAGGGCCCGTGCCGTCGAACTCGGATTCTACCCGCCGGCGCTGCGTAGTAACGCTGAGATCGCGCGGCGGGGGTTTACGGAGGTAGCGACATCCCGGGTGAGCGCGGCGGTCTTCTGGCTTGGCGCGTGCTGAGGCGGGTGTTTCAAACCTGTATGTCCATGACCCACCCCGCACCGCAGTCGACCGCGCCGAAGGCGTGGTGGCAGTTTTCTCTCAGCCAGCAAATCATGATCGGCTTGGTGCTCGGCACCTTTCTCGGTTGGTGGCTCAACGGTCTTCCGGCGGCGAGCAAGGCCACGTGGGTCGACTGGCTCGTGCTGATCCGCGACACGTTTCTCCACCTCATCAAGGCGATGATCGCGCCGCTCGTTTTCGCGAGTGTGGTGCAGGGTATTGCCGGCACCGGCGACATGAAGAAGGTCGGCCGCATCGGTGGCAAGGCACTGCTCTATTTCGAAATCGTCACCACTGCCGCGCTCGCGGTCGGCCTGCTGGTCGTCAACTTCACCAAGCCCGGCGCCGGCGTGAAACTCACCGCCGCCGCCGGCTCACTCGGCGCCGCGGTGCAAACGAAGCCGCTCACGTTTTTCGAGACGATCCTCCACGCGTTCCCGACCAGCATCATCGATGCGATGGCGAAAAACGACGTGCTCCAAGTCGTGGTCTTTGCCGTCCTCTTCGCGATGGCGGTCATCGCTGCCGGCGAGCGGGGCAAGCCCATTCTCGTGTTCTGCGATTCGCTCACTCAGGTGATGTTTCAATTCGCGGGTATCATCATGAAGTTCGCGCCCTGGGGCGTCGGTGGTGCGATCGCCGTGACGGTCGGTGCGCAAGGTCCGGAGGCGCTGCTTAATCTCGCGAAACTCGTCCTCTCGCTCTACGCGGCGCTAGTTATTTTTGTCGTCGTGGTGCTCGGCTCGGTGATCGCGATTGCACGCGTGCCGCTCAAGGCCTTTTTCCGTGCGGTGCGCGAGCCGTTCACGATCGCGTTCTCGACAGCCAATAGCGAGGCCGCGCTCCCGAAGGCTTTCGATCTCATGGAAAAACTTGGCGTGCCGCGCGGCATTGTCGCATTCGTGTTGCCCGCGGGTTACACGTTTAACCTCGACGGCTCCACGCTCTACCTCGCGATGGCGTCGGTCTTCGTCGCGCAGGCGTCGGAAACGGTCACGGGCATCCACATGGGCCTCGGCCAGCAAATCACGATGATGCTCACGCTCATGCTCACGTCGAAAGGCGTCGCCGCCGTGCCGCGCGCGTCGCTCGTCGTGCTCATCGCCGCGCTGCAAAGCTTCAACCTCCCGCTCGAGGGTGCCGCGATGATTCTCGGCGTCGATGCGCTGATGGACATGGCGCGCACTTCGGTGAACGTCATCGGCAACTGCCTCGCGAGCGTCGTGGTCGCGCGGTGGGAGGGCGAGTTCGACGATGCGAAGGCCGAGGCCAACTTCGGCACCGCCGCGGCCGCGAAGATCACCATCGGCTAGCGCGGTGTTGAAGTTGGGGCGTCTCGTGCATGCCCGCCTCGGCGAGGGCACACGCGAGGAGCGCCCCCGCAAATCTCCTCGTCAGCCCTGAGCGTGCTTGTCACTTGTAGTTCGCCTGTTCCCGCCTGTGCCTGAACCCACGACCACTGCCGCCGTCTTCCTGAGCTATGCGCGCGAAGACACCGACGCCGCCCGCCGCATCGCGGACGCGCTGCGCGGCTTCGGCGTCGAAGTGTGGTTCGATCAAAACGAACTCCGCGGCGGCGACACTTGGGATCAAAAGATCCGAGGGCAGATCCGCACCTGCACGCTTTTCATGGCGGTGATTTCCGCACGCACGCAGGAGCGTCCGGAGGGCTACTTCCGCCGCGAATGGAAAATCGCGGTCGAGCGCACGCACGATATGGCCGACGGCGTGCCGTTCATCGTGCCGATCGTGATCGATGCGACCGCAGAGTCGGCCGCCCTCGTGCCGGAGCAATTCATGCGCGTGCAGTGGACGCGGCTCGCGGGAGGTGTGCCGACGCCCGAGTTCGTCGCGCAGACGAAGCGCCTCCTCGATCCGTCGCGCCGCACCGGTGGCTTGAATGCCGGCACAGTGGCGGCTGCGGTGCCGGCTTCCCCCAAGCCCGGCAGGTCGCCGCTGATCGCTGTCGCCGCCATCGCGGTCCTCGCGATCGGGGCCGCGATCTTTTTTGCGATACGGCCGACGACCAGAGAAAAGCCGGTCGCCGAAGCGGCCAAACCTGCCACGGAAGTCGCGGCCGCGGTGCCCACCGCGCCCGCGCCCCCACTCAAAATCGCCGGCAAATCGATCGCGGTGCTTCCGTTCACCAATATGAGCGAGGAGAAGGACAGTGCGTTTTTCGCCGACGGCGTCCACGAGGACATCCTCACGAACCTCGCGCTCGTGCGCGACCTGAAGGTCGTCTCGCGCACGACAGTCACGCAGTATCGCGATTCGAAAAAGACGATGAAGCAGATTGGCGACGAGCTCGGCGTCGCCTATATTCTTGAGGGCAGCGTGCGTCGTTCGGGCAACAAAGTCCGTGTGACCGGCCAGCTCATCAACGCGCGCACTGATGAACACGTCTGGGCCAAAAGCTACGACCGCGATCTCACTGACATTTTTTCGATTCAGGCGACGCTCGCTCAGGAAATCGCCAGTGCGCTCGAAATCGCGATCACGCCGCAAGCGCAGCAATTTATCGAACGGCGTCCGACCGAAAATCCCCTCGCTTACGATTCCTACCTCAAGGGTCGCGACATTCGGAACCGCTCGCCCACCGGTGAGCTCAAGGGGTTGAAAGAAGCCGAACAGTATTTTCAGGAGGCCGTGTCCCACGACCCGAATTTTGCGGCGGCGTGGGGCGAACTGGCCGTCGTCCATGCGCTAAATGTGTTTTGGGATTTTGACCACACTCCGTCGCGACTCGCGCAGGCGGACGCCGCAGTGGCGCATGCCGTCCGGCTCGCACCCGAAGTGCCAGATGTCATCCGCTCGATCGGCACCTACGCCTACTATGCCTACCGCGACTACGCGCGCGCGACCGAGAACTACGAAAAAATCGCCCGCCTCCAGCCCAACGATCCCACGGTGTTTTCCTCGCTCGCGTTGATCCAGCGCCGTCAGGGGCACTGGGCCGACTCCCTCGCCAACAGTCGCCGTGCGGTGCAGCTCGAACCGGCGAATCTTTCTTATGCCCGTAGTCTCGTTTCATCCCTGCGGCTTTGTCGCCGCTGGGACGAGGCGCTTGAAGCCCAACGCCATGTGATCGCGCTCACGCCGGGCCGGCTCGAAGAAGAGCAGCTCCTCGCAGTGACCTATTTCAACGCCACCGGATCGGAGAAGGAGATGAACGCCCTCTTCGCCCGGCAAACGCCCGCGGTGCTCGAATCGCCCAAGGGGATCGACTGGCGCAAGAGCATCGCGTTCTTCCATGCTGATTTCGCGGAGTTCAAGCGGCTCGATCAACTCCAGCCATTTTACGACGAGGACGGTGAAGCTCACATCCGCCAGGCTGCCAACGCCGCTGGCGCCTATTTTTCAATGGGCGATATTCCTGGCGCGCAAGCCCGGGTGGCAAATTTCCCTGCCGAGGCGCGAGCCCAACTCCTTAACGAGCCGGCTAACGCCCGGCTCTGGGCGGATTTGGGTTTCATGGAGCTTTTTCTCGGTCATCCGGACGAAGCGCTTCGGTGCCTGCGGAAGCCCACGGAAATTCTGCCTGAATCGCTCGATGCCTTGGATGGCCCACGCTACAGTGAGTGGCTCGCTTCGCTCTACACCCGCAACGGCGAGAAGGACCGCGCGATTGCGGAATACAGCCGCTTGCTCCAAATCCCGGGCTTTATCAATGTGTACGGATTTAAGATTGATCCATGGTATGCCTCGCTGCGTGACGACCCACGTTGGGCGGCGCTGCTCAACGACCCGAAGAACAACGCGCCGTTGTTTTGAGCGCGCCTGCCCGCGTTAAGCGTAGCGATCTTCGGTCCACGGGTCTGCGGTGTTCGAGTAGCCGCGGACTTCCCAGAAGCCGAGTTTGTCGTCGGCGAGAAAGGTGATGCCGCTGACGAATTTAGAACCCTTCCAAGCGTAGAGTTTCGGTATAATCACGCGCGCGGGGCCGCCGTGTTCGCGTGTCACGGGGCGGCTGTCGAACGAGGTGGCGATCAGCACGTCGTCGTCGAGGCAGGCGGTGAGTTCGACGTTGGTCGAGTAGCCGTCGTAGCCGGTGAAATAGACGAATTTCGCCTCGGGTTTTGGCGCGACGAGTTCGTAGAGCGTGGTGAACGCCACGCCGCTCCAGCGGCAGTCGTATTTGCTCCACGTCGTGACGCAGTGGAAGTCGCTCACGTCCTCGACCTGCGGCAGGGCGTTAAACTGCGCCCACGAAAGCGTGGTCGGTTTTTCGACGAGGCCGTCAATCTTCAGCGTCCACTTGTCGTGCGAAATATCCGGCTGCACGCCGAGATCGAGCACGGGAAAACCGGTCGTAAGTTTCTGCCCCGGCGGCAAGCGATCCTTTGAGGCCTCGGTGCGGGCGGTCACGCCCCGGGCTTTTTGTTTCTCGGCCCACTTTTGCTTGGCCTCGATGTAGCGCTCTTTCGACATGGCGCGAACCGTAGGCGAGTCGGCGTCACGTGCAAGCTGTAGGTCGGGCTTTGCGCCCGACATGCCGCGTGGGCGCAAAATTTCGGGCGTAAAGCCCGACCTACACGTCTGTCTACAGTGCGCGTGCCACAGCCTCGCGGCGGCGCCAGTAGTAGAGCGCCATTCCGCCCTGATAGAGCAGCGTCGCTCCGGCGACCCCGCCATAGACGGTTCGATTGAACAGTTGAAGAAATCCCTGTTTGGTCATGCCGAGTTGATCGGCATCCTGCTGGATTAGCGTGTCCACTTCGGACGGCAACTCGGGCAGCGGCGAGTGAATGAGGTGCAGGGCGCAATAGCCGAGCACCGTCACCAACAGCACCAGCTGGCTGTTGACCAGCCACTTCATCCCGCGGGCCTCGTGGTGAGCGAGGAGCGTGGCCCCGTGCAACTCGATCGCGCCAGCGCCGGCGACGAGCAACCCGACGATCGCGCCAAGGCCGTCGCCTGCGAGCGCTGAAATTAGCGCGAACAGTCCCGCAATAAACGCCACGCTCATGCCGTCGAGTCGTGCGATGCGCAACACGCGGTGGAGTGTCTCTTCCGGGAGAAAGGGTGGGAGTTTGGTCATTCGAGGCGCGGCGACGAATCTACTTGGACGTCGCAACGAGAGTCGCCTTGGATTCGTCGCTTCGTTCAGAATGACAAACTAATTCTCCGTGCCGCCGCGTCCCGCCAAGCCTTTCTCGTTCCGCCTCGAGTTCCCGCCCGAACTCCCGATTACCGCGCGCGTGGAGGAAATCACTGCGGCCATCGGCGCGCACCAAGTCGTCATCCTCGCCGGCGAAACCGGTTCCGGCAAAACCACGCAGATTCCGAAAATGTGCCTCGCCGCCGGCCGCGGCATGAACGGCCGCATCGCCTGCACGCAGCCGCGGCGCGTCGCGGCGCTATCCGTTTCACGGCGCGTCGCCGAAGAACTCGGCGTCGAGTGGGGCGGCCCCGTTGGCGCGAAGATCCGTTTCAACGATCAGACCACGCCCGACACCGTCATCAAGTTTCTGACCGACGGCATGCTCCTCGCCGAGGTGCAGGGCGATCCGCTGCTGCGCGACTACGACACGATCATCATCGACGAGGCGCACGAGCGTTCGCTCAACATCGACTTCCTCCTCGGGCACCTGCGCACGCTGCGCTACAAGCGACCCGACCTGAAAATCATCGTCACGTCCGCGACGATCGACACGGCGGCGTTCAGCGCAGCGTTCGACGGTGCGCCGGTCATTCAGGTCGAGGGCCGCACCTATCCCGTGGAGGTAATCTACGCGCCGCTTGATGAGCTCGGTCGCGACTACTCGGACGACGACGAAAACGAGGAGAAAGACGACAAGGAGGCCGTCACGTCGGCGAAAGCCGAGGCGCTGCATTACATCGACGGCGCGGTCGAGGCGGTCGAACGCATCGTGCGCGACAGCGACTCGGGCGACGTGCTCGTGTTCCTCCCGGCTGAGCGCGACATCCGGGAAGTCGGCGATCTGCTCGACGGAAGACTCCGCGGCTCAAAATTCCGCGTCGAAATAGTCCCGCTTTTCGGCCGGCTCACCAATGCCGAGCAGCAACGCGTCTTCGCGTCCACGCAGCACCGCAAAATTGTCCTCGCAACGAACATCGCCGAGACATCGCTCACGATTCCGGGCATCCGCTTCGTCGTCGACACGGGGCTCGCGCGCTTCAGCCGTTACTCGCCCCAGGCGCGCACGCGCCGCCTGCCGATCGAGCCTGTCTCGCAATCGAGCGCGGATCAACGCAAGGGCCGCGCGGGCCGCGTTGAGGCCGGCGTGTGCGTGCGACTCTATTCGGAAAAGGATTTTCTTGAGCGCCCCAAGTTCACGCAGCCGGAAATCCAGCGGGCGAATCTCGCCGACGTCATCCTGCGCCTGAAGGCCTTCGGCCTCGGCGACATTGAGCGTTTCCCGTTTATCAACATGCCCGCCGCGAAATCGATCCGCGCGGGTTACGCGCTGCTCGATGAGCTGGGTGCGTTGGAAGAAAGTAAAAGCGAGGGAGACGCGCGTCTCCTGACTCCGCTTGGTCGCGAGCTCGCCCGTCTCCCTGTCGATCCCACGGTCGGTCGCATGATCCTTCAGGCGCGCGAGGAAAGAGCCGTGCGCGAGGTGCTGGTGATCGCTGCGGGACTTTCGATCCAGGACCCGCGGGAGCGTCCGCTCGACAAGCAGCAGCAGGCCGACGCCGCGCACCGCCGTTTCGCGCATCCGGATTCGGATTTTCTCACGCTGCTGAACGTCTGGGATGCGTGGCACGATCAGTTTGAAAACCTCTCGCAAGCGAGACTCCGCCGCTTCTGCCGCGATCATTTTCTCAGCTACACGCGCATGCGCGAGTGGCGCGACATCCACACGCAGCTCTTCGAGGTGTTGCGTGAGCGCGACGGCTTCAAGCTGACGTCGGCGTTTCACGGCCTGAAGACCGTCGACGAGAAAACAACGGTCTTCGGCACGCCGAGCTATCGCGCGATTCACCGCAGCATTCTCGCCGGTCTCCTCGGCAACATCGCCACGCTCGATGAGGAAAACGGCGGCTACAAGGCGACCAATGATCGCCGGGTCACGCTTTTTCCCGGGTCGGTGCTGTTCCGGCGCGAAGAGCGGAGTAAGAAGCCGGCCGACGCGAGCCAGCGCGACGCGCAGAAGAAAGGCACGAAAACGCCCCGATGGATCGTGGCCTCGGAAATCATGGAGACCTCGAAGGTCTTCGCCCGCACGTGCGCGCGGCTCGATCCGCTCTGGGCGCTCGATCTCGGGGCGCATATCGTGCGCGTGGCGCACAGCGAGCCGTTTTGGGACGAGGCCAAGGGTCGTGTGATGGTGCGACAGCGCACGCGTCTCTACGGACTCGAACTTGAAAGCCGTGCCGTGAGCTACGGCCCGATCGATCCGGAGCGCGCGACCGAAATTTTCATCCGCGAGGCGCTCGTCAACGACACCGTCACGTTCCCGCTCGACTGCCTCACGCACAACCGCGCCGTCCGCGAAAAAATTGAGGATGCTCTCACGCGCGCCCGCGACAGTGGTTTCCTCAATGTCGATGAGGCCGCTTATCGTTTCTACGCCGCGCGGCTCGAAAATATTTCCGCCGTCGGCGAACTCGTGGATCTCGTGCGCGAGCGGCGCGGCGCCGAACCGAGATTCCTGATGATGACGGCGGACGATCTGCGCGATCCGGCCACAATCTCGCACGACGCGGAGGCGTTTCCCGCGGAGATGCCGCTCGATAACCGCGCGCTCCCGCTCAACTACGCCTATCGCCCCGGCCAGGCCGACGACGGCGTGACGCTCAACGTCAGTGTGCGCGAAGCTGAAGCGCTCACGCCTGCCGCGCTGGATTGGGCGGTGCCCGGCCACCTCGCGGAAAAAGTCGAGCACTACCTGCGCGCGACGCCGAAGGAAGTTCGCCGACTGTTCGTTCCGCTCGCCGAAACGGCGAAGAGTCTCGCGGAGCAAGTCGCCTCACGCGATCGGGTGACCGCGCGGCGCGAAGCCCTGACGACGGCGCTCGCCGCGCAAATCGCCGAGCGTTTCCGCATCTCGCTCGATCCTTCGGTGTGGGCGGACAAGCCGCTGCCGGATCATCTGCGCGTGCGCGTGCGGGTGGTGGACGACACGGGCCGCGAACTCGCCGCCAGCCGCGAACTCGCCGAGATCGATGCGGCGCTGCACCTCCAGAAACGCGCGGCCAGCGCGACGATCGCGCGGGTCGAGCCCGATGCGTGGCGCCGCGCGCGCGCGCAGTGGGAGACGCCCGCGCAGACGGCGTGGAGTTTTGGCGAATTTCCCGAGCGCGTGCTCGTGACGGAGCAGGCGGGCGTGCCGGTGTTCGCGTTTCCGGGCCTGCTCGCGGCGAAGGACGGAGTCGCGCTGCGGTTGTTCAAAACTCTGGAGGACGCCGCCGCCGCCACGCGAGCCGGTCTCGCCGCGCTGTTCGAGAAACAACTCTCGCACGACCTCGGCTGGCTGGAGCGCGACCTGCGCGCGATCCGTATGCTCGGCCCGCTGGCTTCGACGCTCGCGCCGCTCGACGAATTGCAGGCTCAGGCGTTCGAATCGATCCGGCGTTGGCTGTGTGGTCGCAGGGTCGAGCCGCTTACGGCTGCCGCGTTTGCCGCCGTGCTCGATCGCGCGAAGGCCGACATTCGCGGCTTGGTCCCGCGTTTCTGTGACTTGCTGAAGGAAATCCTCTCGTTGCGTCAGGACCTGCTCGTGGCTCCGAAGCCCTATGCGGGGATGGAAACCGATCTCGCGGCTTTGATTCCGCCGCATTTCCTTCGCGCAACACCCTACGCTCAGCTCGCACATTTCCCGCGTTACCTGAAAGCGATGAAGCTCCGCGCCGAACGCTGGCGCCAAAACTCCCCGAAGGATACCGAGCGCGCGGCGCAACTGGCGCCTTACGTCGCCGTCGTGAAAACGCGCGGGCGCAACGACGAGGCGCTGCGCTGGCTCGTGGAGGAGTTTCGCGTGAGCCTCTTCGCGCAGGAACTCGGCACCGCCGAGCCCGTCTCCGCCGTGAAACTCGATCGCGTGCTCGCCGGCGCGCAGGCGGAGGGGGGGCCAGCGCGATCCGAAGTCCCGCCCGCCCCTGCGCCCAAACTGATCGTCAGCGCGCCGATCGCCGCAAAGAAAGCCGCGCCGCTAAAAAACCTGGGCGCGCTTGATAAGCTATTTCCCCGCTGATCGTCATAGGGCGTCAGTCTTGCTGACGCCGCTCAGGGGAAGCTCGAATGACGATGTCAGCAAGACTGGCGCCCTACGACTGAGTGCGCACCTGCGCGACCAAGTCAAACGACCGCAATCGCGCGGTGTGATCGTAGATCGCGGCGACGACCATCAACTCGTCGACCGTTGTTCGCTTCAGAAAAGCGGCGATTCCGTGCTTCACTGTCGCCGGCGAACCGACAATGGCCTCGCGAAACGCGTTGTTGATCATCGTGGCTTCCATCGGCGACCACCGGCCTTCCATGGAATCGACCGGCGGCGGCAGGGGGCCCGGGTTGCCGCGACGGAGGTTGAGGAACGCTTGCTGCTGTGAGGTGAAGAGTCGCGCTGCCGCCGTGTCGGTATCGGCGGCATAAACGCCGACGGCGGCCATCGCATAAGGTTTCCTTAAGGCGGCGGATGGCTGAAATTTTTCGCGGTAGATATCGAGCGCTGCCTCAAGGTAGTCCGGCGCGAAGTGCGACGCGAAGGCGAAGGGCAGTCCGAGCGCGGCCGCGAGTTGTGCGCTGAACAGACTCGAGCCGAGCAGCCAAATCGGCACGGCGAGTCCGCCGCCGGGCACTGCTTGCACGGCTTGATTGGGCGCGACGAGCCGGAAATAGCTTTGTAGTTCCTGGACGTCGTCCGGAAACGTGTCGGCGGGGTCCTGGTGGCCGCGCCGCAACGCCCGGGCCGTGACCTGATCGGTGCCCGGCGCGCGGCCAAGACCGAGATCAATCCGCCCGGGAAACAGCGCTTCCAAGGTGCCGAACTGCTCTGCGATTACGAGCGGCGCATGGTTGGGCAGCATGATGCCGCCGGAGCCCACGCGAATTGTTTTCGTGCCCGCCGCGATGTGACCGATGACGACTGCCGTCGCCGCGCTCGCGATGCCCGGCATGTTGTGGTGCTCGGCGACCCAGTAGCGGCGATAGCCAAGCTGTTCCGCATGCCGCGCGAGATCGAGCGAGCGCTGCAACGCGTCACTGGCTGTGCCGCCCTGTACAATCGGCGAGAGATCGAGAATCGAAAACGGAACCATGCGACACTGTGCTCAGAAGGGCCGCGATTTCCAGCGCACGGGCAAGTCGGACTTCAGTCGGTCTCCTCGATCTCGTCCGGCAGTTCGTTGCGATCGTCGGACGTGCGCGGGAAATGTTCGGCGAGGAGTGAGCCCGCGCGATCGATGCCGTGGATGAGGCCGGCGGTGAAATCCCCGCGCTTGAAATGCACCGTCATTGCGGTGGTCAGTTCGTGCCAGAAAGCATCGCCGCATTTTTCATGGATGGCGGTGTCGCCGATTATCCTAAATTCCTCAGTTGAAAATGAGGGTGTGCACGCAAGGTGCTGTGGAGTGGAGACATGAAAGCAGTATCCAAGCAGGAGGAGCTTCACCTGGCGGGTGAAGGTGATTTCACGTTTCCGACGGCCGGCGGCCGGGTGCGACTTTCGGTCACCGACGATGCGCTCACGCCGTTTGGTGGCTTGGTGCCGTGGGCTGCCTATACCAAGCATATCGGGATCGCCGAGAAGCTCGCGGCGGATTGCCCGGTCACGCGCACGAGTCCGAATGCCGCACCGGTCTACGACATTATCCAGTCGTTCATGCTGACCGCACTGACCGACGGCCGGCGTTTCTCCCATGTCGAGCGACTACGCGAGGATCCCACGATTCCGGAGTTGTTCGGGATGGAAGCGGTGGTGAGCGACGATACGGTGCGAAGGTTCTTCCACTCGATCGACCCGGTGCTCGGCGCGGAGTGGATTGCGCGCCAGGCGAAGCCGATGTGGGGCGCGTTGCCTGATCAGATCATCATGGACTGGGATTCGACGGTGCAGCCGAAGTACGGCCACCAAGAGGGCGCCGAGGTCGGCTACAATCCGGGCAAGCCCGGACGGCGTAGTTTTCATCCCTTGTTGGGCGTGGTGGCCCACACCCGACTCTGTCCGGCGTATCGCTTTCGTGCGGGCGACACGGTGACCGCGACCCAATGGCAGGAGGCGATGGAAGATGCGCAGCGGTGGTTAGGGGAACGGCAGGTCTGGCTGAACCGTGGCGATCTGGGCTTGGGCCACGATGCGGTGATGTCCTGGCACGAGGCGAAGACGGGGCGACCGAAGTATTTGTTCAAACTGAAGCTGACCGCGAAGGTCCGCGCCGCCCTCCACGCCGTGCCGGCCGCAGAGTGGAAAGGCCCGGCCATCTTGGGGGCGTGGCAAGTCGCCGAAGGCACCCTCCAGTTGACCGGCTGGCAGGGCGCCCGGCGCGTGATTTTTGCCCGTTGTCTGCAAGGCTTGGTGCCGTCGGCCAAGAGCGGCGAGTTTTGGGACCACAACAAACACGAGTTTGCGGTCTACGTGACCAACCTGCCGCCGGAACATGACGGCTGGCAAATCCTGCAACTCTACCGGGACCGCGCTGACACTGAAAACGTGTTCGATGAGCTGAAGAACCAATGGGGCTTCAGTGGCTTTTGCGCCAAGGCCCGTGCGACGACCGAGCTGGCGGCTCGGCTCTTACTGATGGTCTATAACCTCTGGGTACTGTTCGTGCGATTTATCGTGCCGCACAAGCATACGGAAGCCAAACGCGGCCGCCGATGGTTTCTCCTGATCGCCGCCCGACTCGTGCAGTCCGGCCGCCAGAAAGAAGTCCAAGTCTCGATCCGGGGTGGTTGGGCTGAACAATTACGCGACGGATATCTGCGCCTGCACGAGTGGATTCGCACAACTGCGCCGCAGTTGAAACCGGTGGCGCCGCTTCCCGCTTAAACCGCCCAATTCTTCTCAGAAACTCACCACTCAACTGAGGAATTTAGG
>CAITWF010000096.1 GCA_903896015.1 uncultured Opitutia bacterium | reverse complement strand
CACCTTCGCTTGGCTGGGGCGTTCTCGCCGGCTCAGCAAAGACTACGAACATACCGTCTCCTCTTCGGAGTCTTTCATCTACTTATCCATGGTCAGACTCATGCTCCGCCGCCTCGTTCGATGACTTTTTGGACGCGCTCTTACATAGCCGCCACCAACAGGAATAATCTTTTCGACCAGAGAGGAGAAAATCTACTGAAACACCGGCCGCCGCACTCATGCGGCGGCCTTTTTTTCGCCGGCAGCGTCAGAGTTTCAGCGCCTGAGCGTAGCCCGTGAGTTCGAGATAGGCGGAGCCGATTTCCCGGCCCGCGTCATCGCGCACGCGACAGGCGCCTTCCCAATACGGGATTCCACCGAGGTTGCCCGTGAGCTCTTGGTTCTTCGCCAGCGGCTCGATCGTCAACCGCACCGCCGCACCTGTCGCCGGATCGGTCGTACGCAGCCGCACACGCGAGGGGTAGCTCGCGCCCGTGGTCGGACTCGTCCAACGGTCCAGCACTTCCCATTCGAAGGGCTCGCGCTTCGTGGCTCCGGTGGCATCGACCCAATTCAGCGCCGAGGCTGAATCGGCCGTGCCCTCCGCGAGGCGCAGGCGGTATAGCATCAGTTCGCGTCCATCGCGCAGTTGCACGCTGACCCAATCCCAGCCCACCTGGCCGCGGCTCAACTGGCTGCTGCTGATCTCGTGATCCATCCACGCTTCGCCAGCGACGCGCAGCGTCGAGTCGCCAAGCGTGAGTTCGCCCGTCGCACGCAACCGGGAAAACGTGAGGTAGTAACTCGACGCCGTTGGGTCGGCGCCTTTGCGGGAGACGCTGTCGTCGCCAAACACCACGAGCGGTTTCTTCGGAGTGAGCGTGAGCGCAAACGCCGCCTCCGCGCGCACTCCGCCGAGCAACTCGATCTGCGACGCCGCCGGATCGCTGAGGCGCAGTGACCAGCCGCCGTTGCTCACGTCGAGCGTCGTGCCCGATGCCGCGGCATCCCAGCCCGCGCGGTTGAGGCGTTCCTGATGGATGAACTTTCCCGTCTTCACATCGAGCAGCGCCATGTGCGCGAGAAAGATATTTCGCGAGCCGAAGGGCTCGGCGCTGTCCTCGTTTCCGCCCGGTCCCGCCTGGCGGAAAAACGTCGCCTGAAAACCAAAGCGTCGATCGCCGTCGGCAAACAAGTGACCCGTGACATACCACCACTCGATCTTGAAGTCGGCGTGACTCCCGTGATCTCGGGGAAACTCGAAGCGGTGTCCCGGCTGCGGCACTGCGAAGCCGTCCGCCGTCGTGAGCGGCGGAGTCTGCGCCCGCGACAGCGCGAGACCTCCCGCTCCGAGGGCGGCGGCGACGCGCAGAATCTTCTTCAACGGTGTTTCCATCGTTTTCATTCCTCGCGATCCGCCGGCAGATCAGCACCCCAGCGGCCAACCAGATAGCTCACGGTTCCACCCGTCACGACCACGGTGAATGCGAGCGCAGCGAGTTGCACCCACGGCACCGTGAAGCCGAGCGTCCAGCCGAAGGACTGCTTGTTGATCACGTGAATCAGCAGCCAGCCCAGCGCCAGACTCAGCACGAGTCCGCCCGTCACCGCGCACGCCGCGACCACCGCCCCTTCGAATGCGGTGGCCCACGCAATCTCGCGGCGATCGAAGCCGAGCGCGCGCAACGTCGTGAGTTCGTCGCGCCGATCGAGCAGTACGCTCACCAGCGAGAGCGCCAGCCCGATCACCGCCACCGCCACACCGATCACCTCGAGCGCATAGGTGATGGAAAAAGTCTGGCGGAAAATCCGCAGGATCTCCGTGCGCAGCGTGGCGTTGGTGTAGATCGCCAAGCCCGGGTGGCGCGTCAGCAGTCGCGCGCGGATCGCCTCCGCGTCGGCGCCGGGTCGCAGGAAGAGCGAAATGTTCGCCGCATAGTCATCGGCAAACCACGTCGCGAGCTGACGGCGCTCGACGAGGAGCGAGCCACGCTCGTTGCCGTAGTCGGCGAACACGCCGGCAACCGTCAACGTTTGCCATCCTGCCGGTGTCGGCACGCGCACCCGATCGCCGCGCCGCACGTGGAATCGTTCGCCGAAACTCTCGCTCGCGAGCACCAGTGCACCGTTCCGCGCCGGATCGAAGATGGCGTCGTCGGTCGGCGCTTGCACCCACGGCAGCGCCGCGCGCGCCAGCACCACGCTGAGATCGGAGCCGGTGATGAGTGTCGGCAAACCGTCGAGTTCGATCGGATAGGCCGACAACACGCTCGAAGCGATCGCGGCGGGCTCCGCTGCCAGTGCGCGCCACGTCTCAGGCGAGATGCGGTTTTGCGAAGACGCGCTTTGCGCGCCGTTGCTCGAGATATACAAATCCGCCTGCAACGCACGCTGCACCCAGTTGCGCACCGTGGCATCAAAGCTCGCCACGAGGATCGCCATGCCGGCCGTCATGCCGATCGCGCAGAGCAACGCCGCCACCGCGAGGCGATGCCGGCCCGACGGCGCCGCCAGATGGCTGAGCGCGATGCGCGCGGCCGCGGAGTGTTCGCGCACGGGCCGGGCGAGTCGTGCCAGAATCGGGAGCAGAAACCCACAAAGAATTCCCCCGCCGAAGATCCACAGAAACGCCGCCAGATAACCCGCCAGCGGAAAACGCACGCCGGCAGAGAGACGCAGCGGCGGAAGTTGCGCCGCGAGGGCCCCGGCAACGACGAGGATCGTTGCCAGTCCGGCACGGCGCAGCACGCCATGACCCGCCGCCGCCGTGGCGTGTCGCACCAACACTTGCGCCGGCGGCGTTCGCGCCGCCTCACGCGCCGGCCACCAACCCGCCGCGAGGCTCGCGATCAAACCGAGAAGCACACCGATCGCGATCTCGCCCGGATCGAGTCCGGCGGATTCGACGGTGGTCGCGTAGTAGAGTGCGTTTACGGTCTGGCCGACGGCGCGCACGGAAAGCTGCGCGCCGGCCCAACCGAGCAGCACGCCGAGCGCACCGCCGGCGAGCCCAAGCACAGCGGCTTCGATGAGCCAGGCCCGTCGCACCGCGCGCTCCTCCACCCCGAGCGCGCGCAAAATCGCAATCTCGCCTCGGCGCCGCACCACCGCGCCATCGAGCGCTTCAAAAATGAGGTAAAGACCCACGAGCAGCGCGATCAACGAAAGCACGGTGAGATTGAGCCGAAACGCTTGGGTCATCGTCGCCGCAGTTTCGCGGCGCTCGCCAGGCGACGTCACGGTCCAGCGCTCGCCGTCGCGTCCGAGGTGCGTGAGCAGCGCGCGCAATTCTGCCCGACGTTCGTCGGCGCGCGGCCCCGGCTCGACGATGAACTCTACGCGATCGAGCCGACCCACCTTGCCCGCGAGTGCCTGCAGTTGTGGCAGATCCAAAACGATCAGCGACGCCGGCACCCGTGGCGCATCCGCCGAACTCGGGATTGTGCCGGCAATCGGCAACGCGCGGACCTGTTCGTTGATTACGAGATCGAGAGAGCGCAGGTCACCGATTTCCGCCGCCAGCGCCGCGCTGATCCAGACGCGCGGGCCGGCGCGCAACGCTCCCCAGAAATCGTCCGGCGCGTCCGTACCGCGGCCGCGCGGATCGGCGGAACGCGTCGACGTGAAATAGGAGCGGCCGGCCGCCTGTTGCTGCGCGAGGTTGGCGACCGCAATCAGATCGACACCGAGCAGCGTGTAGGTGGTGCGGCCGAATTTCGCGGCGGTGTCACTTTTCGGCGGGCGCGATCCCGTCGACTCGACCACCGGAAAAATCTGCACGGGCCGCGCGCCCAGCGCCGCGCGCAACTCCGGCAACACGCTTTCCGGCAGGGTGCCGGCCGCCGGCTGGACGATCCAATCGCTCTGGCCGGTGAGCGTGTCCGTGAAGTGGGTGAAGCTTGCGACCGCCGCGCGGTTGGCGAGGCGCACGGCGACAAACACCGCGACGCCCAGCGCCAAAATCCCCACGAGCAGCAGCGACTGCCGCGGCGCGATCCGCGCGTGGCGGAGCGCAAAGCGGCGCAGCAACAGGCTCTGGATGGCGGCCATCGCGGATTCAGCCGACGATGCGGCCATCGCGGAGGTGAATGTTGCGGTGGCAGATCGCCGCCGCCTCCTCGCTGTGCGTGACCAGCACGAGCGCGGTGCGCGTCTCGTCCGTCAACTCGCGCAGGAGGCGCAGGATATTTTCCCCGTTGGCGGAATCGAGATTGCCGGTCGGCTCGTCCGCCAGAATCAGGGCCGGCCGATGCACGAGTGCACGCGCGATTGCCACGCGTTGCTGCTCGCCGCCGGAGAGTTGCGACGGCAGGGCCGCGCCGCGCGCCGTCAGCCCCACGCGACCCAGCGCCGCCGCTACACGCTCCGCGCGCTCGACAGGGGGCACGCCCGTGAGTTGGAGCGGGAGCTCGATATTCTCCGCTGCGGTCAGCGTGGGCAGCAGGTGGAAAAACTGAAAGACCGTGCCGACGCGCTCGCGCCGCAGTCGGGCGAGGCCGTCACTCGAAAGCTGATCGATGCGCTCGCCGAGCAGCGCGATCTCGCCCGCATCCGGGCGATCGACGCCACCGAGACAGTTCAGGAGCGTCGTCTTGCCGCTGCCTGAGGGCCCGGTGAGCGCGATGCGTTCGCCTGCGGCGATGGAAAACGACACGCCGGCGAGCACCGCGCGCTCGCCGTAGCTCTTGCCCACAGCGGTGACCGCCAAGACGGGTTTGTCATGCACAAGGACCATGATTGCCACGCAACAGCAATTACCGCCAAACGCCAGCCGCCGCCCATAGATCGCGAAGCCCGCGTTGGGCTCACGTTGCGAAATCATCGGAATCTCGACACGCAGCCGCAGCGATCCGCAAATATCGCTCCATGCGAAGCCTATCTCTGGTGCCCATCTTCGGCCTCGCCGCTTGCGCGTTCCTCGGTGGATGTGCCGGCGCGATTCATTCGCCCGTCAGCGGCGATGCGGTAATTCGCGCACCCGCCGGCGACTCCGAAATCGTCCTTACGACGACTTCGCGCGTCGCAGGAGCATTCCACTCGCTCACGTGGGGCGGCAAGGAGTTCATCAACTCAACCGATCACGGACGCCAGTTGCAGTCCGCTTCGAATTTCGATGCCGGGCAACTGCCCATGCGGAGCGAAACCTTCAACCCCACCGAGGCCGGCTCGCGCCGCGATCATATCGGGCCCACGTCTACGAGCCGTCTGATCGCGCTCACCACGAAGCCCGGCCAGCTCGAAACCAAAACGCAAATGGCGTTCTGGCTCGCGCCCGGAGAAAAATCCGGAGCTTACCCCGCGTGCAACACGACGGTGCTCTCAAACCACCTCCTCGAGAAGCGGGTGCAACTCGGCTGGCATGGTCTGGGTCATGTTATCGCCTACAACGTCGTCTTCACCGTGCCGGAGGGCGAGCCGCACCAGCAAGCCGTGTTTGAGGCGCTGACGGGCTACATGCCGGCGGAGTTCTCTCAGTTTTGGAAATTCGATCGCGCGCGCGGCGAACTGGCGCCCCTCAGCGACGGCCCGGGCGAACAATCCGAGCCCGTCGTGCTCGCCACGTCCGGCGGCGGTTACGCCATGGGAATCTGGTCGCCGGAAGCGGACGCGCGCTACGGCCGCTTCCGCTTCGCCCGCGAGCAAGTCGTGAAATGGAACTGCGTCTTCCGCCAAGGCGGGCCGGGACAACGCATCGCGCCGGGCCGCTATCCCTTCCGACTCTTTGTCGCGGTCGGAACGCTCGCGGATGTCCGCGACGCCCTGCAACGATTGCCCGCCGAAACGACCGCACCCGCGCCGGCCAGATGATCCGCGCCGCGCTACTTCGTCGCCTTCGCAACCTCGACCGCAAACGCGTAGTCCGGGCCAAACACATTCGAACGAAAGATGACGTATTTCATGTCGGGCGTGAACATCGGATTCGGTTCGAGCCGGTAGTTCTGCTTCGCCATGTTCACCAGCTTTTCCGACTCAAGATAGCCACCTTTGATGAGATGTTCGCCGATCGTGCCGCGATCCTGAATCAGCTTCGGGCGGAAGAGAAAAATCCAAGGCGAACGGTTGTCGCCGTCGCCGCAGAATAATTTTCCATCGGGCGACGAGTTGTCGTGAATCGAGGATTGGTCCTCCGCGCTGTATTGCAGCCACGTGCGCTGCTGCGTCGCGATGTTGTAGCTCGCAATGAAGGACACGCGCCCGCCGCGAGGGAAGTGGAGCTGATAAAAGATCGTTTGGCCGTCGGCGCCCCACCACTCATGGCCCGCGATTTCCATCTCCAACGTTCGTTTGTGAATGAGTTGATTTTGCGTGCCGTCAGCGCGAATCGTCCAGATGCGATCGACTTTTTCCCACGAGCCTTCGTGGCAATACATCAGCAGCGTCGGATCGGCGGGCGAAAATTGCAGGTGGTTCAGCCAGTCGGTGCTGTGTTCGAGCAACGGAAAGATTTTTCCCGTCCGCAGATCGATGGTGAACATCGTCATCGGCAGCTTCGCCGCGAGGCGGCGGGCCATCATTTCGCCCTTGTTCGCCGGTTCACCCATATTGACGGATGACATGCGCCCGGCCTGCTGCTGCGGTGTGCCGTCGTAGGCGCCGCCCACGTTCGCATCGCCTTCAATAAACGTCCCCGCGCCGAGCGTTTCATCGGCATTGATTGTCACGACGCTCGCGCGGCGCGGCAGATCGGCGAGTTTTTTGGATTCGCTGGTATCGAGATTGACCGCCCAAAGCTCGGAGAAAAACGGCTCCTTGGTGTTGCGGGTGTAGTAGAGTGTGGGCGTCTTTGAGCCAACGACGATCGTCTTGGCCGGGCCCTTCACGAGCGTCTTCTCCTCCAGCGTCGTGAGATCAATCACACCGATGCCGCTGCCCGGCGTGATGAGAGCCATCTTTTTCCCGTCGGGTGTGAACGCGTTGTAGTTAAAATAAAAACTATCGGAGCCCGGCTCGCGCGTGAGGCGAATCACGCGGTGACCCGTGTCCGGATCAATCCACGATTTCGGCGGCTCGGCGGCGGCCGGTTCAACGGCCCGCGCTGAAAGGGCGACCAGCGTCAGCAAGAAAATCGTGGCGATCCGGGAGGACAGGTTTTCGGCATTCATGGGGTAATCGGAAAACAAAATCCCCTCTCTCGACGAAAGCCGAGCACCGTGGCTGTCGGACGGTCAATGTCTCACGGCCGATGACTGAGTTCGTAGGCGCGGGTCGTGGTCGCGTATTTCGTGAGCATGGCAGCGATTTCCCACTCGGGCACGCTACCTTCATGAAGATAGCGCAGAAAATCCTCGGTCACCTGAGCGAAATGCGCCTCGTGGCCAACATCGTATTTGTCTGGCACGGTAACCGCCCACTCCGCGCCAGCGCGCCGGAAACCGACGCCGGGAAATTTCGCCTGCAACGACGCGATCGCCGCCGCGACGATCGGTTCTGGGACGGTCCGCTCCGCGCGATCGCCCTGTGCGATATAGAGCACGGGTTTGAAATTCTCCGCCGCGGATTGGCGAATTTCGAGTTTTCCGTTGGTGCCACGCAGGATCGAGTGATGGGAGTCGCCGCCGGCCGCCGCCTCGAAGCGCCATTCGGCCACGACGCGCGCGCATACGCCGCGGAGCCGGTAGGTGCACTCCGTGTTCGAAAATTCCTGCAGCACGCCGTTCTTCACGTCGGCGCGCAGAAACTCGGGAAAATCCGCCGCGCCCGTCACGCGCTGAAATTGGGCGCGGGTGATCGGCGTGGCCCAGCGGCGCGCGCGCAGCATCTCGACGTCGGCCGGGCTCAGCAGTTTATCCGGGAAGAGTTCCCACTGCACGAGATCGACGACATGCGTGCCGACATCTGTGATCGCTTCGCCTTCCTGCCTCACGTCGAAAAACCACTGCGGCCGCTTGAGCGGCAAGCCCGCCACGACCTTCGAGAAATAATGCACGCTCTCCATCACGATCGCCGGATCGTCGGGTGTGCCAGGCACAACTTCGCCGAAGAGCGCAGATTGCCGCGACAACTCCCGCTGCAGGATCGTCGCAATCTCGAAGCGCTCGGTCATGATGTCGTAAAGCAGCACGTGCTTCGCCGCCGCCGTGGCAAACGCCGTTTGCAGCCGCGCGAAATCCGCTGCGTTGATTGCCATCGGTTTGTCGGCGAGCACGTGAAGGCCGGCTTCGAGCGCGCGGACGATGTAGTCGGTCTTGCGGGCGTTGTTGCCGGAGATGACGACGACGTTGCCGGCTTTCTCGGCGAGCATCTTCTCAAAAAAATCGGCGCCCGTGTAGACCTCCTCGTGCCAGTGCGTCGGCGAGTCAGCGCGGTGGTTGAAACTGTCCACGCGTTTCAGATGCTCCGCGACGTCGTCACCCGGCGGCGCGTAAACGTGCACGTCGGGATCGACGTCGGCATACATGAACTTCTGCACGAGCGATGCGTGAAAATGCCCCGGATCGAGCGTGACGAGCCGGAAGCGCGCCGGCGCCGGGCCGGCTTGCGCCCGAACCGCCGCCGTCGAAAGCGCGATCAGCAAAAAAACGACCAGCCGTTTCACGCGGGCATACTTTTCACAAGGCGCGCGGCGCCGTAGGGGGCGCGCTCCTCGCGGGAGAGCATCGCGTTGGCTGCGTCGTCGTTCACGAAGCGTTCAGCCTTGCCGTCCCAAGTGAGCCGGCGGCCGAGCTTCATCGATATCCAGCTCACGATGCACGCGCTGTTCGCGCAGTGGGCGACCGGCGCGGGCGCGAGGGGCTGTGATCGCGATTTCACGCACTCGAGCCAGTTCTTGTGGTGCGAGAGGCTGTGCGGAAACTGCACGGCGAGCTTGTCGCTCGGTTCGATCAACTTGGGGTTGCTAGCGTCGAGCCACTTCAACTTGCCGCCCGTGCCGGTCGGATCGCTGGCAGTGGCGGAACCGTCGCGCGTCACAAAAATCCAACCCTCGTCACCGATGAATTTAATCCCGTTCTGGAGGTCGTCGGACACAGTCATGTGCACATCACCCGGATAAGTGAGCTCGATGTGATAGGCGCCGTGGACGTTCCAAATCCTGTTCGTCGGAAACTCACCCTTGCCTTCGATCGTGAGCGGCGCGCCAAGTTCCATGCCCATGCCCCAGTGGGCGGTGTCGAAATGGTGCGCGCCCCAGCCGGTGATCATGCCGAGGGTGTAGGACTCGTTGCGCAGCCAACCCGGGCGCGATGCAACGTCGGGATTGCCGCGGCGATCGACGCCCTGCGGATGCACGCGCTGCTCGGTGTAGTAAACCTTTGGCGTGGGCCCGAGCCACTTTTCATAATCGAGATTCGCCGGCACCGGTTGTTCCGGATCGTCGGGCTTCGTCGGATCGATGGGGAGACCGATTTCGACCTTGCGAAGGTTGCCAACGCGGCCGCTGCGGACGAACTCGCACGCCCTGCGGAATTGTTCGTTCGGGCCCCACGAACGCTGCTGACTGCCAACCTGGAGGATCCGGCCAGACTTCGCGACCTCCGCGCGGAGCAGCACACCCTCAGCATGCGTCAGCGTGAACGGCTTCTGGAGATAAATATCCTTACCCGCGCGCAACGCCGCGATGGCGACCTCGGCGTGTTGGTGATCGGGCAGACTGATGACGACGGCGTCGATGTCTTTGCGCGCGAGCAATTCGTGGTAGTCGGCGTAGGTATCGATCGTCGGCACCGCGAGCTGGGCGGCGCGGAAGAGGCGCTCGACGTTCGCCTTGCCGCTTGCGAGCCGGCGCGAGTCGAGATCGCACACGGCGACGACATCGGCGAGTTTCGCATTGGCGACGCCGGGCATGTCATGGCTCTGGCCAATGCGACCGCAGCCGATGTGGCCAACGCGAATGCGATTGCTCGGCGCTTCGGCGCCGAAAAACCGCGAGGGCACGATGAGCGGAGCGACGGCGGCGGTAACAGCGGCGGTGCGAACAAAGTCTCGGCGCGTGAAAGAATCGGGGAAAGAGGGGCGCATTTTCATGGGGTCAGGCGGATGGTGCAGCAGAAGCTGCGGGGTGGCAGACGGCGAACACAAGACCAGTGCGCCGCCAAAATCAACGCATCACAAAGCACTTTCGGCTCAACTGTTGACTGCCTCGGAGTCGCAGCCGCGCTGACGATGATGGTTTCCCCGTCATGGCGGATCCTTCGTCACCGGCATAGAAGAGAAAACCGCACAAACTAAAGTCGGCTTTGCGCCAGATCGGTGTCTTGCCTTCGCTGGCGCAACGCGGACGCTTTCGGAGCGTGCGACGCCCCTTCGCCCACTTGTCTAATTGCTTGGTCACGGCAGTGCTGATGACTGCCGCCCGGGCGACAACGCGCGAGCAGGTCGTCATGCTCTTCAAGCCGTTTCTAGCCGAGCAGGTGACGCTCTCGCCCGACGGAAGCCATGTGGCCTACACCGAGCACGTGAAGGACGAACTCGACGTCGTCATCCTGGCGCTCGCCGAGCCCTACGCGAAGGTGCGCATCGCCGTCGAAGACGACACGGACGTGCGTTTCTCGCAAGAGAAGCGACGCTCCACGCTGCGCTTTCTCCGCTGGGCCGGCCCGAACCGCCTCGTCTTCGCCCCGCGCGAGGAACTCGTCGGCCCCGCCGGTCCGAGGCAAAAACATTTCGCCCCCATCTTCGCGATCGATGCCGATGGGAAAAACCCCCGCACCTTGCTCAACGGCCCCGATTTGGTCGGGCAGATCAACAATCCCGCAACCTTCGAAACCGACGATCGCCCGCGCTTCAGCCGCATCGTCGGCTTTCCCGCCGGGGCTCGCGATCACCTGCTCGTGCAGGCGCTCGGCGACACGCTCATGATGCAGCCTCCATCACTCGGTGTGGCGGAAACCGGCGGCCCGCACGCCCCATCCATCGCCGTGCCCGTGATGCTACCGACCACGCTCTTCAAAGTCGATGTGCGCACCGGCAAACTCGATCCACTCGGCGACGAATTCCTGAACGGCGAACTCGGCTACGACTGGCAGGGCCGCTCGCGCATCAGCTATGCGAAGCCGTTCTTTTCACTCGAGCGCCCGTTCGCGATCGTCGGCAGTCCGGAGCTGAAATTCGACGAGCCCTGGCTGGGCCCGCTTGCCGGCCATTTCACGACCACTCCGCAGAATTATTTCGGCGAGCGCGCCTTTCCCCTTGGCTTCGATCCCGATCCCAACGTGCTCTACTTCGCCTCGAATGTGGGGCGCGACACATTTGGCGTTTACGCGCTCAACCTGATAACAAGGCAACGCACCGACCTCGCGCTGGAGTTGGCGCACGTCGATCTCACACCGCTTGAACCGGACTATCCGTCGCGTCAGCTCGTCTTCGACGAGGCACGCGGTCAGCTCGCCGGCGTGCGCAGCCCGGGACCGCAACCCATCGCAGTCTGGCGCGACCCCGAACTCGCGGCGGCACAGCGCACGCTCGAGAAAAAATTTCCCCAGCGCACCGTCGAACTGCTCGAATGGAGCGACGATCGCGCGGCGTTCCTCTTGCGGGTAACGGGTGGCACGGAGCCAGGCCGGTATTTCGTGTGGCAAAAGCCCGACAATCTTGTCCTCGAAATTTTGCGCAGTGCGCCGTGGCTTGATGCTTCGAACCTGCACATGACGGAATCGTTTGCCTTCGACACCGCGGACGGCATCCACCTGACCGGCTACGTCACGCTCCCTCGCACCACGCGGCTCAACCCGCCACCCGCAGTGATTTGTTTTGCCGACGGCTTTCCGGCTCGCCCACACGCCGAGTTCGATCGCGAGGCGCAGGTGCTCGCGGAGATGGGCCTCATCGTCATCCGGCTCAATCACCGTGGCGTCGGCGGTTTCGGCCGCGCGCACCGCGACGCGATCCTCGCCGGTCTCGATCGCGCGCCGATTGACGACGCGCTCGCCACACTCGACTGGATCGCCGCGCGTCATTCGATCGATCGCAAGCGCGTTGCCACACTCGGTCACGGCTTTGGCGGCTACCTTGCGGTGCGCGCGCTAGAATTGCGCCCAGACGCGTTTCGCTGCGCGGTCGCGGACAACGCCCCGCTCGCTCCCGGTCGCTGGCTCCAGGTGCCGCCCACGACCGACATGGGTCAACAAGTGGATTTCACGCTCGAGGCAAACCGCGCATTTCTCCAGCGCAGCGGCGCCGATCTCGCGGCGCTCGCGGTCCTCGCACAGCCGGACACGCTCACGCACGCCGTCTTTCAAATAGTAAACGCTGGCCGTTCCGATGCGATTGAAACTACGAATCGCGAAGTGCGCAGCCACCTCAAAAAAATCGCGACCGACTCCGACTACGTCGAAGTCAACGCCGCCTACACTGCCGGCCTGCCGGAGGCGCGGATGCAGCTTTACGCGCGACTAGAAGTTTTTTTCAACCTCAACCTCTACGACTACCAAGTGAAAGTCGGCGAGACGAAGGAGATCAAATGATCGGCCGGGCCGTCACATGGCGCTGCGCCCTCCTCGTCGGCGGCGCGTCGACGCCGCTGGTGGCGCAGCCGCCCGGGCCCGTTGTCGAGTTGCCACCGATGATCGTGAACGAAACGATCGGTTCGGCGCACTGGCTCTATACTGAGGTGCACGGCGACGAATACCTCTCGCGCTGCCCACCGAAGCTCACCCTCGAGTTTATTGCGAAACGCGAACGCGCGTGGCAGCGGCTCCACGCGCTCGTGCCGGACGAATTTCTCGCCCACCTGTCCTCGATCACGATTTTGGCGGACGCAGCCGTCGCGCCCAAGGCCGGCGACATGGTAGCCCAAGACGTGTTGCGCCCGACACCCCTGCAGACTCCAGGCCGCGCCGTCGCGGTGCACTATCTGCCCAACCTCCGCATCGACGATCGCGATCAGGCCGGTTTCTTTTCCTATCTGGACGACACCGAGCTGGCTCAGATGGAACTCGCGATCACCGCGGACTACCTGCGCTCGTTGCTCGAGCGGCGCACGCCAATGCTGCCGCCGTGGCTGACCGCAGGCCTGCTCGTCTTACGCAGCCAAATTTCCCCGAACGAGACCGGCGTCACGCTGCGCCCGTTCCTCTGGATGTCGCCCGAGGAGAGCCGCGCTCTCCTCCGCGATCCGGCGCGGCCGCGCGCGCTCCTGCCGGCCGGCGAAATGTTCGCGCCCGACGCTTTGCGCGGCGCCGAAAACAGCCAGCCACGGCGCGTGCTCACCTTGCGCGCACAAGTCGGGCTCTTCGCCCGCTGGGCGCTCGATCCGCGGAACGGGGCACGTGCGGCGTTCTGGAAATTCGCGCGGCTCGCGAGCGAGCAACGCGTGACAGAGGAATTGTTCGCACAGTGCTTCGGCTTCGGTTTCTCAGACCTCCGCGACCGGCTCAACGACTACCTCCCGTTGGCGATCAAGGACCCGTTGCGCCTCGCGGAAGACCCCGTCCCACAGTTTGCCGCGCCCGAACTGCTTGACGCGACCCCGCTCGCAATCGCGCGGCTGCGCGGCACGTGGGAGCGACTCGAAATCAGCTACGTGCGGCGCACGCACCCGGAATTCGTGGAGAGCTACATCATCCAAGCCCGGCGCACGCTGCGCGAGCCCTACGAACGGGGAGAGAAAAACGCGTGGCTCCTCGCCGAGCTTGGTCTCTGCGAATTCGACGCCGGCGATCTGGCGGCCGGCCAACCATTGCTGGATGACGCTCTGGCCGCGGGTGCGCCGCGACCGCAGGCTGCCTACGCGCTCGCGCGGCTGCGCTTCGCACAACTGCGGCGCGACCAGCCCCCGGACCGGTTTTTCTCCGCCGCCGAGATCGCGCCGATCGTCGAGCCCTTGCGGATCGCGGTGCAGCTAGCGCCGCCGCTGCCGGAAGTCTTCAGCCTGCTCGCCGACGCTTGGCTGCAAACCCGCGGGCCGATCCCGCCCGCTGACCTCGTCGCACTCGCGCGCGGTGGAAAGCTTTTCGCAATGGATCCCGTTGTAAGTTACCGGATCGCGCTCGTGCTGGTGCGCGCGGGGCGTCGCGCCGAGGCCGGCGAACTGCTGGAGACTGGAATTGAATATGCGACCGACGACCCGATGCGGGCACGCTTTGCGCAGTTGCGGTCCGCGCTGGCGCCGGCGCCGTGAGCAACGGGCAATTTTTCTTTGTCACCTCACCCACCGCGCTGCGTCAATACCCGCACCCCATGAAACTACTCCGATTGCTCGCCTGTGTCGCCATGGTCTCTATCGCCGTCGGACGGGCCGCCGACAATGAACTCACCGCTGCGGAAAAAGCCGCCGGCTGGGAACTCGTGTTCGACGGCCACTCCTTCGCCGGTCTGCGCGCCTACCGGCAAAAAGGCCCGCCGACCGTCGGCTGGGAAATCAAGGATGGCCTCCTCAAGACGATCCCGAAGGTGAAGGGGCCGGAGTTGATCACGGAAAAAAAGTTTACCGACTTTGAATTCAGTTGGGAGTGGCGCCTCGCGCCCGGCGCGAACAACGGAATCAAATACTGCGTCACCGAGGAGCGGCCGGGCGCGCCGGGTTACGAATACCAGATGCTCGACGACAAGCGGCATCCCGATGCGCAGCACGGGCCGATTCGCCAGACGGCGTCGTTTTACTTCGTGCTCCCGCCGGCGGCCGACAAAGCCTACCGCGAGGCGGGCGAATGGAACCAGTCGCGGGTCGTGATCAAGGGCAACCATGTCGAGCACTGGCTTAACGGCCGGCTCGCGCTTGCCTACGACCTCGGTAGCGAGGCCGTCAAAGCCGGCGTGGCGGCCAGCAAATTCGCCAAGCAGCCCGGCTTCGGCGACAAGATTACCGGCCACATCATGCTGACCTATCATGAGGACGAGTGCTGGTATCGCAACGTGAAGATCCGTGAGCTGAAGTGAGTGCAGCCGAGCGCGACTAGGTTTTCGCGCACGCCGCTGGAAAGCAAAAAGGCGCGCCCATGGCGCGCCTGATTTTTGAGAGGGAAGCGTAAGTCAGCGTGGAGTCCCGCGATTATTTAGCGGCTGCCTTGCCAGTGAGACCGGCGTCGTGCAACGCGGCGAAGACGGCCTTCGCATCGAAGTTGCCCGTGACCTCAAACGAGACCGCGGATTTCGTAGCGGTGTTGGCCTTCACGCCGGGGACTTTCTCCAGCGCATCGCTCACCGCATCGACGCATTTGGCGCAGCACAGGTGCACGCCCGTTACCGTGAGCGACTCGATCATGCCATCCTTCGCACCGCTCGAAGCATCGACCTTAATCGAAGGATCGCTGGAGACCCCAAAGTAGCCGGCGGCGACGAGAGCATCGACCGCCTTTTGCGCCGTTGCCTTGTCGGGCGCCGTGATCGTCACGGTATCGGCCTTGCGATCGGATTGGGCGGCGGCACCCACAACGGTCGCGGTCGCCTTGTCCACGCCCTTCACGCAGCTATTGCAGCACAGGTGAACGTTCGAAAGGGTGACGGAGACATCAGCCAGCGCCGCCGGAGCGAGCGCGATCGAAAACAAGAGGGCGGGGAACTTCAGGTTCATGGACAAAAAGGTGCGCGAAACGCCCGCGGGCGCAAACGGAAATCCGTAACGAATCGGTGGGTTTCCGCCGCTCAGCGTCCGCGTTCAAAGCTGCGCGTTGATCGAAATCGAATAGGTGACGGGATCAACGTAGCGGTAGATCCAGTTTGGCGTCTGAGAGACGGTATTGAGGGCACTTGCGCCGGTCTTGCGGTATTCGCTGCTGCCGTTCGCGACATCGTAGAAATTCTGTACGCTGCCACGCAGAGTGAAATGCCGCTTCGCAATCCGCGTGTCGTAGATCGCGTAGGCTCCGAGGGGAAACTGAGCGCCGGCGCGATAGGGCCGGCCGTTGAAGATTGCGATGTTGTAGTTCGGCGTAAGCACACCGTTCAAGCCGACGCGGAGGCCGGCCACTCGCGGCACCTCATAGTCGAGCACGAAACTCGCGAGGAATGGAGCCGTGCGGCGACCTGTCGTGGCCTTCGTGAGCGTGTTCGAGCCGATGATCGTTTGCGCGTTGGCGATGTTGGCCGCAGTTTCGGCCATAGCCTTGTTTCCGCCGAGGGCGTTGGCGGCTGTCGTCCGGGCGATCGCGTCGTCGAGAAATTTTTGGAAGACGGTGAAATCGGGCGTAGCCTCGACGCGCGAGACCGAGCCGGTGAGGCGGGCCTGAAGGCCCATGACACGACGGCCCTGTAACGTGAGCTCCATGCCCTTCGACTCCTCACTGGAGTTGACTGTGCGGCGCTCGTTGTTGAGGCCGTTGACCACGGAGACATAGCCCGCGTCGCCGGGCTTCAGGTTGTTGGGATTGATCAGGTCCTCAAGATTGGTCGCGGGCAGATTGTCCGGGGTCCAGTTGTAGGCGACGTTCTGGCGCTTGATGTCGAAGGCGGCGAAGGTGTAGACAATCTTTTTCTGGAAGAGGTCGCCCTTGAGGCCGATCTCATGGGTCTGCCCGAGGATCGGGCCGAGCGCCTGGCCGAAAAACGTCTGCGCGGACTGCCAGTTGAACGACTGCGAGTAGACGCCATAGAGGTTCACGCCGAGATTTTCGCCTCGGTAGATTTCCCCGGAGAGACCGAGCATCGTGCTGCGGGCGCCAAGATCGTAGTTCGGATCGTAAGTGTAGGCGGTTGGATTTTGATCGGGCGTGCCGGGCGGCGTGATGAGGCCGCGCGCATCCAGCGTGTAGGTGTAAGCGGCGGGAATCTTGCGGCTGATGCGGCTCCAACTCAGGCCGACGATGGAGTTGAGCCGGCCTTTGAAATATTCACCGGAGAGCGAGGCGGAGGCGTTGCGATTGTAGCGGATGTCGACGTAGGGGCCGGTGTTAACGTAGGTTTCAAAGAGCTGCGGCTGAAAGGTCGGGGTCTGCGGCAGATTCTTCAGGATGAATTGATTCCAGTAAGCATCCGTATCGACGCGCGGATCGTCGAGATAGGCGCGAAACGTGATGATGTTGTTCATGATCGAGCCGGTGCCGGCGTTGTTCGCGATGAAGTAGCGCTTGTTGAACGCGTAGTCCTTCTGCCGGAGCGCAGAGACGACGAGGTATTGCTTCATCCACTTGCCGAATTCGAACGAGTAGGCCGCGGAAACGCGGCCCGCTTTCACGATGTTGCCGAAAATCTTGAACGGCACCGAGCCGGTTTCATCGACGTAGGGCCGGCCGCTGCCATCGACGCTGATTACCGGAGGCGACTGCGAGGTGCCGAAGGAGTTGTCGTTGCGGTCCTGATGCTGAAATTGCTGATTGTAGGAAAACTCGAGTTCAAGCTTCCCGATCGACTGGTCGATCGTGGCGGTGAAAACATTGTAGGGGCGGTCCAGGTAATCGTTACTGCCGAGCACATCGAGGTAGCGGCTGTAGCCGTAGAACGTGCGCTTCACGCCGCCCGGGAGCGTGACGACCGCCGACTGGCCGGAGAGAAGCGAGAGCGTGTTGCCACTCGCCGCAGTGGTGTCAGAAGTCGGAATCGCGGCGTTGGGCCTTTGAATGATTGTGCCGTCGGAGGTGTAAAACCAGCGGTTGTTCGCGTTGTAGCCTTTGCCCGCCGCGGCGACATCAAGTATCGTAAGCGCATTGTCCGCACGGCGGCGCACATAGCGGCCGCGTTCACCCTCGATGATGATCGTCGTATGTTTGAACGGCGAGTAGGAGACCGCGAGATCCGCGCCCTCGAGGCGCTGGAAATTGTGGTGCACGTAGGTGCGGTCGGTGCGGTCGACGGCGTTAAAACGGATGGCGAACTGCTTGTTGACGACCCGGTTCACGTCGAGTTGGAGGCGCGAGGTATCGAAGCTCTGGTAGCTCGCAAACACTTCCGTGAGGTCCCTCTGACGGGGGCGCTTCGTGTAAATAATCGCCTGACCGCCGGGCGTGGAGTCACCGAACATGACGGAGTTCGAGCCCTTGCTGAAGTCGAAGCGCTCGACGTTGTAAGTGTCAGCCGGCACATACCACATGTAGAAATTGCGCGAGGTGGCGCCACTGACGAGGCCGCGGTAGTTGATGCGGCCGTCGTCGTTGCGCGACTCGAAGCGAGGCTGCACGGTGACGCCCGCGACGTAGTTGCCGGCGTCTTCCAGCGAGCCGAGCCCGAGGTCCTTGATAAACTCGGCCGTGATGACGTCGACGGCGGCGGGAACTTTGGCGAGTTCCTGCTTGGTGCGCGTGCCAGCGAGCGTCGTGCTCGCCGTCCATGAGTTGTCCTCGTCGGCATTGACGGTGAAGGGAGAGAGGTTGACGACGTCGTTGGCAGACGGATCTTCTTTCGCGGTGGAGGCGGTCTGGCTCCACAGGTGACTCGCCAACGCGAGTGATGAGACAACGATCAGGGAACGCATTTTCATGGGCGCTTGGGTGGTAAAAAAACGCGCGACCGGTCAGTGGCACGCGACGCGGGTGGGAAACTAAAGCTAATAAAAATCAAACGACGGTCGCGCGATTGTCCAGCGCAAGAATTGCAAGAACCGTCGGCCGCACAGTTCGATCGCTGCTTGCGGGCAGCGCGATGAACGATCAAGGTGCGCGGCAAACCCTCATGAGTCTTTACGGCCAGTCGGAAGAGCATCAGCCAGTGACGTGGTGGCGCGGCCATCCTGTCTACGCCACGCATTTTCTCGTGGGGATTTATGTCGCTTCGCTGCTGGCGACGACGCTGGCGCTCGCGTTCCGCCTCGGCGGCGCACTCGACTGGCTGGTGTTTCACAGCCCACTCGTGCTGCACGGCCAGGTGTGGCGCGTGCTGACCTACGGCCTCGTCAACCCGCCGAGTCTCGATTTCCAGTTCCCGATCGATCTGCTAATGATGCTGTGGTTCGGGCGCGAGGTGGAGAAATTTTTCGGACGCCGGAAATTCTTCACCCTCTACGCGGGCATTTATCTCGCAACGCCGCTGCTCTTCACTGCGCTCGGTTCGTGGTGGCCCCTTTCGCGCTCGGGCGAAACCGGGGCACTGGCGTTGTTCATCGCGTTCGCCACCCTTTATCCGAACGCGGTGCTGATGTTCGACATTCTCGCCAAGTGGGCCGCGCTCGCGATCGTGGGCATCTTCACGCTCTACGCGGTCGCCTATCACGACCTGCCGACGCTGCTCTCGATCGCGGCGACCTGCGGGTTTGCCTATACTTTCGTGCGCTACCAGCAGGGGTTACTCACGCTTCCCTCGTTGCGGCTTTGGCCGAAACGCCGGCCCAACCTCCGCGTCCTCCCCGATCTGCCCGTGAAACGTGGCGCGGAAAAATCGTCCCAGTCGTCCGAGGAAATGTCGATGAGCGAGGTCGACGCGCTGCTCGACAAGATCGCGAAGTCGGGCATCGGCAGTCTCACAGCGAAGGAACGGGCGAGGCTCGAAGAGGGTCGCGCGCGCCTGCTGAAAAAAGAATCCGGCCGGCGCTGAGGCGCACGGCCGGACGAATGGGTTCGCGGCGCAAGCCGCGCGCTCAGCCCTTCTTGAGGGTAAAAGGCAGCGAAAGTTTTGTGGTCTCCCACCAGATGTTGAGCGAGCCGCCCCCGGTCGCAGCGTCCTGCTCAATCGTAATCGTGAGTTGATCAACGGACTTTTCGAGCAGACTCTTTACGAGATCGACGCGCGCGACGTCGTGCGTCTCGTCGACGGGAATGCCCCACTTGCCGAGGTTGGAGCTGAAGGCGAGCTTCGAGCCCGCTTCGGCCGGCACGATGTAGAGCGTATAAGCTCCGGCGGGAATCGTCGTCGCGCCGATCACGAGCGGTTGTTGCGTGAGAAGGAGCGTCGCCTCATCCGAACCGAGGCGGTCGGCCTTGCCCCACGGCACGAGGCCGCCCCAGATTTTGCGAATCTCGCCCGTCTTCGGATCTTTCGAGTAGGGCCGGCCGTAGGTCAGCGTGACACGCGGTCCGTTGCGGCCGCCGATCGTTGCGCTGATGGTTTCGTGCGGGCTGACCCGCGCGCGAGGCGCGGGCGGCACACCGGTCGGCGCGGCGGGCGCCTGCGCAAAGAGCGCGGCGGCCGAGGCGAGCGTGAGAGAGAACAAGGCGGCGGAGACGAGTTTGGTCATGATCGATTCCTCTGGTTGAGCGGGGTATGAAGTGCGCGAATCGCGCGGGTCAGGAACGGGAAAACAGAAAAGCCACTTTGCAAGTGGCGGGCGGCGCGGCGAGTCAAAATCGGCAGCGATTTCAGTGCGGGCGAAAAAAAGCCGCGGAAAATTTTTCCGCGGCGAAGATGAAAGGAGATACGGAAAACCGGGGCTCAGCCCTTCTTGTCCTTCTTCTTTTCGAACGCCTTGTGGCCGTCGCTACGCTCCGTCTTCATTTCATCGACGAGCTTGGCAGCAGTCGCGTTGTCGTTCGCCTTGAGCGCGGCCTCGAGCTTGTCAACAGTCGCGGCGAAGTCCTTGAGCTTGGCTTGGAAGTCGGCAACGAACTTCGCCTGGTCGGCGGCGGGAATGTCGGCTTTCTTGGCGGGCTCGAACTTGAGCGCGGCGGCGGCGGCGGTCTTGATCGTCGCGACGAGCGCGAGCGAATCGGCGTTCTTGGTGGCGTCGTTGATCTGACGGCCAAGCTTGCGATAGGCGCCACCGATTTTTTCCATTTGTTCACCGAGCGGCGTCTGATCTTCCTTCGGGCCCTTTTTTTCCTGGGCGAAGACGAAGGACGAGGCGAGCAGGGCGGAGAGGAGGCTGACAGTGAGGAAGCGGAGTTTCATTGCGTTGAGGTGGGTGTTATTTGGCGTTTTTGCCGGACGGAAATGCACGAGAGCGGCACGCAAAGCGCAACCGGATTCGTGCACCGGCAGACCAACATGACGCGCCGCGGCCCGAAAGGTTGCTCGCGAGGGAAACCCACTTTTCCGTCGCTTGCGAGCAACCGGGTCATAGCTTCCTTCGTCGTTCTCCCCGGTTGTCCCGCATCGGTCGTTTGATCCAACCCAACCTCCCCACGCCATGAAACGCTTGCTCCTGCTTCTCGTTGTCGCTTGTGCGACCTCCGCCGCCTCCGCCCAAGACTGGGCCAAGGCCCGCATCGAAAAATCTCCGCGCCACCTCGAATGGATCACCGTGAAGCAGGGCGACCGCGAGGTCGGTTGCTACATTGGCTATCCCGAAGTCAGCAAAAAGGCCACCGCCGTCGTCGTCATCCACGAGATCTTCGGACTCTCCGACTGGGCCCGCAGCGTCGTTGATGAACTCGCCGAGGCCGGCTACATCGCCATCGCGCCCGACTTGCTCTGGGGCGCCGGCCCGAAAGGCGGCGGCACCTCCGAACTCGCCGCCGATCAAATCGGCCTGAAAATCCGCGCGCTCCCCGCCGATCAAATCACCGCCGATCTCAACGCCGCCGCCGACTACGTGAAAAAACTCGACGCCTGCAATGGCAAGATCGCTGTCATCGGCTTCTGCTACGGCGGTGGCCAGAGTTTCCGCTTCGCCTCGAACAACCAAGATCTGAAGGCCGCCTTTGTGTGCTACGGCAACAACGCAAAGGAAGCCGACGACATCCCGCGCATCGCGTGCCCCGTCTACGGCTTCTACGGCGGCAACGACGCGCGTGTCACGTCCACCACCGCGAAATCC
Source organism: uncultured Opitutia bacterium (assembly GCA_903896015.1). Lineage (GTDB taxonomy): Bacteria > Verrucomicrobiota > Verrucomicrobiia > Opitutales > Opitutaceae > CAITWF01. The sequence goes on along the minus strand of CAITWF010000096.1, from coordinate 16,964 downwards.
ACGGAGCTCATGAAAGCCGCGGGAAAAACCTACGAGGTCAACGTCTACGATGGCGCCGGCCACGGCTTCATGCGCGCCGGCGAAGCACCGCCACCCGAAGCTGGCGCCGAGCAAAAATCCGTCGACGCCTACGCCGCCAACAAAAAGGCCCACGACGCCGCGTGGGCGCGGGTGAAGGAAGTTCTCGGCAAACTCTGATTCGCTTTCGCGGCGTGCGCTCCTCGGACGCACGTCGTTTTCTTTTCCCCATGCGCTCTACCCTCCTTCTCGCCGCGCTGCTTCTCGCCCCGCTCGCGCCCGCCCAAAGTCCCCCACCCGCCGCGAAACGCCTCCCACCCGCCGGCATCGCGATCACCGAAAAAGATCGCGCCGAGCTGACCACCGGCGCGGCCGCACTGCGCGCCGAGATCGACGCGCTGAGCCGCGCAATTACTGCCGACAACGAGCGCGCGCTGGCACAGCTCGCGGACGTGGAGATTTTCCACAAAGCCGTCGACTGGGCGCTGCGTTACGACGAGTTCTTCGCACCGAAGGAAATCGCCTTCGCCCGCCATCTGCTCGTCGAAGGTCACGAGCGCGTGCAGCAATTTTCCGCCGCCGAAAAACCGTGGCTCATCTCGACTGGCCTCATCGTGCGCGGCTACCGCTCGAAGCTCGACGGCTCCGTGCAACCCTACGGCCTCGTCGTCCCGAAGAACTGGAAACGCGATCAGCCGGGTCGGCTCCAAGTATGGCTGCTCGGCCGCGGCGAAAAACGCACCGAACTCGCCTTTCTCGCCGAGCGCGAGGCCCACGCCCCCGAGATCGCTCCTGCCGACACGCTCGTCCTCATCCCGTATGGCCGGTTCTGCAATGCGACGAAATTTGCCGGCGAAGTCGACGTATTCGAGGCGATGGACGCTGTGCGCCGCGACTACGCGATCGATCCGCTGCGGACGAGCGTCGCTGGTTTTTCGATGGGCGGCGCGAGCGTGTGGCATCTCGCGGTGCATCACTCGGGCCTGTGGAGTTCGGCGTCGCCCGGCGCCGGTTTCGCCGAAACCGCCATCTACACGAAAGCGCTCGCGCCCGGCAAAGAACCGCCGCCGTGGTGGGAGCAAAAACTTTGGCACTGGTACAACGCGACTGACGTCGCCGGAAATTTGTTCAACTGCCCGACGATCGCCTACAGCGGCGAGATCGATCCCCAGAAACAATCCGCCGATCTCATGGAGGCCGCGATGGCGAAGGAAGGCCTGAAGCTCGAACGCTTCATCGGTCCGCAAACCGCGCACAAATACGAACCCGCCACGAAAGAAAAACTCACCGCTCGGCTTGAGCAGATCGCCGCCCAAGGACGCGAAGCGCAGCCGCGCGAAGTGCGACTCACGACTTATACGGCGCGCTACCCGGGCGAGCGCTGCGTTGCGATCCTCGCCTTGGAAAAAGAATGGGAGCGGGCGGACGCCCACGTTCAGGCGCTCGATACCAACGCGGTCATCGTCGAAACCAAGAACGTGCGCGAGCTCCAGCTCTTGAGCACGCCGTTCGAAATCACGATCGACGGTCAAAAGCTGCCCACCAATCCTTCGTCCCAATCCGGGCGCATGCTCTGGAAGGAATCCGGGAGCTGGCGCTATGCGACGCAACAAGACTCATCCCGCCTGCACAAAAAAGCCGGCCTGAGCGGCGCGATCGACGATGCCTTCATGGAATCATTCGTATACGTCCGGCCGACGGGGAAGCCGCTCAACGAAAAGGCCGGCGCGTGGACAAGCCGCGAGTTGGCGCACGCGACCAAGATGTGGCGTGACGTCTTCCGCGGCGACGCGCCCGTGAAAGACGATACCGCGCTTACGCCGCAGGAAATCGACAATAATAACTTAGTCCTCTGGGGCGATCCTTCGTCCAACGAAATTCTCGCGAAGTTGCTGCCGCAACTTCCGCTCACGTGGACCGCCGACAAAATAGTTTTCCGCGGAAAAACTTACGACGCTTCACACTACGCGCCGATCCTCATTTTCCCGAATCCGCTCCACCCGGAGCACTACGTCGTCCTGAACAGCGGAATGGATTTGCGCGATGACGCCTACGGTTCCAACGCCGTTCAGACACCGAAACTCCCCGACTACGCCATCGTCGATCTCGACACACCGCCCGGCCCAAAATGGCCCGGCAAGATTGTCGATGCCGGGTTTTTCGACGAAAACTGGAAGTAAGCCCGAAACGTGGTCAGCCACTCGCCGGCGTGGAACGGGAGCTGATCTTTTTCAGGAGGCTGGCCTTTTGTGCCGGTTCAAGTGAAGGCGTTTCCGCAACGAAAGCCGCGGCGGCGTTCGCATCCTGCCGCGCCCAAATCAGCACGACGTGCTCAAACGCCGCGCCGCGCAAAGCCGGATCTTTGATCAACGCGGCGCCGTCGAGCGCGTAGTGGCGGTTGACGTAGCGGTAAGTCGTGTCGGTCGCAAACAGCCACGCGATCGAATCCAGAGCGGCGTCGGGCGCGTGGTGGCTGAGCCAGGTCGTGGCGGCCCCCACGTCACGATCGGCCCAACGGGCGAAGATGCGCGTCATTGCGTCGAGTCGCACGGCGCGACGGGGAAACTTTTCCGCCCACGCCATCGCCGCTGCCGGATCGGTCTCGGCCCAGAGCGCGGCGATCGAGGCGAGGGAGAAATTGCACGAATCAGCGTCGGGCAGCGTTCGCAGCCACGCGAGCGCAACGGCCGGCGATGCAGCCCGCGCCTTCGCACGCGCCCCACGCTCGAGGGCGGCATTGTCATCCGGCGCGAGAATCTGCAGCGGCTTCGCAGCGGTCGCGTCGAAGTCGGCGGGGAGTCCGAGCGCCCGCACCTGGCTGTGCTCGACATAGTCGTCACCCATCGGCGCGCCGACCGTGGCCTTGCGATAAAGCCCCCATTTCGGGCGATACTCGTCGGCTCCCGGCCGTGAAAGTTCGACGCCCCTCGCGCCCTGAAACGCATCGCCATCCACCGAGGCGAGGAGCGCACCGTCAGCTGCGCGGGAGGTTTTGATGATGAGGCGCACGGTCAGCCAAATGCCGGGCTTCCACGAAAATTCGCGAGCGATGATTTTCTTTCCCACCGGATTCGCCTCGACGGTCGCTTTGCCGCCATGAATGGAAATCGTCACGAGCGGCGCGGCGTTGTCGCCGTTCGTCGCCTTCAGTTGAAACACGTGGCAGAATCCCGCCGTGCCGCGAAACTCCGGGTTCGTGCGCCAGGTGGTCGTGTAGAAAAACGTCTCGCCGTCGTGCTGGTGCGGCCCGAGCCCCTTCACCTCGGCACGCTGGCGATCGCTGTTGGTCGTGTCCCGATCGCCGTCCCACCACGTGGCATTGTAGCGATCGGTCATGCGGAAAACGCCGTCGCCGCGATCGGTGATATTGACGAAATCGTCCGGCGTGAATGTCTTCGCCGCGGGAAAAAATTTCACCAGCGGCTCCTCGATCGCCTCGAAGCTGCTGAGGCCGGTGGCGGTCGCGGCGCGAGGCCCAACACTAATAGGACGAAGGCGAGTTTTGTCATCGCACCGCAAGACGAGCCAAACGCCCGTGGGTGACGCGCCGGCGGCTTAACGCGATAAACATCAAAGCGCTGGCCGAGGCGCACCACCCCGCGCTAACTTCGCCCCATGCTTCACCCCACGTTCGCCCGCCGCGCGGGCGCTTTCCTCGCTTGTGTTGTCGTCGCGTTTTCCTCGGCCCTCCGTGCTGCCGATGCCAACGGCCGACTCACACTGAATTTCAATCCGGACTGGCGCTTTGTTAAGGAGGATCCGGCCGGCGCGTCGGCCCCCGCTTTCGACGACAGCAACTGGAGCGTCGTCTCGACCCCGCACACGTTCAACGACGTGGACACGTTCGACAACTGGTCCACGCCCGGCCACCGCGGCGAGCAGATTCAATGGAGCGGCCGCACGTGGTATCGGAAGACGTTTTCCGCGCCGGCGGCGTGGAACGGGAAAAAAGTTTTCATCGAGTTCGAGGCCGCGCGCCAAATCGCCGAGGTTTACCTCAATGGTGAAAAGCTCGGCGTCGCGAAAACCGGCTTCACCCCCTTCGGCTTCGACCTTACGCCTCACCTGAAAGTCGGCGCACCCAACGTCCTCGCCGTGATGGTCGACAACCGCTTCATGAAGGACCCGCTCGATCCCGCGACGATCGCGGAGCTCGCGAAGCGCAACGGCGAGGCCGCCGCTCCGCTCTCCTCGATCGCGAATCCGAATCTCGGCGAACTCTCAAAGAAAGTGAACGAGACGATCCCCGAAAACCTCGACGACTTGCAGGCCGATCAGATCCCGTGGAATAACCCACACTGGCATCCCGCACACGGTGGGCTCTACCGCAACGTCCGGCTCATCGTGACCGATCCGCTGCACATCACGCTGCCGCTCTATTCGTTTCTCCAGACGACGGGACCTTACGTTTACGCGACTGAGATTTCCAATGCGTCCGCCAAGGTCGGCGTCGAGGTGCCGGTGAAAAACGATCGCGCCGCGGGCGCCACCGTTGAATTGCTAAACGAAATGTTCGATGCCGACGGCAGGTCCGTCTTCGCGATGAAGACGACCGAAACGATCGCGGCGGGCGTGGAGCACACGATTAAACTCGCCGCCGTCATCCCGTCACCGCGCCTGTGGGAGCCCGCCTATCCTCACCTCTATCGCGTCGTCTGCTCGCTGCGCGTCGGCGGCCAAACGATCGACACCACCGAGATTCCCCTCGGCATCCGCGCGGTGCGCTGGGACGCCAGCGCCGGATTTTTCATCAATGGCTCCCACCTCAAACTCCACGGCTGGGGCCAGAAGCCGACCGACGAGTGGCCGGGCCTTGGCGCTGCGCAGCCCGATTGGCTGCATTTCACGACGCTCGATCTGATGAAGCAGGCAGGCGGAAATTTCGTGCGCTGGGGTCACGCCGCCAGCGGCCCCGCGCAGATCAACGCCGGAGATCGGCTCGGCATCATCGCGCTCCAGCCCGGCACCGATGGCGAGTCCGACACGGTGCGGGCCGCGTGGAAGCTTCGCACGATCGCGTTTCGCGACATGGTGATCTATTTTCGCAACAACCCCTCGGTGCTCATCTACGAGGGCGGCAACCAAAAGGTCACGCGCGAGCACGCGGCCGAGTTACGCGGACTCATGGACAAATACGACCCGCACGGCGGCCGCGCCTACGCGCACCGTCGCGCCGACGCGGTTACAGCGGAGTTCATGGACGTCGGTATCGGGACCGAGGGCGGCCGCGAAATCGCGCGTCTGCCCGTCGTCGAGGGCGAGTATGATCGGGAGGAGTCGCCGCGCCGCGTGTGGGACGATGCCTCGCCGCCGAACTTCGGTTATCCCGAGGCGAAAGGCATGACCTACCAGCTCACGAGCGAGCAATATGCTGCCAACCAAGTGAACCAATACATGAAGAAACTCGGCGCGCCCGAACACGCCGGCGGCGGCAACTGGATTTTTTCCGATTCGACCAGCGGTGGCCGGGTGCCGGCTGAAGTCGCGCGCGCGGGCGGCGAAGTCGATGGCGTGCGCCTGCCGAAGGAAGCCTACTACGTCTGCGCCGCGATGTGGCGCCCCGATCCGCAAGTGCACATCATCGGGCATTGGACCTATCCCACCGGCACGACGAAAAACGTCTTCGTCGCGTCGAATGCCGAAGACGTCGAACTCTTCCTCAACGGCGCGTCGCTCGGTCATGGCAAGGTTTCGGACAAATATCTTTTCACGTTTAAAGAGGTCGCGTTCGCGCCGGGCGAACTCAAGGCCGTCGCCTCAACCGGCGGCAAAGTCATCGCAATGCATGTGCTGCACACCGTCGGCGCGCCGATCGCGCTGAAGCTCACACCGATCACGGCACCCGGCGGTCTACGTGCCGACGGCGAAGACATCGCGCTGATCGACGTCGAGGCGGTCGACGCCAACGGCGAGCGCTGCCCGACGTTTCAGCAGCGCGCCGACTTTGAGACGGCCGGCCCGGCTGTCTGGCGCGGCGGCTACAACAGCGGCAAAATCAATTCCACCAACAACGCGTTTCTCGATCTCGAGGCGGGCATCAACCGTGTAGCCGTGCGCGCCACGCGCACCGCCGGGAAAATCACCGTCGTCGCGAACAGCGCCGGCCTGCGCGATGCCACGGTCATGATCGAGTCACGACCGTTCTCTGCCGAGGGCGGCTACACCACCATCGCGCCGGTTGCGCCAGCGGTGAAGTTGCCGGCGGCAGCGCCGGCGAATGCTGCCTTTGCCTCCACCGCGACCACACCGAAGTCGGCCGCCAAAGCCGCCACTTCGCTCGGCAAGTTCATCAAGACCTTCAGCTACACCGGCCCCGAGTCCGCCATCGTGCACGTCGAGCTCGGCGCCCGTGACGGCCGCAATATCTATATCGATCGCGATTACACGTTCGCGAATCTCCCCGCGACTCTGGTCGGCGCCGACTGGCTGCAAGTCGCCGACGCCGATCAACGCTACAGCGCCGTCGATCTAATCGAACTGGCCGTGCCCGCAGGCTCCGTGGTCACGATTGCACACGATGGACGCGCGCCGCTGCCCGCGTGGCTCACCAAGCAATTTCAGCCGACAGAGCAATCAGTCACGGTCAACGGCCAGCCAATGAAACTTTTTTCCCGCCGCGCAGCGAAAGACGAAAGCCTCACCTTCGGCTCCAACACCGACGGCGCCCCCGTGCGCGCAAACCAATACGTCGTGCTCGTGAACGCCGCGCCCTGAGCACCGCTCAAAACACCTTCGCAGATTTCAGGATTTCCTCGAACCGCGGGTCGTCCTTTAGCCGCGACCAGATTGGGTCGGTGCGGAGCGCCTGCGGGAGAGTTCCCGGCTGGCTCATTAATCGGCGCAGCGATGCCAGCGCGTCGTCGCGCCGATCGAGAATGAGTTGAATCGTGGCAAAGCGCATTTCACTTCTGAGCGCCGCATACTCATCATCGGAGTGATAAAGGGCGAGCGCCGCTTGGCCATCGCGAATCGCATCGTCGACCCGACCGGCTTCGGCTTCGGCTTCGGCGATCACCAGCAACACGTTGGGTTTCTGGCGCGGCGTCTGGCTGTCTTGGCGATAAGATGCAATCAGCTCATCAGCAAACTTCGCGGCCGCCTCCCGCTTTCCGACTAGGAACGCCACCAGCGCATGATGGCGCGCCCTGGAATTGAGGCCTCCGCCGACTGCACCTGTGGAACCGCCCCATCCGGGAAACAGGAGAACCGTGGCTTCCAGCAAAACATTCGGATCGAGGCGCGAATCGGCCAGGATGCGCTCCGCCGCCGAAAAGTCGCGCGCCAAGAGCGCCGTCCGATAGGCGAGCCCTAGCGCAAAGGGATCGATGCTACCCACGCCCATTTCGGCGCGAGCCTGGTTAAAGGCAGGAAAATCGCCGTCCAACTCGTATTGGGCGGCAACGAGCACGCTGCGAAGGCGCCGATCGCCGGGGAAGATGGCGAGATGTTGCGCTGCGAGCGTCCTGGCTTGGGCATACCGACGCATCGCTAGCGGTGTTTCGGCCAGTGCAATGACAGCATTGAGATCGCGCGGATTCAGCGCCACGGCTCGCTCAAAGCGCCGCACTGCCTCCGTAAAATTCAGCAGGCGCCGATGTGCAGTGCCGATCTCATATTGTAGTGCGGCATCATTGGGCATGCTTGGCTCGGCCACCGCGTATTCCGCCAACGCTCCCTGCCAGTCGTCGTTGCACCGATAGGCAAACTCACCCTGCGCAAAATGGGTTTCGGGCGCATCGGGCGCGAGCAGCCGCGCCGCCGCGAGCGTGGCTTCGGCGCGCGCGCGACGATCGGCGGTGGCATCAACGCCCGGAAACCAATACATCAAACCGTGGAGTGCTGACAAATGAGCGAACGCGAGCGCGAATGCCGGATCCTTGGCGACCGCCTGCTCGTAGAGCGCGACAATCGGTTCGTAGGCCGACCGAGGCGATACCGGGCTCAGCGCTTCATTGAGAAGCTCGGCGCGCGAGAAGAGTTCGTAGGCTTCCTGATTTTGGGTCGGCCGGCGCTCGATGAGCGTGCGCTCGCCGGGGGTGAGCGTGGCCTTGAGCGAGGCGGCGATTTTTTGCGCGAGACTGGCTTGCAACGCGAAGATGTCGCCGGCGTCGCCGTCGAAGGTCTCGGCCCAGAGGTGGGCGTCGGTGCGCGCGTCGATGAGCTGCGCGTTCATGTGCACCTTGGTTCCGACGCGGCGCACGCTTCCTTCGAGCACGGTCGCGACGCCGAGTTCACCGGCGATTTTTTTCAGGTTGCGCGAGGCGGCGTCGCGATACGCGAGCGTGGACGTTCGCGAGATGACGGTGAGGTCGCGGATTTTCGCGAGGTTGGTGATGACATCGTCCTGCACGCCGTCGGCGAAGAATTCGTTTTCCTTTTCCGAGCTGAGATTGGCGAAAGGGAGGACCGCGATAGATTTCTCACCGAGCAAAGCAGCGGCCGACGCGAGAGAGGTCGGCGGCGGGAGGTTGGCGGCGGGAGGGACCGAAGTGATTTTCGATTCCGCGGCGATCTTCGGCGGAGCGGACGACTCTTTCGCGGAGGGTCGCAGCAAAAAATAAAGGCCACCGCCCATCAGGAGCAGGATCACGAAGCCGGCGAACACCCCAAATTTCGGCGCAAGCCCCGCGGGCGCCATTGGCAGCGAGGTCGTCGTGAGGGGTTCGCGGCCCGGGGCCGGCGCGACTTTGCCGCGGGTTTCGAGGAGGCGCTTGATTTGCTCGACAAATTCCGGCGTGGGCAGGCCCTGCGGCAGGCGGGTCCATTGCACGCGCATGAACTCCGGCGGCACGACGGCGTCCTCCTCGTGCGCGCGGTCGATCGCGACGGGCGCGAGGAACGGCTTACCCTCGGCCATGAGGTGCGAGCGCTCGACGGCGAGCTTCCATTCGAGCCGGAAATAGCCCTCGGTGCGCGTCTGCGTGTGCTGCGAAATGACCGGGAGGAACAGCGTGCAGTCCTTGATCTGGCGGCGGATTTTCTGATCCCACGCGTCGCCCCCGCGCAAGGCATCCTGATCGAACCAGACTTCGATGCCGAAGCCGCGCAAGGCGTCGGCAATGCGCCGGGCGGCCTCAGTATCCTAGCGCGCGTAACTGAGGAAGACGGCAGCGGGTGCACGGTCGGTCATGATGGGGAAAGTCCAGCAGCAAATCTGCCGCCGTTTCTGCGCACCCGACGGCGGAGTGGCGAGCGGATTTCACGGGGTGCGCGCCACCCACCGCCCGCAGCTTTGGCGTGCGCCGACCCGCGCGATCGTTTTTACTGCGGCCCATCTACCCCTCCCCGATGAAAATTTTTACCCTGTTTTTCTGTCTCGCTGCAGCCGCCAACGCGCAAACTCCAGCCGCGCCCTATCCTGCTCCACCACCGGTCTTGCCGGGCCGCGGGCTTGCGCAGCACGATTTTCTCTACACCGGCGAGTGGGACACGCGGAAGCCGCTCGCAACGCTGTTTCTCATCCGCGGCGGCGAGGTCGCGTGGACTTACCAGATTCCCACGAAGGACGAGAGCAACGGCCAACTCAGCGAATTCTCCGACATCCATCGGCTCTCCAACGGCGACATTCTCTTCGCCTACAAAACCGGCTGGCGCAAAATCACCGCCGACGGAAAAACGATCCACGACTACAAGTGCCCGCAGGTCGGCGCCGGCCCAGACGGCAAGGCGATTTGGGCGGAGTGTCACGCGGTGATTCCAGTCGGAAACGACCAAGTGCTGTTCATGCAAAACGGCCTTCCGGCAAAGCTGATGCTCTTCAACCTCGCGACCGGGAAAATCGCGATGGAGCACGCGATGACGACCAAGGAGCCCGTCGACGCGAAGTCGATTCACGGACAGTTTCGCAACGTCCGCCTCACGCGTGCCGGCACCTATCTCATCGCCCACATGAACCTCGGCCGCGTCATCGAATACGACAAAAACTTCAACGAGGTCTGGTCGTGCGACGCACCGTCCGTCTGGGACGCCGTGCGGCTCGCCAACGGCAACACGATGATCGCGGGCAACCAGCACGCGTTTGTCCGCGAAATCAATCCGAGCGGCGCGATCGTCTGGGAAGTGAAGAACGGCGATCTGCCGGGCATCACGCTCAACGGCGTCCATCAGGTCACGCGCCTCGCGAACGGCAACACGGTGCTCTGCAACTGGACCGCCGGCGTGAAGCGTGAGGACTGGCCGAAGATCGTGCAAGTGATCGAGGTCACACCGGACAAGAAAGCCGTCTGGGCGTTTAACTCATGGACGAATCCTGATCTCGGGCCGGCGTCGTGCATCCAACTTCTCGATGAGCCGGGCCGCGATGAGGCTCAGGAGCTAATGCGCTGATCACTCGCGCCGGAGTCGGGCGGCCTCGTCGAGGTGCGACTGTGCCTCGCGATCGCGGCCGAGCGCGTGCAGTACTTGGGCGAGCTGCGCGTGGAGTTCGGCGGACTTCGGGTTGAGTTGAAGTGCGCGAACAAAACTCCGCGCGCCCGCCTCCAGTCGATCGGCGTTGACCAGCGCGACGCCGAGGCCCGCGAAAGCCTGGGTGGAATCGGGTGAAAGTTTCGCGGCCGCCTCGAATTGTTTCGCGGCGTCGAGCCAGCGCTGCGCAGCGGCGAAGGCTCCGCCGAGATTCATCCGCGCCCGTACCCAGTTGGGCTCGATCCGGACGGTCTGCTCGAATTCCGCGATCGCTTCCGTCGGGCGGCCGGTCTCCGCAAAAAATGAACCGAGGTTGTTGTGTGCGGCGGCAGAGTTCGGTGCGAGGCGCACAGCGATCTCGAGCCGGCGGCGGGCCTCGTCGGCGCGACCAACCGAGGAAAGCACTATCGCCAGACCGCCGGCAGCCCCGACGAAATCGGGGCGCAATTCCAGCGCGCGCTCAAAGTGCGCGATCGCCTCCGCCGCGCGGCCGCTCGCCTCGAAATCGAGCGCGAGGCTGTTTTCGGCCTCGGCGAATCCGGGCCGCAGTTTCACCGCCGTTTGGTGTTCCACGATTGCCTCGGGCAAGCGGCCCAGCGCGCGCAGGGCGTTGCCAAGATTGTCGTGTGCTTCGACGTGCCGCGGATTGGCCTTAAGGGCCGCGGCAAAATGGGGCAGCGCTTCGTTCGCGCGCCCAAGCTGCGCCAGTGCTGCACCGAGACCGTTATGTGCCGCGCCGAAATCGGGCCGCTGGTCGAGCGCGCGTTGATACTCAACGAGGCTTTCCTCATGTCGCCCGAGAAACCATAATGCATTAGCGAAGTTGGAGTGCGTCTCGGGATTATTCGGCCGCAAATGCAGCGCCGTTTCAAATTCGGGCAGCGCCTCTACGGAGCGGCCCACCAGCACCAACTCACAGCCGAGATCGGCGTGCCCATCGGGATCATCGGACCGCAGCGCATTCGCCTGGTGAAAGGTGGCGATCGCCTCATCATGGCGGCCTTCCTTCGAAAGCGAGTCGGCGAGATTCATCCACGCCATGTGCGCGGCGGGATTGTCGGTGACGGTCGCCCGCCACAGAGCAATGTTGCTCGCATAAATCCGGCTTTGGCGGGCCGAAAGGAACCCCACGGTCAGCAGCAAAGCCCCCGCCGATATGAGTCCGACACGCCTCGGCCATCGCGCAATCGCAGCACCGGCAAGCGCCAGCGGCCCCATGCTCGCAAGATATTGGAAATGATCTCCGACAAACGAATAGCGGAAAAAGAAGACGTCTAAGAAGCCGAGCACAGGAAAAAGCAGGGCGACAAAATAAACCGCCGCCACAAAGCCCGCCCGCCATGGCACTCGCCGCCACCATAACACGACGAGCACCACCAGCGCCCCGGCCGCCGGAACCAAATCGAGCGCCCGCGCGGCCACTTCCCAGCGTGGATAGATGAAAATGAGCGGCCTCGGCCACACCAGTTTTCCGAGGTAAAACCACCCGGTCTTGCCGGCAATCGCGAGGCGCTCAACGAGAGTCTCGTTCCATTCCGCACCCTGCGCGCCCGAGTGCACGCGCTGCTCCCAAATCGTCCAGCCACTCGCGATCGCCGAGAGCAGAAAGAAAGGGGCGAGTGCGACCAGATCGCTCGCGCGCAGCCCGCCCCGCCGCCACCACGTGATCAGGGCGAGCGCGACCGGCAGCGTGACGGTCGAAGGCTTGCTGAGGAGCGCGAGCACGGCAGCGACGAGCGCGAACGCGTAGCGTTTTTTCGGGCCGTCCGTCGGCGCGGCATCAATCCACCGCACGAAAAATAAAATCGAAAGCAGGAAGAAAACTCCCGACTGCGTGTTCTTCAGTTCGGAAATCCACGCGACCGACTCCACCTGCACCGGGTGCAGCGCCCAAAGCGCAGCGCCGAGCCACGCACCGGGCACCCGCAGCGCGAGCAACACACGCCAGAGCAACACCGCGCACAGCATGTGACACGCGATCGTAACCGCGTGGTAACCGAACGGCGCCAAGCCCCACAGCGCGTGCTGCGCCCAGAAATTCGTCAGCACGAGCGGAAAATAATTCGCTGCCGCCGTCGTCCAGATTTCCCGCAATCCGTCGGGCCCAATGATGCGCGGGTTTGTGTAAACGTGGAGATCGTCGTCCCAGATGAAGCCGTGCGACAACGTCCCCAAATAGACCAGGACAACCGCAACGGCGAGCACCGCCCCCTCCCACCATACCCGACCCGGGCGCGTGAAAATCGATCTGGTCGCTGGATCGGAGGATGGAAGCATGGGGCAAATTTGAGCGCACCGACAAACCCCATGATGTCAACGCGCCGCTGTCGGCAAATCCGCGCGATGCTTCATCCTTTTTCCTTTCCCGGTCTCCGCCCTCGCCGTCTGATACCAAAGCGTCCGCATCCCGCATGACGAAACGTCCCGCACCCCCACCGCCTGTCGCGACCGGAATCACCCCCTCCGACGACCTGCTGGCGTGGCCGACCTTTTGGATCTACGGACTGATTTTTGTCCTCGTGCTCGCGGTTTACGCGCCCTCGCTCCACGGCGGCTGGCTGTGGGACGATGACGCCCATCTGACCAAGCCAGAACTTCAATCGCTGGCGGGCCTCAGCCGCATCTGGTTTGAGCCCGGCGCCACCCAGCAGTATTACCCCCTCCTGCACTCGGCCTTCTGGTTGGAGCATCAATTGTGGGGTGACGCTGTCTTTGGCTATCACCTCATCAATGTACTGTTGCATGCGACCGCCGCGTGCCTCGCGGGCCTGACGCTTCGCCGCCTTGGCGTTCGCGGCGCATGGTTCGCCGCACTTCTGTTCGCGCTTCATCCCGTCGGCGTCGAATCGGTCGCGTGGATTTCGGAGCAGAAAAACACGCTCTCAGCCGTGCTCTATTTCTGCGCCGCCCTGGCCTACCTGCGCTTCGAAGACAACCGCCGCCGGCAGGCCTATGCACTCGCCACAGGACTCTTCGTCCTCGCGCTCATGACCAAAACCGTCACCGCCACGTTGCCGGCGGCGCTGCTGCTCGTGTTTTGGTGGCGACGCGGCCGGCTCGACCCGAAGCGCGATGTCGCGCCGTTGCTGCCGTGGTTCGCGTTGGCTATCACGGGGGGCGTCGTCACCGCATGGATTGAGCGTACACTGATAGGCGCGAGCGGACGCGACTTCGCGCTCGATCCGTTGCAACGAAGCCTGCTCGCCGGCCGGGTCGTGTGGTTCTATCTCGGCAAACTGCTTTGGCCGGCGGACCTCGCGTTTATCTATCCGCGATGGGTAATCGACCCTTCGTCGGCGGCGCAATACCTCTTTCCGCTCGGTGCCGCCGCCGTGTTGGTCGCGCTGTGGCTGCGAGCGCGACGTGGTCCGCTCGCGGGAGCGCTGTTCTTCATCGGCACGCTGTTTCCTGCGCTCGGCTTCGTGAACGTTTACCCGTTCATCTTTTCCTTCGTCGCCGATCACTTCCAATACCTTGCAAGTCTCGGCATCTTCGCGCTGATCGCGGCGGGTGGCTCGGCGGCCTCCGCGCACTGGCCCCGCGCCATGCGTGCGAGTTCCTTCGCGGTCCTCACGGGTCTTGGTGTGCTCACGTGGCGCCAAGCTCAAACCTACCGCACTCCGATCGCACTCTACGAGGCGACGCTGCAGGTAAATCGAACTGCGTGGATGGCCCAAACGAACCTTGCCGGTGCGCTCCTGCAATCCGGACGTGTCGACGAAGCGGTGCCGCACCTCGAGGCCGCGCTGAAGATCAATCCGAACCTGCCCGAGGCCGAAAACAATTTTGGCACCTGCCTGCGCCGGCTGGGACGATCGTTGGAAGCCTTGCCGCATTTTGAGCGAGCCCTGCAGTTGCGCCCCGGCTACCTGGAAGCGCTCAACAACACCGGCCTCGCGCTCATGGATCTCGACCGCATCGATGAAGCGATCGCACGATTCGAAGCGGCCACGCGGCTTCGACCGGACTATTCCGTCGCGCACTCCAACCTCGGACTCGCCTTCCAACGTTGCGGCCGAATCGACGAAGCGATCGCCCAATTTGCGCAGGCGGTTCATTTTCGCCCGGCCTATGCGACGGCCGAGTCGAACTGGGCCGCAAGCCTGACGGTCGCCGGTCACTTCACCGAAGCCGTGCTTCATTTTGAGCGCGCCATGCAGCTCGAACCGCAACAGCCACTGCATCCTTTTATCTACGGCCAAGCGCTCCTGCAGGCAGGCCGAACGGACGAGGCGCTGGCGCGCTTTCGCCGCGCGCTCGAGCTAAATCCCAATTTTGCTGATGCGCACTATCAACTCGCGCTCGCCCTCCGCCAACTCGGACGTGATGACGAAGCGCAAGAGCATTTTCAGGCCGCGCGCCGACGCGCCCCCTGAATTTCGTCTGCGGGAATCCCACTGATCATCGGCACCCGAACTCACGGCCCAGTGCGCGGGAATCTTTTCTTCGGACGATTGCCGTGCGGCGAATTCCTAACGGGAAATTCCGAGATCAGGTAGCGCGGGATTGAGGCGGCGCGCCTCAGCGTATTGCATCCGCGCGTCGACTTCGCGACCGACGAGCGAGTAAGACAGCGAGAGATTCAAGTGCGCCGGCGCCGAGTTGGGATCGAGCCGTACCGCCTCCTCGAATTGCATCAGCGCTTCGTCGGCGCGGCCGAGCTCGCGCAACGTGACGCCGTAGTCGTTGTGCCCGGCCGCGTAGTTCGGCAGGAGGCGCACCGTCGCGCGGTGGTGCGGGAGAGCCTCGCGCGCGCGGCCCGCCTCGCGCAACGCACCGGCGAGGTTATCCTGATACACGCCCTCATCAGGCATCAGCCGAAGCGCCGCCTCAAAGTGACCGATAGCCGCGGACAACTGGTGTCGCGCGCGCAAGATGACACCGAGATTGGTGTGAGCCTTGTCGGAGTCAGGCTTGGCCTGCAGCGCCGCCTCGTAATGCGCCATCGCTTCGTCATCGCGGCCGGCTTCGTGCAGGAGGCTCGCAAGATTATTGTGGGCCATCCAACAGGCGGGATTGCGGGCGAGCGTCGTGCGATAGAACGTGTCCATGTCAGCATACATCCGGCTCTGCTGCCACGTGAGCACACCGAGCCCACCGAGCAGCAGCACACGAATGAGTCGCGTCGCACGCATGAGCAGTGTCGCCCCGCCTGCCAGCACCGCCAGGCACGGCAAATACTGCCAGTGATCCGCAACATAGGAAAACATGAACGCAAAAACATTGAAGAATCCAAGGGTGGGAAAGAGCGCGCCGACGAACAGGAGCAGCACCGCGAGCGGCGCCCGCGCCCGATCGCGCCATAGCCACAGCGCGGTCACTGCCACGACTAGCCCAAGGGGAAAAAGCCACTGCCACGGCACACCCGCATCGATCGTCCATCGGGGATAGATGAAGATGAGGTAAAACGGGAAGAGCAGTTTCCCAAAATAAAACCACGCGATGCGTCCAGCCAGCAGACCACGCTCAAGCACCGAAAGCGTAAACTCACTGCCCTCGGCGCCGATGTAGGTCTTCTCGACCCAAGCGGAAAACAGCCCGAGCACCGCGCCGAGCACGAACCATGGCAGCAGCGGCACAACATCGCGCCGCCACTCGATCCGGCCGCGCCGCCACCAGAACACCACGAGCAAGGCCGCGGGCAAAGTAGCCGTCGTGGTCTTCGCCAGCAGTGCCGCAACAAACCAGCCAAAACCCGCGAGATAGTCGCGGCGGGCCCGCGAGGCATCGAAGCGCAAATAGTACAGCGCGGCTGCCAGATAGAGCACAAGCGAGAGAGTGTTCTTCTGCTCGGAAACCCAAGCGACCGACTCGACGCACACCGGATGAAGGGCAAAGAGCAGTGCGGCCAGCCACGCACCAGGAACGGCTAGTTTTTTCAGGACTGCTCCAAAGAGGCACGCCGCACCGGCGTGAAGCAGAATATTTACGAGGTGATACCCGATCGGAGCGTCGCCCCAAAGATGATGTTCGACCCAAAATGCGCTGTGGAGTAGCGGGTAGTATTGCTCTGTGGCGCCAACCTCGGTCCAAATGCGGCCGAGTCCGTGGAGCGATTGTAACTCAGGGGCCGTCACATAGTCGCTGTCGTTCCATATGAATCCAGCCCGCACGGCCGGAAGATACGCGAGCAACGTGAGTCCGAACACGAGTGCGCCGAAGCCGAAAGCGCGCGCTGGGGCGGGCGTGGAATCAGTCTGGGCAGGGTTCATGTGACTGGACGAGCGCAAGGTGAAAGCCCGCGGAGGTCAACGCGCGCGGCCGAAATTTACATAGGTAGGCCCTCGCGGGCCGTCCCTGTAACACCACCGGACATGCGGGTCCGCATCCGGCGGTTCGGTGCAGTTGGGTCAGTGTGAGACATGGAACGGAGGCAGGCCCTGCGCAAGGAACCATGCTTTGGGGGTAGTGTCCGGAGAGTTCAGCAAAAAGGCGGAACATGGTAAGTGGTTTGGTGCTAAAGCCAAAAACCACCAACAAAGGAAAACCATGAACCGCCCGAAGCGAAACGATGCAGTGATCAACGTAACGAAACAAGATCT
>CAITWF010000095.1 GCA_903896015.1 uncultured Opitutia bacterium | reverse complement strand
TTCATGGTTTTTCCTTTGTTGTGGTTTTGGTTTTGTCTCCAAACCACTCACCATGAACCGTCTTTCTTTTTGCTGAAGAATTTTTACACGACCCACGCGGGAGGCCAGGGACGAGCCCAGCCTTAGCCAGCGCAACTTGCGTACTCATCCAAGTTCTGGGGGAGCGCAGGCGATCATGCCCGGTCCCGGCGGCCGGGCTTGATTTCGGACCGACTCCGTTCGCCTGGACTTTCTGGGGCACGAGCCTTGTGCCCGGAGAGGCTCCGAGTTTTTGGCGGAAATCCGCCAGCCACTCCTCGCCTCCTACTTTTCAACCGAGGCCGATGCAGCCATTGACGTCCGCCTGCAGGGTCACTCCCACGCTGGAACGAAAGCTGCAACGAGTGCAGCGTGATCCCAGCCAGCGGTAACCCTCCGGTTTCGGCCCCATCGCCTCGTGGGCGAGATGGTCCGTCTTGGACGTATACGACTCTTCGGTCTCGATAAATTCGATGCCGGCGCGGGCGCACTTCGTGCGCAGCGCGTCGATGAGCTTTGCGTGCGGGATGAACGTGAACAGCTGGTTCTGCCGTTTCCCCAGGCTCACGTTTTGCTTCCAGTCGACGTTGCGCCCCACGACGACCCGCGCGAGGTGATGCATCTGCGCATACGTCACGACCAGCAGCGCTACCTTCTTCATCAAATATTCCATTTGGCGGGCACTTCTGGCCGCCAGTTGTCCGGCACGGCGTTTCCCGTAGCGGATCCCGAGTTTGGATTCGCTGCGCAACTAGCGCGTGCCACTTGTGTTCCGCGTCACGCGTTTTTCCAGCGGTCGCGCAGCCGCAACCCGGCGCCGTCGTCATCGGCGATGGCGCTTACGACCGCCTGTGCTACGCGGCGGCCAAGCAACATCGCGCCACCCTGATCGCTCCGCCAGGTAAGCGCGCCGTGCTTCATCCCGGCGCCGACTGGCGCGAGCGGAATCGAGCGATTGAGTCAGCTCGCTTCCTCGGACGTCCGGATTGGAAAGTCGCCGTCGGTTACCACCGACGCTCTCTCGCTCAGTCAGCTATGCACCGGCTTAAATCCGCGTTCAGTCAGCCGCTTCGCTCTCGCATGGAATCCAACCAAGAGCACGAAGCGCTGCTTCGTGCTCACATGCTTAACCGCTGGACCACGCCGGCCTCGGCGTTGGTTGCATAATTAGAACGTCGCTCAAGGAGGAACAGCTAATGCAACAGGGCCGTCGGTTCTATTTTTTTCGACCCGTTGTTCGACTCGATTCGTGGCGAGCTGCGTTTCGCTAAATTCCTCGCCGATCTCGGCCTAACCGAAGCCCACGCCCGAGCGCAGGCGTGGCGCAAGGCGCATCCGCCGGAGAGGCAGACAGCAAAAAATTGAGCATACCAAAGCAGGGTTGAGGGCAGGGACGTTTCGCCGAAACACCCTTGTTCGGACGGCTCGGAGAGCCGTCCCTACCGCCTCACCGTCAGCAACTCGATCTTGTTGGCGCGCGTCGATGACGCATCAATTTCGATCAACGCGCCGGATAACCGCACGTCTTCTGTCGCGACATCGAAGCGCCGCGGCATCCCGTCGATAAATTTGGCGACCACCGGATTCACGTCGCGGCCGAGCACGCTCTGATAGGGACCGGTCATACCGACGTCGCAGATGAACGCCGTGCCCTTCGGCAACACGCGCGCGTCGGCCGTCGGCACGTGGGTGTGAGTGCCAAGCACTGCGGTCACGCGACCATCGAGATGCCAACCGAGTGCTTGCTTCTCGGAGGTCGCCTCCGCGTGAATCTCCACGATAATCGCATCGGCCTGCGCCTTCAGTTGCTCAATCATCCGATCGGCACAGAGGAAGGGGCAATCCGCCTTCAGATTCATGTAGGTGCGGCCCAGCACCGTGAAAACCGCCACGCGAAACCCGCGCTTCTCGATGATGAGATGATCCCAGCCGGGGTTCGACTTGGGAAGATTCGCGGGCCGACAAACGTGCTCCATCTCGCCAATCTCGTTTTCCCAACCGCGTTGATCCCAAACGTGATCGCCGAGCGTGATGGCGTCGACGCCGCCATCGAGAATCGACTTCGCCAGCGCGCCCGTGATACCAGCGCCGGCGGCGGCGTTTTCGCCGTTCGCGATCACGAAGTCGATGCCATGCTCCACGCGCACCCGCGCCACGCGATCGACGACGATGTCACGGCCGGGCCGGCCGACGATGTCGCCGATGAAGAGGAGCTTGAGCATCGCGCGAACGTGCTCCCGGTGGCGCACGCCGCCAACCAAATTCCGAGGCTTGCCAGTGAGGGCCGCCATGGTTTTTTCTATTCGGCTCTTTAGCCAAAGCCATCGCCATGAAAAAAGACACCACCTCACCCGCTGCGTTTCCCCAGGCCGAGATCGGCCGCGAAATGAAGGGCGCCGACGCCGTCGTCGAGTGCCTGATCCGCGAGGGCGTCGATGTCATCTTCGCCTATCCCGGCGGCGCGTCGCAGGAGCTCCACCAGGCGCTCGCGCGCACGGACAAGATCCGCACCATTCTCCCGCGCCACGAGCAAGGCGGATCGTTTGCGGCCGAGGGCTACGCGCGCGTCACCGGTAAAGTCGGCGTGTGCATGGCCACCAGCGGTCCCGGCGCGACCAATCTCGTCTCGGCCATCGCCGACGCGTTCATGGATTCGATCCCGCTTGTCGCGATCACGGGGCAGGTATTCTCGAAATACATCGGCAAGATGGCGTTTCAGGAGACCGACTTCTACGGCATGACGCTGCCGATCGTGAAGCACTCTTACCTCGTGATGGACGTGAAGGAGCTTCCAAAAATCTTTAAAGAGGCCTTCCACCTCGCGCGCAGCGGCCGGCCCGGACCCGTGGTGATCGACATTCCGAAGGACGTGCAGCAGGCGAAATTCCAGCCAGTGTTTCCCGCGACGGTGGAGTTCCGTTCGAGCTACGCGAACGCTACCCAACACGCCTCCGATGACCAACTGAAGCAAGTCCTCGCGCTGATTGCCGAGGCCAAGCGCCCCGTACTCTACGCGGGCGGCGGGATCATTTCCGCCGAGGCCCACGCCGAGCTCAAGGCGTTTGCCGAGAAAGCCAACGTCCCCGTGGCCACCACCCTGATGGGTGTGGGTGCGTTTCCCGAGAAACATCCGCTTTCTATGCAATGGTTCGGCATGCACGGTTCCGCCTACGGCAACTGGGCGGTTGATCAGTGCGACCTGCTCCTCTGCTTCGGTGCGCGCTTCGACGACCGCATCACGGGCGACACGAGCAAATTCGCCGCCACCGCGAAAATCGTCCACATCGACATCGACGCTTCCGAGCATAACAAGAATAAGCGCGTTCAACTCGCGATCGTTAGCGACATCAAGCATGCACTCGTGCGCCTAAACGCGCTCGCCGTCGCGCACAAGTTTACGCCGCCCGAGACCAAGGAGTGGCACACCCAGATCGCGACATGGAAAAAGGAGACGCCCTTCCGCTACGACGAGAGCAAGCACATCGTCCCACAGGAAGCGGTGAAGGTCCTTTACGAACTCACCAAAGGCGACGCGATCATCTGCACCGGTGTCGGCCAGCACCAGATGTGGGCCGCGCAATTCTACCGCTTCGATGAGCCGCGCCGCTACATCAGCTCGCTCGGGCTCGGCGCGATGGGCTTCGGCTATCCCGCCGCGCTCGGCGCGAAAGTCGCGCGACCCGACAAGCAAGTCATCGACATCGATGGCGACGGCTCGTTCGTGATGAACATCCAGGAACTAGCGACCGCCCACATCGAGAAGATCGCAGCCAAGGCGATGATCCTAAACAACCAGCACCTCGGCATGGTCGTGCAGTGGGAAGATCGTTTCTACGGCAGCGTCCGCGGCAACACGATCCTCGGCGACGAGAACAACGTCGGTGGCCCGGAAAATCTCGCCGGCCTTTACCCCGACTTCGTGAAGATCGCCGATGGCTTCGGAGTGAAGGGCCGCCGCGTCCACAAGAAATCGGAACTGCGCGCCGCCATCCAGGAGATGCTCGATCACGACGGCCCGTTCGTCCTGGACGTCATCGTTCCCTACACCGAGCACGTGCTGCCGATGATCCCCGCCGGAAAGACCGTGAAGGACATGATTCTGAAGTAAACGCGCCGTGCGGGACGCGTGCGATTTTCAGCCCGGGTCTCACGGCCCGGGCTTTTTCGTTTGCACGTGACGCTCAAGCGACACGTGTCTTAACGTCGCTTACCCGCACCAAGCCATGAACGTGCTCTACCGCATAGTCGCTTTCGTTCTCCTCGTCGCGCAGCCGCGGGCGCACGCCTCTGTGCGCGAGGAGCCCGACGCCGTGGTGGCCGCCGACGGCACGGGTCAGTTCAAGACGATCCGCGCCGCGATCGATGCTGCACCGCAGATAACCCACCCGGGCCGCTCCTGGACAATCTTCGTGAAAGCCGGCACTTACCGCGAGCTCGTCTACATTCAGCGCGAGAAGCGTTTCATCAAAGTCGTCGGCGAAGATGCCGAAAAAACGATCCTCACCTTCGATCTGTTCAACGACTATCCCGCACCCGACGGCAAGCCGACCGCGACCTTCCGCACGCCGACCATCATGTTGGATGCGGACGATTTTACGTTCGAGAACATCACGCTCGAAAACTCCGCTTTAAAAAAAGGCCAGGCGCTCGCCGTCCGCATCGACGGTGATCGCGACGTGTTTCGGCACGTCCGCTTTATCGGCTGGCAGGACACAATTCTCACGAACCGCGGCCGGCATTACTTCGAGGGGTGCACGATCACCGGCGCGACCGACTTCATCTTCGGCGGCGGCACCGCGTTCTTCGAACGCTGCAAGATTATTTGCCTCGGCACAGGCTATATCACGGCTGCGTCGACGCCGGACTTCCAAGCCTACGGCTACGTTTTTTCCCACTGCATAATCACCGGTCAAACCGCCGACGTGAAAACCTACCTCGGGCGGCCATGGCGCGATTTCGCTCAAACCATCTTCCTCAACTGCGAAATGTCCGAAGTCGTGAAACCGGAGGGTTGGCACAACTGGGGTAAGCCCTACGCCGAAACCGTTGCGCGCTACGCCGAATTCGCCAGCACGGGGCCGGGCGCAAATCCAACCGCCCGCGTGACTTGGTCGAAACAACTGACCGCGAGCGAGGCCGCGAACTTTTCGCGTGAGAAAGTCCTCGGTGGCACCGACGGTTGGGATCCGACCCGATAGCCACGCGGCTTTCTCATGAATTTTCGCCTTCGCCCTCTCAGCTTCGCGCTCAGTGCCGCGCTGGCGCTCCTTTCATCCGGTCGCGCCGAGAACTCGCCCATTCGTCGCGAATGGAAGATCGATGGTATCATGCGCGAAGCGCTGATCGCCCTTCCGCCGCAGGCGACTACCCAGACGATCCCGGTGATTTTCGCCTTTCACGGGCACGGCGGCACGGCGCGCAACGCCGCCCGCGCCTGGTCGTATCACACCCTCTGGCCGGACGCCCTCGTCGTCTATCCCCAGGGCCTGCCCACGCCCGGCACGCTCACCGATCCGAACGGCCAACAACCCGGCTGGCAAACCGCTGCCGGTGACCAAGACGATCGCGATCTGAAATTTTTCGACGCGATGCTCGTGAGCTTGCGGAAAGATTATCACCTCGACGAACGCCGCATCTTCGTCACCGGCCACTCCAACGGCGGGAGTTTCACCTACCTTCTCTGGGCGCAGCGGGGCGACGTGTTCGCTGCGGTCGCGCCCTCCTCAGCGGTGGATGCGAAGTCGCTGTCCAAATTCAAACCGAAGCCCGTGTTTCACGTCGCCGGTGAAGCCGATCCGCTCGTGAAATTCGCGTGGCAGAAACGCATGATCGTCGCGCTGTTGCGGCTGAATCAGTGCGAACCCGCGGCGTCACTAAAGCCCGGCCTCGTCACGCACGGCTCGAAAATCGGCGCGCCGGTGGTGACGTTTATTCATGCCGGCGGTCACGAATTTCCTGCCGAGGCTCCAGCAGCGATCGTTTCGTTTTTCAAGGAGCACTCCAAACCGTAGACCGCCGCTTTCACCGATGCGCGCGCTCCTTCTTTTCATGCTGGTTGGCTCTCTCGCCACCCACGTGCTTTGCGGCCCCGCTCCGTTACCCTTCAAGCCGGACCTTACGGTCGCGGCCGACGGCTCGGGCGACTTCACCACTATTCAAGCCGCAGTCGCGTCGATCCCGAAAACCAATCGCGAGCGACAGATCGTTTTTGTGAAGGACGGTGTTTATCACGAGAAAGTCCGTGTCGACGCGAGCTACGTCACGCTTCGCGGCCAAAGTCGCGTCGGCACGCGGCTTGAGTTTGCGGCGCCCGCGAGCGCCCCGCGCGACAGTCTCGGCACCGCCGTTCTCAATATCAATGGTGACGACTTCGTGCTCGAAAATTTCACCGTCCAAAATACCCACGGCGGTATCGGCGTCCATGCGTTCGCCATCTACGGACGCGGCGATCGCACCGTGCTCGAGGACAGCGATGTGCTCAGTCAGGGCAACGACACGCTCTCACTTTGGCGCACGGGCAACGGGCAGTTCTCCGACGATGCCGCCAATCACGCCAGCCCCAACGGCCGCTACTATCACGCGCGCCTCAAGGTCTGCGGCTCAGTCGATTTTATCTGCCCCCGCGGCTGGTGCTACATGACCGATTGCGAAATGACCGAGGTAAATCCGCACACTGATGCTGCCATGTGGCACGACGGCAGCCGCGACCCCGCCATGAAATTCGTCATGCGCTCGTGCCGTTTCAATGGCCCGGAAAATTTCCGCCTCGCCCGCCACCACCACGACGCGCTGTTCATGTTTCTCGACTGCACATTTGAAAAGACGATGCGCGACTTCGCGCCTTACCGCGTCATCTATCCGCTCAACGGTGGCACGCCGACCGCGGCCGACCTCAAGAACAACCAGGAGCACGACGCGACCAACGTCTGGGGCGAACGCGCCTATTACTTCAACTGCCACCGCGAGAGAGACGACTTCGCGTGGTTCAAAGACAACCTCGCTGCCGCGCCCGGCGCGCCGACGCCCGACCAAGTCACCGCGGCATGGACCTTCGGGGGCCTGTGGGATCCGGAGAGCAGGAACGGTCCGGCGGTGAAAAGGATTTCAGTTACGGACGCCCAAATCAACGTCACCTTCGGTGAAAGCGTGACCGTCAAGGGCCACCCTCGCCTTCAGCTGCGCAATGGTGGCTTCGCCGACTACACGACCGGCAGCGGAACCGACACGCTGGTCTTCACGGCACCCGCACAAGAGCCCGCCGTGACCAGAATTGACTTCACTGGCGGTGCGATTGTCGCCACCGAAGCAAGCGCGAGCCTCCGGGTCGCCAACGGCGCTTTGCGCTAGCGTCACGACATTAGCTTAAACCGCAGCCTCAAGCGGGCGCGAGACACTGAGCAGCCGTCCGCTCGCCGCATCGAGCCGCACGATCGCCCCGCCCGCTGACTCGAGCACCAAGGTGCTGTCAATCTCATCGACGATGCGCGCGCACGGGTCATCGGCGCTTGGCCAGTCGGCCACCCAGCGCAGACGGTGTGCGCCATCGAGGCAGTAGAGATTCGCAAATCCCGGCAGCAAGCCAAACGGATGCTCGCGCACATACGTGCACATTGGCCCGCGCCGAAATTCGACGACGGCCGTCGCAATCGGTTGGTGCCACATGGCGCGACCACCCGAGCGAGCGAGTCGGAACAATGAACCGTCAATCACGGCGAGGGCGTGGGCAGGGGTAGTCATCAGCTGTGATACAACAGTTCAATGAAGCCACCTTCCCGCGGCCATACTTTTTTTCGCGGTCAGATTGCAACTAGAGCCACACAGAACCACGCGCCGCACTTCACTTTTCCTTCATCACGTAAACGCCGTCCCAGTTCTCGGGCGGCGGCTCGTGTTTGTAGTGCTCGGTAATTTCGAGATACACCAGCGACGGGTTGCTCACGACCCCCGGGGTCTTGCCCGGGATGTTGAACTCGGCCGCGCTGCTGCGCCGGAAGAGGGCCACGGCACCGTCCCAATCGCGCGCATAATATTTCGTCAAGCCGCCCGCGAAGATCTCGATGCACTCGCTCGTCTGATGCGTGATCGTTTCCTTCAGACCGACTATTTCGTAGATCGGGACCGCCTGCGATCGGCCTTTCACGACGATACGGCCCAGCGGGCGAAAAACCACGCGATCGCCGCCGTGCTTTTCGCAGGCCAGCTTGGTTGCTTCGGTGCACATCGTGTAGGCGCCCCAGCTTTTCGCACCCGACTCCATGCGCGCGGCGAGGTTAACGTTGTCACCCATCATCGTGTAGTTGAAACGCGTGCGGCTGCCCATGTTGCCGATCATACAGACGCCGGAGTTGAGGCCGATGCGCGACTGCATCTTCCACACGATCTCGGGCCACTTGCCGCCTTCGCTGGACCACTTCGTCCGGAGTTCGGCGAGCTTTTGGTGCACAAGTTGCGTGGCCACGCACGCGCGATACGCGTGATCCGGCAGTGCGATCGGAGCGCCGAACATCGCGACCACCGCGTCGCCGATGTATTTGTCGAGCGTCCCGCCCTCGTTCTGCACGATGTCGGTGCAGGCAGTGAGATATTCGTTCATCAGTTCGACCAGCGGGCCGGAGCCGAGCTTTTCCGAAAACGTGGAGAAGCTCTGGATGTCCGAAAAATACGCCGTGATCTCCGCATCGTGTCCACCAAGCTTTGGATCGTCCCCGCTCTCGACCATGCGATCGACAAGCTGCGGAGAGACATAGGCGCCGAACATCCCCTTGATGCGGCCCTTCGCCTTCTCCTCGTCGATCAACTGCCAGATGATCGAGGCAAAGCTCGTCGTAAACGCCGCACCGAGCGGCGCGACCATCGGCACCACCAGCTGCTGGTGCTCGAACAGCCAGAAGGCGAAGAAGACATACGCCGTGAGCAGGAGCGCTGCGGTAAGCTTCGAGAGTGCGCCCTTCACGCCGCCGGCGGCCGCGAACGCACTCACGAGCAGCGTCAACGCAAACACGATCGCGAAATCGATCCACGGCAAGCCGCGCCACACAGGAAAGTGCCGGATAAATTTCCCGGAGACGATCGTCTTGAGCATGTTGCCGTGCACGCTGACCTTCGGCACGGCGTGATCGTCGAGTGAGGTCGTCGCAAGATCCTGCAGCAGCGGATCGACGGGGCCGATGAGCACAACGGCATCCTTAAACGCGCCCTCGGCAAAAAAATCCTTCGCTACCTTTTTGTCCTCCTCGGTGCCGGTGGCAAACGTATCGGCGGCAGCGAAGAGCGTGGAAAACTCAAAGTGCCGCACCAGTGGCGAGTGCCACGCCGTGAACCAGTTAATCTCGAGCAGTTGCCGGTCCCGCAGAGGGACGGAGGAGCGCACGGAGCCGTCGGGAGCAACAAAATCGACGGCGTCGTAGCGCACCTTGAGCGATCCCGGCGGCAGCCCCCAGTAGAGCCGCGCGAGCTCTAACGCCATATGGTAGTAGGTGATGCCCGTGTTGTTGGGCGCCCACGCCGGCAAAACGCGCGTGCCATTGTCGATCGTGTCGATCAGGCCGATGTTGGGCGGGCTCCAAAAGGCATGCTTGTTGGGATCGGCGCTCGTCTCGAAGCGGGGAATCTCCGGCGGTTCGATCTCCTGTGGACGGCGACGGTCAGTGGTGACGAGCGGGATGGCGCGCTCCTTTTCGTGTCCGTTAATGTCGGTGAACTTCCGGCCGGCGTACGCTGCGGCGAGGACGACGGGGGGATTCTTCAGGAGGTAGCGACCGAAGTCGGCGTTACCGTGCACGATTTTCCGCAGGTCGGCTGACTCGGCGATGCCGACATCGGAGAAAACGAAATCGAAACCCACCGCCCTGGCCTTGCCCTCGTCAATCAGGGTTTGAGCGACACGCGCATAGTAAGAACGGCTCCACGGCTGATTGCCAATTTCGTTCAGCGAGAGGGTATCGATGTCGACGTAGACGACGTTTACTGGCGCCTCGATTTCGCCGCGATACTGGAAACGCCAGTCGACGAATTTGTTCTCGAAGAACGCGAGCCACCCGAGGTGGCTCGCCACGCACCAGAGCACCGGGATCGGGAGGAGAAGCAGCCAGCGGAGGTAAGACAGCGACTTCGCCTTGGACGGAGCCATCGAGAAGAGTTAAGCGGCGGGCGCGATGAACGGAAGCAGATTTCCCGCGCAAAAAATCGGCCGGTTTCCAAAGAAAAGCCGGCGCGGAAAACCGGCGGCGATCACTCAGGGGGTCTTGCCGGCTCCTGGCGTCAACTGCTGCGTGGTCTGGGTGGCGTTGCCGGTGAAATTGCTGCCGCTCACCTGAGTCGTCGTCGCAGTTGTCGTGGTCACGGCGCCCGTGGTCTTGTCGGTCGTCGTGCTTGTCGTAGTGGTGGTGCCGCCCGTCGTTCCGCCGCTAGTGGCTCCCGTGGTGGAAGCACCGCCAGTGCCGCTACCGCCCGAAGTGCTGTTCGTCGTCGGCGCGGGCGTGAAGACCGCCTGACTTGTTGCCTTCGCGATCTCGGTCGCCACCGCTGTCACTTGGCTGGCCACGCTTGTCGGAATGGCCACCGTTGAGTTCACCGGAGTAGTGATTGTCACCACTGGCACACCTTGGGCGTTTTGGGTTACCTGGACCGTAAGTTCGATCTGCTGGCCTTGCGGCACGGCGACATTGGCAGTACCGCTTGCAGTCGTAGTTGTGGTGGTAGTCGTGTTTGTTGGCGTCCCACTCGTGTTGCCACCGCCCGTTCCGAGCGGAGTATAGGCTACATTACCCTCTACGGTGCTGAGCTGGAAAAATGCCTGACCTGTCCCGTTCGGGATGAAGACAATGCGGAACGTCGTGCCACGAATACCCGCCGCGCCCACCGGCGTCTCGACCTCAAAGGTCGACCCCTGCTCGCGCTTCAGGTGAGCCACCTTGCCGACGATTTCACCGCGATTTAGCCGCAGCTTCGTGCGCGAGACCGACGGTTCCTCGGTGAGCTCCGCAATCTTCACCGCGCTCGCAAACGGATCCTGCAAAAATTCTTCGATTACCAGTTCGCTGTCTGCGCCGAGTTGCGTCGTGGCACCATTCGAAAACACGAGGACCACGCTTGAGTCCTTGCCCGTCTTGACTGTAGCCGCTTGCGCAACCTTGGCATCGACCGTGAGCGCCGTCGTGGCGCCATTGAGCGTCATCTTAACATCGCCGCTTACCTTGGCGACCAGAATGAGTTCGGCGCCGCCCTTGACTTTGCCCGCGCCCGCAGTTGCAGGAGCAGTTGTCTGAGCCCACAACGAAACCGACGCGGTCAGCAGCAAAAACGTCAGGACCCACGAGGAAATTCGATGATGCATGGAGGATCGGTCAGGGCTTGGCCTTTTGGCTAATCGCCAAACGCTGGCGCAAAGCTAGCCCGTCGGGATTTCCCGGGTCAAGACGCAAACAGAGCGCCAAGGCCGCCTCCGCGAGTCCGCGTTCCGTCACTCTGCGGCTAAAGTGATCTGCCTGGTAAAACCAGGCCCAACTCGTATTCGGCGCGAGCGTGGTCGCCCGGGAAAAATCGAGACCTGCATCGAACCACTCGCCCTTCATGTCGCGCGCGATCCCAAGCCGGACCCAAAACTCCGCGCAATCCGGTGCCAGCGTGATCGCACGCTGCGCGGCGGCCTCCGCCTCGCGCCCGAGCGCCAGCACTTCCGAAGGCGAAATATTCGCCCACAACGCATCCGCATAGGCGACATCGGCCCAAGCCTGGGCGTTCGTCGGATCGAGTGCGGTCGCGCGGACGAGATCGACGCGCACCGAACGCAAGGTTTCGCGGTAGGCCATTGGATCGAGCGTTCGTCCCGCCGTGCGATCGATCGCTTCGCGGGCGCGGAGCCTCAGCGCTTCGGCCCAGAAATGGGGAACGAAAACCACAACCACAAGTGCGGCCGCGACAACCGCTCCAAGAAAATTTCCCATGCGCGCGATCCGCCGGCGCCCACTTCCCGCCTCAGCAATCGGCCACGCGGGCGCCATGACCAACCCAGCGAGCGTCGCAAACGCCATCGCCAGCGCCGGAATTTTGAAATGAAAATCGACCGACAACTGCAGCGCAAACGCGAGCAAGCCGACCACCAGCGCGTGACGCGTTGCCTGCGCTTCAAGCCAGTCGTCCGGCGCTGAGACCCGATCCGACGAGCGTCGCGCGCATCGCCGCACCGTCATAACGATCGCGCCGAAAAACAGTCCAAAGCCGATCGCACCGTAGTCGCTCAGCGTGTTGAGGTAGTCGTTGTGCGCCCACTGCGGCTCATTGAGAAAACCCTCCGGCCGAAACTTTTCAAACATCACATTGAAGCTGCCCGCGCCCGTGCCGGTGGCTGGATGCTCACGAAACATCTGCCACGCCGCCCGCCAGAGCAGCGGTCGCGTCACCTCGCCGCGATCATGCACCAATCCGACTAAACGAGAGCGCACGTTCGGCGAAACGGCATAAAGTGTCGCGCCAAAAACCATCACGATTGCCAACGCGCTTGCCGCCGCGATGACTCGGCGCCCCAAACTCTGCCTTAACGATATCAGCGGCCCTACGCCGAGCGCCAGCGCGAGCCCAAGCCACGCGCCACGACTGATTGTGAGCACCAGCGCATACGCGAGCAGCGCGCCGAGCGCTCCGCAGACGATTCGCCAACGCACGCCCGAGTTCGAACGAACCGCGAGCGCGCCGAGCGCCGGCACCAGCAGAATCAGAAACGCCGCGAAGCTGTTGGGGATGCCGAAGCTGCCGCTCGACCGCGACAGAAATTGGTCCGCCTGCACGCGGCCGAGCATGATCCAAGTCGGATTCACGAAATGCTGGTAGCATGCGAGCATGCTCGTCACGGCACCGATCGCCACCAGCATCAGAAACAGCACCCGGCGCGGCGCCGACGATCGCACGCCATTGAGCACGACCCAAAACACCGCGATCATTTGCCCCCAGCCGAACCCAGAGAGTTCTGTGTCGCCGTAGCGCGACACAGGACGCTTGTTGAACAAGCCCGTTAGAGTGACGGGCCGAGGTAAATCCGTCCTTATGCGGATAGTATTTCGCGGGTGAAGATCGGGAAGGCCGCGGAGGTGGGT
>CAITWF010000094.1 GCA_903896015.1 uncultured Opitutia bacterium | reverse complement strand
GGAGGCGGCCTTGGCCCGGCTCAGCCCGCAGGAGGCCAGCAGCTCGTCGGAGGAGGCCAGCACGGACCCGGGGGTGACCGACCCGTCCAGCGCAGCCACGAAGCGACCGTGGATGGTGGCGGCGGCCCGCCCGGCCCGCCGAAGCCCACACTCGGAGTGATTTATTTTGAAGTGGAAGGCCCGCTCGCGATCACCCCCGAGCGCATGCCCGAAAGCTACCGTCGCGTGATGGTCGCTCAGCCGTCTGCCACTATAGCGACGCCGCAGGCCGCGGAAACAATTCTCCGCGCGTTCGCCACGCGCGCCTATCGGCGGCCCGTGCAGGACGAGGAGCTGGCGAACTTGATGGCGCTTTGGACGCAAGCCGACAGCGACGGCCGCCCATTCGACCAAAGCATCGACGTTCCATTGCAGGCGGTGCTCGCGTCGCCGCCGTTTCTTTTCCGGATGGAGCAGGAACCGCAGCCAGGTGAGGGCGCGGTGCACACGTTGACCGAGTATGAACTCGCCACGCGGCTTTCGTATTTTCTGTGGAGCAGCATGCCGGACGACGAATTGTTCACGCTGGCGGACAAGGGAAAACTCCGCGCGAATCTCGCGGCGCAAGTGCGCCGCATGCTGAAAGACCCGAAGTCGTCGGCGCTCGTCGAGAATTTCGCCGGCCAGTGGTTGCAACTGCGCGCGATGCAAAACGTCACCCCCGACACCACGCGCTTTCCTGACTTCGATCCGGCGCTGCGCGAGGCGATGACGCGCGAGACCGAGCTCTTCTTCAACGCCATCGTGCAGGAAAACCGCAGCGTGCTCGATTTCATCGACGCCGATTTCACCTACGTGAACGGCCGGCTCGCGAAGCACTACGGCCTCCCGGGCATCACCGGCGAAGATTTCCAGCGCGTGCCGCTCGCCGGCCAGGCGCGCGGCGGCATCATCACGCAGGCGAGCATCCTCACGATCACTTCGTATCCTGCGCGCACTTCGCCGGTGCAGCGCGGCAAGTGGGTGTTGGAAAATCTCCTCGATGCCGCGCCGCCGCCGCCGCCGCCGAATGTCCCCGCGCTCGCGGAGGGCAAGGCCGCCGAACTCACCGGCTCGCTCCGCCAGCGCATGGAACAGCACCGCGCGAATCCGAGTTGCGCGGCGTGTCACGAGCAGATGGACGGCATCGGCTTCGCGCTGGAAAATTTCGACGCGACCGGCGCGTGGCGCACGCAGGACGGCACCGAGAAAATCGACGCGGCCGGCACGCTGCCCGGCGGGCGGTCGTTCAACGGTCCCGCCGAGCTGCGGAAGATTATCAAGTCGCAGAGCGACGAGTTCGTGAGTTGTCTCGCGGGCAAGATGCTGACCTTCGCCCTTGGTCGCGGCCTTGAATCCTACGACCGCCGCACGACGGACGCCATCACCGCAGCGATGAAGCAGAACGGCTACAAATTTTCCACGCTGATCGAGGAGATCGTGCGGAGCGACGCTTTCCAGAAACGAAACGGCAGACAAAAACGAGGTAACATATGAGCGAACTGATTCTTTCCCGACGGACGATGTTGCGCGGTCTCGGCACAGCGATCGCGCTGCCCGTGCTCGATTCGATGATTCCCTCGCGCCTTCTCGGCGCCGAGGCGAAGTCCGCGGCCAAGGCCGTCGCCGCGCCGAAGCGTGTGGCGTGGATGTATGTGCCCAACGGCATCGACATGCAGAACTGGACGCCGGCCGCGGTCGGCTCGTCGTATGAACTCACGCCGACGCTGCTGCCGCTCGCGCCGTTCAAGGACAAGTTCTCCGTCGTCAGCGGCCTCGTCTGCGACAAAGCCAACCCGAACGGTGACGGCCCCGGCGATCATGCGCGCGCGATGTCCGCGTATCTCACCGGCACGCAGCCGCGCAAAACCGAGGGCGCCAACCTCAAGCTCGGCCGCTCCGCCGACCAGGCCGCCGCCGACAAGATCGGGCACCTCACGCGGTTTCGCTCGCTCGAGTTCGGCATCGAGGAAGGCCAGCAAATCGGCCGCTGCGACAGCGGCTACAGTTGCGCCTACTCGCACACGATCTCGTGGCGCAGCGACACCACGCCGGTCGTGAAGGATTGCAGCCCGAAATCGATTTTCGACCGGATGTTTGCCAACGGTGATCCGCTCGAGACCGCCGAGCTGCGCGCCCGCCGCGAGGCGAACCGCAAGAGCATCCTCGACTTCGTGCTCAACGATGCGCACCGCCTCGAAAAAAATCTCACTTACACCGACAAACAGAAAATGGACGAGTATCTCACGTCCATCCGCGAGATCGAAGTTCGCCTCGGGCAGGCCGCGGCGTCGCCGACGCCGATTCCGGCCGGCGCGGTGCGCCCGAGCGATTTCGACAACACCGCCGGCACGCGTAAACTCGGCGGCGCGACAACGAAGGACAACTACGTCGTCCACCTGCCACTGATGCTCGATCTGTTCGTGCTCGCGTTTCAGACGGACCTCACGCGCGTGATCACGTTTCCGTTTGCTGACGAGCAGAGCAACCAGACCTACGCGTGGGCCGGCGCCAACGTCGCGCACCACGGCACGTCGCACCACATGGGCGATCCAGCCAAGCAGGCGATGATCGCCAAGATCAACAAATACCACGTGGAGCAACTCGCCTACGTGCTCAAGAAACTCGACAGCATCAAGGAGAGCAACGGCGGCTCGATTCTCGACAATTCGCTCATCGCCTACGGCTCCGGCAACAGCGACGGCAACCGCCACAACCACGACAATCTTCCCACGCTCCTGCTCGGCAAGGGCGGCGGCACGGTCGCGGGCGGCCGTCACATTAGCTACGAAGGCCAGCCGATCACGAACCTCTGGCTCTCGATGCTGGATCGCGTGGGCGCGCCGCTCGACCGGCTCGGCGACAGCTCAGGCCGGCTCTCGCTGGTGTAAGCCACTGAACGTTTGATCGACAAAAAAGCCCGAGAGAAATCTCGGGCCTTTTGCTTGTGGAACCGGCCGCCAATGTTGCGGCGACTATTCCGGATCGGGCCGCGCTATTTCGCGAAGCCGATGCGCTTCGTGTCGATCACGATGTCGTCGTAATAAATGTCGAAATCTTCCTTCGCGCCCGCACCCCACGCGTGGAAACCGAATGAGAAGTCAGAGAATCCCTTCACCAGATCGGTGCCCGCGACGTCGGCCTGCGGCGCGGCGGCCGGTGCGGGTGCGGCGGTGGTGTCGGTTTTCGAATTCGAATCGGCTTTGGGCGCCCGCGGCGCGCGTGGCTTCACGACGAAATCCTTCAACTCGCCGGCTGGTTCGCCGTCGATCCACGTCGTGACACGATCAGGATGATCCTGAAATTCCCACTCGAGGCAGAACCAGCGGCCGACCGGATATGGGACGCCGCGGGCGATGGTTTCATTGCGCGAAATGTTAGCCGCGTTTTGCTGGTAGGAGACCATCACGTTTTTCCCGCCCGAGGCGCCGATTTCGAGAAAGTTCGAGATCGGATAACCGGGTGTGCCGGCGTTGAGCAGCACGTCGTGGCCTGCGGGCATCGTCGAGCTGATGTAGAGATAGGCCCGGCCGAAGAAGTGGTTGCGCACCGAGTCCGGCAGGTGCGAGGCGACAACGAAGGCGAAACTCTTTTCGCCCTTCGGATAATGGACTTGCAGGGCGGACTTGCCGTGCGCGACCTGCGTTTGCTGGACGGTGACGGTGGCGTTGCCAAGCTCGGTGGTTTTCCAGACGGCCTGGTTCAGGCTGCCGGATTCGAAGTCTTCCGAGAAGACGGGGGGTTGTCCGCGCAACGACGCGACGGAAAAGGCGAGCATGAAACCCGCGCACGCCACGGTCGTGGCGGAGCGAGGAAGAGAGCGCTGGTAGGGGATCATTTAGGGTGGGGATTTAGTGCTGCTTGACGGTGCGATTTGGCCGAGGTTGCCGCGCGAATCCAGTTGGCCATTTTTTCCTCCCAAGCGGAAATTACACCCAACCGAAACGGTAGTTCATTAGGCCCGGCCAGTGCCTCCCGCCTGACTCCAGTTTTCGCGTGTTGCTAAATCCAAGGAATTAGAAACGACGGTGCGCCCAGCGTGGACGGGCGCTACTTCCGCCGCCCGGCCTTGCCGGCTCGAGTCGGCTTCTCTGGGAACCGCTCCAGCGCGGCGCGTATGAGTTCACCGACACTGGCGTCGCTTCGCTTGGCGGCCAGACGGAGCGCGGCGCGCTGCTTCCCGGCAATCCGAACGGAAATCTGCCGATGCGGGTCGCGAACCGGCCGAAACGACCCGAGGTCGAATTGCTCAAGCGCGAGGCGCACGACTTCGCTGGCGCTCCCGAGGGCGTGGCCGCGTTTGGCGCGGGAGATTTTCGCGATCAGCGAGACCGGGATGTCGAAGGTGAGGGGTGCAGCGGGTTTCGATTTGAGGGGCGACATCAAGGGATAGGGGAGCCGTTTGTGAGTTGTGGGGCAACGCTCGAGGCGCCTCAATAATTTACCATCGATGGGTTTTTGAATACGCGTCGAACACCAAGAAAAAGCAGCGGCGGAGATCGGTCGGGTGCCACATCGATATCCTTGGATATCCTCGGATTTCAGCGCCCATGCTGAGACTATGCGCTGAGACTTGATTTAGAAAACACGCAACATGTTGACTATCAAAATGGGGCGGCCAACGGGACTCGAACCCGCGACCCCAAGATTCACAATCTTGTGCTCTAACCAACTGAGCTATGACCGCCGTAATTTGAGGAACGCGGAATGTCGCGAGCGCCTCTGGCGCTGTCAACCTCTCTCTGTCCCTGGCGTTTTTTCGGACCCAGTGCACCGGTGCAAAGCGACTTTTCACTCGCCACGCGGGCCGTTCGCTTGGCACTTCTTGCCTTCGCATGTCACGCCTTGCCTCGACTTTCGCCCGGGTGCGCAGCCAAAACCGCGCCGCTTTCGTCGCCTACCTTTGCGCCGGCGATCCGGATTTTGACACCTCGCTGGCGGCGTGCCGTGCGCTGCTGGCGAATGGCGTGGACATTCTTGAACTCGGCGTGCCGTTTTCCGATCCTCTGGCGGACGGTCTCACCAACCAACTCGCGGCGCAGCGTGCGCTTGAGAGCGGTATGACGGCGGCGCGGGTGTTTGAACTCGTGAAACGTCTGCGTGAAACGAGCGATGCGCCGATCATTTTTTATACTTACTACAACCTGGTGTTTTCGAACGGCGTCGATGCCTATGTGCGCGCGGCGAAGGACGCGGGGGTGGATGCCATCATGACGCTCGATCTGCCGCCGGAGGAGGCGGGCGAGGTCGTGGCGGCGTGCAAGGCGCACTGCGTCGACACGGTGTTCATTATCGCGCCAACCACGCCCGACGTGCGAATCCCGAAGATCGCGGCGGCGACGACGGGTTTCATTTATTACGTCTCGCGCGAAGGCGTCACGGGCGTCCGCGATCAAGTTGCAGGCAACATTCCCGAAGCGGTCGCGCGCATCCGGGCGTATACGAAGCTGCCGATCGCGGTGGGCTTTGGGATCAGTTCCCGTGCGCAGGTCGCGCAAGTCGCGGCACACGCGGATGGCGTCGTGGTCGGCAGCGCGCTGGTGAACTGCATCCGCGAAGGCCTCGCCGACCGCGGGTCGATCGCGCCGGCGCTGGCGGCGAAGGCGAAGGAACTTTCGGCTGGCGTGGTGCGCGGCTGAGTTTCGCCTTGCGCGGAGTGCGGGGTGTGCCGTTTGTTGCGCGCGGCCATGGCGAGAAAAATTTTGCTTATCGACGACGACCGGATGCAAGCCCGGCTCGTGCAGGCGCATTTTAAAAATTTCCAGGGCGAGCGCTACGAACTCGACTGGGCGGCGACCTACGAACGGGGTCTGGAATCACTGCTGCACGGTACGCACGCGGCCTGCCTGCTCGATTACCAGCTCGGGGAGCGCAACGGACTGGAACTCATCCGTGAAGCGGTGGCGCGCGGGTGCCGCACGCCGATCGTGTTTTTGACGGCGGAGTCGGCCGAGCGGATCGATGTGGCGGCGATGAATGCCGGTGCGCTCGACTATCTCGTGAAGGGCGAAATCACACCGCGCATGATCGAGCGTTCGCTGCGGTATGCGCTCAAGCTGGGCGAGACGCTCGAGGCGCTGCGCCGCATGGCGACGCGCGATCAGTTGACGGGGCTGCTCAACCGTCGCGAATTCGAGCGCGTGCTCAATGAGGAGGACGAGCGCGTGCGGCGTTTCAAGCACTCGCTGGCCCTCGTCATGGTGGACATCGACCATTTCAAGTCGGTCAACGACACCCACGGTCATCCCGCTGGCGACGCCGTGCTCCGCGAGGTTTCCCGACGGGTGGCCGACGAGGTGCGCACGGTCGATCGCGCGTTCCGCTTCGGCGGCGAGGAGATCGCCCTGCTGCTCATGCAGACCGATCGTGCGGGCGCACTTGATCTGGCGAAGCGCGCGTGCCGGGCGGTCGAACGCGATCCGATTATCGTGAGCGACACCATTGCGCTCAACGTGACCGTGAGCGCGGGTGCGGCGGCGATGCCGGTCGATGCCGGCACCGGTTACGAGCTGCTCAACGCCGCCGACAAGGCGCTCTACGCGGCCAAAGCCGCCGGCCGCAACCGCGCGGTGGCGTTTAACGAGCTCTAAGCCTCGGCTAGGCCGGCGGGCGTGACCTCGATCAGCGCCGGCTCGGGAGGCACGGGCGCCATTACGCGCAAGCTGCGGGGTCGCACCGCTATTTCGAGCCGGGCACCCGCCTCCGACGGCTCGCCGTCGAGGTGGAGCCGGCCGGGCGCGCGCCGCTCGAGGACAAAATGCGTGCTGCGCAACCACGTGACGCCCTCCGCGAGACCGAACGCGCCGGTGGCGAGCCGCGCGACAAGGACGAGTTTTTGGAAAAGTCCGGCCGGAGCCGTGGCGACCAGATCGAATTTGCCATCGTCGAGCCGCGCACCGGGCGCGGAGACGAGACCATTGCCCAACTGCTCGGAGTTTTGGATGGCGAGAGACCAGATTGTGAGCGCGGCGCGGCCACGGTCATGGTGAACCGTGATCGGCTCGCCCGAGCGCGCGAGAAAGGGAGTGAGCCCCGCCCGCGCGTAGCCCGCCAGACCACGGTGGGCCAGCCCGGCGAAGCGATGCGCGACCTCGGCCTCGAAACCGAAACCGACCGCATTGAAAAACGGCCGGTCGTCCACCAGCGCACTGTCGATCGAGCGCGATTGACCGGTCAGCAGGATTTGCAGCGCGCGCGAGATTGTTCGCGGAATGCCGAGGCTGAGCGCGAGCCCGTCGCCCGATCCGCAGGGCACGAGGCCCAGCGTGGCGGGCGAATCGACGAGCGCCGTTGCGATCTCATGCATCGTGCCGTCGCCGCCGACGGCGACGACGAGTTGACAGCCTTCGTCGAGCGCGTGCCGCGCCAATTCGGTGGCGTGGCGCGGTCGCGCGGTGAACACGATATCGGCGAGGTGCGCGCTCGCAAACGTCCGCACGGCGCCGAGAGCGGCGCGGGCGCGACCGGAGGCGGGGTTGACGATGAAGCGAGTTTTCATCGGCGGATCATTTGACGACTCTAGGCACCGCTGGCACGGATAGGAAAACAAAAGTGCGCATGGCCCAACCCGTCCTCCACGTCCTTACCGGGCCGACCGCCGTCGGCAAAACCGAGTGGGCGCTCCGCTGGGCGGAGGCGAATAACGCCGAAATCGTCTCGTGCGACTCGCTGCTGTTTTACCGCGGAATGGATCTCGGCACGGCGAAACCGACCGCGGCCGAGCGCGCGCGCGTGCCGCATCACCTGATAGATTTGTGCGA
Organism: uncultured Opitutia bacterium; assembly: GCA_903896015.1. GTDB lineage: Bacteria > Verrucomicrobiota > Verrucomicrobiia > Opitutales > Opitutaceae > CAITWF01. The sequence goes on along the minus strand of CAITWF010000094.1, from coordinate 6,544 downwards.
CGTGACGGAGCGGATGGACGTGACGGGCTACGTAATTGCGGCGCAGCGCGCGGTCGAGGAGATCGCAGGCCGAGGGCGGGCGATTCTCGTGACGGGCGGGAGCGGATTTTATCTCAAGAGCTTTTTCGCGCCGATCGCGGATGACGTGACGGTCTCGGAGAAATTGCGGGCAGAGGTCGCGCGACTCTCGCGCGAGGATGCCGTGGCAAAACTCCACGCGCTTAACGCCGCTGGGCTCGGGGCGCTCGACATTGCGAACCCGCGCCGCGTGACGCGTGCGCTGGAGCGGTGTCTGGCGTCTGGCCGCACTCTGGCGGAGCTTGCGGCGGACTTTGCGCGGCAACCCCCGCCGTTCGCGGGCTGGCGCTTAAACCTCACGCGGCTCGATCGCACGCCCGCGGAATTGGAAAAACGCATCGAAGCGCGCGTGGCGGCAATGTTGCGCGGCGCCTTGATTGAGGAAGTGCGGCGGCTGCGCGCGGCGGGGTTGGAACGGAATCCAAGCGCAGCGAAAGCGATCGGTTATCGCGAGGTGCTGGCGCTGTTCGACGGTCAGCTCGCTGAAAGCGAGCTCGCAGCGGCGATCGCGCAGAACACGCGGGCGCTTGTAAAAAAGCAGCGGACGTGGTTTCGCACGCAGCTGCCGGCACATCGCGTGATCGCGGCGGATGAATTGCGTGAGCCGGCGGACTTGTTTGGCTGGTGAGGATGAGCTGACGCCCGCCCTACCTTCGCTTGTAGACGTCGCGATAGTAGATGAGCGTGTCTAGATTCGTCACCTCGACGACGCCGCTATCCACCGTATTGAGGCAGTAGTTTTTTCCGAGGCGGCCCAGGCGGAAGGTGTCGCGATTGGCGTCAAGACCGGCGTGGGCACCGAGCTCGGTGAAGCGGATTTTTCCGTCCGCCGTGACGGCAATCGTGCGATCACCGGGGCGGTCGCCGGTGGCGAACGTGCCGACGACGTCGGCCAGATGTGCAGAGAGTTCGGCGGGATCGGTGACGAGGGCAATGGCGGGCTTTTCGTTGACCGAGGCCGTGTAGAAAACGGAGTAGAGCGTGTAGCCGTTAAGGGAGAGGCCAGCCAGGAGGATCGCGGCGGCGATAGCGCGACTCGGGGTGCTCTCCTTTGCGGCGTCGACAGCGAGTGCGTCCGTCGGCGCAGGTACCACAGCGATGTAGTCGAGGTGTTGCGCGATTTCGGCGGCGGTGAGCTCGATGGAAGGCCGCGATGGATCGCGCGGGAGATCGAGGAAGAGGCGGCCTTGATTGGTGCGCACGCGGAATTTTCCGGCGCGTGCGCTGACGAAGAGCTGAGGATCGGCCTCGTGATTTTGCACGGGGTCGAGGCGGCGGAAGTGTTCGAGCAACGCCAGAAATTCGTCGGCGTTTAAATCGCCAAGCTCAACGCTGCCGTGCGCGAGGTCCGCGGTGGATGTGTCGGGTGAGAGATTGACGGTGGTGACGTGAAACATGGCGGAGCCAGCGCGTTTAGTGTTCGAGCACGTAGATCGGGTAGTTGCGGTAGCCGAGGCGGAAGTTGCCAGCGTCGAGATCGCCGTCGTCAATGCGGCGGTCGAGATCGGCGAGTTGCGCACGTTCGGAGGTGACGGCATGGCCGTCAGCGGTGGCGATGACGATGACGGCGCGGTAGCGGTCGCCTTGCTGCGTGCTGTTCGGGTCCCACGCATAGAGTCCGCCGATCGGCGTGACGCGCTGCCAGCCCGTGGCGCCGAGGTAGCCCTCCATGCCGGCGGGAAACGCGCCCGGGGTGCCGTTGCCGGGCGGCCAGTCGCCGCGGTCGTGGGTGTAATTTTGAAACGCGCCGGCGAAGACGCGGAGATCGTTGGCGACGGCGGTGGAGCGGGCGGCGAGCCGAGCCTTCACGAGCGCAGGCACGGCGAGCGCTGCGAGGAGGCTGACGAGCAAGACGACGACCGAAAGTTCGAGCAGGGTGAATCCGGCTTCGGGGGGAGGTGACGGGTTGGAGCGTGGACCGAAGGCGCTCACGAGCGGGCGTTGCCGGAGGCGCGGGCGACGCGCACGAAGATGACGACATGGGTGGCGACGATCAGCGGCACAAGAAACGTGGGCAGCAGGCAGAGGGGGAGCTGCGTGAGCGCGCGAACCGACCACGGTGCGGTGAGGTTGAGGCGCACGGCCGTAAAGATGACGAGGAGGATGTCGGTGAAACCGACGACATTCCAAATCGTGATAAAACGGGAACGGCGTTCGTAGCCGAGCGGGAGAAACACGATGAGGAGCGCGGAAACAGCGACGACGATATCGCCGATGCCGCCGGGGACGGCGAAGGCGTAGGGCAGCGCGCCGTCGCGGTAGAGCAGGAGGAAATAGATGCCTACCAAGCGCGATGCGTGCATCAGGACGATGCTGCGCAAATCGATGCGATCGATCCAGTCGCGGAGGGGCTTGAGGCGAAAGTAGGCGAAGAGCAGGACGGCAGTCAGGCCGAAGAGGATGAGTTGCGCGGCGGGCGCGGGCAGGCGCTGGAGCAGGCGCTGCTGGCCGGCGAACACGGCGGCAAAGAACCAAGCCCAGAAGACGATGCGAACAACGACGGCGACAGGCATGAGCCCGAGCAAAACGGGCGGGCTGTGCGAGGCGAGCTTGCGTTGGACGAAAAAAAACGGCGCTCGACGAGCGCCGCGATGTGAGAAAAGCGCGTTGGGGGCAACGCGCTTTACCTGGTTAACTCAGGGCGTGAGCTGGATGCCGAAGCGCTGGAAGGAACTGGTCTCGAGCCGGTGCAGTTGCGCGAGGGCGTTGCGGAGCGAAACTTTGGCGGAAAGTTCGTTGAAGCGCGCGGTCTCCAAGTCGTCTTGGGCTTGGAGGACGAGACGGCTGGTGGAGAGACCGGCGTCGAAGCGGGCCTTCTGCGCCTCGTATTGCCTGACGCTGAGTTCGGTAGCCTTGGCGGCGATTTCGACGCTGGCGAGGTTGGTCTGCACGCTGCGGACGGCGGTGCGGACATTGACGATGAGACTTTGATCGAGCTGGGCGAGGCGGGTCTTTTGGGAATTGAGCGTGGCGAGCGCGGAGCGGTAGCGGGCGTTGTCAGCCTTCATGCCCCACGGCATCGTGTAAATGACACCAAGGCTCCAATTGTTACCATGATCGGTCGGGAGATTGCCGATAGCATCGCTATAGGATTTATCGTTGGCGGTGTAGCCGAGGGAGCCGTTGAGGTTGAGCGAGGGGAGCTTCGCGCTTTTGGCGGTCGTAAGATCGATTTCGGACTGCTGGATGGCCTTGGCCTGGGCGAGGTAGTCGGGCGAGTTGTCGCGCGCGAGTTTGTAGGAGGCATCGAACGCGGGCGCCTCGCCCTTCAACTCGGCGAACGCGACGGAGCCGGGGCGCTGATCGAAGCTGTCGGAGTTCATGAGCTGCAGGAGGGCATCCTCGGCTGTGCGGACGCCTTGCTCGGCCTGGATAACGGCGAGGCGGGCATTGTTGACGCCGACTTCGGCGGTGAGCACGTCGAGGTCCGTCATGACGCCGGTGGTGCGGCGGGCCTGGTTTTCATCGAAAAGTTTCTGCGCGAGATCGAGCGAGAGCTGACGGATGCGGAGCGTCTCGCGGGCGGAGACGAGGTTGTTGTAGGCAGTCTCGGTATTGAGCACGACCGTCAGGACGCTGCTCTGGTAGTTGAGCTGGGCGATCGAGAGGCCGAGCTTGTTGCGCTCGACGTTGGCCTTGGCGACGGTGCCTCCGGCGTTTTTCAAGAGGGGCTGGCTCAGGGTGGCGGTGATGCTGTCGCCGAAGACGGGATTGAGCGTGGAGAAACGGGAGTTGGTGCCCGCGCGGGTGACGCCGGTGGAGAGGCCGAGCGTGCCGTTCGTCTGCGAGAGCAGCTGGTTGACGCCGATCGAGCCGCTGGTGTTGTCGGCGCGTGGGCCGGTGGCGGTGGTTCCGTCGAGCGAACTCGTGGTCGAGGCTGCCTGGGTGAGCCCGCGATTGGCCGAGGCGGTGATCGTGGGATCGAAGCCGGCTTGAGCGACGTTGAGCGCCTCCTTCGCGACGTCGGTCGAGAAGCCCGAAATCTGAAGGTCGAAATTTTTCTTCATCGCGCGGGCGATGCACTCCTCGAGCGTCAAAGGGGCGGCGGGCGCGGCGGTTTGCGCGCGGGCGAGAGAGACGGCGAGCGTGAGTGTCAGTAGGGTGGCGCGAACGAGTAAGCGTGACATGACGGTTAAAGTTGAAGGCGAGGGAAGCGGAACTGTGGGTGAGAACACGGCTGGATCAGGAAAGTTACTGCTTTTCAAACTCACCGGCGGATGTGCGCTTGAGGACGGTAAAACCCGCTTGTCTGGCGCGCGAGACGGAGAGCGGCGCGGAAAGTTTCGGGGAATTTACCGGCTGCGCGGAGACGCGGCGCACGGGCTGTCCGCACGTCGGACACGCGGTGAGATCGGGCGCGCTGGCGGACGCATTGTGCTCGAAACCCTCGCCGCACAGGCGGCAGGGGGGAGCGAGCGGAGCGTAGGCGTGAAGCGGCATCGGCAGGATTTCACGACGGCGAGCGGCGGCGCTGCGAGCCGAATCTGGGCGAGCGGTTCCGCGCGTGGATGAGCGGTCGGTCGCCCGGGAAAAATAAGAACACCTCGGAAAGGCGCCGATACCTCACGGCTCCTTCGGCTCGGAACGCTTCAGCTCCTTCTCGACGAGTTCGCTAATGTAGGTGCTGCCGCCGATGCGGGCGTTGTAGCTCGCGAGTTGCTTGCGCGTATCGACGAACTGCGGGTTGGTCTCGCTGAGGTCCGGCGCCTTCTTGTCGATCGCGTAAACGAAGAGGCCCTTGTCGGCGTTGATCACCATGTCGGAGACCTGGCCTTTTTCGAGGCGCTCCAGCGCGGTGTAGACCGAGTAATCCAAATCCTGCGGGCGGTTGCGCAGCGTGAACGCGGGAAGCGTCTTCGCCTCAATCTTGATCCCGTTAGCGGCGGCGGCGGCGGCTTTGTCGAATGCCTCGCCGGCCTTCAGGCGCGCTTCAAGTTGCGCCTTGATCGTTTTGCCGAGCTCGACGAAGCGCTTGCGCTTTTCGTTTTCGGCGTAGTCGGCGGAAACTTTTTCGCGGACTTCCGCGAGCGCCGGCTTGCGGGCGGCCTGCGTGTCCTTCCAGACGATGATGACGGCGCCAGTCGGACTCGACACCGCCTCGGACACATAGCGATTGGCGGCCTTGCCGAGCTTGAACGCTTCCGACGCGATCTCGGGCGAGCCGCCGAATTCGACGGGACCGGCGTCGCGCGTGAACGGCGCGAGCGGCTTGAGCGCGAGCTTGCGATCGGCGAAGAAGGCGTCGAGCGCCGGACCGGGCGCGCTCTGATCGAGCTTCGCTTCGTAGAGCGCGAGCGAGACGTCGCTGGCGGCCTTGAGCGCGAGCTTCTGCGCGCGTTCGAGCTTGAGCGTCGATTCGACCATGCCCTTTACGGCGGCGAAATCTGCAGCGGGATCGGCCTTCGGCGGCGTGGCGGGAGCCTTCGCGTCCGCGGGCTTGACCTCAGCGGGTTTCGGGAAGCGCGAGGGATTCGCGTCGTAGAACGCCTTCACGTCGGCTTCGGTCACGGTCACATCCTTAATGCGATCGATCGAGGAGAACTCCGCATAGCTCGCGAGGACGCGCGGCGGGATTTCGTAGCGGAAGGAATTTTCTTCGTAGAATTTAGCTAGGTCGGCGTCGGTCGGCTTGATCGCGGGCGCGAAGCTCGCGTAGTCGGCCGTCGCGGTCCCGAGCGTCCACGACGTGTCGGCGCGGCCGAGCTGGATCTTGATGTCGCCGGGCAGCACGTAGCCGGGGCCGGCGAGGAGGTCTTGCACTTTCTTCGCGCGCACATCGTCACCGATGATGCGGGCGATCTCGGACTCGGTGAGGCCGCGGGGATTGGTTTTCAGGTTGTCGCGGAAAGTTTGATAGGCCTTCGCGTCGAACTGGCCATCCTGGCCCGCGAACATGCGGAGGGTCTTGATGGCGTCGGCGATCTCGGTGGTCGTCGGGGCCGGGATGTGCCACTCGTCGGCGAGAGCGAGGGTGGCGGCTCGCTGAAACGCGTAGTTCTGAATCTGCTCCGACTCGAGGCCGCCCATGCTGCCGAGTTGGAGGTTGGCGCTGATGCTGGCGTCGCCCATGAGACGCGCGGAGTCGTCCTGGAGGCTCAGGTTGTAGCCGAAGAACTGACGGTTGACCACCCGGCGATCGCCGCGGCCGATGCCCGGCGAGGCGCCGATCGTGAAGATGAACGAGATGATCGTGACCGCCAACAGCACTGCAAAGATGGTTTTGAAGTGGTGTGCGAAGTAGCGCTGAATCCAGGTAATCATGAGGGGAAAACGCGTGACGCTAGGTCGCGCCCCCGGCGTGGCAAGGGTGAATTCAGGCTACGGCGGGGGTAGTGTCCGGAGAGTTCAGCAAAAAGGCGGAACATGGTAAGTGGTTTGGTGCTAAAGCCAAAAACCACCAACAAAGGAAAACCATGAACCGCCCGAAGCGAAACGATGCAGTGATCAACGTAACGAAACAAGATCT
>CAITWF010000093.1 GCA_903896015.1 uncultured Opitutia bacterium | reverse complement strand
TGCTCGTCGTCGAGGTCTTTGAGCGCATCAACAAGCGCGAATCGCTCGGCAAGCAGCACGAGCCGAAAATCAAGCACAAGGTCGTCACCGATCTTGAGGTGATGTTGAAAAACAAAACCAAGCTCGGCCTGCTCGAGCGATTCCACGACGCTCTCCAGAAAAAGGAGGAGGCGTTCTCCCTCTTCAACCTCGGTTATCTCGACCTCGAAAACCGCGCCGCCGCCGAGTCGCTCTTCTGGCAAATCTGCGAACAGATCGCCAAGGAAGGGAAAAAATCCGGCTACCAGCCCGAGGAACTCCACGACCTCGACAAGCTCCTCGCCGACCAATACGTCTGCAATTTCTCCGTCTTTCAGTCGCTGCTCGATCACTGGGGACTCGACCAGCTCTTCCCGATTGCGCCGCTCCACCGCCTCAAGGAAAAGCCCACCGTCAACGCGATCCTCGTCGACATCACGTGCGACTCCGACGGCAAAATCGATCGCTTCATCGATCTGCAGGACGTGCGCGACTACATCACCCTCCACCCGCTCAACGGGAAGCCATACTACCTCGGCATCTTTCTGACCGGCGCCTATCAGGACATCATGGGCGACCTTCACAACCTCTTCGGCCGCGTGAACGAGGTCCACGTCTTCCTCGAGGACGACGAGCCCAACGGCTTTTATATCGAAGAAGCGCTGAGCGGCAGCCGCATCGCCGACGTGATCGAAGGCGTGCAATACCAACAGGAGGATCTTTGCCGAAAAATGAAGGTGCAGATCGATGCCGCGACGAAGAAGGACATGGTCAAGCCCCGCGAAGGCGTCCGCCTCCTCGAACTCTACGAAAGCCAGATGCTCAACAAAACCTATCTGAACATCGAGGCAAAGGTCGGACGGAAGAAGAAGCCTTGAGCCGACAGGAGCTGCGCAGGCACTGACGCCGTTTCCTCGCCGGGAAAGCGCACAGCCACGATCACGTTAGAGCCCGAAATCGCGGCGGCGAGCCATGCATCCGCCGGCTGCCCTCCAAGAATTGGCGCTGACCGCGACGCTGCTGTCCTGGTGCTTTTCCTGGGAAAACCCGCTTGCCACCTTCGCCGCGTTCGCGCGTCTTGTCTCCGCGTGCAACGTTCCCTCCCCACTCCGCGCCGCGAGTTTTTCCGCCAGGCTGGCCTGCTCGCCGCTGGCGCTGCGCTCGCCGCCAAACTCCCCCGCGCCTTCGGCGCTGACGACACCGGCGTGACCGGCACCGTCACGCTCCCGTTCGACAACGGCCAGCGAGATCTTGTCGCCTATCCGCAGAAGCGGCCACTCATCCGGCTGACGTCGCGGCCGCCGCAGCTTGAGACACCCTTCGCCGTGTTCAACGAGGGCATTGTCACGCCCAACGACGCATTCTTTGTGCGATACCACCTGAGCGAAATCCCGCTCAGCATCGACCCGGCGGCGCACCGCGTAAACATCCGCGGGCTTGTGGCGACTCCACTCTCGCTCTCCGTTGCCGACCTCAAGGCCCTCGGCGACCCCGTCGAATTTTGCGCCGTCAACCAGTGCTCCGGCAACAGCCGCGGCTTCTTCTCGCCGCGTGCGAACGGCGGCCAACTCGGCCACGGCGCGATGGGCAACGCATTGTGGACCGGCGTCCCGCTCAAACGCGTGCTGGAGCGCGCGGGCGTTGGCGTGGGCGCAAAACAGGTTTCGTTCCGCGGCCTCGATCATGGTGTGATCGAAGCGACGCCCGTCTTCGCGAAGGCGCTCGATATCGATCACGCGCTCAACGGCGAGGTGATGCTCGCGTGGGCGATGAACGGCACCGACATCCCCATGCTCAACGGCTACCCGGTGAAGCTGATCGTCCCGGGCTACTACGGCACGTATTGGGTGAAACATCTCAGCTCAATCGAGGTGCTCGATCACACCTTCGACGGTTTCTGGATGGCGAAGGGCTATCGCATCCCGGACAACCCCACGCACTCCGTCGCCCCCGGGACAACGCCAACCGCGACGATCCCGATCAACAAGTTTACCGTGCGCTCCTTCATCACGAGCCCGGCCGCCGGCGCACCGATCGTCGCGGGCCGCGCGATCACCGCGCGGGGCATCGCGTTCGACTCGGGCAGCGGCATCAAGGAAGTCGCGTTCTCCGCCGACGGTGGCGGCACCTGGCAGCCCGCACGCCTTGGCCAGGACACCGGCCGCTACGCTTTTCGCGAGTGGCAGATGACCTTCACCGTGCGGGCGCCCGGCCCACTCAAACTCATGGCTCGCGCCACCAGCAATGCCGGAGAGACGCAGCCGCTCGAAGCCACGTGGAATCCCTCCGGCTACATGCGAAACGTCGTCGAAACCGTCGAGGTCAACGCCCTCCGCGCATGAAAACAATTCCCCACGCTTCCCTCGTCCCTGCATTTTCGATCATCGCCGCCGCGCTGTTCGTGTTCACCCTCCCTTCGCGCGCCATTGAGATCACGCTGCCGCGCGAGACGGCCGCCCTCAAACCGTCGCCGCTGCCCGGCTTCGCGCTCGCACAGGGACTGTGCGGCACATGCCACTCCGCCGAGTATTCACTCACCCAGCCGCCCACTTCGCCGCGCGCCTACTGGCAGGCGACCGTCGTGAAAATGCAGAAAGTTTTCGCCGCGCCCATCCCCGACACCGCGATCGATCCGATCGTCGACTATCTCGCAAAAACCTACGGCAACGACCGAGGTGCCGCGACAGCTACGCCCGCGAACGAAAAGAAATCCTAGCGAAACGCGGTCGGAAACCTTCACCGGCTAGTAGACTTCGAACAAACCCGCGATCGCTGTCGCGGGTTTTTCTTTTTTCCGTGTCATCCGCGCCGTCGCCAGGCTAACTGCTCCGCATGAAATCCCGCAAAGACATCGTTGAAAACTGGCTGCCCCGCTACACCGGCGTGCCGCTCAAGGAATTCGGCGATTACATCCTCCTCACCAACTTCGATCGCTACGTTAATCTCTTCGCGCAGTGGCACCGCGTCCCAATCCGCGGCAAGGACAAGCCGATGCCCAACGCCACCGCCGGCGACATCACGATCATCAACTTCGGCATGGGCAGCGCCACCGCCGCGACTGTCATGGATCTGCTTAGCGCGATTAAACCAAAGGCCGTGCTCTTCCTCGGGAAGTGCGGCGGCGTGAAGCACCGCGCCGAAATCGGCGATCTCATCCTTCCGATTGCCGCGATCCGCGGCGAGGGCACGAGCAACGATTATTTTCCTCCCGAGGTCCCCGCCCTGCCCGCGTTCGCTCTCCAGAAGGCAATTTCAACCACCATCCGCGATCACGCCCGGGATTACTGGACCGGCACGATTTACACCACCAACCGCCGCGTCTGGGAACACGACGATCAATTTAAGAAATACTTGAAGAAAATCCGCGTGATCGCCGTCGATATGGAGACCGCGACGATTTTCACCACCGGCTTCTTCAATGAGATCGCAACCGGTGCCCTCCTGCTCGTCTCCGATCAACCGATGACGCCCGAAGGCGTGAAAACCGCCGAGAGCGACAAGCAGGTCGATGAGCACTACGTGACCGATCACCTGAAGATCGGCATCGCGTCACTGAAGCAGCTCATCAACAAGGGCGTCACGGTGAAGCACCTGAAGTTCTGATGCCTCGCGCACTCGCTCCCCTCGCCGCCCGGGCGCGCCGCGTGCGCCAGCTCTACGCGAAACTTGAAAAACAACGCGGCGGGCGGCCGTGGACGTGCGCCGAACTCGCGCAAGGTTTCGTCGGCGACCTCGGCGATCTCATGAAGTTGCTGATGGCAAAAGAAGGTGTGCGCGCCGCCGCGAATCTCGACGCCCGCCTGCGCCACGAATTCGGAGACTGCCTTTGGAGCCTGTTGGTGCTCGCCGACGCCTATGGCGTCGATCTTGAGAACGCATTTCTCCAAACGATGGACGAACTTGAGGCGCGCATTCGCGCGGAACGCGCTATGGCGAAACCTCGAACCAAAACGGCACGAACGATTCGCGCCCGCCGAGGTTGACCTGCGCCCAAATCACGTAGCGCCCCGCGCGCGGAATCGTGATCTTGAAATTCAACTCCGGGCGCGTCGCGTCCGGCCGCTGGGCGAGATCGATCTCCATCGGGTGCAGGTGCGCGAAGCCGCTGCGCGCTTCGTCGAACGCCACGAGGTGCGCGAACGCGCCCATCACCGGCTCCATCGGCACCGCGCCGCCGCCCACGCGCGTAATGAGCAGTTTCAAATCCGCCGGACGCTGCGCCTTGATCGGCAGCGCGGCCGGCTTGAGCTCGAACTGAAACCCATCGCGCTCGAACGACCACGCCGTTGCGTGCTGCATCGTAAGCGTCAAGCCGTCGGGCGCAGCGTTGCCCACCGGCACGTCCACTGACGCGTAGAGTCCGCGCGCCGTCGCGACCGGCGTGAAGTCGGCAAACACGCGGTAGCGGCCCTCGCGTTTCGGAGTGAACACAAATGTCCATTCGCCTTTTGCACGCCCCGGCTCGGGATGCACGTGCTGGTAATCGTCGAGCCACGGATCAACGATCAGCAGGTGCAGCAGTTTGGTGTGTGCCACGATCAAATCTTCAGGGGCGATGAGTTTGCCACTCGCAGTTTTCAGAGTGAGCGTGAAGCGCGCTTCTTTGCCCGCAGCGATCGGTGATCCGTCGTTGGCGAGGGCCAACGTCACGGGCGAGGCGACGGCGACCACCGGAATGAACTGCGGGTTGAGCGGGTCGCAGAAGTCGATGGAGTTTTTCGCGTTCACGCGAAAATCCATGTGATTGAGATTCGTGCCCGTCGGCAGGAAGCGCAAAAACAGAAACACCGCGATCGCCCCCACCGTGATCCACGCGATCTGACGTTTTTCGGTCGAGGCGAGAGTCATGCGCGGCCGTTCACTTCGTCATCTTGGCGATGAACTCGCGCGGCTCCCACTGGCTGCCGTCGGCGCGATGAATGATCCTGCCGTTTTCGTCGATCAGCAGGGTCGAGAGAGAGTGGTTGAGCACGCCCCCCTTGAACTCCGCAATTACCCCAAATTGCGTCAGCAGATCGGCGATCGCGCGCTCGGGGCCGGTCAGGAAGGAAAAATTGGAGGTGTCGATGCCGCGCGTCGTGGCGTAATCTTTCAACACGCCGGGCGTGTCGTAGGACGGCTCAAGGGAGACCGAGATGAGCTCGAGATTTGGGACGCCGGCGTCCCGGGCAAGCTTCTGCGTGGACATCATCTTCGCAGTCGAGGCGGGGCACATCGTGGCGACCGGGCAGCGCGAATAGATAAAGTTCAGCATGATCAGTTTGCCGCGGAAACGCGCGCTCTGCACCACGCGGCCCTCCTGATCGTAGAGCGCGAAATCGGGAATGGTCTCACCGATTTCACGGTAGGCCTCCTTGCCGCGATTGTGCGTGTCCTGCCGCAACGCATTCGAGACGGCGGCGACCGTATCGGTCGCAACCTTGTCGTCGGTCCAAATTTGTTCGAGGCGAAAGTCCGAATCCTTGCTCGGAATCATCTGGGCGCGGATGCGCTGGCCGGGTTTCGCGACCGCGGCATCCCCCGCCGAAACGACAAACTCCATCGTCATACCCGGCATGTAGCCCGTAATCTCCTCGTGTTTCACGACGAGCACGTGGCGCGCAACATCCACAGAAATCACTTCGCCACGCAGAGCGTAATGTGTCACCGGTTCAGTCAGCGCGGGAGTCGGGGCCGACGCGGTCGTCGGGGCCTTGGCCGCGACCTCGGGGCGCGAGCAACCCGTACTCGCGAGGGCCGCGAGCACAGCCGCTGCGACGCAGGCATAAGTTTTCATGTCACTACGGATTCGCCGCAGGAAAAATTTGTCAAAGGGTTTGCGGTGCGCGCGCCGGGAGTTTCTGGTGTTTATTCACGCCGCTCATGGACACCGCCATTCAATCTCCACCAACCGCCCTGCCGCCCTCGCGCCCTGCCGCGTTTCGGCCCGGGCTCGCCACCTTCGCGGGGATTGGTGCGGTGTGGGTGTTTGTGCTGGTGACGCTCGGGGCGTTTACCACGAGCATCGGCGCCGGCATGGCGTTTGCCGACTGGCCGCTCTCGAATGGCTCGCTCAACCCAATCGGCTGGCTCGACAATCTTTCGATGTTCGCGGAGCACTCGCATCGGCTCAGTGCCGGCATGATGAGCATCATCACGATCGTGCTCGCGGTGTGGATCGGGCGCACGGAAGCGCGCCCTTGGGTGCGGAAACTCGCGTGGTTCGCCGTCGGTCTCGTGCTCGCGCAGGCAATCGTCGGCGGGCTGCGCGTGCTGCTCGACTCGCATGCGCTGCCCTCGCTTGAGACGAGCGTGGGGCGGCTCTTCGCGATGCTGCACGCGTGCCTCGCGCAGCTGTTCGTCTGCACGCTGATCGCGATCGCCGTCGCCTGCTCGCGCGGCTGGATTGAGCGCGGCGTGCCAGTCAGCGCGACCGTGCGGCGCATCGGCGTAATTTGCTGCGCGCTCCTCTTTTGCCAGCTCGCGATCGCCGCGGTCCTGCGCCATAGTTTTGCCGGGCTCGCGATTCCAACGTTTCCCCATTCGACGCCCGAGGGCGGGTTGTTGCCGGCGCATTGGGATTTCCGCGTGTCGATCCACTTCGCGCATCGCGTGATGGCGGCGATCCTGACGATCGTGTTGCCAACCTTTGTGTTTCTCGTCACCCGCGATCGCGGGGCGACACTGGCCATGCGCACCGCGGCCTCGGCGCTGATCAGTTTGCTCGGGCTGCAAATTTTCCTCGGCGCCCAGATTATCTGGACGCAGCGCACCGCGACGATGACGACGGGCCATGTTCTCGTCGGCGCGATGACGCTCGCGACCACATTTTGGCTTACGTGGGTGGCGCACCGCGACGCACTTGAAGGGCGGACTGCCGCATGACCGCGGAAAACGTAGCCGCAGGGCCCGCGGAATCAGCGAAGTTTCGCGATTATCTCGAACTCACGAAGCCGCGACTGAGTTTACTCTCCGTTCTGACGGCGCTGGTCGGCTACTTCGCGGCGAGGCCGGCCGTCGATGGTGTGAAGATTTTCTGTGTGGTCGCCGGCACGTCGCTCGCGGCAGGCGGCGTGGCGGCGCTCAACCAATGGATGGAGTCGGATACCGACGCGCGGATGAAGCGCACCGCCGATCGGCCGATTCCGACCGGGAAAGTCGCGACCGGCTCGGCGTTCGTGCTCGGCACGATCATGTGCATCGCTTCGCTCTTCCTGCTGTTCGCGAAAGTCCATCCGCTCGCGGCGCTGTTCACCTTGCTCACGATCATTTCGTATCTCGGCTGGTATACGCCAGCGAAGCGTTGGTCGCGCTGGTCGACGGAAATTGGAGCGATCGCGGGCGCGTTTCCGCCGCTGATCGGCTGGGCGGCGGGCGAAGGCCGCGTCACGACGCTCGGGTGGATTCTTTTCGGTGTGCTCTTTTTCTGGCAAATACCGCACTTCATGGCGATCGCGTGGACGTATCGGCGCGACTACTCGACCGTGCATTTCCCGATGCTGCCGGTGCGAGACGAATCGGGCGTGTGGGTCGCGGGCTGGTCGTTTGTCACCACGCTCGCGCTCGTCGCGGTGAGTCTCCTGCCGTGCTATTTCGGCCTCGCGACGCGTTGGTACGGCCTGCCGGCGGCCTTGTGCGGCGCATGGATGCTGTGGCGCGCGGCGTTGTTTCTCCGCAAGAGCGGCCGCGATCTTTCAGCGCGCAAACTTTTCTTGACCACCCTCGCCTACCTGCCGATCGCTCTCGGCGCGCTCGTCGCCGACCGCGTGGCTCATTTTTAAACCGCCATGACCGTCCGCGACATTCCCGCGCTCAACGCCTCGCTTAACGCACTCGCCACCGTGCTGATCACTGCCGGCTTTCTCCTGATTAAATTCGGGAAAAAGGAGGCGCACCGGAAGGTCATGACCGCGGCGATGGTGGTGTCGGCACTATTCCTGGTCGGATACGTGACGTATCACGGCCTCCGGCGCGGTTTGCACACGGAGTTCGGCGGCGAGGGCGTCATCCGCACCGTTTATCTTTCGATTCTCTGGACGCACATCCCGCTCGCGGCGCTCATCGCCTACCTCGTGCCGCGGACATTCCTTTTCGCGATCCGGGGCGATTTCGTGCGGCACCAGGCATGGGCAAAGTTCACGTTTCCCATCTGGTATTATGTGAGCGTGACCGGCGTGTTGGTCTATTTTTTCCTCTATCAATGGTGGCCGGCAGCGAAGTGATCGCCGAGCGGGGGCATAAAAAAGCCGGGCTTTTCGCCCGGCTTTTGATTTTTCGCTGCGAGATTTTCGCGCGACTTATTTCACGACGATCTTACCCGTCATGCCGACGGCGAAATGCGCGGGGAACGAGCAGAGGAACGGATATTCGCCGGCCGCGAGCGTGACTGAAACCTCCCCGGACTTCCGTGGCCCGAGCAGTTCGGTGTTGCCGAGCACTTGGTCCTTGAGGGCGGGCGGGATGTAGCCGGTGTCTTTCGCGACGGTCGCGGCGGCAGAAAACGCGGCGACATCGGAGCCGGACTTGAGCAGCACAAAGTTGTGCCCCATGACTTCCTTCGGCGCGGTGCCGGTGTTCGTCAGGACGATCTTCAGCGCTTCGCCGGCCTTCGCCTCGATGATGAGCGGCGTGCCGGGGCCGGACTGTTTGTCGCCGAGAATATATTTCATCGTATCATTCGCCGTGATTTCGATCACGCGCGGGCCGGCAGCCGGCGCGGGCGCGGCGGCGGGAGTCGCCGCGGCGGTGGCGCCGGCCGAGGCGGAGTCTTTCTGGCCGCAGCCGGAAAGCGCGAGAGCAATAAAAACAGGGGCAAGGAGGAAACGGATTTTCATGGCGCGCAGACGCTGCACGCGGCTTCCGCGACATGCAAACCCGAAGCCAATTTAGCCGCGCCGTGTTTAGAAACGCGCGCGCCGGCCATAAGCCGCGCGCACACGCGCTATTCCAAGGACAAAATCTGCGCAGCGACTGCGCAAAAACTGCTGAATAGGGCTTGAAATGCCGAACCGTTCGCGAACTCTTTCGGGCCTTGGCGTCCGCGCCGCGTCCCACGTTTTTCCTTTCCCATTGCACCCATGCTTCTGACCTCGTTGCTCAAGAAACTTTTCCGCTTGGATGTTTGCGCGTTTCTGGCTCTCGGTGGCGGTTCGCTGCTCCGGGCCTCTGACGCCAACTGGTTCGTCATGGACGGCCACCAATCCACCATCTTCACGGAAGGTCCTGTCGCCGCCTCACAGACCAATCTCTTCTTTGTGACCTGCTGGGTCACGTTCGTGATCTTCATTATCGTCGGCGCGGTGCTGGCCTACGCCACCGTAAAATTCAAGGCCCGCAGCGAAGCCGACGAGCACGCCGAGCCGCCACCGCAAGGACACGGCAACCCACTCGTCGAGCTTGGCCTCATCGCCGCCTCGGTGCTCGCACTCGTCATCATCGCCGTTCCCACACTCAAAGCGATCTGGTTCACCTACGATGTGCCGGGCGCCGACACGAAGGCAAAGCTCGAGGAAATGATCGCGAAGAAGGAAGTCTACGAGGTCAACGCCACCGGCTATCAGTGGTGGTTTAAGTTCGAGTATCCCACCGAGCAGGCAACGGTCCCCGAGTCCGGCGGCAAGGCTCCGCTCGCGACCGCCAACGAACTCATCATCCCTGCCGGCCAGCCCGTTCGCATCAACCTCCGCACGATCGATGTCATCCACTCGTTTTGGATTCCGAAGCTCGCCGGCAAGGTCGACATGATTCCGAACCGCGCCAACTTCCTCTGGCTGAAAGCCGATCACCCCGGCTACTACTGGGGCCAGTGCGCCGAATACTGCGGCGATTCGCACGCCGTCATGCGCTTCCGCGTCATCGCTCTCGGGCCGAAAGATTTCAATGACTGGCTCGATTCCCAACTCCAGCCCGCACGTAACGTCGCCTCCAAGACCGCGCCGAAAGCCCAGCTCGCCGCGTGGCGCAAGCCCGAGAGCTTCCGCCGCAACGAATCCGGTGTCACAAGCAAGTTCGATATCTCCCCGCTCGACGCCTGGATCGCCAAGCAGTCACCTGAGGGCGGCGAAGACCCCGAGTTGATCGCGAAGGGCAAGGCTTTATTCCAGTCGAAGACCTGCGTCGGCTGTCACGCTATCCGCGGCCATGGTGCGCAGGGCGTCACCGCCCCCGAGCTCACCCACGTCGGCGCGCGCTCCACGATCGCGGCCGGCCTGCTCGAAAACAATCACGAGCAACTCCAGCGCTGGATTCACAATCCCGGCGTGGTGAAGCCCGGCAACAAGATGGCCAAGGGCTATATCGACAACAAAATCACGCTCACCGAAGCCGACGAAGAAGCCCTCGTCGCGTACCTCGAAAGCCTCAAGTAATTTTCTACCATGGCTCACGACACGACCGCCAAATCCGATTTCTCCCCACACGAGGAGCACGCGCCCGCGAAGACGTTCGTGCTCTGGCGCCCGCACGCGCCGACCGGTCTCATGGACTGGCTCACGACCGTCGATCACAAGAAGATCGGTTTTCTCTACGGCTTCTTCGCGCTGATCTTCTTCCTCGTCGGTGGCGTCGAGGCGCTCCTCATCCGCACGCAGCTGATGTTTCCGAACAATACCGTGCTGACGGCGCAGCAATACAACACGATGTTCACGATGCACGGCACGACGATGATCTTTCTCGCCGTCATGCCGCTGTCGGCCGCGTTCTTCAATTACATCATGCCGCTGCAAATCGGCGCGCGTGACGTCGCGTTCCCCCGCCTGAACGCCTTCTCGTTGTGGACGTTCGTCGCCGGAGCGATCATCCTCAACATCGGTTGGTTCCTCCCAGTCGATCGCTGGGGCGCCCCGGATGGCGGCTGGTTCGGCTACGCTCCGCTCACCTCGAAGACCTTCATCCCAAAGCACTCGA
Source organism: uncultured Opitutia bacterium (assembly GCA_903896015.1). Classification (GTDB taxonomy): domain Bacteria; phylum Verrucomicrobiota; class Verrucomicrobiia; order Opitutales; family Opitutaceae; genus CAITWF01. Next base: position 29,400 of record CAITWF010000093.1, on the reverse strand, counting down.
TCGATTTCTGGGTGATGGGCCTGCAGCTCCTCGGCGTCGCCTCAATCGCCGCCTCGCTTAACTTCATTGTCACGATCATCAATCTGCGCGCGCCCGGCATGACCATGATGCGCCTGCCCGTCTTTGTCTGGATGACGCTCGTCACCGCCTTCCTGATCGTCCTCTCCTTCCCCGCCATCACGATCGCGCTCGTCGAGCTGATGATGGACCGCAACTTCGGCACCAACTTCTTCGAAGTCTCCGGCGGCGGCATGCCTATCCTCTGGCAGCACTTGTTTTGGGTATTCGGTCACCCGGAGGTTTACATTCTGATTCTGCCCGCGATGGGCATCATCTCGGAAATCCTCCCCTGCTTCTCGCGCAAGCCCCTCTACGGTTACCCGATCGTCGTCTTCTCAGGCGCGTGCATCGGCTTCCTCGGGTTCGCCGTGTGGAGCCATCATATGTTCACCACCGGCATGGGCGCTGTTGCCACGGCGGCCTTCTCGATGGCCACAATGTGCATCGCGGTCCCGACGGGCGTGAAAATCTTTAACTGGATCGGCACGCTCTGGGGCGGGCACCTCAAGATGAGCACGCCGATGATGTTCGCGCTCGGCTTCATCTGGATGTTCATGCTCGGCGGCTTCTCTGGCGTGATGCACTCGGCCGCTCCAGCGGACGCGCAGCAGCAGGATTCCTACTTCGTCATCGCCCACTTTCACTATGTGCTCATCGGCGGCTCGATCTTCGCGCTGCTCGCCGGCATCCACTACTGGTTCCCACTGATCTTCGGTCGCAAGGTCTCCGAGTTCTGGGGCAAGCTCTCCTTCTGGGTCATCTTCGTCGGCTTCAACGTCACGTTCTTCCCGATGCACTTCCTCGGTCTGAACGGCATGCCGCGCCGCACCTTCACCTACGATCCGAACATGGGCTGGAACACCGCCAACTTCATCGCGACGATGGGCTCCTACGTCCTCGGCCTCGGCATCTTCATCTACTTCGCGACGATGGTCTACACCTACTTCAAGGGCGAGAAGGTCGGCCGCGATCCGTGGGATGGCCGCACGCTCGAGTGGTCGCTCCCAACCCCGCCGCCGGAATATAATTTCGCCGTAATCCCGACTGTGCATGCACGCGATGCGTTCTGGTATGAAAAACATCACCAGGAAGAAATCGCCAAGGAAAAGGCCGAGCACGCGAAAGAAGACGAGGCCCACGGCGGCATCCACATGCCGTTCGCCTCGATCTACCCGTTCGTCGCCAGCTTCGGCCTGCTGATTCTCGCGATCGGCGCGACGGTGTTCGACTCCAACTGGAGCCCCGGCATCCACATCAAGCTCGCAACCGTGCTGGTCGGCGGTGCCGTGGCGGTTGCCGGCATCTATCTCTGGGCGCTCGAGGGCAACGAGGGATACCATCTCCACATCGAGGGCGACGACCACAAGTCCGACGCCAAGAAACACTAAGCCTCCTCCCTTCAGCCACCCACCTTCCGACATGAGCAGCCACGCGGCCACCATCGATCACCATCACGACCCGTCGACCTCGACCGGCATCCCGAACAAGAAGCTCCTCATGTGGGCGTTTCTTGCGTCGGACTGCATGTTCTTCGGCGCGCTAATCTCGACGCACCTTATCTACCGGCTGCACCCGCCCTCCGGCGGCATCAAGCCCCTCGATGTCTTCGACATCCAGCTCACCTCGTTCTCGACCTTCATCCTCCTGATGTCGTCGCTGATGATGGCGCTCGCCGTCAACGCGATCCAGAAGGGCAACGTCAAGAGCTGCCGCTGGTCGCTGCTCACCACGATGTTCTTCGGCGCGATCTTCCTCGCTTGCCAAGTCTTCGAGTTTAACACCTTCGTCATCGAAAAGCACATGACGATCTCGAACAGTCTGCTCGGGACGACGTTCTTCACGCTCACCGGCACGCACGGCTGCCACGTCGCGATCGGCGTGCTCTGGCTCGGCCTCATGTATGTGCGCTCGTTCAAGCCGGCTGACGGCCGCGGCGGCGCGGGCGTGTGGTTCACCACCCTCCTGCATCTCCTGGCCGTTTTCGGCACGCTCGTGCTCACGATGAAGTTTGTCATCGAACTCGTCTGGTCGCTCCAAGGCTTCAACGGTTACGCTATGGCCGGCTTGATCGGCCGCGAGTTCCTCACGATCGCCGGCGCGCTGATCGCCCTCGGCGGCTGCTTCTGGCTCGCCCGCCCCGCCGGTCCCGTCCAGTTCGATCAACGCCACGCGATCGATGTCGAGTCGATGGGCCTCTACTGGCACTTCGTCGACATTGTCTGGATCGTCATCTTCACCGCCGTCTACCTCCTCGAATACCTCTGATTCGCCCATGAGCTCAGCCTCAGCCACCCTTCCCGCGCACGACGCCGGCCACCACGACGAGAGTAAGTTTCCGCTCTACGTGCAGATCGCGATGCTCCTCGCGGTCATCACCGGCGTGGAAATCATCGCCGTCTACCTGCCCTTCGCGAAATGGATCCTCGTTACGACGCTCGTCGGACTCTCCACCGTGAAGTTCATGTTCGTCATTTTCTATTTCATGCATTTGCGGTGGGACAAACCCTTCTGCACTATCCTCTTCTTTATCGGCCTCGTGCTGACCGCGGGTACGATGTGGGCGCTGCTAACGTTGTTCTCCGTCGAAAACGCGATCCCGCTCCCAACCTGAGCTACAGAAAATTCTCCCTTGCAAAAGGCGGCTGTAAAGCCGCCTTTCTTTTTTCCCGATGATCGACTGGCGCCACTGGCACAATGAACCCTACCTCGTCGGTGGGCTCGTGCTCTTCGGCTGGCTCTGGGCGGTGCTCGCCGGCCCTCTGCGCGGCCGGCTCGCGCCCGGCGAAGCGTTTCCGCGGAGAAATGCGTGGTGTTTTTACTCGGCCCTCGTCATCTTCTACCTTGCCGTCGGGTCGCCGCTGGATCAAATCGGCGAACGCTTTCTCTTCAGCGCGCACATGTTTCAGCACCAGTTGCTGATCTATCCGGCGGCGATTTTGTTTCTTCTCGGGCTCACGCCTTGGATGGTCGATCCGGTGTTGGGGCGCCCGGAGCTCCGACGCGCGCTGCGCGTGCTCACGCACCCGTTGTCGTGCGCCGTCATCTACACGCTCGTGATCAGTCTGTGGCACGCGCCGTATGCCTACGACCTCGCCCTCCAAAACAAGCTCGTCCACGTTGGCGAGCACGTGATGTTTTTCGGTGCGGCGCTCTTCTACTGGTGGCCGATGCTGAGCCCCTCGCGCGCCTTGCCGCCGATCAGCTACGGCGCGCAGATGGTGTATTTCTTCGCGGTGCTCATTTTGATGACGCCCGTGTTTGCCTACATTACGTTTTCCGACGACCTCCTCTACCCCACCTACGAATACGCGCCGCGCCTGCCAGAGTTCGGATTCTTTTCCGCCGCCGACGACCAATTGCTGGCCGGCGTGGGAATGAAGATCGTCGGCATGAGTGTGGCGGGCGGCGCGTTTGCAGTGGCGTTCTACCACTGGTTCCGGGCCGGCGAGCGCGCGGAGAAAAAATAAGGCGGGCCTTGCGGCCCGCCCGGGAAACCTTTGCGTGGAAAAACTCAAGCCGTCGCGCCCATGAGATCTTCCACGGAATCGCTCTCGACACTGATGTCGGCGAACAGCCACGACGAGAGGTAACGCTCGGCGCAGGATGGAATGATCACGACGATTTGCTTGCCCTTGTTCTCGGGGCGCTTCGCGAGTTCGAGCGCAGCCCACGTCATCGCGCCCGACGAGATGCCGATCGGAATTCCGTCGAGTTGGTTCACCTGTTTGGAAACCGGGCCGGAGTCGGCTTCCTTCACGCGGATGACTTCGTCGTAGATTTTCGTGTTGAGCACAGCGGGGACGAAGCCGGCGCCGATGCCTTGGAGCTTGTGCGGTCCCGGCTGGCCGCCAGAGAGGACGGGTGAGGCATCGGGCTCGACCGCGACAATCTTGACCGACGGCTTGCGGGCCTTGAGCACTTCGCCGATGCCGGTAATGGTGCCGCCGGTGCCAATGCCGGCGACGACGATGTCGACCTTGCCATCGGTGTCGTGCCAGATTTCCTCGGCTGTGGTCTTGCGATGGATCGCGGGGTTCGCGGGGTTCGCGAATTGCTGCAGAATGACACTGTTCGGTATCTTCGCGGCGAGTTCCTCGGCCTTGGCAATCGCGCCTTTCATGCCCTTCGGGCCTTCGGTGAGCACAAGGCGAGCACCGAGAATCTTGAGGAGCTTGCGACGCTCGAGGGTCATCGTCTCGGGCATCGTGAGGATGAGCTTGAGGCCCTTGGCGGCGGCGACGAACGCCAGCGCGATTCCGGTATTGCCGGAGGTCGGCTCGATTAGCACGGACTTTGAGTTGATTTTTCCGGATTTCAGCGCGTCGTCGATCATCGAGAAGCCGATGCGATCCTTGACGGACGAGAGTGGGTTAAAGAACTCCAGTTTGAGCAGAATTTCAGCCTGCGCGCCATGGAGGGCGGCAGTGCGGTTGAGGCGCACGAGCGGCGTGTTGCCGATGGTCTCGGTGATGTCGTTATAGATCTTGGCCATGATGATCGTGGGTTGAGTTTCGGTTTTTGGGTTAAATCGTATAATCTTCGTCGAAGGAACGCGACTGGCGCAGGCGCAAATTCACGAGGTCGCCCACCTTGAGGTCAAGACCCACCAGTGTCACCCGCGAGGTTTCCACTTCGATGGGCTCGCGCGTCGGCACCTGCTCCAGCGTGAGGCGCGCCGTCGCGCCAGCCGCATGAATGTAGCGCAGGATGGCTACGACACCGGATGCTCCAGGGAGGTGTGGCAGCACCTCGATGTCGTGGGGACGCACGTAGATCTGTCCGTCGATTTCGAGCATGGCTTCGGTCGGCGCATGGGGGCCGGCGTGCGCAAGCGCTTGCGCCCGGAGGACGTTCACATTGCCGAGAAATTGATAAACGAACGGCGACGCCGGCCGGTCATAGACCTCCTGCGGGGCGCCGACCTGTTCGACGCGGGCATTGTTCATAATCACGACCTCGTCGGAAATCTCGAGCGCCTCCTCCTGATCATGAGTAACGAACACGGTAGTGATGTTGATTTCGTCCTGGAAGCGCCGAAGCCAGCGACGGAGTTCCTTGCGCACCTTGGCGTCAAGCGCGCCAAACGGTTCGTCGAGCAAAAGCACCTTGGGCTCGACGGCGAGCGCACGAGCGAGCGCGATGCGCTGGCGCTGGCCACCCGAAAGCTGGCTGGGGTAGCGACCACCGAGCTGCTCAAGTTGCACGAGCTTTAGGAGCTTCGCCACGCGATCGGCAATCTCGGATTTCGAAGGACGCTCGCGCCGACTGCGCACCTTCAGGCCGAAGGCGATGTTTTCGCAGACCGTCATGTGCCGAAAAAGCGCGTAGTGCTGAAACACAAAGCCCACCTTGCGCCTGCCCGCCGGCACGTCCGTCACGTCTTCGCCGTGAAAAGAAATCCGCCCACTGCCGGGGTCCGCGTATTCCAGACCCGCGATGATGCGGAGGAGTGTCGTCTTGCCCGAGCCCGACGGCCCGAGTAGCGCGACGAGCTGGCCGCTCTTCACGTTTAGATCGACGCCGTCGAGCGCGGTGAACGCGCCGAAGGTCTTGCGGATGTTTTGGACGGCGATGCTCATGCCGTGACGTTGGCGGGGCGGACGCGCTGGTGACGCCATTCGATAAAGCTTTTCAACACGAGAGTCACGAGACCCAGCATCGCGAGCAGGGAGGAAACAGCAAAGGCGGCAACGAAGTTATACTCGTTGTAGAGGATTTCAATGTGCAGCGGCATGGTGTTGGTCTCGCCGCGGATATGGCCCGAAACGACCGACACCGCGCCGAATTCGCCCATCGCGCGGGCGTTGCAAAGGATTACGCCGTAAAAGAGGCCCCATTTGATGTTCGGTAGCGTGACGTGCCAGAACGTCTGCCAGCCGTTCGCCCCGAGCGTGAGCGCGGCGTATTCCTCATCGCTGCCCTGCGCCTGCATGAGCGGGATGAGTTCGCGCGCGACAAACGGAAACGTCACGAAGATCGTCGCGAGCACAATGCCGGGCACGGCGAAAATAATTTTGATGTCCTGCTGGTTGAACCACTCGCCGAAACACGGATGATCGCCCGCGCCGAGATACGGCCCGAGCCAGCCCTGCGCGCCAAACACGAGAACGTAGATCAAACCCGAGATGACCGGCGAAACCGCAAAGGGCAAATCGATGAGCGTCGTGAGCAGGCTCTTGCCGCGGAAATTGAATTTCGCGATGCACCACGACGCCGCGATGCCAAAGGCCAAGTTCGATGGCACCGCAATCGCGGCGGCAGTCAGGGTAAGCCTGATCGCACTGCGCGCATCGGAATCGGCGAAGGCCTTGAAATACGCACCGAGCCCCTTGCGCAGCGCCTCGCCAAACACCGCCACCAGCGGCAGCACGAGGAATATTCCGACGAAGCCGAGCGCGAGCGTCATGAACAGCACGCGCACCCATACCGGATTGCGCACCACGCGCGGCCCGGCAGCGCGGGTAGGCGCGCGCTTGACGGGAAACGGTGCGGTGGTCACAGCGCTCACGGTCAGACGGCGGAAAAGCGGCGGCTCCATTTCTGGAGCAGGTTGATCGCGAAAAGCAGAAAAAACGACGCAACCAACATCACGACCGCGACGGCCGTCGCACCGCGATAGTCGTATTGCTCCAGTTTCGTGATAATGATCAGTGGCGTGATTTCGCTGTGCGCGGGCTGGTTGCCCGCGATGAAGACCACCGAGCCGTATTCGCCAATCGCGCGGGCAAACGCCAGCGCGAAGCCCGTGAGCATCGCGGGAAACACCTCGGGTAAAATCACGCGCGTCATCGTCTGCCAGCGGTTCGCGCCGAGCGTCGCCGCCGCTTCCTCGAGTTCCGGCTCCAGTTCAATCAGCACCGGCTGCAGCGTCCGCACGACAAACGGCAGCCCGATAAACGTAAGCGCGATGAAAATGCCGGGCCGATCAAAAGCGATCGTGCCGCCAAGCCAGCTCTTCCAATCGATCCACGGCACGAACGCGGCGAGCCGGCCCACCCCGCGCACCCACAGTGGGTCGAGCCACTGCCCCACCCAACCGTTCTTCGCGTAGATCGCGGTGAGCGCGATGCCCGCGACGGCCGTCGGAAGCGCGAAGGGCAAATCGACCAGCGCATCGACGATGCGCCGGCCGGGGAACGTGTAGCGCACGAGCACCCAGGCCACGATGAATCCGAAGAACGCGTTCACCAACGCCGCCGCCAACGACACGCCAAAACTCAACCGATACGACGCCACCACGCGCGGCGACGCCACCGCTGCCACGAAATCGTGCCAGCTCATCCCCGCGATTTTAAGAAACGCCGCCGACAGCGGGATTAGCACGATCAGTCCCAGATACGCCAGCGTGAAGCCGAGCGAGAGCCCGAAACCGGGCAGGACAGAGCGGGGGCGGATCGTGGGGGCCATCAGAGATCTTGGGCGTAGGCGATAAAGCCTCGATAGTCGGCCACGATTGTCGAGAGCGCAGCGACCGCCGCACTCACCTGCTGCTCGTGCGGCGCGAGGGCCGGAGTTTCAAAAATCAGATCGAACGGGCGCGGCTGCTGGCCCACGGGCGCCGAGAGCACGCCGTGAAAGCACTCGCAGATCACGCCGTCATGCGCGTGAAAACCGTCGATCACTTCGCGCCGATCGCGCGGCAGGACTTTTTCGGCCGCAGCCAGCGCCCGCTGGAGCAGCGCCTCGTCGAGCGTGCGCCCGTGCGAGTAGCCGTAGAGGCCCTCGCAGGTATCATCGGCGTGCAGCGTGATCAAGCCGTGGAAACGACGCGCCCGCAGTTCGGGCTCGAGGAGACGCACCTCGGGCTCCGTCGACCCGCGCCAGAATTCACGGTTGAGATCTTTTCGGGCAAAGTTTTCGCGGGTGCCGGCCGCGCAGCCCGTCGGATTGCACACCGGGTAAAAAAACAATTCGTAGCCCGCCGCGCGCTCGGGCGTCGCCGCCAACTCCGCCGCGAAGCGCGCGAGCGCCTCGATGCCCGCCGGCTCATCGCCGTGCACGCCGGCAAAAAATCCGAGCCGAATCGGCCCCTGCCCGACGGCCGGCCCCGCGAGGCGGAAGCGCGGGATTTCGTGGCACCGATCGGCGTGGACGAACGCGCCCAGTGTCTCGCGTTCCAAGGGTCCCCCCGGTTCGGCGCTCGGACTCAGCCACCGGCGAAAATCGCGCGGGGCCGGGGACTGGGAAAGCGAAACCATGGGCGAAGTCTGGCGGTTTTCAGAGGTGCTGGCCGTAGGAGATGAAGCCACGGTAGCGCAGCACGAAGCGCTTCAGGATCGAGGCGGCGGCCTCGCGCACGAGCTCCATCGGCCAAGCCGCAGGCAACGAGAGCGTAAGCTCGAATGGCTGCTGCGGCAGATCGTCGGCGAGCGTGAGCGGGCCATCAGCCGCATTGGCCACCGCATCGCTTTCCCAGCGGACGGGAAATGGCTCGATATCCTCCGAAGAAATCAATTCGAGCGACGGCGCGGGATTTTCCACGCGGCCCGGCGCGCGCAGGCGCACGGTGACGACATCCTGGCTTGGGACGGTGGCGATCCGGATAAAGCCCTGGTAGCCGCGCGTGCGCGCGTCTTGTTCGAGCAGGCGGATTTCAGGGGCGGTGGACCGCGTCCAATTTTCTTCCCCGAGATCGCCGCGCGCTGGCGCCAGTCCGGCGAGACCGAGCAGATCGACCAGCGGGAATAACGAAAGGTTCAGCCCCTGCCCCAGATCGGGCCTCAGCGCGAGGCCCTCGACGAGGTGGAGCAGTGCCAGCGTGCTGCGCAGATCGCGGTGATCGAAGCCGGCGTGAAAGGCGAGACGTAGCGAGGCATCAGACGAGTGCGGGCCGAAATACACGAAACGCGGGAGATGGAGATCGCGCGTCGCCGCGGGCAGCAGGCCGAGCGGCGAGCCAAAGACGTGGCTCGAACGCGCGACAAGTTGATAAAGATCGGAGAGTTGCTCCGCGAAGGCGGCGGGCAAAGACGCGGGGCCGGGCGAAGGCGGAAGCGGGACGACCGTCACAGGACGGGGAATGCGAGGTGTGCTCATGGTGGCAATCATGTCAGGGACAAAGTCCGCCGCGCGGAGTGCGCGCCTGTCGCCCGGTAGCGGGCGCCGGCGGCGGACGGAATGCTTTTTATTTTGCGTAGATTTGGTCGAACACGCCGCCTTCGGCGAAATGCGCCTTCTGCGCGGTGGTCCAGCCGCCAAACTCGGCGTCGATCGTCACGAGTTGGAGCTGGGGAAAGACACTGGCGTATTTCGCGGCGATGGCGGCGTTGCGCGGACGGTAGAAGTTCCGGCCGGCGATCTCCTGACCTTCATCGGAGTAGAGATACTCAAGGTAGGCCTTAGCGACGTCGGCCGTGCCCTTTTTCTTAACGACCTTGTCAACTACGGCGACCGGCGGCTCGGCGAGGATGCTGAGCGAGGGCACGATGACCTCGAATTTGTCGGCGCCAAATTCCTTGAGCGCGAGGAACGCCTCGTTCTCCCACGAGATCGCGACATCGCCGATGGCGCGTTGCACGAACGTCGTCGTCGAACCGCGGGCGCCGCTATCGAGCACCGGCACGTTTTTGTAGAGCGCGGCGACGAATTTCTGCGCCGCTGAGTCGCTGCCGTAGCGGTGCTTCGCATAGGCCCAAGCGGCGAGGTAATTCCAGCGCGCGCCTCCGGAAGTTTTCGGGTTAGGCGTGACTACGCTGACGCCCGGCTTCACGAGATCGTTCCAGTCCTTGATGCCCTTGGGGTTTCCCTTGCGGACGAGAAACACGATCGTGCTGGTGTAGGGCGTGGAGTTGTTGGGCAGACGCTTTTGCCAGTCGGCCGGGAGAAGCTTCGCGTTGTCGTAGAGCGCGTCGATATCGGCGGCGAGCGCGAGCGTAGCGACGTCGGCTTGGAGTCCATCGATAATCGAGCGGGCTTGTTTGCCGGAGCCGCCGTGCGACTGCTTCACCACGACGTCATCGCCCGTCTTGGCCTTCCAGTATTTGGCGAAAGCGGCGTTGTAGTCGACGTAGAGCTCGCGCGTCGGGTCGTAGGAAACGTTGAGGAGTTCGATCGACTTGGCGGTGGCAGCGGACGCGGCGGCGACAGCCAGCGCAGCGAGAACGAGGGTCTTGAAATTCATGGTAGAGACAAAAGTTGGTTGGAAGTTAGCGACTGACTTAGAAGGAGAGCTGGAAACGCGAAATGAATGCCTGTTCTTTCTGGCGGAGTATTTGCGTGGTCGGCACGGCGGGCGCGAGCGGGTTGAAGCCGAAGCGCGTTTGGTAGCCGTCGATCTTGAAAGCGACCGCCTTACTCAGATACCAGTTGAAGCCGAGGCCTACGGCCCTCGCGCGATCGGCGTTGCTCGCAGCCGAGGCGTAGAGCGGAAACGCAGCGTCATCGACCTTGAGATCGGAGTAGCGGGTGACGACTTCGAGCGCGCCCCATGTGCCCGCCGACAAGTCGAAGTTCGTGCGCGGGGACACGCCGTTGTAGGAGGAATCCTCCCCGGTGAGCACGTAGCCGGCGGTGAACTGCCATGCCTTGCTTTGCAATTCGGTTTTCAGGCCGGTCGCGCTCGGGCGGACGTTGATCGCGGAAACGACGTATTCGCCGATCGCGCCGAAGGAGCCGAGGCGGTAGTCGAGCTGTGGCGAGAAACGCCAGTTGCAGCCGTCGGTGATTGTCGCGGCGTTGTAGGAAAAAAAGGTCTGCTGACCGTCGGTCTTGTAGTTGGCGGTGCGGCCGGAAGCGGTTTTCTCGCGGCCGGAGCTGGCCGAGACGCCGAAGGACAGGCCTTGCAACGGCGAGCTCGCGTCGTTCTTGAACGGCGTGGCGATCACGCGGCCGGCCACGTCCTTTTCGTTGTCGAAGTCGGCGTTGGTGGTGCTGGCGCCGTCGGCGACGCCGTTGAACACGCCCGCGGCGTAGCTCAACGTGCCATCGAACAGATCTCCGGAGGCCTGCACGCCGAGATCGCGGTTCGGCACGAGATTCGTGACGATCGAGCGCTCGTTGAAGAAGGTCCACGCGTCGGACTGGAGCAGCTCGAGGCCGACGGGTGACTTGAACTTGCCCAACTTGAACTGGAGCGATTTGTCGAGCGCGACGGTGAAGTTCGCGTCCTGGATGACCACGCTGCTGCCGCCGAAGTCGGTGACAAATTGGAAGCCGTAATTTTTCGCGAACTGGCCCTCGCTGATGAGGCGGGCGCGCCGCAGGACGAAGCCGTTGTTGGCGATGCCGCCGCCGTCCTTGAAGAAGAGCCGCGAGTCGAGCTGCACGAGGCCACGGAACTTGATCGCGTTGGCACCGTCGGGCGAGGCGATCGAGAAGCCTTTGTCGTTGACGGTGACCTTCGGCGTGGTCGGGGCGGCGGCCGCGGCGGCCTCCTCTTTGATCTCAAGCTGGCGCGCGATGACTTTCAACTGCTGCTCAAGGGCGCGGAATTGTTCGCGCAACGCCTGCACTTCGGCGGCGTCGGCGGGTTCCGCGAAAGCTGCGGTGGTGAACGCCAGCGCGCCCGTGAGTGCGATGAGGCGGCGGGAGGTGAAGTTCTTCATGGTAGCGTGATGGGTGAGTTGCTTGCGGAACTGCCCGCGGTCAGGTCAGTGTCGCTCGGGAACAAGGAGTTTTGCCGTGAGGCGAGTTGCCGCCGGCACGCGCCGGTGGGCGAAAGGATTATTCGTGCGTGTGCGGGTCACGTCCGGCAGGCAGGCGCGTCTTTTCCGTGCGCTCTATTTGCGTCACACGTCCGTCGTGCACGACAAGTTGAACGACACCGAAACGGAGCCCTTCGACTTTTTCGCGCACGAGCGCGATCCAGTCGGGCGGCGCGGCGGTGGAATTGGATTCAGGCGTAGATGCAGGCACGACGATGGAGATTTAAATGGTGTATTCGGGGAGCAGCTGGTGAAGGACGCCCTCGGTGACATCGAGTCGCGAGGAGCGGGCATTGCGGGCGAGCCGACGGGCGTGACGCGCGGGCACGCGGGCAAGCGGGGCCGCAGAATCGGCCTCCGGAGAAAAGGGTAGAGGCACGCCGCTGCGACGCAGCTTGCGCAGCGTCACTTCGACGACATCGGCGAGCGTGTACCGATCGAGAATGCCGGCGATGGCATTGCGCACGTCGAGCATCAGCATGCGCAGTCCGCAGTGCTCCTCGTCGGGACAGGTGCATTTCTCGTAGGCCGTCTGGCTCACGCAGCCGATCGGGGCGAGCGGCCCGTCGATCAGCCGCACGATCGCGCCGATCGGGATCTTACTCGCGGGCTTGGCGAGACGATAGCCCCCGAATTTTCCGCGCACGCTCTCGACGAACTCCGCCTCTTTTAACACCTGCATGATCTGCTCGAGGAACTTCACGGGCAGCTGCTCGTTGTCGGCGAGTTCGGACACCTGCACGAGCGACCGTCCCACCTCTGCGGCGATACCGAGATTAATGAGTGAACGGAGGGCGTATTCGCCTTTTTTCGAGAGCTTCATTGCGTTTTTTATTCAATGTAGATTAATTTAGTAGGTTTTAAGGCAAGCACGGATTTCCTAGCCCTTGAGCTATGACACGAATCAACCAAAAACTAAAGCGGCAGGCCGAGCCCGTCGTAGGCGAACTTGATCCCGGGGGGCAGCGCCGCCTCGTCCGTGGCGTGGTCGGTCAGATGCGTGAGATGAATGAGCCACGTCTGCGGTGCGCCGATTTCACGGGCGGCTTCGCACGCCTCGGCGATGCTCAGGTGCGACGGATGCGGGAGCGGACGCAAACCGTCGAGCACCACGGCATCGGCCCCGCGCGCGAACTCGATCGCTTCACGCGGGAGGCGCTTGCAGTCAGTGTAGTAGACAAATTTCTTCCCGCTGCTGCGCTCCGTAAAAATCAGCCCGAGCGTGTTCACCCCGCCGTGCGGCAGCAGCGTCGACCGAATCGTCCCCTGCTGCAGATCGAGCAGGGGCGGCATGTCGACGAGCCGGAACGCCGCATAGCCCTTCGCGAGCGGCTTCTCCCCCATCGCATAGGGATACATCGCGAGCACGCGCCCCATCCCCTCCTCCGTCGAATAAACCGTCAGCGCCTCGCCGCCAATCAGATCGCAGAAGCGCCGCAGGTCGTCCATACCCGCGATGTGATCGGCATGACCGTGTGTGAGGATGAAAAGGTCCAACTTCGTGATTTTCTCACGTAGGCATTGCAGCCGAAACTCAGGCGCCGCGTCGACCTGCACGTGCAACCCGTCCATCACGACGTGAATCGACGTTCGTGTCCGGCGATTCCGCGGATCGGCCGACGTGCAAACCGCGCAATCGCACGCGATCATCGGCACGCCCTGCGACGTGCCCGTGCCGAGAAAGATGACTTCCATATGGGAAGAAAAACAGCGCGAGGCCCGCAACGGAAGAAAACAAAACGGCGCGCTCCGAAGAGCGCGCCGTCTTAAAAAACGAGCGGAATTTTTTCCGCGCGGTGCTTAGTAGTCCATGCCGCCGCCGCCGTGACCACCCTGAGCCGGAGCTTCTTTCTTCTCCGGGATCTCGGTGATCATGCATTCGGTGGTAAGCAACAGACCGGCGATCGAGGCTGCGTTTTGCAGCGCGGTGCGGGTAACCTTTGTCGGGTCAACCACGCCGGCCTTCACGAGGTCTTCGAACTCACCGGTGGCAACGTTGTAACCGAAGTTACCCTTGCCCGCGAGGACTTCCTTCACGACGACGCCGCTGTCGACGCCCGCGTTGGCACAGAGCATCCGGATCGGATGCTCGATCGCACGACGCACGATTTGCGCGCCGAACGCCTCGTCGCCTTCGAGCTTGATGGCCTCAATGGCTTTCGAGGTGCGGAGCAAGGCGACGCCACCGCCGGCGACGATACCTTCCTCAACGGCCGCACGGGTCGCATGGAGGGCGTCTTCGACGCGGGCCTTCTTTTCCTTCATCTCGGCTTCCGTGGCGGCGCCGACGTTGATGACGGCCACGCCACCGGCGAGCTTCGCGAGGCGCTCTTGGAGCTTCTCACGATCGTAGTCCGAGGTGGTCTCGTCGATCTGGCGGCGGATTTGCTTCACGCGGCCCTGGATATCGGACGACTTGCCCGAACCCTCGACGATAGTGGTGTTCTCCTTGTCGACGACGATGCGCTTCGCCTTGCCGAGGTCGCTGATCTGGAGGTTCTCGAGCTTGAGGCCGAGGTCTTCCGTGATGCAGCGGCCGCCGGTGAGGATTGCGATGTCCTCAAGCATGGCCTTGCGGCGATCGCCAAAGCCGGGAGCCTTGACAGCGCACACATTGATCGTGCCGCGAATCTTGTTCACGACGAGCGCGGCGAGGGCTTCACCCTCGACCTCTTCGGCAATCACGAGGAGCGGCTTGCCGCTCTTCGCCACCGTCTGGAGGAGCGGGAGGAATTCCTGGAGGTTGGAAATCTTCTTCTCGTGGATGAGGACATAGGCGTCTTCGAGGATTGCTTCCTGCGCTTCCGCGTTGGTCGCGAAATACGGGGAGAGATAGCCCTTGTCGAACTGCATGCCCTCGACCACGTCGAGCGTGGTCTCGATGGACTTGGCCTCTTCGACGGTGATAGTGCCGTCCTTGCCGACCTTGTCCATGGCGTCGGCAATGATGTTGCCGATCGTCTCGTCCCAGTTGGCCGAGACTGTCGCGACCTGACGGATTTCCTCGCGGTCATTGACCTTCTTGGAAATCTTCGCGAGTTCGGCGACAGCGACCTCAACGGCCTTGTCGATGCCGCGCTTGAGGAAGATCGGGTTGGAACCTGCGGTGACGTTCTTGAGGCCTTCGCGATAGATGCCTTCAGCGAGGACAGTCGCGGTCGTGGTGCCGTCACCGGCGGCGTCGGAGGTCTTCGAAGCGACTTCCTTAACCATCTGCGCGCCCATGTTCTCGTAGGGATCGGGAAGCTCGACTTCCTTCGCGACGGTCACGCCGTCCTTGGTGACGGTCGGCGAACCGAATTTTTTGTCGATGACGACATTGCGGCCCTTGGGCCCGAGGGTGACCTTGACGGCCTTGGAGAGGAGTTCGACGCCGCGGAGAACCTTCTGACGTGCGGCCTCATCGAAGAGGAGTTGTTTAGCTGCCATATGAGTGAGTGATTAGTTTTGGTTGAGAATTGGGAAACGAAACTCAGGCGATAACGCCGAGGATGTCGTCTTCACGCACGAGCGTGTATTTCTTTTCGTCGAGCTTCACCTCGGTGCCGCCGTATTTGCTGATGAGCACGCGATCACCGACCTTGACCTCGAATGGCGTGACTTTGCCGTCTTCGCCCTTCTTGCCAGTGCCAAGGGCAATGACCTTGGCCTCCTGGGGCTTTTCTTTGGCGCTGTCCGGGATGATGATGCCTCCGCGGACTTGCTCTTTTTCTTCGATGTGTTCGACGAGAACACGATCACCGATGGGCTTGATTTTGACGTTAGCCATATGTGGTTGGGTTTGGGTTGAAGGGTTGTTTTGGTTTCTGTTTTCAGCAAAGCGCGCCGGCCGCGAAAACGCAGCGGGCGCGCAAAGGTTGAAAGTTATTTCTTCTTTTCGTCGTCAACGACCTCGAAGTCCGCGTCGACGACATCGGCTTTCTTTTCCGTTTTCTTCGAGGCACCGGCATTCGCGGCGCCAGCGCCCGCATCGGAGCCAGCATCAGCGGTCGCGCCTGCTGTCTCCGCCGCCTGCGCAGCCTTAGCCGCTTCGGCGTAAAGTTCGCTGCCGAGCGCGGTGAGCTTCTCCATCGACGCCTTCATCTTGTCACCGTCGTTGCTCTCAAGATCCTTCTTCGCCTCGACGATGGCCGATTCGATCTTGGACTTCTTGTCGGCGGGGAGTTTGTCACCCGCGTCCTTGAGTGTCTTCTCCAGCTGGTAGATGGAGGAATCGAGTTGGTTCTTCGTCTCGACGGCTTCCTTGCGCTTTTTGTCCTCGGCGGCGTGAAGTTCCGCTTCCTTGGTCATCTTCTCGACCTCTTCCTTGGAGAGACCGGACGAACCCTGGATGGTGATCTTCTGATCCTTGCCGGTGCCGAGGTCTTTCGCGGAAACATGGAGGATGCCGTTTGCATCGATGTCGAACGTGACTTCGATCTGCGGCGTGCCGCGCGCGGCCGGCGGGATGCCATCGAGGCGGAAGGTTCCAAGCACCTTGTTGTCGCGTGACATCGGACGCTCGCCTTGGAGGACGACGATTTCCACGGAAGGTTGGTTATCGCTGTAGGTCGAGAAGGTCTGCGTCTTTTTCGAGGGAATCGTGGTGTTACGCGGAATCATCGCTGTGGCGACCTGGCCCGCGGTCTCGATCCCGAGCGTGAGCGGAGTCACGTCGAGCAAAAGCACGTCGCGGACTTCACCCTTGAGCACGCCACCTTGCACAGCGGCGCCGATCGCAACGACTTCGTCGGGATTCACGCCTTGGTGCGGCGGTTTGCCACCGAGCTTGTGCGCGATCTCGACGACCTTCGGCATACGCGTCATGCCACCGACGAGCACGAGTTCATCGATCTTGGCTGCGGTCAGATCGGCGTCCTTGAGGCAGTTTTCAAACGGCTTGATGCAACGCTCGAAAAGCGAGTCGCAGATCTGCTCCATCTTCGCACGCGTGAGTTGCACGTTGAGATGCTTCGGACCCGACGCGTCGGCCGTGATGAAGGGGAGATTGATGTCGACCGACGCCGCGGACGAGAGCGCGATCTTCGCCTTTTCGGCTTCTTCCTTCAGGCGTTGGAGCGCCATCGGATCCTTGCGGAGGTCGATGCCATTTTCCTTTTTGAACGTGTCGACGAGCCAGCCGATCAGTGCTTCATCCCAGTTGTCGCCGCCGAGGTGGGTATCGCCATTCGTGGCCTTCACTTCGAAGACGCCGTCGCCGATCTCAAGCACCGACACGTCGAACGTGCCGCCGCCCAAGTCGAACACCGCGATCTTTTCGTCCTTCTTCTTGTCGAGGCCGTAGGCGAGCGAAGCGGCGGTCGGCTCGTTGATAATGCGCATCACATCGAGACCGGCAATCTTACCGGCGTCCTTCGTGGCCTGGCGCTGCGAGTCATTAAAATATGCGGGCACCGTGATCACGGCCTGCGTGATCTTTTCGCCAAGGTAGGCCTCGGCGTCGGCCTTCAGTTTGCCAAGCACGAACGCCGCGATCTGCTGCGGCGCGAACTGCTCCGTCTTGTCGCCGACCTGCACCTCAATGTAGGCATCGCCGTTTTTGCCTTCGACGACTTTGAAAGGCATGTTCTTCGCCTCAGCACTGGTTTCGGTGAATTTGCGACCGATGAAACGCTTCGCTGAAAACACGGTGTTGCGCGGGTTGGTCACGGCTTGGCGCTTCGCGGCCTGGCCGACGAGACGCTCGCCGGTTTTCGTAAACGCGACCACCGAGGGTGTGGTGCGGGCGCCTTCTGCGTTGGGGATGACTACGGGCTCGCCGCCTTCCATGACGGCCATGCAGGAGTTCGTGGTGCCTAGGTCGATGCCAAGAATACGGCTCATGCTCTACGCCTTGCAACCGACGTGCCTTGCAGCACGAGTCCCCGCTTTAATCGCTTTTTATCAACGATTAGAAATATTTCTTCAATCTACAGGCGACACCGGAAAAGCCCGATTTCAGGCCACCCTGTCACACCTGTGACTCATTTTGTGGGAGGCAGCGCGCCATTCCTGTCACAGTTTAAGTTATCTCGGTCGCCCGGATCTCTGGCTGGATAACCCGGCGTTCATGTCTCGAAACGCGCCTTCCGTTATATTTCCGATCGGACTGGAAACTTCCAGCGGGCGCCATGTGGGATTTTTCTCCATGCCAACGAAGGTCAACTCCACCGGCTGAAACGGACTCGTCGTCGGATGCACCGCCACAAACGCGATCCACTGTGCGGCCCGCTTGTCATCGGCTAGCCACAGAAAATGTTGCGCGAGCAAAGATTTTACTTCGTCGCGCGGCGGCGCCGGCGCGGCCGATCCGTCCTCGTTCGTCACCACGATTATCGCTGACCGCGCACCCGTGCTGATCACCGAGCTCACCATTGAGCATCCGGAGGCAGCAAGCGCCAAGAGGCCAATCGCTGCGGCTTTAAGTATGCCCGAGGACGCCGCCATGTGCGCATCCTCGAAGAGCCGTCGATTTCAGTCAAACTGATTGGGCTGATTTGGGAAGCCAAAGCCGTCATCCCCGTTGCGTTTAGGCCGTCTCCGATCCAAACTCCCGCATGGAAATGGAGATCACTTTGCCCGAAGAAGTGCCGGTCATGACATTGCCCAACGTCGCGTTTTTCCCGCAGGCGCTGATGCCGCTTCACATCTTCGAGCCTCGCTACCGGCAGATGTTGCGCGACGTGCTCGCGACCAACCGCCTCTTTGCGGTCGCCGGCCTCGATCTTCACCAAGCGGGTGAATCCGATCACCCTGAGCCACCGCACCGAATCGCCAGCGTCGGCATCGTGCGTGCCTGCCAGAAAAACGACAACGGCACCTCCAATCTCCTCCTCCAAGGCCTATGCCGCGTCGAGATTGCCGCGATCGTACAGGATGCGCCCTATCGCCGCATCCGCGTGCGCGCACTCTTGAGCCAGCCCGGTGCCGCGCCTGACGAAAACGAACTTCTCCGCCGTGATCTTTCCCGCCTCCTCCGGCTGAAGCTCAAGCTCGCCGCTATCAGCGGCGACGAAATGACCTCGTTTCTGAAAACGGTCGACGATCCCGAAGCGTTCGTCGACATCGCCGCCTTCAGCCTCTGTGAAAACCTCGCTGTGAAACAAAAGCTGCTTGAGACGCTCAGCGTCCACCGCCGCCTTCAGCTTTTCAGCGAGCACCTGCGCACCGAAATCTCCGACCTGAAACTACGCCGGAAACTCCAAGGCCGCCTTTCCGACGATCACATCGCCGACAATTAGGTCCACGTCCCCAAACAAACACCCCGCCAGCGTGAACCGGCGGGGTGCCTGAAAATGGAGCCGAGCATCGGATTTGAACCGACGACCCACGCTTTACGAAAGCGTTGCTCTACCAACTGAGCTAGCTCGGCAACTGACAGAAGAGCGGACGAAACTCGCCGCGCAGGCAAGCGCAAGCTTCATTTTCTCCCGGCCGTGCCGCATCGCCACGCTCCGATCACTTGCCGCCCGACACCTCGCTCGTTTTCGCTGGACGCCCGACCGGATTCAGCACGTGGCCCGCCAAGGCGAGCGTGCGCGCTCCCTCTTTCACGGCGGCGGCGCCGTTGACGAACACGTAGCGCACCCCACTCGGGTAAACGTTCGGTTCGGCAACGCTGGTGTTGTCCTGCAAGTTGGCCATGTCGAGCACCACAAGATCGGCTTTCACGCCGGGGGCGATACGGCCGCGATCGGGAAGGTTGAGAATTTCCGCCGGCAGGCTGCTGCACTTGCGCACCGCTTCCTCCAATGTGTCGACCTTCTGCTGCTGGCTGATGAAGGCGAGCCGGCGCGGATAGGTGCCAAAGCAGCGGCGGTTGGTGCCGATGTATTTGAGCGGGCCAACCGCTTCCTCGGGCAACACCACCCAGCCATCCGTGCCCGTCGCGGCCCACGGCTGCGCGAAGTAAGTCTCCACGTCTTTCTCGTCGAGGCTGAGCGCGCGCAACTTCACGCCACCCGGCTTGTGCGGATCACCCTCGTTCTGCAGCGCGATTGCGAGCTCGGTCACGTTCATGCTCCGCAGTTTCATGAGATCGGCGACCGTCTTACCGACATAGCTAGCATCTTTGTAGTCGAGCACGATCACGTTTTCGGCGCCGCCCTTCAGCGTCACCTGATGCTCGACGTCGCGCTCAAGATCGGCCACCGCCGACGAGCCTTTCTCCATCGCGCGCCTTAACTCTCCCCGATAATCCACCGCGATCTGATCCACCTCAGAAATTTTTCCGCCCAACGACCAGGGCGGCAGCATCACAAAATTTCCGTCCGAGCCCGCGCTGTCGAATGAGTAGAGATCAATGAACAGCTTCGCGCCGCGATCGCGCGCGGCCTGCAGCATTGCGACCCACTTTTTCGCTTCGCCGCGGTAGCCGGGGCCCCACCCTTTCATGTGCGTTACGACCGTGGTGGCACCCGTCTCCTCAGCCACGCGGATGCTTTCGTTCAACGAAAGCTCGAGCGTGGGCGGCACGATATTTTTGTGGACGCTCGGCTTATACCACATCGGCGAAATGCCCTGACTGCGCTGGTGCGCGATGTAGACGCCGCCATAGGCTGGCAGGACGCTCGCGAGCGCCACGAGTTCGTCGGTCGTCGCATACTGGCCGCTGTAATACTCGATGCCGAGCGAGAGCCCGAACGATCCCTCTTCCTCGAGGCCTCGCCGCAGGAGCGTCTGCATCTTCTCGATTTCGGCTTTCGTCGCGGGGCGCTCCTCGTCCTTGTTCATCGTAAGCGCGCGCAGGGTGTTGTGGCCGTTGAAGAGCGCGACGTTGACGCCAATGCCGCCCGCCTCGAGTTCGCGCCGCTCCTGCAACAACGGCACCGGCTGGAACCCGTCGGGATTGATCGCGCCGGTCGTGATGCCCTGCCCCACGAAATTCTGCGCGGCGCGCCTCCGCGGGTCCTTTGAACGCAACCCCTCGGCGCGATCAAGGTGCGCGTGGAGATCGATGAAGCCGGGCGTAACCACGAGGCCGGGGACGTTGATTTCCGCTTTCCCTTTCGAGTCGGTGAGATTGCCGACCGCGACGATCGTATCGCCATTCACCGCCACATCGGCCACGCGCCGCGCCGCGCCGGTGCCGTCGATCACAGTGCCACCGCGCAATATCAGATCGAAGTCACGCGCCGCGGCCGAAGCAAGCGCCACCGACCAGGCCAACATCAGTCTTGTCGTAGTATTCATGGGGAAATGGGAACCTGACCCTCGCGCGCACCGGCCGCCACGGCGCTGCCCCACCCCGGAGCACGAAGCGTGCGCCGCACGTTGAAATTTCTGAAAACGTGAAATCCGGTCGAGGTAAAGCGCGGTCATTTTGCCTCAGCCCCAAAATGGAAACTCCGTCCCGCGCCCGAGGGCGATCGCGCGCTCGTAGGCAAGCGCCGCGGCGGCGACATCCTGCAACGCCGTGCCCGTGGCATCGTAGACGATGATTTCGCGATCATCACTACGCCCGGGAATTATTCCGGCAACGATTTCGCCGAGCTCGCCGCGCACGTCAGCCGCTGTCATCAATCCGGCCGCGATCGCGTGGTGCAGATCGCCGACGTGGGCGCATTGTCCGGTAAGATCGGTGACAACCGCAGCCGACGCGAGCAGCGCGGGCTCGATCTCCTGCTTGTCGGGACTGTCGGCGCCGACCGCTGCGACGAACGTGCCAGGCGAAACCATATCGCGCGCGAGCAGCCAGCGTTTCGCCGGCGTGCACGTCACGATCAGATCGCTCGCGCCCGCGGCCGCCGCGAGATCGGGATGCGCGGCAACGGGAAGGCTTAATTTCTCAGACATACGGGCGGCAAACGCATCCGCCCTAGCCGCGTCACGGCTCCAGACGAAAACACTTTCGAGCCGGCGCACCCGCATGAGCGACTCGAGTTGGATCGCAGCCTGGAGACCCGCGCCGACAATCGTAGCGATCTTCGCGTTGGCGCGGGCGAGGTATTTTGCGGCGACGGCGGTCGCAGCGCCGGTGCGCTTGATCGTGATGCCGCCGGATTCGATGACGGCGAGCGGGCGGCCGTCGGTGGCATCGTAGAGCAGAATCAGGCCCTGGATGTTGGGCAGGCCATTGGTCGCACGGTTCCGAAAGAAGCTGCTGTTGACCTTGCAGGCGTAGTAGGCGCGCGGCGAGCGCAGGCCGCCGGCCTTGATGTGATATTCACCGCCAACCCCGTCGCCATGCAGCAAGCCGGGTGAAAGCGTCTCGCCGCGAGCGTGGGCGGCAAACGCAACTTCCACAGCGCCGATGCAATCATCAAGCGAGAGCAGTTCCGCGATCGTCGGGCGATCAAGCAGGAGGGCGGGCGGAGTGGAGCGCATGGGTTCGGTTGCGATCACCAGCCGTTGATGCGCGGCCACTCGGCGATGACGGCGCGCGCGCCGTCGACGATGTGATAGACACCGTGCGAGGCGGCCGTCGGACAGACGTGGTTCGGCAGCACGCGCAGCCGCGCGCCAACCGGAAAAGCATCCGCCGCAAGCGGGCGATCGCTGACGACCAGCCCGTGTTCCTGCCAGACGCGCTCGACCTTCAGGCCCGGCAGCAGGCGGCCATCAAGATCGCAGAGCCAGCCGTAGCCGGCTTGCAAAGCAGGTTGCAGGCTCGCGGTGGAAATGTCCTTCGAAAGCGCGAAGGCCCCGGCGTCGATCAGGAAGGTGTTTCGGTCGACGGAGCGGCTGATGACCTCGGTGAGCACGCTCGCCGCGAGATCGTCGAGCGCGCAGGTGCCGATCCCGGCCTGAAACAGATCGCCGAACATGTAGACGCCAGCACGAACCTCGGTAATGCCGGCGAGCGAGTTGGTGCTGATGGCCGTCGGGCTGGAGCCGACGCTCACGACCTCGCACGCGAAGCCGGCGGCGGCGAGTCGCGCAGCGGCGGTGCGGGCGGCGTTCGCCTCGGTTTCACCGTAGGCGCTCATGTCCGCGGGCGATCGGCTGGAGTAGGATTGGCCGCCGTGTGTCGTGATGCCGGCGAAGCTATTCCCGAGCGCACGCGCAATCGCGACCAGCGCGGGGCCGTCGGGCGCGACGCCAGCGCGATGTTCGCCACAATCGATCTCGATCAGCGTGCGGAAGGTAAGCTGGTTTTGCGCGGCGAACGCGGCCAGTTGCGCGGCGCATCCCGCGTCGTCGAGGCACGTGATCAGGTGCGCACCGGCGCGGAGGAGAGTGGCGGCACGCGGAAATTTTCCGGGGCCGAGACCGACGGCGTAGAAGATGTCGCGGTAACCGGAGCGGAAAAAATACTCGGCTTCGAGCAGCGTAGAGACTGCGACGGGCGCGGCGAGATCAGGCGCGGCGAGGCGCGCGACTTCGAGGCTTTTCGCGGTTTTGAGATGCGGGCGGAGGCGCACACCGCGCGCCGCGACGGCCGTGTCGAACCGTGCGAGGTTGCGCCAAAGTTTGCCGCGATCAAGGACGAGGCAGGGCGTGTCGAGGGTGTCGAGCGACGCAATCATTGCCGGAGGATTGGTCCGGGCGCGACGACAGCCAAGGCGGAATCGCGTCGCCACTAAAAAATCATCTACGACCGGCATGACGCCACCCATTACAGGGCGGGGCTGCAACGGGGCGGGGCCGAAGCAAATCCTTGCGCTACGCATGCGGGCGATGAACCAACGAGGGAGGCCCGGAGACTTGCGCGCACGTTGACCGACCTTCGCTTGCACTACCTGATAACCGCTTGGCAGCAGCGGACAGCGCACTATAACCTCGACGAGCCGCCATCGCCCTCTCCTATCCATGCAAGCATCAAGCTCCGCCGCGGGAATCGTCCCCTCGCGCCTCATTCCCAGCCGCAGAATGGATTGGCCCGGGCTGGCGAGTGGACTCGCTCTCTTCATCGGGACGATCGTGATCTACGGAAACACGTTCGCGGTTCCGTTGCTGCTCGACGATGTTTCCTCGATCGCGGAAAACGCCTCGATTCACCAGTGGTGGCCGATCGGACCGGCGTTATCGCCGCCCAACGGCGCGGGAGTCGGAGGGCGGCCGCTGCTCAACGTTTCCTACGCGTTGAACTACGCATTCGGCGGCACGTCGGTCTTTGGCTATCATCTCGTCAACCTGCTCATTCACACGCTCGCCGGCTTGGTGCTATTCGCCCTCGTGCGCGGCACGTTGCGACGACCCGCCCTGAATTCGCGCTGCGGAGCCTACGCGACCCCGCTCGCGTTCGTCGTCAGCGCATGCTGGACATGGCATCCGCTACAGACCGAGTCGGTCACCTATTTGTCCCAGCGCGCGGAGTCGTTGATGGGACTTTTTTATCTGCTGACACTTTTTTGTTTCGCGCGCGGAGCGGAGACTGACGGTTCCTCGGGCCGTCGCATCTGGTTCATCGCGTCCACCCTTTCATGTCTGGCGAGCGTCGCGACCAAGGAGACGGCCGGCACCGCCCCGCTGATGGTTCTGCTCTACGATCGCACGTTCTACTCTGGCAGCTTCGCCGGCGCGTTTCGGCGGCATCGATCGCTCTACGGGGGCCTTGCCGCGACCTGGCTCCTGCTCGGCTTTCTGCTGATCGGGCTCGATCGGCGCGGCGTGGGTTTCGGTCACGGGGTGAACCCGTGGGCGTATGCCGCAGTCGAAACCCGGGTCGTCGTAAAATATCTCGCGCTCTCAATCTGGCCGAGCCCGTTGGTTTTCGATTACGGAGATTTTGCAGCCCTGCGCTCGTTTACCGTCTGGCCCTACCTTCTCATCGTGGTCGCGCTCGTGAGCGCCGCCGCTGTCGCACTGCGGCGATCAACTGCGGTCGGATTCGCGGCTTTTGGCTTCATTTTGCTCCTGGCACCGACCTCCAGCATCGTCCCGATCGTGGGGCAACCGATGGCGGAGAGCCGGCTATATCTGGCGTCGGCGGCGATAATCTCACTCGTCGCCATCGGAGCCTTTGTGGCTTTCGGCCGGCGGAGCATGGCGGGGTTGGCGATCGTGGCGATCGCCCTGGGCTTCCTCTCCGTCAGCCGCAACCGGGATTACGCGAGCACCGAGTCGATCTGGGCCGATACCGTTGCAAAGTATCCCGCCAATGCCAGGGCCCACAACAATCTGGGCGAAGTCTGGCTGAAAAATCCGGCACGAACAAACGACGCGATCATCCAATTTCGCGAGGCGCTGCGCCTCGCGCCGGATCTGGCCGAGGCGCACAACAATCTCGGCGACGCGTGGTCACAACAGCCAGTCCGGCTAGGTGACGCCATCGCCGAGTATGAGAAAGCCTTGCAGCTATGGCCAGACTTTGCCGAGGCGCACAACAATCTGGGTCACGCCCTTCTGCAGATCACCGGGCGCCGGGATGACGCCGTCGCCCAACTGAAGGAGGCGCTCCGCCTGAGGCCGAACTTTGCCGAAGCTCACAATAATTTGGGCAACGCCTGGGTGCAAACGCCGGATCAGTTGGAAAACGCCATCGCGCAGTATCAGGAGTCTTTGCGGCTTAACCCGAGTTATGCCGAGGCTCATTTCAATTTGGGAACCGCGCTTCTCCAAATATCGGGCCGGCTGGACGACGCCCTCGCCCAATGTGAAGAAGCAGTGCGCCTGAAGCCGGAAATGACCGACGCCCATTTAATCCTCGCGAACGCACTGATCGAAGTGCCGGGCAGGTTGAATGACGCCATGGTTCATTTGGACGCGGCACTGCGCCTAAAGCCGGACTCGCCCGAGGCCCACTTCATTCTGGGCAACATCTGGCTGCAGACGCCCGGACGGTTGACCGACGCCATCAGCCAATATGAGGAGGCCCTGCGCCTGAAGCCGGATCTGGCCGAGGCGCATTTCAATCTGGGCAACGCTTGGCTTCAAACCCGCACCCACCCAGACGACGCGATCGCGGAATACCAGGCGACGCTGCGCCTGAAACCGGACTACGCCGAGGCTCATTTCAACCTCGCCAACGTGTGGGCCGGGCAGCCGGGCCGGCTGAACGACGCCCTCGTCCAGTATCAGGAGACGCTCCGCCTGAAGCCGGACTATCCAGAGGCGCGCTTCAATTTCGCCGTCGCCCTGCTCAACAGCCGCGGGCGCACCGCCGAAGCCGCCGTGCAACTCGAGGCTTTCCTGCGGCTGCGGCCGGACAACGACGATGCCCGCAGGCTCATAGCCAAAATTCGGTCTGCCAGCCGTTGACCCGCCAAATCAAATCACCCTCAACCCAACGCATTTCGAAATGCGGCCCTCGATTCGAAAAAAACCCCACCCGTGCGCGTGGGGCTTTCGCAATCGGGAAGCTCCGGCTGGCTTCGCTCAGAATTCGCGATTCATCGAGAGCGTGAAGGCACGGCCAACCCACAGACTCTGTCCGGAACCGGTATTGAAACCGATGCCGCTGGTCGCCGCGGGCGCGGGTTTCGCATCGAACAGGTCGTTGATGCCGAAGCGGAACGTCGTTCGCCGCAGCCATTTTGAGGCCTCGGCTCCAAAACGGTAAGACACCGACGAATTGATCTGCAGCTGATCTTTACCCACTTCGTAGTAGCTGACCGAGGCGACATTGGAGCTGGAGATCACCGTCACCGGCTTGATGTAGGAAGGATTGCCCAACGCCGCGTATTGCGTCGCTGTCGCCGTCGCTCCCGTGCGGAAGTCCGTCTGGTAGGTCGCATTCAAGCCCGCATCCCAGCCGCCTTTGCGCCACTGAACCGTCGCCGAACTCTTCCACTTCGGGAGGATCATCTGCTGGATGTCGTCGTTCTTGCCGAAGTTCGGCTTCAACTTGGTGAACTTATTCAGGAATTCCGACCACTCGGTTGAAACACGAAACTGGCCGAGCGGCGTCTTCGGCAGATCATAGCGGATGCTGAAATCCAAGCCATTGGTGAAATTCCGTCCCGTGGTGTTCTGCGTCTGCGCGATCGTGCCGACCCAGGTGCCGAGCGGCGCGAGCCATTGGGACTGGGGGAGCTTCGCGTAGGCCTGCTGGAAGATCGCTACATCGGAGGAGTTGACCGGATTGCGGAGAATGTTCGGATCACCTCTGTAGGTGTTGGGCAAACTGGGCAAAGCATGGGAGCCAACATCGATGCTCGTGATGCTCTTACCTGCAGCGAGTTGCTGCTGCGTGTAGGCCAGCAGCAAAGCTTCGTCCAAGCCTGCCGTCGTGCCGACCGAGACGAGAAGGTTCTGTTGGGTGAGCTCCCAGTAATCGACGGTGAAGGAGAGTCCTTTCACCTGCGGAATCTCGACCGCGATGCCGATGCTCTTGCCGGTAGAGGTCTCCGGTTGCAGGAGCGGATTCGCAAGGGTGTAGCCCTGCGTCAGCACCTGCGTATCCGGCGCGAGCCCGGCAAGGGTGAAGAAGTTATTGCGGGCGGGGTCGCGGCTGCCCGGAGGGGTGCCGACCGAGAAGGATGCCGGCTGATAAAGATCGGCGAGGTCGGGAGCCCGGAAGCCCTTGTTCAGAGAACCGCGGACCATGAGCCACGATACCGGCTTCCAGTCACCGCCAAACTTGGGCTTCGTCGTATAGCCAAAGTCGCTGTAGTGCTCGGTGCGCACCGACGCGTTAACCGACGCATTCTTCGCAAACGGGATGTCGTTTTTCGCCGCCGCCAGAGGAATCTGTGTCTCGACGTAACCGCTGGCGATCACGCGTCCCGCCGAATAAGGATACTTGGGCGACATGACGATGTAGTCATTGTTCGCTGGATCCAGGGGCAGGCCGTCGCCGCCGATCGCATTGCCGTTCACGCCCGCGAACTGATCCTTGTGATCTTCTTTGTATTCGTAGCGCCACTCGACACCCGTCGAGGCCTGAATCGGGCCGGCCCAGAGGTTGATCACGTTGCCCGTAAGGCGAAAATCGAAGCTGGCAATCTTGCTGTGGCCAAAGCGATTCGCCGAACGGCGCATGGTATTTAGCACGCTCTGCGGATTCACGTAGGGCTTGTCAGCCACGACCGCGCCGTTCTGCACCTTGAACGTGTAGCCGAAGGGATTCCACGCGGTCGAATCCGTGCGGGCTGCAGCCGCACGCGTGTAGGAGTCCATCATTTCGTTCTTGGCCTCGTCATTCGCATAGACGGTGCCGGCCATCAGGCCCGTCTCCCAGTTCCAAGAACTGGTGCCAAGCTTGCCGCGAAACCCGGTGAGAAATCGTGCCTGGCTGTCGAGCGTTTTGACCTGCTCGTTGCCGTCATCCCAAAACAATACCGAAGCGATGGTGAGTTGCTGCGGGGTGCCGACGAGCCGGGCGGTGCCGTCGGCGTTGGCCGCGCCCGTCGGGCTGTAGTAACGGGAACCATACGGATTGTAAGGATTGTCCGCGCCGATGAACACCCGGGAATCGGACGAACTGAGCGTGACCGGCTGACGGCCGAGATCCGAGTGGGATAGGTAGAAGTTTCCCTCAGCAAAAAAAGTGATGCTCGGCGTCACATCATACTCCATGTGGCCGAAAACCGTGTTGCGGTCGGTCCGTGGCTGGCCAACGGAGTAGAGATTATAATCGATCAGCAGGCTGCGCGGAATCAGCGCGTTGCTCGAATACGCGTTGACGGTGGGCAGGTCGGTGGAAATGCCGCTCTTCGGGTAAAAGGCCAGCGTGGCCGTGTTGGACGTGCTGGCGCCGAGAATGAACTGCGGCCAGACGCCAACCTGCGACAATCCGTCATAGGAACTGCCGACCACATTCCAAGGCGCACGCGCCGTTGCGGTCCGATCCACGTTGCGGCTGACGTCGCGCTGGCCATACATGATTTTTTCACGGGCATAGCCCGAGTACTGGAAGACGTAGCTGCCCTTGCCGTCGGCAAAGGTGTTGCCGTAACTAATATCCAGCTTGTAGTCCCGGCCGCCCCCGTGCTGCGTCGTGCCAAAGCGCTGGCTGATTGAACCACCGTGGGGCTTCTTGTCCGTGACGTAGTTGATCACGCCCGCCACCGCATCCGAGCCGTAGATAGAGGAGGCACCGTCGCGTAGCACTTCGATCTGCTGCAGTCCGCTCGTCGGGAGGGTGTTGACGTTGACCGACGAGGTATTGAAAGGCTCCATCGGCGCGCGGCGACCATTAAGGAGCACAAGCGTGTTGGCCGCGCCGAGGCCACGCAGCGCCGCGTTGGCGTTGTCGCCACGAGCCGCGACCGCATTCAGCGAGGACTCATTCGCCGGGATATTAGTGATTTCAGGAATACCAATCAGCAAATCCATCGACGTCGCCGAATCGCGCGTCTGAAGTTCCGCCATGCTGAATACTGTCACGGGCAACACATTTTCTTGATCGAGCCGCTTGATGTTCGAACCCGTCGTGACGAAGGCCTCCATCACGAGTGCTTTTTCGTCCTTCTTGTCGGGCGTTGTCGATTGCGCGTTCGCAGCCTGCAGGATCGACAGCGTCGCGATCAAGGCGGCGCCCGTGCGGAGTAGTTTTTGCGGATTAGGTTTCATGGTCAGATATGGTGAAGGCAGACGTGTCGGTTTGTTCTCGTGTGGAGTGCGGGCGGGGCCTGAGGGCAGTTGTGGCTAGGCAAAAATCATGCTCGGGCACGACGACCGTGCCTTGCGCTCGGCAAGAGGCCAAATTTGCAAGCTCGGCCCGGATCGACAGGCCGTAAAAATCGACTGGATGGGCAAAGGTGCAGAATCGTGGCTGCGTCAGCAGGGGGCAGGCCAAGCGAACTGGGAAACAATAGTCGTGTCGATTATTTTCAGCAAATAGGGGTTCGTGGCTTGGTGGTTTGGAGAGATAAAAAGATTTATGGGGAGGGGG
>CAITWF010000092.1 GCA_903896015.1 uncultured Opitutia bacterium | reverse complement strand
CGGCGGCGGCTACAGCGGCGGAGGCGGCGGAGGCGGCGGAGGCGGCGGAGGCGGCGGAGGCGGCGGAGGCGGCGGAGGCGGCGGAGGCGGCGGAGGCGGCGGAGGCGGCGGAGGCGGCGGAGGCGGCGGAGGCGGCGGAGGCGGCTCCTTAAATGCGGGCACCCAGCAGGTCAACGTGCCCGGCGCGCATTCCGGCGACGGCTGCGTGACGATCGTGGCGGCACCGGAACAGAGCCCGGTTTCCCGGCCGCACGTGTCCGCGGAGCGTGACGCCGTCGCGGCCAAGCGCGCGTTTGGTTTGCTTGAGCCGGCGGCCCCCGGCCTCGGTCTCGACGCGTTCGATCCGGATTTCGCAGGATTTTACTGAGCGTGATTTCCGATGGTGAGCGCGCCTCATTTCAATTTTTTGAGCGAGTCGGCGGCGGGCGAGAATTTCCGATCGAGCGTGAGCGCAGCTTCGTAGGCGGCGCGCGCGCCGGCGGGATCGTTTTTCTTTTCGAGGATTTGGCCGAGGCGCCACTGGGCGGCGGCGTGGCTGGGTGTGTTAGGCGCGGTGGGCACAGGGAGATCGAGCGTGCGTCGAAGCGCGGCGAGGCCGCGATCGAGCTGCTGGCTGGTCATGGCGGCAAGTTTTCCGAGTTGGTAAAGCGCGGCGTAGTCGTCGGGCGAGGTCTTCAGCACTTCGTCGAATTCGGCAAACGCCAGATCGTATTTTTTTTCGGCGGCGTAGAGGCCGGCGAACGCGAGCCGGCCGCGCAGCGCATCGAGCTTCTTGATCGTGGCGGCTTCGGCGAGCGCCTTGTCCATGCCGCCGCCGACGATGCCCGGGGCCTGCCGGTAGAATTGGAGCAGGTCCTCGTGATATTCGATTTTCTCCGGCGCGAGCGCGACGGCGCGCTCGTAGGCGGCGACGCATTTTTTCGCGAGGCCGGGCTGGCGAAAGAGGCTGGCCTTCTGCGCGGCGTTGCCGGCGCAGTCGCCGAGCGTGTTCTGGACGTCGGCGTCGTTCGGCGAAAGCTCGGCCGCCTTTTCGGCGTAGGCGAGGGCCTTGTCGGCATCGCCCTGGCGGAGCGCGAGCTGGGCGAGATAGTTTTGCGCGTCGGCGTTTTGCGGATCGGCGGCGGCGATTTTTTCAAACGCCACCTGCGCTTCGGCGGATTTGCCGGTCGTTTCGAAGAGCGCGCGAGCGGCGGCGAGTTGCGCGCGGTCCGTCTTCGCCGGGACGTCGGCGGAAACGTCGGAGGCGATGCAAAGTGAGAGGACGAGCAGCAGCAACAGGGGGCGGTCGGTTTTCACCGGGGTTATTACCGCCGACGACGCGGGAAGTTTCACGATTTATTCCGCGCGTAGCGCGACCATCGGATCGACGCGAGTGGCGCGGCGGGCTGGGACAAGCGTGGCCACGAAGGCCACGATCGAAAGCAGGCCAAAGACGGTGAGGTAGGTTGCGGGATCGCTCGGGCTCACCTGGAAGAGAAAATTGGCGATGCCCTCCTTGCCGGCGAACGCCAGCGCGAGCGCGAAGCCGAGGCCGGTGATGAGCCCGACGCCGAGCTGGATCGCGCTTTGGCGAAAGACCATCGCGAGGATCTTTTGGTTGTCGGCACCGAGGGCCATGCGGATGCCGAACTCCTGGGTGCGCTGGTTCACCGAGAAACTCATCACGCCGTAGAGCCCGACGGCCGCGAGCACCATCGCGACGACGCCGAAGATCGAGAACATCACTGCGACGATCCGGTTTTGGCCGAGGATTTCATCGAGCAGGAGGCGCGGCGTGCTGGTGAAATACAGCGGCAGGTTGGGATCGATTTTCTGGATGGCGCGGCGCAGAGGGGCGGCGGCGTTTTCACCGCGTTGTTCGCCGCGCGGCCGCACGACGATCGTCGCGAACTGCGGGGCGATCAGCTCCGGGGTGGCGGGGCCGAAGACATTCGCGCAGAGCGGCACGTAGAAGCCGGTGTTGTCGGACTGGCTGTTGAACGGGCCGGCCATGCGCACCTCCTGTGCGACGCCGATGATCGTCCGCCAGACGCCAAACTGGTTGTTGTTGCCGACGGTGCGAAACCGGCGGCCGATCGCGGACGTGGTGGCGAAATATTTTTTCGCGAAGCCAGCGTTCACGATCGCGACGGGCTGCTTCTGGTCGGTGTCCTCACTCGTGAAATCGCGCCCCTCGAGCAGCTTGATCCCGAGCGTGGAGAAAAAGCCCTCGGTCACAGGCTCGATCTCGGCCTGCGGTCGGTCGGTTTCCTTGGCGTAGGTCTTGCCCTCAATTTCGATCGGGCCGTTCGGGGAAAAAGTCATCCGGAAACGCTGCGTGAAGGCCGCGGCCTCGAACTCCGGGCTCGCGCGCAGCTCGCGCAGCACGCGATCGAAGAAAAGGCGTTTCGCGGCGGGCGTCGGGTAGTCGGCTTCGAACAAGCCCATGCGGGCGGAGTAGAGCGCGCCGGTGTCATAGCCGTAGTCGATGTTCTGCTGGCGCAGGATCGATTTCACCTGGAGCAGCGAGCCGACGAGCAGGACCGCGGTGACGACGATTTGGAAGATGACGAGCCCGCGCGTAAGAATCGTGGTGAAGCGGCCGGTGTTGCCGCGGCCGGATTCCTTGAGCACGTCGGCGGCGGAGGCGCGCGACGCCAACCACGCGGGGATGAGGCCGGAGACAAGCGCGGAGAGGAGTGTCGCGCCGACGGTGAACGCCAGTACTTTTCCGTCGATGTCGAACGTCATGTAGTAAGGCAGCGGAAACGGCAGCGCCTTCGTCGCGGCGAAGAGATAGCCGACGGCCCAGTATGCGAGCGTGATGCCGATTACCGCGCCGATCGCGGCGACGAGCAGGCTCTCGGTGAGCATCTGGCGCATGAGTCGCCCGCGCGTGGCGCCAAGCGAGGAGCGGATCGCGAGCTCCTTGGCGCGGATCGTGGCACGTGCGAACTGCATGTTCATGACGTTGACGCACGCGATGAGCAGCACGCCGAGGCAAAAGCCGAGCATCGTGAACATCAGCCCGCGCAACTGCGGGCCAGTGAAGCTGACGAGCAGCGGCTGCACCTGGCCGCTGTTGATGTCCTTGTTCGTGTCGGGAAACGCGCCCGCGAGCCGCTTGGCGATCGTGGTGAGTTCGAGCTGCGCCTGGTCGAGGGAAACTCCGGATTTGAGGCGCGCGAGGATCGCGACGTTGGTGGCGGTCGGATCGTTCCGCGGCTTCGCGGGGAATTCGTTGAAGAGCGGCACCCAGAGTTCCTCGCTGACGGGGAACTTGAAGCCGGGCGGCATCACGCCGATCACGGTCGCGGCACGGCCGTTCACGCGCACGGACGAGCCGATCACTTTCGGATTGGAGTTGAAATCGCGCTGCCAGACTTGGTGGCCGATGATCACGGTTTTCTCGGCGCCGGGGCGGTTGTCGGCGGCGGTGAAATCGCGCCCGAGGATCGGCACGACGCCAATCACGGAGAAGAATTTTTCGGTGACGTAGCCGCCGGTGAGCCGCTGCGGGTTGTTTCCGATCGTAAGATTTATTGTCGAGCCGTTGAGGTAGGCGGCCATCGACTGGTAGGACGAGGCGGAGTCGGCGATGTCCGCGTAGTCCATCGCGGTGGTGCGGCCGTTGAAGTTGCCGTTGTTGTTGGCCTGCTTCGGATCGATCAGCTGGACGCCGACGAGCTGCTCGGGGTCATGAAATGAAAAACCGCGGAGCAGCACGCCGTTGACGACGCTGAACTGGGTGGTCACGGCGCAGATGCCGAGCG
This sequence comes from uncultured Opitutia bacterium, assembly GCA_903896015.1. GTDB lineage: Bacteria > Verrucomicrobiota > Verrucomicrobiia > Opitutales > Opitutaceae > CAITWF01. The sequence goes on along the minus strand of CAITWF010000092.1, from coordinate 34,321 downwards.
CGAGCACGGTGACGGCGAGCGCGCAGAAACTTTTTTCCTTAACGAGGACGCGCAGGCCGATGCGGATGTCCTGGAGCAGGCTTTCGAGGAGCATGGTGATCGATGGGTTGGGCGGGGAGGGAACGCAGCTGGTGGACGCGTTCGGAGCGATCGGGTGGGGAAATTTATTCCGTGCGGAGCGCGGCCAGCGGGCTGATGCGCGTGGCGCGGCGGGCGGGGAGCCAGCACGCGACGAACGCGGCAGCGGCAAGGACGATGGGTGCGATCGTAAACGCGACGGGATCGAGCGCGCTCACTTCATAAAGCAGGCCGCTGACGATTTTGCCAGTGGCGATGGACAGCGCGAGGCCGAGCACGACGCCGGCGGTGAGCATCAGCGCGCCTTCCCGCAGAATCAACCGTAGCACATCGGCGGCGTTGGCGCCGAGCGCCATGCGAATGCCGATCTCGCGAGTGCGGCGCGCGACGGCATAGGCTTGCACGCCGTAGACGCCGACGACCGCGAGGCCGAGCGCGAGTCCGCCGAAGACGGAGAACAGCGCCGCACCGGCGCGCACGACCTAGAGCGAAATGTTGGCATCGAGGTGTTGCGCAAACGTCCGCAGCGAAAGGATCGGCAGGGTGGTGTCGATGTCGCGGACGGCGCGGCGGATGAGATCGGTGGCGGCGGTTTCCTGGCCGCGCGGGAGCGTGGCGAATTTTACGTGGAAGAAAACGTTGCTGCGAAAGCCGCGCGCGAAGGGCAGGAAGAGCGCCGTGCCGGGCGATTGCTGAAAGAGCGCGGTGCGTGTGGTCGGCGTGATGCCGATGATCTCGAGGGTTTCGCCGGGCTTGATGTCGCCGTTCGCATCTTCGGAGAAGCTCACGCCTTTGCTGCCGCCGTCCTTGGCGGCCAGGGCGTTGGGGAGGGTGAACTGGATGCGCTGGCCGAGCGCTTCGCCGTCAGGCCAGAGTTTTTTCGCGAGCGCTTCGTCAATGATCGCTACGCCGGGGCCGGTGGGTGAAGCAACTTCCGACGCCGTGAAGGCGCGGCCGCGGAGCACCGGGAGGCCGACTGCCTGGAAGTAGTCGGCGCCGACGCTGTTGAAGTTGGCGTTGAAGGCGAGGCCTTCGGCCGCCGTGGCGGGCTTCTCGTCGGGGCCTGGCCGCACGCCCGCGCGCTGCACGCGTTTGCTGATGGTGACCATGCCAAACGGCACTGTCGTGGAAATGCTCGCGTGCTCCACGCCAGGGAGAGCCGCGAGTTTTTCGCCGAGGAGACGATAGAGTTCGCCGGCCTGCTGCGGATCGCGACCGCCCAGACTGGCGTCGACCTCGAGGACGAAGTTGCGCTCGGTTTTCAGACCAGTCTCGACGTCGGCGGCCTTGCCGGCGCCGCGGATGAACAGGACGGCGGCGGTGAGCAGCGCGAGCGAGAGCGCGACTTGCGCGACGACGAGCGGATGGCGCGGGAGAAATTTCCACGGGCGGCGCACCGCGTCTTCGCCGGCATGCTCCTTGAGATGGGTGAGGACGTCGCCGCGGGAAAGTTTGAGCGCCGGCCCGAGGGCAAAAATCAGGGTGCCGAGCACACAGAATCCCAACGTCGCCACGAGCACGCTCGGCTGGGTTCCGGCGGGAAACACCAGATCCGCCGGCATGAGAGTGACGAGCGAAGCGACCAGCAAATCGGACGACCACAGCGCGAGGATGAGTCCAGCCGCGCCGCCGAACAGCGACAGCACGAAACCCTCGATCAGCAGTTGCCGGATGATGCGGCCGCGGCTGCCGCCGAGCGCGAGCCGGATGGCGATCTCCTTGTGGCGGGCGGTGCCGCGCGCGAGGAGCATGTTGGCGAGATTGAGGCACGCCACGAGCAGCACGACGGCCGACATCCCGAGGAGCAATCCGCCGAGCATTGACATGTCGTCGTTTTCCGACGGCGCCGTGCTCGAGGAGAGGCGGGGCACCGGCGTCATAACGAACGTCTGATCCTTTTGCTCGACGGGATAGGCCTGCTCGAGGTTAGCAGCCAGAGTCTGCAGTTGGGTGGTGGCTGTGGTGGCGGTGAGGCCTGGCTTGAGCCGGCCTAGGATCAGGAGCTGCGTGCCGACGCGATCGCGGAGGGAGGTTTTGTTGTCCTCCGAGAAATCGTTGGCGACTTGATCGTAGACACCGAGCGGCAGCCAGACTTCAGCGGAGAACAGGCTCATCGTGCCCGTGAATCCCTCGGGCATAATCCCGACGATGGTGAATGCCCGGCCATTGATCACAATTGAGGAGCCAACGAGGTCGGGATCGAAGTTGCGCTTCTTCCAGTAGGTGTGGCTGACGATCGCGACAGGGAGGTTGCGGCCGGGCGTTTCCTCTTCGGGCAGGAAGGCGCGGCCCCGGGCGGTTGCGATGCCGAGCAGGGAAAAATAATTTGAACTGACGAGCGCGGTGAACGCGCGGCGGGTGTGGTCCTTTTCGCCAAGGCCGACGAGGGCGAGATTGAAAGCTACCGTGTCAGTGAAGGCAGAATTTTTTTCGCGGATGTCGCGATAGGTCGGGTAGGAGAAGCCGCGGAATGTCTTGGGGTTTTTCTTATCCCGTGAAAACACCTGCACGACTTCGGCAGGACGAAGGTAGGACGGCGGCGCAAAGAGGAGCGCGTTGACGAGGTTGAACACCGCGGAGTTGGCGCCGATGCCGAGCGCAAGGACCAGGATCGCCGCGGCGGTAAACCCGGGGGACTTCGCGAGCACGCGCACGGCAAACTTCAGATCAGCGAGCATGGGAGCGGTGAGGATGAGCGGGGAGTTACTCCGCGCGCAGCGCGATGGTCGGATCGATGCGCGTGGCGCGGCGGCTGGGAAGGTAGCACGCGATCAGGGCGACGAACGCGAGGAGCAGCGGCACAAGCGCGAAGGTCGGCGGATCGTGCGGCTCGATGCCGTGGAGCATGCCCGTGAGCGCAAGCGCGACGAACCACGCGCCGGCGAAGCCGAGCCCGAGTCCGACGGCGACGAGCCGCAGGCCCTGGCGCAGCACCATTGCGATCACGGCGCCGGACTGAGCGCCGAGCGCCATGCGGATGCCGATCTCCTGAGTGCGTTGCGCAACGGTGTAGGACATCACGCCATAGATGCCGATCGCGGCGAGGAAGAGCGCGACGCCGGCGAAGCTCGCAAAGAGTCCGCCGAAAAAGCGCTGCCGCCACAGCGCCTTGTGCACGACAGCCGACATCGAATTGGTGTAGTAGATCGGGATGTCCGGGCGGACGGCGAGGACGGCATCGGCCGCGGCGCGCGCATAGCCGGCGGGGTCGCCCTTCACCCGTAGCTCGGCGGTGAGGAAATTGTCCGGATGCTGCGTGAGCGAGAGCCAGAGGCCGGGATCCTCCTCGGCGTCGGCAGGGCGCTGCACGATGTTGCCGACGACGCCGACAATCGTGGCCCATTTGCGCTTCGGGCCGGGATCGTCGCTGGTGAGGCGCTGGCCGAGCGCGTTGCCGGCGGGAAAGAACTTTTTGGCGAAGCGTTGATCGACGAGGGCGACGAGCGGGGTGTCGTCGGTGTCGTGCTCGTTGAAGAGGCGGCCTTGCAGCAGGGGAATTTGATAGGTCGCGAACAACTCGGGCGAGGCGACGCGGGTGAGGGCGACGGGTCGGTCCTGGTTCGACTTCGGTTCGGGCTGGCCGTCGATGAGGAAACTCCAACGGTTGCGGCTGTCGGAGACCGGGAGGTAGTTGATAAAGCCGGCGGCTTCGACGCCGGGGATCGCGCGGAGCTGGCGCCCGACCTTTTCGAAAAACGCGAGCGCGGTTTTTTCATCCGACACCATCGTGGGCGGCAAACCGGTGCGGAAGGTGAGCACGTGTTCGACGGTGAGACCGGGATCGGTGTGCTGGAGCTTGAGGAAACTGCGCATTGTGAGTCCGCCGACGACGAGGAGCACGAGGGCGAGCGCCATCTGGGCGACGACAAGGGCGCTGCGCAGTCGGTGCGCGGAGCCGGAGCCGGTGCCGCCACGCGCGCCGTCCTTCAGTTCGTTCGCCAGATCAGGGCGGGAAATTTGCAGCGCGGGGAACAGACCGAACAGCAAACTCGTGCCGACGGTCGCGCCGACGATGAACGCCGTCATGCGCCAGTCGGGGTCGAAGCGCAGCCAGTAGGGGATTTCGGGAATGAGCCCGAGCACGAAGTCGAGTTCCCAAAACGAAACCACGAGCCCGACCGCACCGCCGCACGCGCCGAGGAGCAAGCTCTCCGCGAGGATTTGCAGAATAATCCGGCCGCGGCTGGCGCCGAGCGCGAGCCGGACGGCGATCTCGCGGTTGCGGGCGGAGCCGCGGGCGAGGAGGAGGTTGGCGACGTTGGCGCAGGAAATGAGGAGCACGGCGCCGACGGCGGCAAGCATGAGGTTGAGGCCGCGGAGGACGTCGCGCGTGGCTTCATCGCGGGCGCGCAGCGCGCGAAACGTGAGGCCCTCGTTCGTCATCGGGTGGTCCGCGGCTAGGCGCGCTGCGAGCGTGTTGAGCTCGGCCTGCACCTGCTCGAACGAGTAGCCGGGCTTGATGCGGGCGTAGACGGGCCAGCCGTGGGAGCCGCGGTTTTTCTCCTCCGAGTGTTCGTCGCCCTCGGGAAACGGCTGCCAGAGATCGTTGGCGTCGGGGAAGCGGAAGTTTTCCGGCATCACGCCGATGACGGTGGCGGGGGCGTTGTTGAGCGTGATGGATTCGCCGAGCACGTCGGCGCGCCCGCCGAAGGTTTCCTTCCACACCGCGTAGCCGAGGATGACGACGGGCGCGGCGCCGGGCTTTTCCTCCCCGGGCTTGAACGCGCGGCCGAGGATCGGTTGGACACCGAGCGTCTGGAAACCGTCGACGGTGATCCAGGAGCCGAGGACGCGCTTCGGGCGATCGCCGCCGTTGAGGATGTAGGTGCGGTCCCAGTTGGTCAGCACGCCCGAGAGCGTCTGCGTGGACTTGCGGACGTCCTCAAAATCCGGGATTGAAAATTCAAAATCGGTGGCGGGCTCGCGGGAGTTGACGGCGCGGAGCACGAGCAGCGTGTCCTCATCAGCGAAGAACGGCAGCGGCCGCAACAGCACGGCGTTGAACACCGTGAACATCGTCGTCGCCGTCGCGATCCCGAGCGCGAGCGTCGCAACGGCGATGGCCGTGAAGCCGGGCGACTTCGCGAGCTGGCGGAAGGCGAAGCGGAAGTCGGCGAGCATGGGTGATCAGTCCTCTCGGCGGAAGTGAGGGGGCAAGCCGCTCAGCGCGTCGGGTCGGACTCGACCTGTTCCTGGACGACGCGGCCGTCGAAGATGTGGATTGTGCGCTCGGCGTTACGGGCGAAGCGCGCGTCGTGCGTGACCATCACGATCGTGGCGCCGCCTTTGTGCAGATCGGCGAGGAGTTGCATCACGGAGTCGCCGTTTTTCGAGTCGAGATTGCCGGTCGGTTCATCGGCGAGCAGCACGGCGGGTGAGCCGGCGAGGGCGCGCGCGACGGCGACGCGTTGCTGCTGACCGCCCGAGAGCTGCGAGGGCAGATGCTTTGCGCGATGCGCCATGCCGACTTTCTCCAGCGCACTGGTCACGGCCGCCTTGCGCTCGCCGGCGGGCATGCCGCGGTAGGTGAGCGGCAGCTCGACGTTTTCGTAAACGGTCAAATCGCCGATGAGGTTGAACGATTGGAATATGAAACCGATTTCGCGGTTGCGGATGCGGGCGCGCTCGGGGAGCGAGAGGCTTTGCACCGGGCGGCCGTTGAGGACGTAGGAACCGTCGGTCGGCGAATCGAGGAGGCCGAGGATCGAGAGGAGCGTGGATTTGCCGCAACCGGACGGACCGGCGATCGCGACGTATTCGCCCTGGCGGATGTCGAGGTGGATGCCGGAGAGCGCGTGCGTCTCCACTTCGTCGGTGAGAAAAACTTTGGTGACGCCGTCGAGTTTGATGAGCGAGGGGGACATGGGAATAGTTGATTTTGGATTCTCGATTGAAGGAAACGTCAGCGCTGGTCGGCGCCGTCGTTGGCGACAAACGCGATCTTGAGAACGAGGATGAGCAGGACGGCGATCATGGCGGAAGAACCAGCGAGGGAGCGGGAAAGTTTCATAAAATCAGTTCAGCTTGATGCGATCGTTGGCGTCCCACTGGGCGGTGTCGGAGAGGATGACTTTGTCGCCGGGGACGAGGCCTGCGACGATCTCGATCGTGTTGACGGAGCTGCGGCCGAGCTTGACCTGCACGCGCCGGGCGTAGGTGCCGTCGGCGTCGAGCTTGAAGATGCCGACGGTGCTTTGCTCCTGGCCGAACGCAGGCCGGCCGACGTAAACCACGTCTTCGAGCCGCTCGAGTTCGATCGTGCCGTCGACGGAGAGGTCGGGGCGCGCGCCCGTCTTCGAAAGATCGCCGGTGATGTGGACGTCGACGGTGACGGTGCCGTTTTGCACGGCGGGATCGATGCGGGCGACGTTACCGGCGACGAGGCCGTTGCGCGTGTCGATCTCGGCGGGCTGGCCGATGAGGATGTCTTTCGCCTGCGTCTCGGCGACGCGGATTTCGGCCTTGAGCTTCGACGGATCGGCGACGCGGGCAAGGTTGGTGCCGGGCTGGACCTGCGCGCCGACCTCGACCGGGAGCGCGGAGAGCACGCCGCGCATCGGGGCGCGCACGGTGAGGGCGTCGAGTTCGTCGTGGCGGAGTTTCGCCTGCGCACGGAGGCGATCCACCTCGGCTTGTTTCACGGCGAGTTGCGGCGCGATCGAATCTTGGGCGAAGGCAAAACGCTTTTGCTCGATCGCGTTGCGCGTGGCGGCCTGCGCGGCGGTGACCTGTGTGAGTTGAAGATCGAGTTTCGAGACGAGCCCGTCTTTGAAGAGGGAGTCGTTCACCTCGGCACGGAGCCGGGATTGTTCGTAGTCGGCCTTGGCACTGGCGGCGGTGGACTCGGCGGCGAGCACGCCGGACTGGAGCGTGACCTTGAGGTTTTCGAATTCGGCCTCCGCCGCCTGCAACTGCGAGTCGGCGGCGGCGGCGGCTTGCTGCACGTCGGGGTTCGCCAACTCGAGGATCACGCTGTCAGGCGTGACGGTGGCACCGGGGCGCAGAATGATTTTGTCGACGCGGCCCTGCGTGCGGGCCGCGATCCAACGGATTTCCTCGGGGACGAGCGTGCCGAGGCCGCGCACCTGCCGGAGCATCTGGCCGCGTTTCACATCAGCGATCCAGACGAGATTGCGATCGACGGTGGGGGCGGCGGGCTTGAGTCGCGAAAGCAAAATGGTCACGGCCAGCAACGCGACCATCGCAATCGCGGTGTAGGCGATCCGCTTTTGTCGTTTGGCTTTGGATTGGTCGGGGCGCGCGATGTCCATGAGGTGCGGAGGCATTTGCAACGCTTGTGCCCGCGCGCGTCGCGCATGGCTAAGACGCTGCCGTGCAGTCGGAAAAAATTTTCGGGGCGAAACCCACGCCGGCGCTAGGCGTCGAAGCCGGGATCGTCAAATCCCACGAATGGGACGGAGCTGACCGCGACCGGACCGCCGACTGTCTGGGTTACCTGAGACCTTGCGTTTTGAGACCGCGAAAAAGCAAGATTCGGTCAGCGAGCAAAACTGGGAGTGGCATGCCGGGCGGCTCTTCTCAAAACCCGGCCTGTTCAGAGAGGCCCAACTTCGAGCCCCTCGATTTGTGCGAGCTTATTTGCTTTCGCGTCGAAACTAAAAAATCGGTCACATCCGAGAAGGCGGGCGGCAACGATGTGGAGGATGTCGCATGTCCGGAAGCCATGCTTTGCCGTGTGCCGAGACGCTACTTCTCCAAAGAGGGACGTCAGAGCAGATATATCGACGGTCGCACTGCACAGGAAGATTTCCGATGCTAGGTCGGCCTTGAATGTTTCACAAGCGACAGTCGCGTTTTGAGTCGTCACCCGGGGATGCCCCCCTTGTTTGCCAAGCCACACGGATAGTTCAAAAGCATTGGTCAATTCCATTTGGTGCAGCCACGTAATCGGAAGCCGAGGCGCCCCCTTGCTCTTCGCTTGCTCGACCAGCCGGTCAGCTTGGGCACTCTCCGGCAAAGAAAGATAAAGGCGGGTTAAGAAATTCGTATCTGCGTAGGGCTTCATTCGCTCGCGATGGCCTGGTCGAATTGCCGCGCAGTGGATGTTGAGAGTGTGCCTTTGAACAACCTACTTCTCCGCGCTGAGAAATCAGGCAACGCGGTGATTTGCTTTTGAGGCGTGGGTTCAGGGGTGATGATGTAGGTGTGGCCACCCCGTTCGCGAATGCGTGCGTGGCCGTCCATTCTGGATGCCGCCAGAACGATGCTTGGCGATCGGTCGAGGTCACGAACGGTGAAGGTTTTCATGTCGGACATGATGTCGGCGCTGGAAGGGTTTGTCAATGGCACCCGGTCTTCACGTCTCAACAGCCCTTATTTTTTAAGTATCCGAAGCCCGATCTAGGGATGCAGCATGGTCCGCAGCGGGCTTCGCGAGCTAGGGTTTTATCCCGAAAAAAATTCCCCCTATTTTAGAAACAGCACAACTTGAGGTTCGGCCGGCAGTGTGCGGTTTAACTACCAACGTTTTCGGCTTTTTGACACCTCATGGTATAATTTCCCAGAGGCCTAGAATTCGCGCTACCTCCGCAATCGTTGCCATCTCATGATATTATTTTTGTGACAACTCATGATGACCTCGACACCGACAGAGGTGTTTCAAACGCGGGGTGGGCGAAGGGTGGCGCCCTCGTGCCACTCACCCATGACATGCAGCCGGGTGGTGCGCGCCAACGTGCCGCGTTCGTTGCGGTGCAGCCGTTCGATCAAGTGATCGACGACGGCGGCGCCGAGTTCTTCGGAATGTTGATCGATACCGGCCACCGAACCATCGCGCACATGGAGGTCGAGCGAGACCACACCGACATCGCCCGGCACGCGCAGGCCGCCGCGTTTCAGCCACCCGATGACGCTTTGCGGATCGCCGCCGGTTAGGACGACGTCGGGCTGTTGGGCGTGAAACCACCTGAGAAAACTCCGCTCAGTGAGGGGTTCGGCGAGCAATGGTGCGAGAGTCGTCTGACGCTCAGGGTAGGCGTGCTCGACCAAATAACCGGCGAGCCATTGCGCCTCGACGCGTTCCATCACGGTGCGCGGCAGCGCGAGTCCGATGCGATGGTAGCCACGCTGGCGACACTCGGCGATCGCCAGACGGATGGACTGGTTGTGGTCGTTGCCGACGTGCGGAATCGATGGGTGTCGCAGCGTGAAGGCCATCGCGACGGCCGCGAAGTGTGCCCATTGGATCGGCAGGGTGTCGCTGTCGGTGCGCAACGGCGCAATGATCAACCCGAGAATGCCGCGGTTGCGCAGCACGCGGTTGAAGCGTGCGGGGGTGACGCCCGGAGCATACAGCGGAAACTCCTCGATCGCGTAGCCGTGCGCGAGCGCGCGCTCCTGGGCACCGGAGAGTTGATCGCGCAGCGTACGCGATTCGCGCCACGCCGTGGTCGGCTGGGACGACGTGACGTAGGCGATGGTCGTATGGCGCGGACCACTCCGTGCTGAGCGGCGAAACGCCATCAGCGCCGAGACCAGCGGATTGGGCCGGTAACCGATCTGATCCGCGATCCGCCGCACCCGCGCCCTCGTCTCGGGTGGAATGCTGGGGTTATCCCGCAATGCGAGCGACACCGTCGAGACATGCACGCGCGCGAGCTGCGCCACGTCACCCATGCGGGGCGGGATCCGGGTTTTCACTCAACGATAAGAGTAACGGGGTGATTGTGGCCGCAAGCCGTTTCACGCATGGTCGGCTCACGGTTACCCCAACTTCGTTGCCGCGCGCCTGCGCTGCCGCCTCCGTCCGCCAAGCCCTGTGCCCCTATGACTACCCTGACCTCACCCGCGCGTGGTGCATTTGCCGCGTTGATCTGTTTCGCACTCACGGCCGCGGCTCAAACGGCGCCGACGGCCCCCGCCTCGCCTGCTGCCGGCACGGGCGTCGGTTCCACGGAAAAATCCGAAACCGTCGTCCTCTCGCCGTTCGAAGTCATCTCTGACAACAAGGGCTACTTCGCCCCAAACTCGATGTCCGGGACGCGCTTCAACACGAAGCTCGAGGATCTCGCCTCCTCGATGACCATTGTCACGAAAGACCAGATGCAGGATTTCGCGATGCTCGATATCAACGATATCTTCCTCTACACGGCGAGTGCGGAAGGCACCGGCACTTACACGGACATGAGCATCGATCGCAACGGCAGCGTGGCGGACAATGTGCAGCTCAATCCTAACCAGGCCAACCGCGTTCGCGGCATAGCGGCAGCCAACGTCTCGCTGGGCAATTTCGAGACGATGGGCCGCGTGCCCGTCGATCCCCTCGCGGTCGACGCCGTGGAAATCAGCCGTGGCCCCAACTCCAGCGTGTTCGGCATCGGCAATCCGTCCGGCACGGTGAATCAGGTGCCGGCGTCGGCCAACCTCACGCGCGATCGCTCGCAAGTGCAGTTTCGCGCCGACAGCTACAGCGGCTTTCGCACGAGCCTCGACGTGAATCGCGTGCTCGTGAAAAACAAGCTCGCGGTGCGCGGCAGCGCTGCGTTCCAGCACGACGGTTTCGAGCGCAAGCCCTCGGGCGTGGACAGCGAGCGCTACAACGGCATGGTCAAATATTCGCCGTTTCGCTCGACGACGATAACCGCCGGAGTGTCGTATTTTCACCAGTATGGCAACCGACCCAACTTCCAGCCGCCGCGGGACAACATTTCCTACTGGGCGGCCAGCGGCAAGCCGACTTGGGATCCCGTGGCGCAAGTCATCCACGTCAATGGTCAGACGCTCGGGCCCTACACGGCGAGCACCTATGCCGGGCCCGATTACCTCACCACCGGGTTGAACATTATCGCCAGCGGCTACCTCTACATCGATCAGAGCGGCCTCAGCTACTGGACGGCGCCTTCAACCTTTGGCAGCCTCACTACCGGTCCCATCTCCGGAGCCCAGACGGAACGACTGATGCAGACCAATGCGGGCACCGGCATCGTCGCGGGCAAGCCGGGAAATCAGCCGCTCTTCACGACGACGCCGACGGTCAGCAACAAGTCCATCTACGACTGGAGCTCGATCAACCTTTCTTCGGTCAACTACGACTGGGATCGCGTCGTCACCAGTTCCTTTCAGATCGACCAGCATTTCTTCAACACGGGCCGGCAAACCCTCGACGGTCAGGCGGCGTTCATGCGGGAGGACTCCCTGCGTTACCGGCGTGATTACGTGGGCAGCCAAAACAGCCAGGGCCAGTCCGGCCAACTTTTCGTCGACATTGACGAGAAGCGTCTCGACGGAACGCCGAATCCCTTTTTCCTGCATCCTTACATTGGCCAGGGAGAGCCCGCCACGACCTTCGCCCCGGCGAAATGGGATTCCTATCGGGCTCAGCTCGCCTACCAAATCGACCTCACGCGCGAGAAGGGCTGGTTGAAATGGCTCGGCCGCCACCAACTCAGCGGCTTTGACGAGTATAAATACCGGATCAACCGCCAGTATAATTTTCGCGACGGCATCCTCGACAACCACGGCTGGACCTCGGTGGTCCAAAACGCCACGAACACGGCGCTCAATAACAACCCAAACATCGCGCGCACCTACCTGCGTTACTACGTCGGCGACGGCACCGGCAACAACGTCGACTACGGTCCCACGGATTACAAGTCCGGCACCTATCCGTTCGTGTGGGGCACTTATCCGGCATCGCCGAATCCGCCCGTCGCGGGCAGCGGTGCGTTCAAGACCGAGCCATCGCTCCTCGGGCTCGCGGCCTCGTCCACCAATTCCGCTGGCGTGAACAACTCGCTGGCGATCCTCAAGGCGCTCGGCTGGGTCGCGCAAAGCCATTTCCTCGATGATCGAATCGTCACGACGTTTGGCATTCGCGAGGACCGGCAATACCAGAAGCAAGGCTACACCGGCACCGGCTACGTCACCTCCCAAGTGGTGAACCCGGATGGCACCACGTTCAACTACGGTGTAATCAACCACTGGGCGCCCGGGGACTACAGCGTGATCTCGGGCAAGACCACTCAGGGCGGCGCTGTCGTGCGCCCGTTTCGCGGCCTACCGTTCATCGAGAAGCTTGGTCAGAGTGGGACCGGCGGACAGTGGCTTGCCCAAGGGCTGCGTGGCCTGTCGCTCACCTACAACCAATCCAACAATTTCCGGCCGCAGTCGCCCTTGGTGGACGTGTATCTCAATCCGCTGCCGAACCCCTCTGGCACGGGTAAAGACTACGGGTTCTGGCTCGATCTGGCGGACGGCCGCTTCGTGCTGCGCGTCAACCACTGGGAAAACAAGCAGCTCAACAAGAGCGGCGGTGACGCCGGCACGATTGCCCAACGCGCCATCCGCGAGGACATCCCCAATACGACCAACCAAGCCTACATTCTCACCACCCAGGCGACGAATTGGGTGACAGCGGTCAATCCTACGTGGACTCCGGATCAGGTGGCGGCCGAAGTGGCGCGCCAGACCGGCATCTCCACCGCGCGACTGACCGCGCTCCAAGCCAACTTCAACATCATCTCGTCCTCTCAGGACGTCACGGGCAAAGGCACCGAGATCGAGCTCAACTTCAATCCGACCAAGGCCTGGACCCTGGCTTGCTCCGTCACCGACACTCAGACCATCAACTCAAACGTCTCGACGGCACTGGGCCAATACCTCGAGGAGCGCTATGCCGTTTGGACGACCATCAAGGATCAGCGCACCGGCCAGCTCTGGTGGACCACCAATTACGGCGGCAGCCAGACCGCGCAGCAAAACTATGCGGCCTATCTCGATACCCCCTACAACGTCGTCAAGCAACAGCAGGGAAAGTCGAATCCGCAGGTCCGCCGCTACGCCGCGCGCGTGAGCACCAACTACCGGCTCTCGGGCATCACCGAACACCCCTTCTGGCGGAATGTTAACCTCGGCGGCGCCGTGCGCTGGGAAGACCGCGGCGCGATCGGTTACTACGGCGTGCAGCAGCCTCCGAACATCGTCACCGCGCTCGACACCAACAATCCGATCTATGACAAGTCGAACCTGGGCGGCGGGATTCGCGGAAATTATTATTTCGATGCCTTCGCGGGTTACCGAATGAGGCTCTGGGCCAACAAGGTCGGCGCGACCTTCCAGCTCAACGTCCGCAACATTCAGGAAAGCGGTCGCCTCCAACCCGTCGCCGCGTTTCCCGACGGCACACCCAGCGCCTATCGCATCGTCGATCCGCGGCAATTTATCCTGAGCGCTATATTCGACCTTTGATCGCGATGTAGGGCGTCTGTCTTGCAGACGCCGTCGCGCGCTCACCGACAAACCGGCGTTCGCAAGACAGGCGCCCTACAAAATTCTCCGATGTTCCGATCCCTCTACCTCGCCATATTGCTCGTGCCGCTCGCCGCGGTGGCTGACGGAGTGCGTCTCACACCGGGCGTGCCCGTGGTTGTCCCGGACGGCACACCCGCTCCAGTCCGCCTGGCCGTCGAAGATCTTCGGCGCGATCTGCTGAAAGTTTTGGGCGCACCCTCACCGATCGTCACCGACGTCGCGGAACTGCACGGCCGCTCCGCGATCATTATTCTCGGACCCAGCGGCGGATTGGCCGGGTTGCACGATGCGAAAATCGCCGGCCGCGAGGCGCATGGCGTCTACGTTGGCGAACTCGGCAGCACCGCGCACGTCGTCCTCGAAGGCGCCGATCCGCGCGGCATGATCTACGCGATCTATTCGTTCTCTGACGAATTTCTCAACATCCCGCCGCTCTGGTATTGGGCGGATTGGGCGCCGAAAAAACGCGAAGCGATCGATGTTCCCATCGGCACCAGCAGGATTTTCCCACCCGCCTACGTGCGCTGGCGCGCGTGGCTCAACAACGACACCGATTTCCTTTCGGCCTGGCAAAGACGCTCGCCCGAGAACGAGCACGCCATGTTCGAGACCATTCTCCGATTGAAATACAACACCTTCGAGATGGGCGGAGTCGCAGACCTACGGCCGGACGCTCCGCGCTTTGCAGTTCAGTCCGAGGCGGCCAAGGCCAACGCCCGCGGACTCGTCATCACTGCTCACCACACGTCGCCGTTGGGCTCGAACCTTTCGAGCTGGGATGCGTTCTGGAAACGCGAGGGCCGCGACGTGCCGCCGCTCTCGGTCAAAAATATTGAAAACCTGAAAACCTTCTGGCGTTACCATGTCGAGACGGCGCACCGCGCCGGTTTCGAGGTGGTCTGGACCCTCGTCTTTCGCGGCTCCCGTGACATCCCGTTTTGGGAAACATTTCCGGATGCGCCCACCGAGTCCGCGGATCGGGCGCGCGTGATTAACGCGATGCTGCAGGCTCAGGCCGACGTCGTGAAGGAAGTCACGGGCGATCCAGCGCCGGCCATGCGCACGACTTTCTATAACGAAGGCACGACGTTCCTGGCCGCGGGTCTCCTGCATCCACCTGCCGAGCCCACGCTCATCTGGAATTTCGTCTCCGCGCGGCGCGACCACTTTCCGACGGAGGATTTGCGCGATCTCAAATCGCCCCCCGATCGCCTGATCGGCTATTATCTCAATTTTCAATTCACCTCGACGGGCTCGCACCTCGCGCCCGCCGAGGGTCCGTGGAAAATGGCCGCCAACTACCGGATCGTCGACGGCACCGGCGCACAACCACTCGCGTTCACCGTCGTCAACGCCGGCAACAACCGTGAGCACCTCGCTGAACTTTCCGCCAACGCCGCGATGATGTGGCGGTTCAAGGAATTCGATGCCGACACGTTCCTCCAAAGTTTCTGCGCGCGGTATTACGGGGCGGAGCGCGCGGCCGAACTCGCCCGGCTGTATCGCGATTACTACCAAGCCTACTGGATGCAAAAGCGGCCTGACATCCCCGGCTTCGATCGGGAGTACATTTTTCAGGACATGCGCTACGCCCGCGCCGGCGAGATGCTGCTCAAGGACATGGCGGCGAAGGTCAGCCGGCCGAATCCGCTCGACGGCAATCCTCTCGATGATCCGAGCAAGGGCAGCGTCGGTTACTTCCGCGTCGAAGTGCAGCCGGCAGATTCCAACCAACTCGATGCACTGCTGCGTGGCACCGCGGAGTCAGGGCAGAAATTTGCGGCGGTCGTCGCGCGCGCCAACGACTTCATACCGTCGACGGGTTTGGGGCGAATGCTCTTCATCGATAATCTCGTGGTTCGCGCGAAGATCATGGTCGCCCTCAATGCCCTGCTCCATGAGACCGCACTCGCCTACCAGGCGCACGATGCGCCGATTGAGCAGAAGCAACACCTTGCCGCCGCCATCGCGGCCGCCGACGCGGTCAAGGCCGCGCTCGACGAAACCAAGCACGGCTCTTTTGACCAATGGTATGACAGCGATCGGAACTTTGGCCTGAAACCTCTCCGCGCTGCCCTGAAAAAGGAATGGGATCGCGCAAAATAATCCAAGCGGCGGCTCAGGCTTTACGCCGGCAGCCGGAGAGTCGCCACGCAGCCGGTCGCGTCGCGCCGATTCTCCAGCGTGAGTGAGCCGGTGTGATTTTCCGCGATCTGGCGGCAGAGCACGAGGCCGATGCCGCTGCCCTCGCGCTTCGTAGTGAAAAACGGCACGAACAAATTTGCCGGATTCGCCACGCCCGGCCCGTCATCCTCGATCGTGATTTCGATCGCGCCGGAGCGCTTTTTCCACGCGAGGCGCACGCTGGCATCGGCGTGGCCGGCTGCGCGCTGTTCGAGCGCGGCGTCGACGGCATTTTTCACGAGGTTGATGAGGACCTGTTCGATCTGCGCGGCGTCGCAAGCAAACACTGCCTCGGGGCCGCGGAGATTTTTCACGGGCAGCCGTGTTTCGAGCGCGACTACGCGCGCAGCGATCGGCGCGAGCGCGGTAGGGGTGAGCGTGGGCAGAGGCAGGCGTGCGAGGCGCGCATAGGCCGCCATGAATCGCGCAAGGCCCTCGGCGCGCGCGGCGATGATGTCGAGGCCGGTGCGCATGTCCTCCTCCCAGTCGGGTGCGCGCGGTTCGCGCCGGAGCGTCGCGCCGAGGCTGCCGGCGATCGATTTGATCGGGGCGAGCGAGTTGTTGAGCTCGTGGCCGAGCACGCGCACGAGCCGCTGCCACGCCTGTAACTCCTCCTCGCGCAACTGGCGGCTGAGATCGGCAATAACCACGAGGTCGTGGGGCCGGCCGCCCTCGCGAAACTGGCTGCGACGCATGCCCCAGCGCCCGGCGCCACCGGGGAAAGTGAGCGAGAGCATGCGCCCCGGCTGACCCACGAGGCACTCGGCGAGGCCGAGCTCGGCGGCGTCGCGGCCGAGGATGCGTTCGGCGGGTTTGCCGAGAAGCAGTTGCGCGGCGTGGTTGGCGAGGCGGAGTTTTTGGTCCGCGTCGAAGGCGAAGATCGCGATATTGATTTCCTCCATCACGGTGCGAAGGAGCGCGGTGGCTTCGAGTGCGCTGAGGCGTTGATCCTGAAGCGTGCGGCTGAGGGTGTTAATTTCGAACATCACGTCGCCGAGCGGCTCGTCGCGCCGCGCGCCGCGCGCGCGGACGGCGAAGTCGCCCTCGCGCAGCGCCGAGAGCAAGTTTGCCATTGTCTGCAACGGCCGCACGACGCGGGCGCGCGCGGCGGCGGCAAACCCGAGCCAGCAGCCAACGACGATTAACGTGAGCGTCCACTGCTCTTTCGGTGCATGATCGCCGAACCACAGATAAACCATTGTCGCGATCACGGCCGGCAGCCCGGCGAGCAACGCGTAAACGAAGACGAGCTGATCGTGGCTGAGGCGTTGCTTGGCCATGGGAGAGCGGCGACCGCGGCGCGCGGGCCTGCGAGTGTGGAACTACAATCCGTATTTTTCCAAGCGCCGATAAAATGCGCTGCGGCTCAGGCCGAGTTCCTCGGCGGCTTGGCGGGCGTTGCCGTTGCAGCGGGCGAGCGTCTTTTTGATCAGGAAGGCTTCGACTTCCTCGATACTCATTTCCTCAAGGCGCGGGGCGGCCTGGCCGGCGGCGAGCCCGAGGTCGGGCGCGCGGATCACTTTGCCGGGGGCCATCAGCACGCCGCGCTCGACCGCGTGATCGAGTTCGCGGACGTTGCCGGGCCACGCGTAGCCGCGCATCGCTTCGAGTGCCGACTCGTCGAAGCCCGTGATCGCTTTCGAATAGCGGGCGACGTGCTGCTTCAGAAAATGCTGTGCGAGCAACTCGATGTCTTCGCGGCGCTCGCGGAGCGGCGGGAGATGGAGCTGGATCGTGTTGAGGCGGAAGAGAAGATCCTGGCGGAATTTTCCGGCGGCGACCTCGGCTTGCAGATCGGAATTGGTCGCGGACACGAGGCGGACATTCGCGCGAAACGTGCGCGAGGAGCCGACGCGCTCGAATTCTCCCGTCTCGATCGTGCGGAGAATTTTTGCCTGCTGCGACAGCGGGATGTTGCCGATTTCGTCGAGGAAGAGCGTGCCACCGTCGGCGAGTTCGAAGCGGCCGGCGCGATCGGCCTTCGCATCGGTGAACGCACCCCGGACGTGGCCGAAGAGTTCGCTTTCGAACACACCCTCGGGCAGTCCGCCCATGTTGACGGAGATGAGTGATTTGGCGGCGCGGGCGGAGACGGCGTGCAGCGCCTGCGCGACGAGGCCTTTGCCGGTGCCGTTTTCGCCGGTGATGAGGACGTTCGCGTCGGACGGGCCGACGCGCGCGATCATTTCGAGGACGGGGCGCATCGCGGGCGATTGGGCAATGAGCGTGGGGCCGGTTTTGCCGCCGGGGCGGAGGAGTTGGTTTTCTTGTTCGAGCCGGCGGTAGGCGCGGACGGCGCTGCCGAGTTCAAGCTGGTTGCGAACGATCGTGACTAGGCGCGGGTTGTCCCACGGTTTCGTCATGAAGTCGCGCGCGCCTCGGCGCATGGCTTCGACGGCGACGTCGACGCTGGCCCACGCGGTCATGACGACGACGGGGAGCGCAGCATCGATCGTCTGGAGCTTTTGGAGAAGCTCGAGACCCTCCTGGCCGCTCGTGGTGTCGCGCGCGTAGTTGAGGTCCATGAGGACGAGCGAAAAATCGCGCGCCTCGACGGCCTTGATGACGGCGGCGGGGGATTTCACGGACTCGGTCGCGTAGCCCTCGCCCTTGAGCAGGAGCCGCAAGGCTTCCAGCACGTCGGTTTGATCGTCGGCGATGAGGATGCGGTGCGGGGCGGCGTCGGGCATGAGCGGGAAGATTTACAACGCGGTCGCGGGCAGTCCTCACGCGGCGAGGCGCAGCGGATTCTTGGCGTAGGCGTGCGCGGCGAGGTGCGGTTCGGCGATTCGCGCGTAGTCCGCGAGGAGGATTTTCGAGAGCAACATGAGCATAAATGCGCCGAACAGGTGCGCGGAATTGACCATGGTCGGCAGGGAAGGGCCGGCAAGTTCGATGATAAACGCGATCGGCGTGGCGGCGGCGAGCAAGAGAGAGAGGACGGTGAGGGAGTTTTTCATGACGAGTTGAGTGCACGCTCTTTTGCACTCCGCGTGCCAGCGGGCGCGAACCTGCGCAAACGGTTGCGGGGCAGGGTGGAGAAAAATTTCCGCCGATCGCGCGGCGGGCACGAGTGTGCGGACAGTGGGACGGGCGATTCCCGCGAATGGGACGCGGCGGGCGCGAGGAAGCGATTGACCGGGATTTTGCGGCAACGCATTTTGCGGGCCCGCGTCGAAGCGGTGTCATGCTGTCCCTGTCGAAAAAAAATCCGCGATCGAGCGCCGCGTTCACCCTGATCGAGGTGGCGCTGGCGGCGACCGTCCTGCTGTTCGCGATCGTGAGCGCGTTTCAGCTCGTGGTCGTCGGCACGCGCATGCTGGATTTTTCGCGCAAGCAGACGATCGCCGCGCAGATCATCCACAGCGAGATCGACAAGGTGCACACGACAGACTGGACGACGGTCAGCGGCTATCCTTCTTCATCGTCGATCACGATTAATGCGAGCCTCGCCAACGTCAGCAGCGGTTTCACCTGCACTCGCGCGGTTTCGAGCGTCAAAGCCGATGGCACGCTCTATAAAATCGTTTTCACTGTGACGTGGACGACAAAGAACTGGACCGGCGGCGTTACGCGCACGTATACCCGCCAAGGCACGACTTACGTCGGAAAAAATGGACTCTCTGCGACCTATCAACGCTCGTAAGCCGCACGCGGCTGGCTTTACCCTCGTCGAGCTCCTGATGGTGCTCACGCCCGTGCTGTTCCTCGGGCTCGGTGTGATCACGGCATATATTTTTCTCGGGCGCAACCTCACACGGCTCGGCAATCGGCAGCCGCAGGATGTGAAGGTGCGCCGTGCGTTGTTTCAGTTTGAGCAGGACGTCGGGGCCGCCACCGGCATCACGAGCATGACCACCACGAACCTCGTCCTGACCGTGCCGGTCGCGATCTCGAATTGCACGACAACCAGCGGCAGCAAGAACGTGACGTGTGCGAGCACGATCAACCTTACCGCGCTTTCGGCCGTATGGAGCGCCCCGGGTCCGCTCACGCTCACCAACTGCACGACCACGCTCGGCAGCAAGAATGTGACGTGCGCGAGCACGACCGGCATGGAGGTCAACTCCACCGTCACCGGCACCGGCGTGCCGAGTAACGCGACCGTCGCCTCGATCACGAACGGCACGACGTTCGTCCTCTCGGCGAATGCCACCGCCAACACCAGCGCCGGCACGCTCACCACCTCCACAATCGTCACCGTGCTCGCGGATGGCACCACGATCGCCTCCGTCACCAACGGCACGACCTTCGTGATGAGCGCCAACGCCGCGCGCACGGGGTCGGGCCTCACGCTTTATTCGACGAAAGCGATTAGCTATGTTTACAGCAGTGCCGCCGGCACGCTCACGTGCACCGACGCCAGCACCGGCATCAGCACCACGCTGCTCACGAACATCGACTCCGCTTACGATCCGGCGTTGCCGCAAGTGCACTTCCCCGTCAACGGCTTCGCGTATTACAACAAGTCGAATCTCACGGCCACGACTGCCGCCAGTGTGAAGTCGGTGGAGTTTGCCTTCACGACCAAGGTCGGCACCGCCGCCAACGGCACGCAGTCCTCCTACTCAATCGTTTCGCCGCGGGTGGTCGTGCGCAACAAGTCGCTCTAGCGCGCCCGCGCCTGCGCGTTATTACGCCGGGGGCGGAGGGGGCCGGCGCTTCGGGCGGATTGACACGGCTGCCGCGACTTCGCCCTAGTATGAGTTGTCCGATCGCCCCGCGCCATGGCCGCCTTTTCCTTCCTCGCTCGCAACCGCCGCAGTGGCGTGCTCTTCAACCAGACGGAGCACGGAGTGCAGATTGCGCGGCTCGGCCGGCTCGACGAGCGCCCGCTCACACTCGATGCGTTTGCCGAACTCGCGCCGGGCGACGATCGTGCCATCGGGAACTGGCTCGAGGCGCAACTGCCGGATCGCGGCCGTGGATTTGTGCCGGCGTTCTGCGGCTTCCACCCGGCGGAACGCGTGTTGCTGCGTGAGACCATTAACACCCGCCGTTTCGCCGAACCGGGGTATTTGCACGCGTTGCTCGCCGAACAGGCGCGCCTGCCCTCGACGAAGGACTGGTTTATCCGCGCCCTGCACCCGATCGAAGGCGAGGAGTTCACCGCGGAGACGCCGCCGCGGCCGGGCCTGCTGCTCGGTTTGCCTTTCAGTGGCGTGCGGGAGCTGCAAAACCGCCTCCGCCGGCAACGCCTCCGCCCCCAGCGCCTTGAAGTCGGCACACTCGCGCTCCTCGGCGCGCTCACGAGGCACACGCGGCAGATCGCCTACCCGCACGGCGTCGTGGCCTGCGAACTTGGCCAGACTCAGACCCGCATCTATCTCCTCGGCAAAGACGGCGTTCACGTGCCCGCCGCCCTCCCGCACGGCCTCCTCTCAATCGAGGAGACCGCGATGAAGGAGCTCAGCGCCCCGGATGTAGCCACCGCGCGCCGCGCGCTCGAAGCGCCGACCGAGGAGCTCCGCGGGCAAGGCCGCCGCCTCGTCCGCGCGCTCACGCGTCACCTCAAGCCCGCCGTCGACTACTTCGAGATGCATACCGGCCAGCCGATCGGCGCACTGTTCTGCGCGCACCTGCCAGCCAAACTCTCCTGGCTCGAGGAGGCGCTCTGCGCCGCCGTCGACCTCGAGTTTCTCTCGCCCAACCTTGAGACGTGGCTGCCCACCGTCGGCCTCCAACTCGCTCCCGGCACCCCCGTGCCCGACCGCTCGTGGTTCCAGGCCCTCAGCCTCGTCGGTCAACTCGCTCCGCCGCCCGTCAATGAGCCAAAAGCATAACGCGACTGGGGCCATGGCCCACTGGCACATCGACTGCCGCCTCGAGAGCGAATTGCCCGAGGACAATCTCGTCGGCACGCGCTTTCTCATCAACGCCCTCAGCGGCGCCCTCGCCCTCGCCGGGCTGCTTTTCGCCGGCCTGCTCGGCTACCTCGATCTCAGCACGCGCCATCAGATCCATGACTGGGAGCAGCGCATCGGCGATAACCGCGCCGAAGTCCGCGATGTCCAGCGCATGCAGCGCGAGTATGCCCTCGAGTCCGCCAAGATCGACGAAGCCTACAAGCTCGTCCGGCCGATTATGTCGGTCTCCGGCTTCATTGCCAATCTCGGCCGCTCGCGCCCCCCGCAGCTCGTGCTCGACGCCATCGAGTGGAACGAAGCCACCGTGATCGTCCACGGCAACATCCGCGAGAAATCCGAGCGGGCCTCCCAGCTCCTTAGCGCCTACGTGAAAGGCCTCGGCAAGGAAGAAACTGTCAGCCGGCGTTTCCGCGAAGTCCGCCTCACCGGCTTCGATCGCGGCACCAACGAAGACGTGATCAACTTCGAGATCGCGTTTTTCCTCAAGGACGTGAAAGGCGGCCGCCCATGAGCCTGCAATTTGCCGCGCTCCTCGAGCTGATGCGCCGCCGGCCCTTTGCCACGATCTGCATCGTCCTGGTGCTCGCCAGCGGTGGCGGCGCCTATTTTCTGTGGAACGACATCGACACGCAGGAAGCTGCCCGCATCGACCGCGCGAAGGAAGGCGAGGGCATGCTCGACCTCCTCGTCGGCGCCTCCACCCAGCGCACCGAGCTTGCCGCCGTCCGCGACACCACCCGCCGCATCGAAGACAACCTCGTCATCGAAGCCAACCTGGCCGACAACAATTGGTATTTCTACAAGTTTGAGGAGCAAACGAAGGCCCGCCTGCTCGAACTCCACCCGCAGTCGTCGCCGCCGACCGAAGGCGCCGCGCTCTACAAACGCGTGCCCTATACGCTCCGCCTGAGCGGCTCCTACGAGCAAATCATGGCCTACCTCATCGCGATCGAGACCGGCCCGCGCCTCGCCAACATCACCGCCTTCAGCTTCACCCGCCGCGACAAAGACGGTACCGGCGTCACCCTTGAACTCTCGCTCGAACTCCTCGGCAAAAAATGAGCGCGCGTCTTCCTCTCTCTCTTCTGCTTGTCGTCGCTTTGCCGGCGCTGCTACGCGGCGCGCCCGCCGCGCCGTCCGCCGCCATAAAAAATCTCCCGTCTGCACTCACCCCGCCGGCCGACACCAAGACGCCGCCGCCTGCCGCCGCACCGCCGGAAACGACCCCGCCGAAAAATGAATCGACGCCCGTAGCAGATCCCGCGCCCGCCCCATCTGCCGCTCCCGCTGCCGAGTCGCCCAGACCCGGCATCCTCACCGCCGTGAAAGCCAAGGGCCCGCCGCCGGTCAGCAAGACGCCGCCGCCGCCCGTACCACTCTCGCCGCGCTTCCAGCAAGTCCGCGAAAAAATGGCCGCACTCTTCGAAGCGCGCAACGCCCCGCCTGTCCCGCCCGATCCGCGATCAAATCCATTTCGACCCCCGGGCGCTGCCCCCGTTGCGCCCGTCGCGCCCCCACCGGTGCCCGACGGCGCCCCGCCCGCCCCGATTGTGGTCAATAACGACCTCGCCCTCTTGCAGCAGGCCGTCGCCACGCTTCGGGTGAAGGGCACTGTCCAACTCGGCAAAACCATCCAACTCGTGATCACCTCCGCGCTGGGCAAGGAAGGCACTTACAAGGAAGGCGATGTGATCAACGTCAACCTCACGCCCGATCCCGTGCACCTGCGTGTCCGCGTCATCACCCGCAACAGCGTCACGCTCACGCTCGGAGAGGCCGAGATGGCGCTGAAATTCTGAGCGCCCGCTACGGCGTCACGTCCTCTTCGCCGGGCGATTGGATCGGCGCCGTCCGCCAGTTGAACGTGATCGTCAGCGCGCGAAAAACAAACGTCACTGCCACCGCCGCGATCGCCGCAACGGTGCCGGATTGGCCGAGCGTCACCGCGCAAAAGACAAACACGACCGCGCCGGCCACCGCCGTCAGCACGTAGAACTGCCCCGGCTTGAACACCAGCGGCTCCTCGCGCGTGAGGATGTCGCGCAGCAGGCCGCCGCCCGCCGCATTGATCACGCCCACCAGAACCGCCGCCGGTAACGCGAGCCCCGCCGTCAGTGCCTTCTCCGTGCCAAACGCCGCATACGCTCCAAGCCCCAGCGCATCGACCACCGCGATCAGTCGGTGAAATTTTTTCGCACGGGCGCCAAACAACGCGCCCGCCACCGTCGCCGCCACGATCAACTCAATGTAGCGCGGATCCGTCAGCAGCGGTGTCGCTTGACCGCCCGGAATGAACACGCCGTCGCGGATCAGCCCGCCACCGATGCCCGAGGCCAGCGCGAGAAAAAACACGCCCACGATATCATAACCGCGCTTGATCGCCGCGAGCGCGCCCGTGAGCCCGAACGCAAACGTCGCGCCGAGATCGAACCAAGCAGGCAGGTGGAACTGGGTGGCGATCATCGCGCGCCACTTAAAGCGATTCTCCGCCGCGAGCGAAGCGCAGAATTACCGCACGAGTGCGGCGAAGCGGTTGATCGTGCGCGTGGCGTCATCGATGCCGCGCTGCGCGACGACAGAGACGCCGGAGCCGAACCCCAGCCGCACCGCGGGAATCGCGGCGAGCCACGCCTGGGGCACGCGGCCGTAGACGTCGCGCGCGAGCGCGAGCATCGTCGGCGGCTCGGCGGCGTGCGCCATGAGCTGCGTCGAGTGACCGGGTTTTACCGGCTGCAGCCGCACATGCCGCGGTGCGCCGCGCATCGCGTCGACAAAGACCACCACGTGCGCGTGCGCGATCGCCTCCGCGTGCTCGGGCGAAAGCTGATCGCAAATCAGCGTGCGCACCCCGGGCAGGTGCAGCGCCTCGATCCGCTCCGCCACGCGCGGGCCCACGCTGTCGTCCTGCCGCAGCGTGTTGCCGTAGCCGATGACGAGCAACTCGGTGTCGATGCAAACCTCGTTGGCCGGGTTCATGACGCAGACCTCAGTCGCGGAATACTTCGTTGAGGATTTCTCCCCCGGGCCCGATTAGCTTTACGTGGAGCGCCATGCGTCCCGCGGCGTGCGTTGAGCAACTCAGGCACGGATCGTAGCAACGGATGCCGTGTTCGATGCGGTTGAGCATCGGCTCGGTGATCGCGTCGCCCTTCACGAAATGCCGCGCGATTTGCGCGACGGTCTGGTTCATCGCGAGGTTGTTCTGCCCGGTGGCGACGATGAGGTTCACCTTTTTCAACATCCCGTCGCGATCGACGGTGTAGTCGTGGAAAAGCGTGCCGCGCGGCGCCTCGCTCGCGCCGACGCCGTGGAGGCTGTTGATGCCGGCATTGGCGCGCAGCTCGTCGCTCGAAAGCTCCGGGTCGTCGCACGCACGCTCAATGAATTCGATCGCCGCCAGAATCTCGATCAACCGTGCGTAGTGGAAGAGAAACGAGGACGTGACGGCACCGTGGCCGAGGGTCTTGAAAAGTTTCAATTCCGCGTCCGCCTGCGGCACGCCCATGTGCGAGCAGATGTTGAGCCGCGCGAGCGGACCGACGCGGTAGATGCCTTCGGGATTGCCGAGCGGTTTGTAATAGGGCGACTTGAGGTAGGAGTTTTCCTGCACCGCCTCGCCAATCACCGAGCGATAGTCCTTCGGATCGATGTGGTCGGCGATGATGCTGCCGCTACTGTCGGTAAAACGGAGTTTGCCGCCGTGGTGTTCCCAGCCGCCATCGGCGGCGATCAGGCCCATGAAGAGCGTCGGGAAATTTCCGTAGAGCTGGGTCTCGCGCTCGTGCGTGGTCAGCACCTTTTTAAAAAGATCGAGCGCGACGCGCGTGGTCGCGTAGGCCTCGGGCAGCCACGCGCGGATTTTCGCGCGGCCCTCCGGAGTGAGCGCGCTGCGCACGCCGCCGGGCACGGCCCACGCCGGATGAATTTTCTTTCCGCCGAGCACCTCAATGATCTCCTGGCCGAACTGCCGCAGCCGGATGCCTGCCCGTGCGAGATCGGCGTTCGATTTGATCAGGCCGAAAACATTGCGCGCGGCCGG
Organism: uncultured Opitutia bacterium; assembly: GCA_903896015.1. GTDB lineage: Bacteria > Verrucomicrobiota > Verrucomicrobiia > Opitutales > Opitutaceae > CAITWF01. Next base: position 8,884 of record CAITWF010000092.1, on the reverse strand, counting down.
CGGCGAGTCCCACCCGAGCAGAAAATCCGGTGCGCTCAGATGAAAGAAACTCAGCGCGTGGCTCTGCACGATCTGGCCGAGGTTCATCAGCCGGCGCAGCTTGTCGGCCGCGGGAGGGATGCTCACCGCCATGATCGCATCGCCGGCTTTCGCGGAGGCGAGCAGGTGGCTGACGGGGCAGATGCCGCAAATGCGTGGCGTGATGCCGGGCATCTCCGAGTAGGGGCGGCCCTCGCAAAATTTTTCGAAGCCGCGGAATTCCACGACGTGAAACTCGGCGCCGGAGACGTTGCCGGCGTCGTCGACGAAGACGCTGATCTTCGCGTGACCTTCGATGCGCGTGACCGGGTCGATGACGATGCGCTTGGACATGCAGGTGCTTTCGTTAGGCGGCGCGGGGTTTAGCCGAATTTCAGGTTGGCGCCGGTGAGCGCAGGCGCTCGGCCGGCGAGCAGTTCGACGAGCACGGCCTTGATGCGATCGGCCGGCGGCGGGCAGCCGGGAAGAAAATACTCCACGCGCACGAGCTCGTGCACGGGGCGGACGAGCGGCAGCAGCGTGGGCACGATGCCGGTGGCGTCTGGCACGCGGCGGTTCTCCTGCGCATTTTCGACGTAGGCACACTGGAGGACGTTGGTGGTATTGTCGCGCCCGAGCTGGTTGCGGATCGCGGGGACGTTGCCGGTGACGGCGCAGTCGCCAAACGAAACGATCGTCTTCGTGCGTGCGCGGATTTTATGAAGGAGCTCAAGGTTGTCCTCGTTGCACACCGCACCCTCGATCAAGCAGAGATCGACGTGTTCCGGGTATTCCTTGCAATCGACGATCGGCGAGTAGACGAGGTCGATCTGCGCGGCGACGTCGAAGAGGAACTCGTCGAGATCGAGAAACGACATGTGGCAGCCGGCGCAGCCGCCGAGCCAGACGGTGGCTACTTTTAGACGATCCATTGTTGTTTCTCCCGGGCGTTGACGATGTAGCCGAGCTTCGAGCGGTCGCGTTCGCTCTCGCCGACGGTGTCGCCCTTGTGAAAGAGCGCGCCGGTGGGGCAGGACAGCAGGCACTTCGCGCACGAGGTGCAGGTCTCCGAATCGCCCCACGGTTCGTTGAGATCGGAGATGATGTGGGATTTGCTGCCGCGGCCGGCGACATTCTTCGTGCCCGCTCCCTCGATGTGCCAGCACGCCCGCACGCAGCGCGTGCAGAGGATGCAGCGGTTGTCGTCCATTCCGAGGAACGGGTGCGTGAGATCCATGCCCCACTTGGGGAAGCAGTAGTCGTAGCGCACGTGGTCCATGCCAAGCGACGTGGCGAGCGCCTGGAGTTCGCAGTGGCCGTTGGCTACGCACACCGCGCACACGTGGTTGCGCTCGGCGAAGAGCAACTCGATCGTCATGCGGCGGTATTTTTTCAGACGCTCGCTCTGCGTCGTCACCTCCATGCCCTCGTAAACGCGCGTGGTGCACGCAGAAAAAAGCTTCGTCGATCCCTTCACTTCGACGAGGCAAAGCCGGCACGCGCCGACGTCGTAGACACCATCGAGATGGCAGAGCGTCGGGATCGTGATGCCGTTGTCAGTCGCGGCCTGGAGGATCGTGACGTGGTTTTCCGCGCTGACGGTCTGACCGTCGATGATGAGAGTTTTGGCGCCCATGGTGGCAGTGGGTTAGGCCGGAGTGGCGGGTGGCGGCGCGGCGTGCGCGTCGGACTGGAGCAGCTCCTCGTATTCGTGGCGGAAGAAACGCAGCGTGCTCAGCACGGGATTGGGCGCGGTTTGACCGAGGCCGCAGAGGCTCGTGGCGCGGACCATGTCGCACAGCTCTTCGAGTTTCGCGAGGTCGGCAGCGGTGGCCTGCCTGGCGGTGATTTTCTCAAGCAACCGAAACATCTGCACGGTACCAGTCCGGCAGGGGATGCATTTCCCGCACGACTCATCCATGCAAAACTCCATGTAGAATTTCGCGATTTCGACCATGTTGGTCTTGTCGTCCATGACGACCATACCGCCCGAGCCCATGATCGATCCGAGCTTCACGAGCGACTCGTAGTCGACGGGCGTGTCGAGATGCTGCGCGGGGATGCACCCGCCTGATGGGCCGCCGGTCTGCACCGCTTTGATCGAGCCGCCATCGGGCGCGCCGCCGCCCATCTCCTCGACGATCTGGCGGAGCGGTATACCCATGGGCACCTCGATCAGGCCGTTGTTCTGGATTTTTCCGGTGAGCGCGAAGACCTTCGTGCCTTTGCTTTTTTCAGTGCCAAGACTCGCATACCAGTCGGCGCCGCGATTCAGGATCGGCGCGATGTTCGCGAAAGTTTCGACGTTGTTGATGAGGGTCGGGCAACCCCACAGCCCGCTCTCCGCGGGGAATGGCGGCCGGGGTCGCGGCGTGCCACGCTTACCTTCGACGGACGCCATGAGCGCGGTCTCCTCGCCGCACACGAACGCGCCCGCACCAATGCGGATGTCGATGTTGAAGGTGAACGGTGACTCGAAGATCGCGCCGCCGAGGAGGCCGAGCGCCTTGGCCTGTTTGATCGCGAGGTTGAGTCGGCTGATCGCGAGTGGGTATTCGGCGCGCACGTAAAGGAAGCCCTGATCCGCGCCGACGGCGTGGGCTGCGATGGCCATGCCCTCGAGCACGAGGTGCGGATCGCTTTCGAGGATGCTGCGATCCATGAATGCACCCGGGTCGCCCTCATCGCCATTGCACACGATGTATTTTTTTGCGCCGGGCGATTTGGCGACTGTGCTCCATTTGAGTCCGGTCGGGAAACCCGCGCCGCCGCGACCGCGCAATCCGCTGCGCGTGATTTGCTCGATGACTTGCGCAGGCGTTAGTTCGGTGAGCGCGTTGTGCAGGGCAACGTAGCCGCCCGCGGCAATGTAGTCTTCGATGCGCTCCGGATCGATGATGCCGCCGTTGGCGCGCACGATTCGGAGTTGTTTCGCAAAAAACGGATGGTGCGGATCACCGCGTTCGAGGGCGCACTCGCCGCCCGTCAGCGAGCGGACGACCGCGGGCGCATCCTCGGGTTTTACGTGTTCGAAGAGCTCGCCGTCCTGCGCGTGGCCGTCCACGCCCACGAGCGGACCCTGTCCACAGAAACCCATGCAGCCAACGCGACGAACTTCAACGTCGGCCTCGAGTCCCTGCGTCTTTACCTCACTCTCGAGATTTTTTTTAATCACGTCGGCTTGCGATGACATGCAGCCGGCCGACATGCAGGTGCGCAGGCAGAATTTCTTGCGCGAGGCCTGGTGTTTTTCCGCGATGGTTTGGAGGTCGTCCAGTTGCATGGGGCTTGAAAAGAAAAGGATTAAGATTTCCGTTCGTCACCGCGTCGCGTGAGCGCGAAATAGATCACGTAGAACCACGAACAGATGCCGTGGAGAATGGCCCACAGAATCGAGCGATTGCGCTGCCACGAGCACACGACGGCGATGACCGAGCCGAGCACGGCGCCGCCGTCGGCCGCGCGGTAGGAAATTTCAGCGAGCATCGGTTGCATGGCTCAATTCCACTCGTTGAGGTGACGCAGTGCCTCGGCGGGGGTTTGCTTCGGGGCGACCTTGCCGTCGTAGACGACCGCGGGCGCGATGCCGCAGGCGCCGATGCAGCGCGCGGTGAGCAGCGAGAGTTTGTTGTCGGGCGTCGTCTCGCCGGCAGCTATGTGCGTGCGTTCCTGCACGGCGGCGAGGATCTTGTCGGCGCCCTTTACGTAGCACGCGGTGCCGAGGCAGACGACGCACGTGTGCTGGCCCTGCGGCTTAAGCGTGAAGAAGTGATAGAAGGTTGCCACGCCGTAGACGCGGCTCGCCGGTAGCTTCAACTGCCACGCGACGAAGCGCAGCACGTCGTCGTCGAGGTAACCGAACAACTCCTGCGCCTTGTGCAGCACCTCGATGAGCGCATCCTGCCGGTGCTGGAATTTCTTGATGTGCACCTCGAGAATTTTGAAGCGCTTGTCCCCGGCAATCTGCCGGGAGACGCGGGTGGCGGCGGACGGTTTCGAGGGTGCAAGGGTGGTGTTCATCACGCGGCCTCCCACCGGAAAAAAGCCCGGCGCGGCCCACACGCGGCGGTGCGGCTGACTCGCGCCCGAACAATGGCCGTTTTCATGGCAGTGCCACGAGTATGCCTGCAACGACCACAGCGGGCTCGGCGCGCGTTGGCGAATGTGCCGCGTTTTGTGCAGCGCAAAAAATGCGGGCCGCTCAGTAGGCGAAGAACAATTTCTGCAACACCGCCGGATCGCGCGAGCGGGTCAGCCCGAGCATGAGCAGCACGCGCGCTTTCTGCGGGTTCAACTCGTCGGCGACGATGAAGCCGTGCCGATCGTCGTCGATCTCGATGTTGCGCTCGACGACGCCGCCGCCGGTGCGCGAACTGCGCACGATCGCGACGCCGCGCTGCGCGGCCTGGGCGCACGCGGCGAGCGCGAGGGCGCAGAGATTGCCGTCGCCCACGCCCGCGAGCACGAGCCCGCACGCGCCGGCTTTCACCGCGGCATCGATCAATTCACGGCCCATCCCGGCGTGCGCGTAGACGATGTCGACGCGCGGCAGCGCGGAAATCTTTGCCCGCGAAAATTCACTCGCGCGTGTATGCCGGCGCACGGGCGCGGCGTAGAAATGGCTGCGGCCGGCGTTGACCAAACCGGCGAGCCCGCGGTGTCCGCTCGCAAACGTGCCGACCTGCGTGGTGTTGGTCTTCGCGATTTCGCGGGCGAAATGGATCTCGTCGTTGGCGACGACGAGCACGCCGCGACCGCGCGCCTCGGCGTGAGCAGCGACGGCGACCGCGTTGTAGAGATTCATCGGCCCGTCCGCGCTGATCGCAGTGGCTGGCCGCATCGCGCCGACGAGCACGATGGGTTTGGCGGAGCGCACGACAAGATTCAGGAAAAACGCTGTCTCTTCCATCGTGTCGGTGCCATGCGTGATGACGACGCCCGCGATCGTTCTGTCGGCGAGGGCGGCGGCGGTGCGCACGGCGAGTTGGCGCCACGTCGACTCGTCCATGTCCTGCGAACCGATCGCGGCGACTTGCTCGACCTCGAGCCGCGCGAGTTCGCCGAGTTGCGGCACCGCGGCGATGAGCGTCTCGGCGGAAAACGCCGCAGCCCGGTAGCCGCGCTCGCCCTTCACCTGCGCGCCCGCAATCGTGCCGCCGGTAGCGAGGATGCGGACGCGGGGTAACGCGGATAAAACGTTTCGGGCCATGCGCAGACGCTAAGCCCGCGGGCGCGGTTGTCGCGGTCAAATATGGTTCATAAGATTTCGGCCGTCGCCGACCTGCCGCCGCTACCGTCTGCGTGCGGCGCACCGCACCGATTGACTCGGCCTGATTCGAGCTTACTCCAAGGCACGACGCCGACCCGGATCACCGGGGGCGTTAATCGCATGAAGACCACGTCCCTCCTCCCGGTTTGGATCCTGTCCGCGCTGTTGCTCGCTCCCGCGATCGCCGCTCCGCCCAAAATTACGCCGCCCAAGGCGCTCATCGGCTTCTCGATTGGCGACGACTACCACATGGCGAACTACACCCAGATCGTCACGCTGTGGAAAAAATGGGAGACCGAGTCCGACCGGATGAAGGTCGTCTCGATCGGCAATACCGCAGAGGGCCGCCCGCAATACATGGCGATCGTCACCTCGCCCGCGAACCTCGCGAAACTCGATCACTACAAGAAAATCTCCGTCGATCTCGCGCACGCTGAAATCGGCGAAGAGGAAGCCGCGAAGCTCGCGAAGGAAGGCAAGGCAGTCGTCTGGATCGACGGCGGCCTGCACTCCTCGGAGAGCGTGAATTCCCAGCAGCTCACCGAAACCGTCTACCGCCTCATCTCGCAGACGGACGAGGAGACCATGCGTTTCCTCGACGATGTGATCACGCTCCTCCCGATTGCGAACCCCGATGGCGTCGAAATCGTCGCCAATTGGTATATGCGCAACGCCGACGAAAAGGCCCGCACGTTCGTCGGCCTCCCGCGGCTTTACAACAAATACGTCGGCCACGACAACAACCGCGACTCGATCATGAACAACATGCCCGAGACGATTAACCAGAATCGCGTCCTCTGGATCGAGTGGCTTCCGCAGATCATGTATAACCATCACCAGACGGGCCCCGAAGGTCAGATCATTTTTATCCCGCCGTTCCGCGATCCGTTCAACTACAACTTCGATCCGCTCGTGCCGCTCGGCGTCGAGGAACTCGGCACCGCGATGCACTCCCGCCTTGTCGAGCGCGGGATGGCAGGCTCGGCGATGCGTTCGGCCGCGCCCTACTCGACCTGGTGGAACGGCGGCATGCGCACCGCGGTTTATTTTCACAACCAGATCGGCATCCTCTCCGAAGTCATCGGCAGCCCGACGCCCATTCAGGTTCCACTTGTGCCCGCGAAGCAACTGCCCACCGGCGACTGGCCGCTGCCGATTGGACCGCAGACGTGGCACTACAAGCAGTCGATCGAATACGACACGCAGGTGAATTTCGCCGCGCTCGACTACGCGTCGCGCAATCGCGAGCGGCTCCTCAAGCGCATCTACCGCATGGGCCGAAACATGATCGAGCGCGGCAACCGCGACTCGTGGACCGTCACGCCGAAGCGCATCGAGGCGCTCAACCTCGCCGCCGGCAAACCGGCCACCGAGACGAACGACGAGGCGCTTGCGAACCTCTTCACGAGCCACGCTGTGCCCTCCGAGCTCTACGAAAAAGTGCTCCACGATCCCGCGATGCGCGACCCGCGCGGCTACATCATTACCGCTGATCAGGACGACTTCGCGACGGCGGTGAAGTTCGTCAACGTGCTCCTCAAGCAGGGCGTGACCGTGCACAAGGCGACCACGGCGTTCACCGTCGCCGGGAAAAATTATCCCGCCGGCTCCTACGTCGTGAAAGCTGCGCAGGCGTTCCGCGCCGAGGTGCTCGACATGTTTGAGGCGCAGGATCATCCGAACGATTTCACTTATCCGGGCGGCCCGCCGAAAGCGCCTTACGACATCACCGGCTGGACGCCTGCCGTGCAGATGGGCGTGAAATTCGATCGCGTGCTCGACGGGTTCGACGGTCCGTTCGCGAAACTCGGCTTCGATCTTGAGAAGCCGTTGCCCGCGACGATCTCCGGCGCGGCCAGTCCGGCCGGCTACTACGTCAGCCACAAGATCAACGACACCGTCATTCTTACGAACCGCCTGCTTAAGGCCGGCGCCGACGTATATTGGCTTAAAGACGAGCAGACGATCGACGGTCACGCGCTCGGCACCGGCACGCTCTGGGTGCCGGCCTCAGCGAAGGCCACGCCGATTCTCGAGGCCGGCGCGAAATCGCTCGGCGTGCCCGTCTACGCCGCCGCGCAAAAACCCAGTGGCGCCGCAATGAAATTGAAACCGATCCGAATCGGGCTCGTGGACATTTACGGCGGCTCGATGCCGTCGGGCTGGCTCCGCTGGATGCTCGAGCAATATGAGTTTCCGTTCGAAGTCGTGTTTCCGCAGGTGCTCGACGCCGGCAATCTTAAAGACAACTACGATGTGATCGTCCTGCCCAGCGACACCTACGCCGACAACTCGCGCCTCGCGGCCTCGACCGCTGCGATCGAGCGTTGGCTGATGGCCAATGGCGGCACCGGTCTCGCCGGCACTGGCGCGATCCAATACAACCCGCCGCCCGAAATGATTCCCGAGGAAGCGCGATCGATGCTCGGCTCAATGAGCAACCGCAAGACCGTCCCACCACTAAAGACATTCATGGAGCAGGGCGGTACGCTCATTGCGCTCGGCTCGTCCGCGAAGATCGGCCAGTCGCTCGGCATGCCGGTGAAGGATCACCTCGTTGAGCTCGTCGATGGCAAAGAAAAGCCGATCAGCCGCAACAAATACTACATCCCCGGCTCGGTGCTCCACGCGCAATTCGATCCGAAGAATCCGCTCGCCTACGGCATGGCGGCCGAGGGCTTCGTCTTCTTCGACAACAACCCCGTCTTCGACGTCGATCCGAACGGCAACCCGAAGCTCAACCCGATCGTGTCGTTCACGAGCAAGGCGCCGCTCTACAGCGGTTGGGCGTGGGGCCAGCAGTATCTCGACGGTGGCAAAATCGCCGCCGAAGGATCGATCGGCGCGGGCAAGATCGTCCTGCTCTCGTTCGAGCCGACGTTCCGCGCGACGCCGCATGCGACGTTCAAGCTCTTCTTCAACGGCCTCTACTACGGCTCCGCGAAGGAAGGACCGATCGAGTAACGCGAAGAAATTTGTTTACGAAAAAGGCGGCGGAGAAATCCGCCGCCTTTTCGTAGTGCGCCCAGCAGGGCGCACCTGCTTGTCAGTGAAACATGAGCGAAAGTGAATGTCAGTCTGATGACCGCCTTGCAGAAGGAAGGTCTAGCCGAAGGACAACTGCCGAGCCGCGAGGCGAGGTGGGAAGGAAGTCCAGGGCAAAGCGCTGGCCTGATGAACAAGAACCGCACAGGCAAACACACCGGATAAGGAGGCTACTATCTCTAAAGTCCAAAGTCTGCACGGAAGGTGTGGGTGTAAATGCGGCAGGCATAAGCGTGAAAGCAGGTGCGTCATACCTGGGGAGATCTTCAGGCGTGCCGATGGCGGCAATCGAGGTCGGAAGGCCGAGAGCTGCGCATGAAGAAGTCAGCAGAGGCCATAGTAGTCTGGCGCGAGTCAGGCAAAGGGCTGAATTGGTCGCAGACGGAAGAAACCGCCCCACTGGACAGAGTGGTGAAGCTGGAAGGACCAGGACCTGGTCCGCCCATCCCGAGAAGCCTCGTCGGAAACGAGGGGAGGTAGGCATGCGTGCTTCAAGCTCACCATCGGGGGAAAGTCACTCAACCGAGCCGTTGCTAAAGCGGCAATTACACT
>CAITWF010000091.1 GCA_903896015.1 uncultured Opitutia bacterium | reverse complement strand
ATCACTGCATCGTTTCGCTTCGGGCGGTTCATGGTTTTCCTTTGTTGGTGGTTTTTGGCTTTAGCACCAAACCACTTACCATGTTCCGCCTTTTTGCTGAACTCTCCGGACACTACCGGACCTGGTCCGCCCATCCCGAGAAGCCTCGTCGGAAACGAGGGGAGGTAGGCATGCGTGCTTCAAGCTCACCATCGGGGGAAAGTCACTCAACCGAGCCGTTGCTAAAGCGGCAATTACACTGCAACCGAAACCGCCGGATGCGTGAACCGCACGTCCGGTGGTGTGGGAGCTGGGGAGGGTAATCCAGCCCGGCTACCCGATTGGACGTCGGTGAATCCGCCGGCAACCACCTTGCCCCACGGCGACCGCATTGAATCGGAGGTGGCTATCGGCGGTTTTGCGGGCTATCAGAGAATAAGCTATGTCCAATATTGAACTGAGGGATTATTTCGCCGCGCACGCTCCCATGGCGCCGACGTGGTTCACATCCACGATCGCGAAGGCCAAGGTCGAAATGATTCCCGACCTCGCGCGCGGACCGGGTTACGTGAAAAGCAACACGGTCGTCATCGAAGAGTCGCCGTTGCAACGCGAGGTGCGCTGGCGGTTCGCGTATGCGGACGCGATGCTCGTGGGTTCGGCCGCGAAGCCGGCGGTTTGAGGAAGGGCCGTGCGCGGCCGTGGCCGAAGCAGAGCGTCTCATTCGTCGGGCGTATGTCGTGCTGACGCCGTTCCGTGGTTCGAACGATTCTCAAACCCGGCGTCAGAAAGTCTGACGCCCTACGATGAGCGCATCACCGGTCGTTGAGGACGCTCGTTTTTAGGAATAGCTCGAACTGGTTTCGCTTGGCCATGACGTCGTCGTGCGCGAGGTCGGTGTGGAGAAAAATGAACTGACCACCCTTGAGTTTCGCCGCAGTGAGCACGGTCTCCTCGGTGGCATAGAGCGCTGTGCCACGTGCGAGGAGCCGCGCCTGGAGTTTTTCCGATTCTTCCTTCGTGCCGCCGTGGTCGGTGTAGATGTTCAGGAGGCGGCCGTGCGTTCGGTCAGACCAGTTGACGTAGGAATCGATCTGCCCGTAGAGCGCGTCGAAGAGCCAGACTTCGTCGGCGTTCTTTGCGAGCCCGCCGCGATCGAGGATGCCGGCGATGACGTGATAGCCGCCGCTGTGACCCGACAGGATGATGCGCCCGATAAAGATATCTTTGGGGTTCGTCTTAAAAACCGCGCGGGTGCGGAGCGTGCCGACGACTTCGTCCATGAAGCGTTTGAAGCCGCCCGCATCCTCGAGTTTTCCACCGAAGGAATCAGGCGCATCGTGCGGACCTTCGGGGACGACGAGCACGGCGTTCTTGCCGCTCGCAACAAGTTGTTCGATCAGGTGGAAGGTCGAGAGCGTTCCGGCGACGGTGTTGCGCCAGCCGTGGAAGTGAACGACGAAATCGACGCGCGCGGTCTCTCGAAATCCTGTCGGGATGAAGATCGCGACCGTGCTGTCCGCGTAGTGCTCCGTCGCCGGGTAGAGTTGCTTGTCGTAGGTGTGACCCTCGGCGCGCGCCGGGTGAGGGAAGGGCGCGGACGCAAATTGCGCGACGATGAGGCGACCTTGCGCGGCGTAGGTTTCCTCAAGGCTCGGCGCAGCGTGGGCGATCGACGGCAGCGCAAGCAACAGGCATCCGCTGAGACGAGGGACGAGGAGCTTCACGCCACGATGCTCTGCAAAACGCTGCCCTGCGCAAGCCGTTGCTCGCCGCCAAAGTCGTCGCGCGGGTTGTCGATTCCGCGGGCACCGCACGCGATGCTGCCGGCCCCCGCCAATGTCGAATGGTTCCCAGGGATCGCAGACCACGCCTGTCGTCCGAGTGGGCGGCTTGCCACCGCGGGCAGGGATTGCGACCGTCGTCCCACGAACATGGTTATGAGACTTGCACGTTTCCTCTCGCGAATTGTTCGATTGCGACACGGTCTGATCGCGGCGAGCCTGCTCACCGTCGCTGGGGCAATGTGCGTCGCGGGCGAACGCCCGCTGGCTTTCGCGGGGGCCGAAGGTTTCGGTGCTTACGCGCTCGGCGGGGCGGACGGCAAACTTCTTTTCGTCACGACGCGCGCGGACACGAATCGCGAGGGCAGCCTGCGCTGGGCGCTCGGCCAACCGGGGCCGCGCATCGTTGAGTTCAAGGTCGGCGGCGTCTTCGAACTCGATACTGATCTCAAAGTCCGCGAACCGTTTCTCACGCTTGACGGTTCCACCGCGCCGGACGGCGGCGTCACGCTCAAGGATGGCGCGCTCGATATTCTCGAAACACACGACGTGATCGTTCGGTATATTCGCGTGCGCCCCGGCGACGAGCCGCAGCTAGGGAAAGGCCGCTGGGCCGGCCACCCGCGGGCCATCAAAGCCACCGATGCCGTCACCGTAAAGGAGAGCCACGATGTTATCATCGATCACGTCTCGGGCTCGTGGAGCACCGACGAGACGATCTCGGTGATGCACAGCCAGCGCGTGACGGTGCAGCGTTGCATTATAGCCGAGCCGCTGGCGAATCCGGTGCTGCACGTCGAGAACGGTGTCGAAATATCCCACGCCCTCGGCGCGCTCGTCGAAGGTGACGAGGTGAGCTACATCAAGAATTACATCGCCTACTTCAAGATCCGCGGGCCGCAGCTCGCGGCGCCCTCCGAGGGCGAGGCCGTGCGCAGCGCGGCGGTCAACAACCTCGTGGCGTTCTATGAGGGATCGGGCACGCGCGTGAAGGCGTCGCATATCGCCGCGGACTTTATTGTGCTCAACAATGTCTACCGGCATTCCCTCAAGGCGCGCGCGCCCGACATCGATCTCATCCTGGAGAAAATCAAGGCCAACGGGAAGCGGCGCCCCGACGCTGCGACAACCGTCGGGCACACACACGTCTACATCGCGGGCAACCTCGGGCCCCAGCGCGCGAGCGCTGACCTCGACGATTGGGTCGGCGTGCGCGTGGACTTTTCCGAAAAAGTCGCCGTCCAGCTTCGCGTCGCCAAACCGCCCTTTACCGTTACACCGCTCGCGCTCCTGCCCGCCGTCGAGGTCGAACAAGCCGTGCTCGCCGACGCCGGCGCGCTCCTCCCGGAGCGCGATGCCATCGACGAGCGCATCGTGCGCCAATACCGCGAAGGCACCGGCCGGATCATTAACAGTCAGGACGACGTGGGCGGCTACGCACTCCTGCGAGTGGCCGCCAAGACGGCAAAGTGAGAAACGCGGTGGAGACCTAGCTCGCCAGCGGCGGTGCGCGGCGGTCGCACCCGGATGGGTTCACGCAGTCGCGGTCGGTTCGCCCGCCGGCCAGCGCGCGAGAAACGCAAGCTGCGCGTCGCGGTCGGGCACGTTGTCATAGTCGGCTCGGCCCAGAAACTTCATCGGATAGGCGGCCTCGAGCGCTCGCACGCAGACCGCTGCTCCCTCGACGACAAACACCGCGCGCCACGCGCCGCAGCCGATTTCAAACTCATCCCCACTGCGTCGCCGGATGCGCCGGGAGCGATGCGGGGCAGGATCGCGCGAGAGCAGCTCGATCAGCCGCGGCGTGAAATCGATCTGCCACGTCTCGCGCAGCCACTGGCCTTGCGCCAACGCGGTGGTCGCGAAGCTCACGGCAAAGCGCGCGGGCTCGCGAAGCTCCGCCTCCATCGTGTCGATCCATCCAGCGCGGGCGTCGGGAAACGCATCGTAGGCGGCAATGTAAGGCTTCACATCGAAGATGGGCGTGCCATCCAACAAATCACACGGACCGACCCGCAGTCGCCGGCCATCGACACCCAGCAGCGCCACCGAGGTCAGGCCGAGGGCGTTGGGGCGGTGCGGGGAACGCGTCGCAAAGACGCCGCGGCGGCGCGACGGGCCTCGCGGTGGCAGCACGAGCGGGCGCCAGTTTTCGTTGCGATGAAACCACGACAGCAGCCAGATGCGGTCGATGCCCGCGAGGTCCTGCAACGCCTGCTCGTAGCCGCAGTCTGCGAGCAATTCCACCTCGTTGCTGTCTTCGGCGGCGGCTCCGGGCTGGTGGCCGGCTTGAAACTTCACCTGCTGCCGGGTGCGAAGATGACCGATCGGTCGGAGCGTGAGCGAAGGATGCAAGCCGGCCATCCAGTCGGGTTGCAGGGCCGAGGTCTACACGGAAGTCACTAGGCGATCCTTGCTCGCACCGTAGGGCGTTAGTCTTGCCGACGTCGTTCCGCGGTTCGGTAAATTTTCATACCCGGCGTCTGCCCGACAGCCGTCCAACGAAACTCGCGCTCGCACATATGCTCACGCCGCGTCGGCGCGCGTGTGGAGCTTTTCGTACGCCAGCAATTCGAAGGTGTGCATCGCAACGCTCAACTCGGCAAACGTGTCCGCCGTTGTCGCATCCACCCGCCCCGCCTCCATTCGTTGCTGCGTGCGGCGGAAGCGTTCGCTCAACGAGCGGTGCTCTTCGGTGTCGCCCAGCGCGCGCAGGAGTCGGCGAACATCGTCCGCCTTCCGCCGGGCTTTTTTCACCTCGCGCAGTGCAGCGTTGAAGGCGATCCGACCGGCCGTGGCGTCCTTGAACACGCCGCACTCAAAAGTGCGGCATTGCCGTGGCCGATCCGCGTAAATCCGGCAGGTCCGATCCGCGCACAACGCCGCGCACGGCTGGCGAAAATGGGTGACGGGGACCTTCGCGCGTGAGACCGCGACCGGCACTCCGAGCGCTTTCAGCCTTTTCGGATTGTCGCCCGGCCCGAGTTTCACGTGGCCGAACAGAGTGCCATCACAGCAGAGCCCGCAGGCGAGACAGAGTTTTTCGGCTGACGTCACGCCCTCACAATCCGGGAGCGGAGGGCGGGAGCGCAAGCCGGGGATGGTTGACCGTAAGTTGCGCGGGACACGTGAAAACCCAGATTTCAGGATCACACATGCGCCGCGCGTTCTCGGGGCTGGGCGAGGCGGCGCAACGACTTGGAGTTTTCTCCAGCTGAATTCGATCAGAATTTCAACGGCGGGCCGACGACTTCCTGGCCGTGGCTGGCCCACAGTTGCTTCATCACGACTTCCTGATTCTGCGGAATCTCGCGGCCGAGTTTGCTCATCTGCAAAAAGAAATCCTCCATGCTGCCCGCCGGTTGAAACAGCACCAGCATCTGGCCCTCGCCTTCGTTGATCTTCGCGAAGGCGTGCGGGATTTTTCTTGGCGCAAACGCCGAGTCGCCGGGCCCGAGTTTCATGGTGTCCTCGCCCACGCGGAGGATGAACTCGCCGCGGATCACATAAAACCACTCGTCCTGCGCGAAATGCCGGTGCAACGCCGGGCCGCCTTTCGCGAGGCGCACGGTGTCGTAGATGCAGAGATCGCCGCCGGTATCCTTGGCGGAGACTTTCAGATCGAAGCGTCCGCCCATGATCATCAGTTCCTCCGCATAACGATCCTGACCGGCACCGACGCGGACGCCCTTGTCTCCTCGGCTCGCCGGGGTTGAGGCGAGCGCATCCGCGGCGCGAGACTTCGTGGTCAGGTCGAGTGCGAGAGCGGCGAGCGGAAGTTGCAGAAACGAGCGGCGCGTGGGGTTGTGGGGCATGGTGCGATTGAGTAGCGCGAAGCATGGAACGCATCAAGCACATCGGCCGGGATTGCGCTCCGCGCACGAAGACAGGGGGCGGCCGGCAGATGTCTTCCGCCGGCTCCCCGAAAGAGGGGACCGTGCGCGCAACACTTCCGCACGCGATGATCGAATGGGGGACGTTGGGCGGAAACGATCGGATCGCGGCCCGAAGAGAGGGGGCGACGATGCGATTACGAAGGAGTCGCGTCCCCAGTCTCACGCCGTCGTCCGGAGAACGCCGGAGTGTTTCCTTCGTCGGGCGTCTGTCGCTCAGGCGCCGGGTTTGGGAATCGATCGAACCACGGAGGGCGTCTGCAAAACAGACGCCCGACAAAAACTCTCACTTCACCGCGCCGATACCGCCGGTTTTCGCGACTTGCTTCGCGAGCGCCATGGCGGCGGGAAGGTTCAGGTCCTCCAGTTTCTTGAAGTTGATACAACTGCGGCCGGTCTTCACGTTGCCGAGCTTCGCGGCATTCTTTTCGACGAGGTATCCGGTCTTGTCGCCGCCGCAGATGTGGAGGGCGTAGTCTCTTTTCGCCGCGACGAGTCCAATCGTGAACCAGTCGCCTTCGCGGCCGCTGGCATACTTGTAATGATATTTGCCGTAGCCGATGATGGGCGAAGGCCCCATGCCGGAGGTCATATACGGCGCGAGCTTCGGCACGGCTTTGCGGATGGCGTTGTGGATGGTCGTGATCGTGGCGCGGCGATCGTCGGGGAGGGCGGCGATGAATTCGGCGACGGTGGGTAGCGCTTTGGTTTTTGGGGTGGGCATGCGGGGAGGCTGGGCAGGCGAGGCTCGGCGGGCAAACCGGAATCTGAGAACGAATGCAGAGTGAGGCGGCAAAGAGCGGCAGAAGGCGCAAAAAAAAGACAGGCAATCAAAAAACTAACAGGAGACGAACCGAGGGAATACCGAGACCTGAAACTCGGCTCGTCCTCGGTATTTCTCCTGTAAAATGGTTGGTCGTTTCACGCTGGCCACCGTTCAATCCGCGGCGCACGGCGCTCAACCGTTCGGGGTAAGTCGACGGAATCGAGGTCAGCACGGAAGGGGTTGGCAATAGCTACCTGATTTATACGCAAATATGAAGTCCGAGCCACTCAGCGACCGGGGCACGGGCCTCGATCACTCGCCACCCAACGACCGAGTAATCGGACGCGCTGGTGAGGTGACGCCACGCATCAACGTGGCGCTCGTTGTATCCGGTGCAATCCCGGAGGCCAATCGCCGT
>CAITWF010000090.1 GCA_903896015.1 uncultured Opitutia bacterium | reverse complement strand
CCGCCTCCCTGCCACCCTCCACTCAATCCATGAAAGGGAGGTGGCTACGCCCCCTCCCTTAAACCCTCCCCATAAATCTTTTTAACTCACCAAACCATCGTACCACCAATCCACTTTTGCTGAACTTGACGGACACAACTCTCGTCGCTCGCCATTCAGACCAAAAGCCTGCCCGCCTGCACCGGCGGCGTGCTATATACGCAGGCGCTCGCCGCCGGCGGCGGCAGTCACAGCTATCAATGGTCGATCAAGTCCGGAAACCTGCCGCCCGGCCTCACGCTCAACGCCACCACTGGCGTCATCGGCGGCACGCCTTCCATCGCAAATCCCGCGATCTTCGGTTCCACCTTTCCTTTCAGCGTCGTAGTAACCGATACAAACGGGACCACCGTCGTCGCTGCGCTCTCAATCCTGGAAAAAGCCCCCGGCTCCGCAGAAAGCACTACGACTCCCGCGACGCCGGTCGCACCGCTCGCGACGCAATACGCGATGCTCGATTCGCTCACGGTCGGCACGGCCTATACTCGCACCGTGACGGCGGTGGGTGGCGTGCCGCCCTACACTTGGTCGATCACCGCCGGCACCGTCAGTCCCGGCATGGCGATCACCGCAGGCGGCATCTTCAAGGGCACGCCGACGACGACGGGCGAATTCAAATTCAATCTCACCGTGACCGACTCCACCGGCGCGACGGCTTTCGCGGCGCAAGACATCTGGGTCGGTGCCGCCGCCTCCGCCTCGTCGTCGGGTTCCGGCTCGACGACCACGACGCCTCCTCCGGCGCCGCCCGCAATTCCGCTCGCAACGCAATATGCAATGCTCGATCCGCTCACCGTCGGCACGCTCTACACGCGCACCGTGACGGCGACCGGCGGCACGCCGCCCTACACCTGGTCGATCACCGCCGGCGCTGCCAGCCCCGGCATGGCGATTACTCCCGGCGGCGTTTTCAGCGGCACACCCACGACAGCCGGCGACTTTAAGTTCAGCCTGACAGTCAAGGACTCCACGGGCGCAACCGCCAGCGCCGCGCAAGATCAGTGGGTCAACGGCCCCGCCGCCAGCAGCACCTCCGGTGGATCGAGCGGCTCTTCCGGTTCAAACGGATCCGGTGGAAACGTGGTCCCGCCGCCGCCCGCGACATTCGCGCTCACCGTGACGGGCGGCTCTGGCAGCGGCAGCTATGCGTCCGGCACCGTCGTCACGATTACCGCCAATGCGCCCGCCGCGGGCTCCGCGTTTGCGCAATGGACCGGTGCCGCCGTCGCCACCGCGACCGCTACCAGCACCACGCTCGTCATGCCTGCCGCCGCGACGACGGTGACCGCAGCCTTCGCCGCGCTCCCGGCCGTGACGGTAATCCCGAGCGACCCGTCGAATCCGATCCTCTTCGTCACGCAGATTCCGATCGGTTTCGATTTCACCACGATCGGATCGGTTTTCGGCAACCACCGGCCCGCACCCGACTCCGCCGGGCGCGGCGGCGATCTCTACATTCGCTATCCCGACGCCACGCTTCGCAATCTCACCGCCGCGGCCGGGTTCGGCACGGGCGACGGTTTCCAGGGCGCCAACTCGATCGCCGTGCGCGATCCCGCCATGCATTGGGACGGCCAGAAGGCGATCTTCAGCATGGTCGTCGGCGCGCCGACCTCCGCCAACGCGAGCAACACCAGCGTCTGGCAACTCTACGAAATCACCGGCCTCGGTGCGACGGACACACCCGTCATCACGCTCGTCCCCAACCAACCCGCCGCCTACAACAACATCGCGCCCTGCTACGGCACGAACGGCCGCATCATCTTCTCCAGCGACCGGCCGCGCAACGGCCAGCCGCAGCTCTATCCGCAACTCGACGAATACGAGCTCGCTCCGACCGTCACCGGCCTCTGGAGCCTCGATCCCGCGAGCGGCGATTTGTTCAACCTCAACCACACGCCCTCGGGCGCGTTCTCTCCGAGCATCGACAGCTTCGGCCGCGTGATCTTCACGCGCTGGGATCACCTCCAGCGCGACCAGGAGGCGGATATTGACAACGAAAATCTCGCCGCCGGCGGAGCAGTGACCTACGGCACGTTCAACTACTCCGACGAAACCGCCGCCGCCCAGGTCCTCGCCGGCAACCGCACGGAGGTCTTCCCCGAGCCGCGCACCGTCTCTGGCAACACCAACGGTCTCCTCTTCAACCAGTTTTTCCCCTGGATGATCAACGAGGACGGCTCGCAGGAGGAAACGATCAACCACATCGGCCGCCACGAAATCGGCGGCTACGCCTCGCGCTCCTTCCGCGATGATCCCAATCTCGTGGAGGGCCTCGATTTCTCCGCGCGCTTCAACCAGACCTACCTCGCCAACGGCATCCTCCAGATGAAGGAAGATCCGCTCCACCCCGGCCGCTACGTTGGCACCGATGCGCTGGAATTCGGCACGCACGCCAGCGGCCTCATCGTCGCCCTCAACGGACCCGCTGGTCTCGACCCCGACCTCATGACGGTCGATTATGTCACCTACCCGCTGACCCGATTCGGCGCGCCGCTGCCCGCCCCGGCCAACACGGGCAACAACCGCGATCCGCTCCCGCTGTCCAACGGCACGCTCGTCATCGTCCACGCGGACGACACCTCGCTCGACACCCAAAAGGGCGTCGGCTCGGACTACGCGTTTCGCATGATGACCACCCAGCAGGTCGGCGCCTACTGGCAGCCCTACCAGATGCTCACGAGCGGGATCGTGAAGAACGTGAACTTCTACTCCAACGGCGGTCTCGTGAATTACAACGGCCCGCTCTGGGAGCTGTCGCCCGTCGAAGTGCGCGCCCGCCCGATTCCGGTCACCGGCGCGGCCACGGCCCCGCTCCCCGCGCCCGAGCAGCAGGTCTTCGCCGAGGTCGGCGTGAGCGTGCCCGCCTTCCAAAATTATCTCCGCACGAACAATCTCGCGCTCGTCGTCAGCCGCAACGTGACGACGCGCGATCACGCCGATCGCCAGCAGCCGTTCAACCTCCACGTCGCCGGCACCTCCACGCAGATGATCGGCGCTCCCGGCAAAATCTACGATATTGCCGGACTCCAGTTTTTCCAGGGCGATCAGATTCGCGGCTTTGGACTGCGCGGTTCGAGCACTGTGCCGCTTGACGGACGCCGCGTGCTCGCCGAGCCGCTGCACGATCCAGCCGCCGCCGCGGCCAATCCCGCCAATCCCGCTGGCCCCGCCGGCAGCGTCACGCTCGGCACCGACGGTTCGATGGCGGCGTTTCTCCCCGCGCGGCGCGCGATGACGTGGCAGCTCACCGATCCGACGGGCGCGCCGGTCGTGCGCGAGCGCTACTGGCTCACGTTCCAGCCTGGAGAAATCCGCAGCTGCGTGAGCTGCCACGGCATCAACACCCACGACCAGGCCGGCAATGCCGCGCCGGTCAATGAGCCCGAGGCGCTCCGCACGCTCCTCAAAGCGTGGAAGGCCCAGACGGGGAATTAAACGCCGGAAGACTTCCATCCCCGGAACTCGTATCAAAAGCCGCGGTACGCTCGTGCCGCGGCTTTTTTCAAAACGAGCGCCCCCGTACCTGCTGCGACCGGTTTCCATGCGCACAGGCGATCTCTCCCTGCCCGAAAGCCTGCACACATTCCAATGAACTCCCCTCGCCGCGAGCGAACGGCGTTTCATTCGTTCGCCGGGCCAGCTCGATCGGCCGGCGATGACGGGGTGGGAACACGCTTGCGCTACGAAGACCGCCACCGGACATTCTTCCCGGGCTGAATCCGCCCGCCCTGCCCGACTGGCCATGCCCCACTCTGCGTCATCGCGCGATGATCCTACCGCCGCCGGCGCTGCGTTTTCCGAGACGCAGTGGAGTGTTGTTCTAGGCACGCGGCGCGACGCGCCCGATCGGGCCGGCGCGCTCCATCGGCTCTGCGCGTCCTACTGGCTGCCGATTTACAGCTACCTCCGCCGCCGCGGCCACGCGCCCGCCGATGCCGAGGATCTTACGCAGGGATTTTTCGCCTACCTACTGGAAAGCGATTTTCTCGAGCGCCCCGATCCGGCCAAGGGCCGCTTCCGTGGCTACCTAGTCGGCGCGCTCCGCCATTTTCTCGGCAGCCACTTCGAGCGCGCCGGGGCGCAGAAACGCGGCGGCGGCACCGAGCTCATCAACTGGGAAAACCTTGATGCCGAGCACGAGTTCGCTGCGTGCGATCAGCCGCTGCTCGACCCGAGCGAGGCCTATGAAAAAACCTGGGCCCTCGCGCTCCTCGGCCGCGCGCTGCGCCAACTTCACGACGAGCAACACGCCGTCGGTCGCGAGCATCAGTATGAGGCCCTCAAGAGTTTCCTGAGCAGCACGCCAACCCGCGGCGATTACGATGCCGCCGCGGCTGCGCTCGGCACGAGCCGCACCAACGTCGCCGTCTGGGTGCACCGCCTCAACCACCGCTACGCCGAGCTCGTGAAGCTAGAGGTCGCCGCCACCGTACGCGACAGCAGCGAGGTCGAGGCCGAGATGCTGCACCTGCTTCAGGCTTTGCGCCAATGAAGCCAGGCCGGGCGATGCCACTGTTTTGCGCGAAATCCTATCCGGCGCATTCCGGTAATCCACCCTGATGCCCGAATCCGATTCCTTTTCCGCCGGCGGCCAAACCGTTCACGCGTGCCCACGCTGCGGCAGCTCGACCGGGCGCCCGTTTGCCGGCACCGGCGGTGTGTGCCTCCGCTGCGCCGGCGAACGCGCCTTCGGCCTCGGCTCCGGCGCGCCGTTCACCGACTTGACCGACGCGGCGCCCGACGCCCCGGGCCGCGTCGGCCCCTATGAGATCATCGAAGAACTCGGCCGCGGCGGCATGGGCCGCGTGTTCGCCGCCCGGCAAAGCGGGCTCGGCCGCATCGTCGCGCTCAAAACCCTGCCCGTCGGCGGTGGCGCGGCGGCGGAACTCGAGCTGCGTTTTCTCCGCGAGGCGCAGACGGTCGCACGGCTACGTCACCCGCACATCGTCGCCATCCACGATTCCGGCCGCACCGCAAACCACGTTTATTTTTCGATGGACTACATCGAGGGCGGCGATCTCGCGCACCGGCTGCGCGCGCAACCGTTCGCGCCCCGCGCCGCCGCCGTCCTGATCGAAAAAATCGCCCTCGCCCTCGCCTACGCGCACGCGGAAGGCGTGCTCCACCGCGACCTCAAGCCGTCCAACATTCTCCTCGATGCCGAGGAGCCGCGCCTCGCCGACTTCGGCCTCGCTGCGCAACTCGAGGCCGGCGGCGATCTCACCGCCGTCTCCGGCGTCCTTGGCACGCCGCACTACCTCGCGCCCGAGGCGTTGCACGGCGGCAGCGCCGCGCTCAGCGTCGCCAGCGATCTCTACGCGCTCGGCGTCGTGCTATACGAATTGCTCACCGGCCGCACGCCGTTTGCCGGCGTCTCGCCCGCCGAACTCGCCGCGCTCATCGACCGCACCGAACCGCCGGCCCCGCGCCTGCTCGCACCGGCCGTCCCGCGCGATCTCGAGACGATCTGCCTGAAATGCCTCGAACGCGATTCCGCGCGCCGCTACGCGGACGCAGCCGCGCTCGCGGCGGATCTGGGGCGCTTTCTCGCGGGCCAGCCCATCACGGCCCAGCCCCCCAGCATTTTTTACAGCGCCCAAAAACTCGCGGGCCGTCACCGCGCCGCCTTCGCCGCCTTCGCCATCGTCGCCGCAGTGCTCGTCGCCGCCACGCTGGTCAGCGCCGGGCTCGCGATCCGCGCGCGGCGGGCTGAAAAAATTGCCGGCACCGAAGCTGCCACCAGTCGCGCCATAAGTAATTTCCTCCAAACCGACCTCCTCGCGCAGGCGGCCACCACGGAACAGCCCGACCGCGATCTGAAACTCCGCACGCTGCTCGACCGCGCCGCGCAAAAAATCTCCGGGCGCTTTGGCGCCCAGCCGCTCGTTGAAGCCTCCATCCGGCAGACCGTGGGCAAGGTTTATGTCGATCTCGGCGAATATACCGCGGCGCAGCAGCATTTGCAGCGGGCGTTCGAACTCCGACGCGAACAACTCGGAAAAGATGACCCGCTGACGTTGAGTGCGATGGCGGATCTGGCAGACGCCCTGCAAAACGCCTCCAAGCTGGCCGAGGCCGAAACCCTCGGCGCCGAAACCTTGGCCCGCCTCACCCGCGTGCTCGGTCCCGAGCACCTGGACACCCTCCGCGCGATGGACGCGCTCGCCTATACCTATCGCTACCAGGGAAAATTCTCCGACGCCGAGACGCTGCAAAAAAAAGCCATCGAACTGCGCCGACGCGTGCAGGGCCCGGATCATCCCGACCTCTTCGAGCCCGTGAGCAACCTCGTCGCGATTTACCTCCGGCGCGGCCAGCTCGCCGAGGCGGAGGCGTTGATCGGCCCCATTTTGGCGAGCCAGACCCGCCTGCTCGGACCGGAACATCCCAACACGCTCACCTCGATGAACAACCTTGCGGTCGTTTACCGCGATGAGGGAAAACTCGCCGAAGCTGAGCAGCTCCATCGGCAAATCCTCGCCGCCCGTACCCGCGTGCTCGGCGTGGAGCATCCCAACACCCTCATGTCGATGGGCAATCTGGCGAGCGCCTGCCTCACAGAGGGCAAGTTCGACGAGGCGGAGGCGCTGCTGGTCAAGACCCTCGAAATCAAGCGTCGCGTCCTCGGCCCCGAGCATCAGGAAACACTGATCACGCTCGGGAACCTCGGCAGCGTTTATCGCAAGCACGGCAAGCTCGACGAAGCGCGCGCCGTGCTCAACGAGACGGTCGCCCTCCGCCGCCACGCCCTCGGCCCCATTCACCCGGACACCCTGATGGCGCTCGACAATCTTGGCCGCGTCCTCCTCCAACAAGGCAAGTTCACAGAAGCGGAACCCTTGCTGCGCGAATCGTTGGGAGGTTGGTCGAAGTCCAACCCCGATCATTGGATGGCTGCCTTTGCTTGCAGCCAACTCGGGGTCGCGCTGACCGGGCAGCAGCGCTTCGCCGAAGCCGAACCGCTGCTGCTGCAAGGTTACGCCGATCTAAAAACCCGCGAAATCAGGATTCCCGCCATCTACCGCTCCGTCGTTCCCGAAGCTGCCGAGCACGTCGTCGAACTCTACACGGCCTGGGCCCGCCCTGCCGACGCGGCCGCGTGGAAGGAAAAAAACGCCGCGCCCAGCCACTGAGCCCTCGCTTCGAAACTGAACGCTCGAACCCGGTGGGGAAGGAAGTCCGAGCCCACCAAGACCCCATCGCTCCCGTCGGAGGCCAATCCTCCGCGCCGCTCAACTCTCCCAATACACGATCCGCCCGCACTGATCGCACGTCGCGAGTTGGCCGGCGACATCGACACCTTTGCCGCGCGCCGCCGACTCGACCTCGCTGGAAATCTTGAGGTGGCAACCACCGCATTTGCCGCCGTGAATCGCGACCACGGCAGGCATGTTGCGCGCCGCGACGCGATCGTAGATTTTGAGATGCGGGGCGGTCACCGGCGTGCGCGCGGCCGCCACGTCCGACTGCACAGTCTTCAACTCCGCCGCTAGGCTCGCTTCGCGTTCGCGCAGCGTCTTGATGCGCGCCTCGTGACCGGAAATGTTCGCCTTTAGCACCGCCTCGGCCGCGGCGAATTTCTTCTTCGCCTCATCGATGGAATACATCACCTCGAGTTCCTTGCCCTCGAACTCGCTGATTTCCTTCTCAGTGTTTTCGATTTCGTGGCCGAGCGCCTGATATTCGTCGTTCTTTTTGACCAACGACTGCTGCGTCTTGTATTTCGCGAGCTTGGTTTCAGCCGACCCAATTTCGGTTTCCAGCAGCTTTTTCTTCGTCTCCAACTCTTTCACCTCGGTCTTGGCGGCGTCGATTGCGGCCTTTTCGGCGGCAATCTTCCGCTCCACGGCCCCAATATCGGCCGGAACCGCCTTTAATTGGGCCTCCAACCCCAGCCTTTTTTGATCGCGATCTTGTAAAATGAGGAGGGTTTCGACGGCAGGGCTTGGCATTGCCTAGCGGAGCTAGTCGCTACCCCCACCCCCGTCAAACGAAACCCTCGCTTAAAACCCAAAGGAAGCCGGATTCCGGGCCTCATTTTTCTCAAAAAAACCCTCGCGTCGCGCGCCGATTTTCGGGAGATTTTTTCTTTCACTCTCGACGCAAAAATCCCTCTCAAAACGCCCTTCATGTCCGACGTTCCCGACTCCTCCAACGAACAGAAGAATCCTGCGATCAGCGAGGCCTACAACGCCTCCCAGCTCGGCAAACTCGAGGGACTTGAAGCCGTCCGCAAAAAACCCGGCATGTATATCGGCGGCACCGACGAGCGTGCGCTGCACCACTGTGTTTCCGAAGTGCTCGACAACTCCGTCGACGAACATCTCGCCGGCCACTGCTCGCGCATCGACGTGTCGATCCACGTCGATGGCTCCATCAGCATCCGTGACAACGGCCGCGGCATCCCGGTCGATATCCACCCGCAATACAAAATTCCCGGTGTCGAGATGGTGCTCACCACGCTCCACTCCGGCGGCAAATACGGCCAAGGCGGTTACAAATTTTCCGGCGGCACCCACGGCGTCGGCGCGAAGTGCGTCAACGCGGTCTCCGAGTGGTTCGAGGTCGAGGTCTCACGCAACGGCCAAGTGCACCACATGAAGTTCGAGCGCGGCAAGACCATCCAAAAGCTCGAGGTCATCGGCAAAGCCAAGGGCACCGGCACCTACATCACCTTCAAGCCCGACGCGGAGATCTTCCGCGAGACGACCGTCTTCCAAGCTGGCCGCATCAGCCAGCGCCTGCGCGAACTAGCTTTCCTCAACTCCGGGCTAGAAATTATTTTCACTGACGAACGCCCCGCTGAACAAAAACCCGAACGCTACTTCTACAAGGACGGCGTCGAGGAGTTCGTAAAGCAGATCAATCAGGGCAAAACCCCGCTGCACCCCAAACCGATCCGCTTTACCAAGGAGACCAAGATCCAACTCGACGAGAAAGCCGCCGAGATCCACTGCGAGGTCGTCCTTCAATACAACGACACCTACAACGATCAGGTCCTCTGCTACACCAATACGATTCACAATCCGGACGGCGGCACGCACCTCTCCGGCTTCCGCAGCGCCCTCACCCGCGCGATCAATCAGTTCTCGAAGGCCAACAATCTCCTCAAGGACAAGGATCCGCAGATCACAGGCGACGACGTCCGCGAAGGACTCGCCGCTGTCATCTCGATCAAGCACAGCGATCCGAAATTTGAGTCGCAGACGAAGGTAAAACTTCTCTCGCCTGAAGTGGAGAGCGTCGTCGGCTCCGTGACCTACGAGGGTCTCATGCAGTATTTCGAGACGAACCCGCCGATCGCGAAGCGCATCGTCGACAAGTCGCTCAACGCCGCCCGCGCCCGCGAGGCCGCCCGCAAGGCCCGCGAGACAGTCCGCAAGGGCGCGCTCTCCGGCGGCGGCCTTCCCGGCAAACTCGCCGACTGCTCCGAGCGCGATCCCGCGCTCACCGAGCTCTACATCGTCGAGGGCGACTCCGCCGGAGGCTCCGCCAAACAGGGTCGCGACCGCCGCTTCCAAGCAATCCTTCCGCTCCGCGGAAAGTTGATCAACACCGAGAAGGCGCGCCTGGACAAAGTTTTGTCGAATGAGGAAATCCGCACGCTCATCACCGCTTGCGGAACCGGTATCGGCGAGGGCGACGAGTCGGTCGGCGGCTTCAATGCCGCGAAGTCCCGCTACCACAAAATCATCATCATGACGGACGCTGACGTGGACGGCTCCCACATCCGCACGCTACTGCTCACGTTCATCTACCGGCAGATGAAGGGCCTGATCGAGCGCGGCTACGTCTACATCGCCCAACCGCCACTCTACAAAATAAAGCGCAAGAAGCGCGAGCAATACGTCGACAACGACGATCAGCTCAATCGCATCCTCCTTGAGCTCGGCTCCGAGGACATCGTGCTCGCCCGCGTTGCCGATAGCCACGTCTTCGCTCCCGCCGCGATCGACAAGATCGTCGAGAACCTCGCCGCCCTCGAAAAACTTGGCGCCGGCGTCACGCGTTACGGGGCCGGTCTCGCCGAATATCTCGACACACACGATGTCGCGACACTCGCGTTGCCGCGCTACGTCGCGCGCATTCGCCAGGGCAACCAAGAGAGCCACGAGTTTCTTCGTGACGAGCACGCCCGCGCGAAATTCCTTGAGACCCACAAGCTCAACGCCGACCTAACGGAGCAAGTCGAAGCTCCCGCCACCAACGGCGAAGCCAGCTCGGCGACGCCGTTCGCCGCGGAAAAAAAACCGGCATCCGCGCAAAAGCGCGTCACGATCCACGAAATTTTCGAGAGCACCGAGATGGCGAAGCTCCTCAAGGCGCTCGCGGCCGCCGGCCTCGACATCACGAAATTTGCGACGACCGAGCAGACCCGTTTCACCATCACCGAGAATCCCGGTCAGAAGAGCGAAGTGAAAACCGAACTCCACGGACCGCTCGAGATCATCACCCAGATCCGTGGCAACGGCCGCAAGGGCCTCAGCATCCAGCGCTACAAAGGTCTCGGTGAAATGAATCCGAAGCAGCTCTTCGAGACGACGATGGATCCGGAAAAACGCCGCCTGCTGAAAGTGAACATCGACGACGCCGCCAAGGCCGATGCGCTGTTCACGCTGCTGATGGGCGACGAAGTCCCGCCGCGCCGCCAGTTCATCGAAGACAACGCGCTCAACGTGCAATTCCTGGACGTCTAAACCTCGCCATCGGTCTCCCACCACCTCGCCTCGCGACCCTCGACTTTCCGTTCCGTGTATACCGCTAACGAAAAACTCTCCACCGCCAACATCACCGATATCATGCAGACGGCCTACATCGAATATTCGATGTCGGTCATCATCTCGCGCGCCCTGCCCGACGCGCGCGATGGCCTCAAGCCCGTGCAGCGTCGCGTGCTCTACGCGATGCTTCGCGAAGGCCTCCTGCACAACCGCCCCTTCGACAAATGCGCCGGCGTCGTCGGCGAAGTGCTGAAAAATTATCACCCACACGGCGACTCGTCCGTCTACGACACGCTCGTCCGCATGGCGCAGCCGTGGGTCATGCGTTATCCCCTGATCGATCCGCAGGGTAACTTCGGCTCTGTGGACGGCGATCCACCCGCAGCTTACCGTTATACCGAGGCGCGCCTCAAGGATATCGCGGAAGATCTCCTTAAGGACATCGAGGAAGACACGGTCGACTTCGTCCCCAACTACAAGGAGTCGACCACCGAGCCGACCGTGCTCCCATCCGCGCTGCCGAATCTGCTGATGAACGGCTCTACCGGCATCGCCGTCGGCATGACGACGAACATCCCGCCGCACAATCTCGACGAGATCATCGACGCTACTATCGCCATCATCGACAACCCGCGCATTTCGGTAGACGACATCTGCAACATCGTCAAAGGCCCCGACTACCCGACCGGCGGCATCATTTCCGGCCGCGAGGGCATTCTCTCCTATCTGAAGACCGGCAAGGGCATCGTCCGCACCCGCGGCAAGGCCCACACCGAGGAGCTCAAAGGCGGTATGGAGCAGATCGTTATTACGGAGATCCCCTATAACGTGAACCGCAACACCCTCGTCCTCCGCATCGCCGAACTCGTCGGCGAAAAGGAGATCGACGGCATCCGCGATCTCCGCGACGAGTCCGACGAAAACACGCGCATCGTGATCGAACTGAAGCGCGGCGAGCAGGCAAAGGTCGTAATCAACCAGCTTTTCCAGAAGACCGCGCTCGAATCCTCCTTCGGTGTCACGTTGCTCGCCCTCGACAAGAAGCGGCCGAAGCAGATGAACATCAAGGAACTCATCGAGTGCTACATCGAGCACCGCCGCGATGTCGTCACGCGCCGCACGAAGTTCCGCCTCCGCGAGGCTGAGGATCGCGCCCACATCCTCGAGGGCTACATCATCGCCCTCGATAACCTCGACGACTTCGTCAAAATTATCCGCGCCTCCGCCAACCGCGAAGAAGCCAAGGTGAAGTTGATGGCGAAATATCCGCTCTCCGAGCGCCAGACCGACGCCATTCTCGAACTCCGCCTCTACCAGCTCACCGGCCTGGAGCGCGGCAAGATCGAAGCCGAATACCTCGAACTCATGAAGCTCATCGCCGAACTGCGCGCGATCCTTGAGTCCGAGGCCGTGCTGCTCGCGTTGATCAAAAAGGAGCTCGGCGAGATGAAGGCGAAATACACCTCGCCCCGCCGCACGGAAATCATCGGTGCCGCCGGCGAATTCCGGATGGAGGACGTCATCCCGAACGAAGGCTGCGTCATCACCGTCTCCCACCTCGGCTTCATCAAGCGCACGCCGGTCGCCGACTACCGCTCGCAGAAGCGCGGCGGCAAAGGCGTCATCGGCGCCGAGACCTACGAGGAGGATTTCGTGGAGAATCTCTTCACGGCCTCGACGCACGACTACATCCTTTTCCTCACGAGCATCGGCCAGTGCCATGCGAAGAAAGTGTACGATGTCCCCGAGGGCACGCGCGCCTCGAAGGGCAAATCCGTCTCGTCCTTCCTCCGCCTCGCCGAGGGCGAAAAGATCGCCGCGATGATCTGCGTGAAGGATTTCGCCGAGGATCGCTATCTCGTCATGGCCACGAAGAGCGGCGTGATTAAGAAGAGCTCGCTCGCCGACTACGCCAACTGCACCCGCGACGGCGGCCTCATCGGCATCAACCTCGCCGAGGGTGACACCGTGATCGGCACCGTGCTCACCACCGGTAACGACGAACTCATCCTCGTCTCGCACCAGGGCCTCGCCGTCCGCTTCCGCGAGCGCGACGCCGAGACCGGCGAGGATCTTTTCCGCCCCACCGGCCGCGCCACGGGCGGCGTGACCGGCATGCGTTTCAAGTTGGAGAGCGACTACCTCGATGTGATCGAGGTCGTCGATCATCAGGCGAAATTTCTCGTCGCGAGCGAAGCGGGCCTAGGCGTCCGCACGCGCTTCGAGGATTACCGCCTGATCAATCGCGGCGGCTCCGGCGTCTGGGCGATCACGCTGCCCGAGGACGGCTCGATCAATCTCGCCGGCGCACTCAGCGTGCGCGACACCGACGAGATAATGCTCCTTACCGCGAAGGGCCAGAGCATCCGCTGCCCGGTGAACACGATTCGCGAGACGAACCGCGGCGCCAAGGGCGTCCGCCTCGTTACGCTCGAGCCCGGCGACAAGTTGCTCAGCATCGCCCGAATCGTCGAAAGCGCGGAAGAGCAGCAAGCCGCCGCCGCGGGCGAAACGTCGCCCCCGGCCACGCCCCCGACCGCGTAACGCAGACGCTCGCGACGACTCACTTCATGGGCGGGCCAGACGGCACGCCCATTTTATTTCCCGCCACGAAACCGATGTGCGCTCACTTCAGCGGTCGAACGCGCAACTTGTAGTCGAGGTCGACGAACTCAAGCCAGTAGCCGCTGAGGGATGCGGGGTAAATCCGCACCTTTGGATTGACCACGCGTTTGGCTTGGAGCGGCTCGGGCTTGTTGTCCACGCGCCAGATCGATCCGTCAGCCATGCGCCAGACCGTGCCCTCGTCCCAGCCGTTGAACGCCCCATCAATCGTCGTTTCGAGTGCGGCGACTTCGACCTTCGTTCCGGGCGCGACGAAAACTTTTTTCGCCCGTGTCAGAAAGCTGTCCTCTGATTTCTTCTGTTCGGCCTTCGCGGAGTCAGCCGCGGCGCGCGCAGTCGCCGCCTCTTGCTCGGCCTTGCGCGCACGCGCCTCGGCTTCGGCGACCCGCACCGCCGCCTGCTTCGTTGCCGCCGCATCAATTTCGGCCTGACGCGTCGCGGCGGATTCCGTCGCCATCGCAACCGTCGCCTGTGCCGGTGTGGCAAGAGCAGCAGGAGCAACCGCGGCCGACGGTGGTAGCGCGGCCGAAACTGCACCGTTTGGGCCGTATTTGCCAAACAGCGCGTCGAGCCGCGCGAGTTCCTCCGACGAAAGCTTGGCGAGACCCGCAGCCTGAAATTCCTCCGGCGTCATGCGCCGCGAAAACGGTTCCTGCGCCCACAGCGTCACCGACAACGCGCAACCCCCGCCCGCCAGCCAAAGCAATTTTTTCATGCGCCCATTGCAGCCACGCCGGCTGCGGTGCGGCAACGCCTATTTGCCACCGCCGAGCGGCGTGACACGCACCCGTTGGCTCACACCCTCGATCGTCATCCAGAATCCGCCGAGCGAAGCCGGCACGATCTTCACCTTCGGGCTCGCGATGGGCGGCGTGGAATAACTGCCGCCATTCGCGATCTGCCAACGCTGGCCGTTTTCGAGCGTGAAGATCGGCCGCCCTTCCCAGCCCGTGAAATCTCCCGCGATCCGGCTCTCGACGGCGGCGTATTCCACCTCGGTGCCGGGCGACAGCAACACCTTCGCCTTCGCGAGCAATCCGCCGTCGCTCTTCAATTTTTCCTTGGCGGCAGCTGCAACCGATTCGGTCTGTGCCTTAACGGTCGCCTCGGCCTTGGCCGCTTTCGCCTCCGCGTCCACGCGCGCTTGCTCGGCCAATTCCGCGCTGCGTTTCGCCGCCGCAAGTTTTCCCGCGAGCTCGTCGTTCGCCTTCGCCAACGAGCCGCTATTGAAATCGCGAACGAGCGCGTCGAGCCGCGCCAGTTCCTCCGGGGTAAGCTTCGACAAGCCCGCGGCCGAAAAATCCTCCGTGCGCACCGCTTTCGAGAAATTTTCCTCCGCCGCCCCTACCGTCACGACGCTCAGCAGCATGACTGCGAAAACCTTTTTCATCCGCCCAATCAATTCGCCTCGCCCGCGCCCGCAACGCCATTTGTGCCGCGCCGCTTTTCTCCTTTCGCCGCCCCGCTTTCTCGCCTCTGCTCCCCGAGCCCACGCATGGCCGGAAAAATTTCCTCACTGCTCCACCCGTCGCGCATTTCGCTCGGGCTCCCCGTGTCCACGCGCGCCGACGCCCTCCGCGATCTCGCACATCTCCTCGACGGCCATCCTGACGTGCCGGACTTCACGGGTTTCTACGCCGAACTCCTCGCCCGCGATCGGCTCGATACCACCGTCCTCGGTAACGCTGTCGCCCTGCCCCACGCCCGCACCGAGCACGTGAAAAAGATCGTGATGGCGGTCGGGCGCAGCGAGGCCGGCATCCCCTTCGATGATCGCGGTGAGATCGTGAAACTCATCTTCGTCCTCGGCACGCCCCAATCGAAACCCGGCGACTACCTCGGCGTCGTCAGCGCGCTCTGCAAGATTCTAAAAACATCCGCCGATCGCGACGCACTCCTCACAGCGCCGACGCCGGAAGCGTTCATCGCCGCCGTGGCCGCGATCGAGGCGCGCCTCGGTCTTTAACTAATCGCGTCCGGCAACCACGACGCGTTGCAACGGCCACACGCTCACGTCCACCGCCCGCGCCGCGCACACATGATCGGGCGCCCGCTGCGGCGGTGAAAATTCGGCCAACGCAAACAGGCGGTCGTCCCAGGCGCAGAGCGCCACCGGACCAATCTTGTAGGGCGCGTGCGCGACCCGTCCCGTCCACAGAGCGTTCCGGCGCCCGTCATGCGCAAACAGCCGGTAGCGCTCCACCAGGAAAAAATCCCGCGATCCCGCCGTTGCCTCACACGCCTCGCCGGTCGGCCGCCACTGGAAATGCGAATCCACGCCATCGCCGCGCCGCTGTGATCGACAGTCAACCGCTCCGTCCAGCTCAACCGACGCAGACATGCGCGCATGTTCATACGGCAGATGAAAAATCTGCCGCGCAATCGTGACCGCGAGCCAATGGTTGGCATCGAGCGAGTAAAACCACACGCCCGACCGCCCGTGCTCGTCGCGGACATAGGTGCGCAGGTTGAGTTCGAGAAAATCCGAAATCCCAGGCACCGCCGGCAGCCCGCGTGGCCGCACGCCCCGCATGAAGAAAGGCACGATCCCGATCCACGCGTGATCGCCCCACGTATCGACCGTCAGGCCGGCCGGCAACGTCTTCTGCACCTCCGCCGGCGACCAAGCCCAGTGCAGAAAGAGCAAATGCTCCCAACGCTGCCGCATTACCGGCGATCCCTCGGGCGGCGCGCGCTCGGCTTCGACTCGATATAGGGTGGTCACTGGCACGCCGCCACCGTGTGCAACTTTACCGATTCATCAACTGTTCCAACCGCTCCTTCGCCGCCGGCCACTCGGCCGCGAGGATCGAAAACATCACCGAGTCCCGCACCCAGCCGTCCGGCATGATCATGTGTGCGCGCAGCACGCCCTCGCGTACCGCGCCGAGCCGCGCGATGGCGTTTTGCGAGCGCTCGTTGCGGAGATCGGTTTTCAACTGCACGCGATTGCACCCGAGCGCCTCAAATGCGTGGCGGAGCAGCAGAAACTTACACTCGGTGTTGATCGCCGTCCGCCAAAACGCCCGGCCGTGCCACGTCGCGCCGATCTCCACGCGCTTGTCGGACGGCGCGATGTCGAGGTAAGTCGTACCGCCAACCGCTTCGCCACTCGCCCGGTCCACGATCGCCCACGGGACCATATCGCCGCGCGTCGCGCCCGCCTGTGCGCGCTCATACCACGAGCGCAACGACACCTCCGGACTCTCGCGCGGCACCGGCATCCAGCGCCAGATCTCCGCGTCGGCCGCGTGGCGACGCAACGAATCGAGGTGACGCTCCTCGAGCGGTTCGAGCCGCGCATGGCGGCCTTCGAGTGTGACGGCGGAAACGGTCATCGGGTGAAAATGCGTCGCCGATTCGCCGCTTGAGTCGCGTCCACCGCAACGAAAAACTCTCCCATGCTCCCACACCGCCGCTCCGTTTTCGCCGCCACACTTCTGGTCGCCACCACGCTCGTCGCGCAAACCCAGTCACCCGACGAGGTGATGCTGCGGAAAATCTACTCCGAAGCGCTCGTGCACGGCGAGGCGTTCGAAAACCTCCGCACGCTCGTCACGCAGTCGCCCGGCCGCCTCGCCGGCTCAAAGTCCCTCGAGCGCGCCGTCGTTTGGGGCGAGCAAACGCTCACCGCTCTGAAACTCGATCGCGTTTATCTCCAAGACGTCATGGTCCCGCACTGGGAGCGGGGAGCCAAGGAAGCCGTTGAGCTCGTCGGCGCTTCGCCTGCGCCGCTCGCCGCAGTCGCGCTCGGCGGTTCCGTGCCCGGCGACGTCACTGCTGAAGTAATCGAGGTGAAATCCCTGCAGGAGCTCGATCAAATCGGTCGCGAGAAAATCGCGGGCAAAATCGTCTTCTTTAACCGCCCGATGGACCCGACGGTGATCAATCCCGGACCGGCTTACGGTGGCGCCGGCGATCAGCGGAACCGCGGCCCCGGCGTCGCCGCGACGTTCGGCGCCGTCGCCGCGCTCAGCCGCTCGCTCACCCACGCGCACAACGACACACCCCACACCGGCGCGACCAACTATGTCCCGGGCCAGCCGAAAATTCCCGCCGCCGCGCTCTCCACCGTCGCCGCTGATCGCCTGAGCGCCGCGCTCGCCGCGAATTCGCACGCCCACGTCCATGTGAAGATCAATTCGCAGTGGTTCGACGACGCGCCTTCGCACAACGTCATCGGCGAGATCCGCGGCTCCGAATTTCCCAATGAAATCCTGCTCGTCGGCGGCCACCTCGATTCGTGGGACATCGCGCCCGGCGCGCACGACGACGGCTCCGGCATCGTTCAGTCGATCGAGGTGCTGCGCCTCTTCCGCGCGCTTGGGATCAAACCGCGGCACACGCTGCGCTGCGTGCTTTTCGTGAATGAAGAAAACGGCACGCGCGGCGCGATCGCCTACGCGAGCGCGGCGAAAGGCTCGTCCGAAAAGCATCTTTTCGCCGTCGAGACCGACAACGGCGGTTTCCAGCCGCACGGTTTCAGCATCGGCAGCACGCAGGGCGACGCCGCAAACCGCGCCGCGCGTTGGCTCAGGTTGTTCCAACCTTACGGCATCACCGATCTGCGCAACGGCAACGCCGGCACCGACGTCACGCCACTCCTCGTGCAGGGCACGACCGTCGCCGAAATGACGCCCGACTCGCAGCGCTACTTCGACATCCACCACACGACCGAAGACTCGCTCGACAAGGTGAACCCGCGCGAGCTCCACCTCGGTGCCGCTGCACTCGCGTCGCTGCTTTGGCTCGTGGACACACAGGGGCTTTAACCGATCGGGTGTGGGGAGGGTGTATTGCGGGCGCATTTGGGCGATGGTCGACCGAGCGGCGTCAGCAAGAGTGACGCCCGTTATCGGACGCGCAAAAACGCTCGCCACGCGCCCGCGCGCCTGACTGCCTGCGACGGATTCCCCACGCGTCGTAGTCACGCGTCCCCACATGCATTGGTCGCAAATCTATTCCCCCATCGGCGGACTCGGCGTGTCCGCGCTACTCGCCACGCTTCCCGTTGTCACGCTGCTCGGACTGCTCGCATTTTTCCATGTGCGCGCGCACTTCGCCGCGCTGGCCGGCCTGCTTGTCGCCGGCGGCCTCGCCATTTTTGTCTACGGCATGCCCGCGCCGCTCGCGCTCGCTGCGGCCGTCTACGGCGCCGCCTACGGCCTTTTCCCGATCGGCTGGATCATCATCAACGCGATTTTCGTCTATCAACTCTCCGTCGACACCGGTCAGTTCAAGATCGTGCAGCAACAAATCGCCGGCGTCTCCGGCGATCGCCGCATCCAGGCCCTGCTGATCGCCTTTAGTTTCGGGGCATTCATCGAGGGCGCCGCCGGCTTCGGCACCCCGATCGCGATCTCGGGCGCGCTGCTGATTGGGCTCGGCTTTCGCCCGCTCGAGGCCGCGAAGCTCGCGCTCATCGGCAACACCGCACCCGTCGCCTATGGCGCGCTGGGGACGCCGCTGCTCACGCTCGCCAAAATCACCAACCTCGATCTCGGCATGCTCAGCGCGATGGTCGGCCGGCAACTCCCGCTCTTTTCGATCATCGTCCCTTTCTGGCTCGTGTGGGCGCAGGCCGGCTGGCGCGGCATGCTCGGCGTGTGGCCGGCGTGTCTCGTCGCCGGTGT
This sequence comes from uncultured Opitutia bacterium, assembly GCA_903896015.1. Lineage (GTDB taxonomy): Bacteria > Verrucomicrobiota > Verrucomicrobiia > Opitutales > Opitutaceae > CAITWF01. The sequence goes on along the minus strand of CAITWF010000090.1, from coordinate 35,485 downwards.
GAGTTTCGGGCTCACGCAATTTCTCGTGAGCAACTATCACGGCCCGTGGCTCGTCGATATCGTCAGCGCCGGCGTCTCGATTCTCGCGCTCGTGGCGTTCACAAAATACTGGCGGCCCGCCGACGACCAGCCGATCGCCGAGCCGCCCACCGGCACAGCGCCGCCGATCCCCACCAACCCGGTCGAGGCCCCCGCGTGGCGCGCGTGGCTGCCGTGGATTTTTCTCTCGGTGTTCGTGTTTCTCTGGGGCCTCCCCGCCGTGAAGACGTTTCTCAACGACGCCTTCGCCCCATCGTTCAACGTGCCCCTGCTCCACCGCGCGATCGATCGCGTGCCGCCGGTCGTCGCGAAGGCCACGCCGGAAGACGCGGCGTTCGCCTTTAATTTTCTTTCCGCCACCGGCACCGCGCTGCTGCTCGCCGGCGTACTCGCGGGCTTTTGCCTAAAACTTTCGCCCGCGAAAATCGCCGCGCTCTACGGCCGCACGATCCTGCGCGTGCGCACCTCGTTGCTCACGATTGCCCTGATGCTCGCGCTCGGTTTCACCACGCGTTACAGTGGCACCGATACAACGATGGGCCTCGCGCTCGCCGCCACGGGCACGTTTTACCCCTTCTTCTCCCCGCTCATCGGCTGGCTTGGCGTCGCGCTCACCGGCAGCGACACGTCGTCGAACGTCCTCTTCGGCAATCTTCAAAAAGTCACCGCGCAACAACTCGGCCTCTCTCCCATCCTCATGGCGGCTTCGAACAGTTCCGGCGGCGTCATGGGCAAAATGATCGATGCCCAAAGCATCGTCGTCGCGAGCGTCGTCACCGGCGGCCACACCGACAGCCCCGACGCCGGCACGGTGCTGCGCTCCGTGTTCTGGCACAGCGTCGCGCTCGCCCTGCTCGTCGGCGTGCTCGTGACGCTGCAGACTTACGTGTGGCCAGGCGTGGTGCCGCGGTAAGCATCGCGCAATACCTGCATCGTGTGCCGCACGCGCACCGGCGAGTTTTGCTTCGCGAGGTGCGCCTTGAGTTGCGTGAGGCAGCCAATGTTGCCGCTCGCCACCACGCTCGCGCCCGTGCCAATCACGGCTTGCGCCTTCTGCGCCCCGAGCGATTCCGCGATCGCCGGCTGATCGAGATTATAGGTGCCAGCGCTGCCGCAGCACAGGTGCGCATTGGGCAGCTCGCACAGCTCCGCGTCCGGGATCGCGCGCAGTAATTTTCGCGGCTCCTCGCGCACGCCTTGCGCGTTGGCGAGGTGACACGCGTCGTGGTACGCGATTTTTTTTGCACCATCGCCGCGCGGCGTCTCGCGCAGCCCGAGCCGCGCGAGAAACACGCTGACGTCGACAACGCGCTTACGAAAAGCGTCTGCCCGCCCCTCGTCCGGCGTGCCGCGCAGAATAAGATGATACTCGTGCATCGCCGATCCGCAGCCCGCGGCATTCGTGAGAATCGCATCCACATCCACCGGAAACGCGTCGAGATTTTTCCGCGCAAATGCCTGCGCCGCGCGTAAGTCACCCGTATGCCAAGCGAGCCCGCCGCAACAGCCCTGCGCCTCGGGCACGATGACTTCAACGCCATTGCGTGTGAGCACTTCGATCGTCGCGACGTTGATATCGGGATCGAGCACCTGCTGCGCGCAACCTGCGAGCAGCGCGACGCGTGCGCGGCGTTCGCCTTGAGCGGGCGCCACGCGCGGCAACGTCACCGCCGGCGGCACTTCGCCCGGCGCAAGAGCAAGCATCGGTCGCAGCACAGCGGGCACGAGCGGGCCGAAAAATTTCCCGAGCTTCGCACCAACGAGCGCGAACCGGAAGCGCGCCGGAAACGGAATCGTCTGCGCCGCGAGCCAGCGTCTCAGTTTTTCGCCGAAGGTCCGAGGCATCTTTTCCTGGGCCACCGCGCGAAACGGGCTGATCAAATCGCGATACGGCACACCGCTCGGGCACGCCGGTTCGCACGCCAGACACCCCAGACAGCGATCAACGTGAGGCTGCGCGGCGCTCCATGCGAGTTCGCCTTCGAGCACCTGCTTCATCAACACGATGCGGCCGCGCGGCGAATCCATCTCCTGACCGAGTTCCTGATACGTCGGACACGCCGCGAGGCAGAAACCGCAGTGCACGCACGCCTCCACGGCGTGCGCCATGGGCGCGCCCAGCGGTCCGTGATTGTCCGGTTTGATCGTGTGCAGCATGGTCAGTCGTCGAGGTTCGGAAAACGATTCTGCGGATCCAGCGCGGTTTTCGTCGCCTGCAAGACGTCGAAACGCGGCCGTGTCCCGGGCCACAGGGGCGCATCCCCGCGCAGCGCGACCGCCGGCCATGCAAGGGCCGGCACCGCCGCGCCCGCCGGCAAGGAAAGATACGCCACGTTTCCGCCTGCGCCGATCCGCACGCGGGCACTCGAGGGCACGACCGCGAGAAAAGCCGCCACCTGCGCCGGCGCGAGCGCGACTTTGATGAATGCTCCGTCGGCGAACGCCCACGTCACCTCACCGCTCTCACGCCACATTTTTTCCGCGACCCCGCAGCTCAGAGTCTCGCCCGGCCACTTGGCCAAAATCTCCGCACCAAGTGCGTCATGCGCCTCTCCCGCGCCCCCGAGCCGCGCGTAAACCGCTCCTTCCGCCGGCGAAGCTTCGAGCGCATCGAGTTCCCAGCGCGCGCGACCCGCGATCGAAAAAATCCCCATTATCGCCTCTGCGTCCTTCACCGGCAGCCGAAGCGTTCGCGTCGACGCCGGTCGGGGAAACACTTTGAAGGTGATCTCCGCCAGCGCGCCGAACCGGCCTGCACTACCGACAAAAAATTTAGGCAAATCGAAACCCGCGGCGTTCTTCACGACCTTTCCGCCAAGCCGCAGCAGCCGGCCCGAGCCATCGACGAAACGGACGCCGAGGATAAAATCGCGCAAGCCGCCGAAACGAAACCGCCCCGGACCGCTCACGCCGCTCGCAACCGTGCCGCCGAGCGTCGCGCCTGCCTCCGCGAACAAAGGATCGAACGGCAGATACTGTCCGCGCTCGGCCAGGGCCGCCGCGATCTCTCGCACCGGCGTGCCGGCCAGCGCAGTGAACGTGAATTCGCTCGGCTCATATTCCACGATCCCGCGCAACTTCGCCGTCGAAATTTTCACCACGTCGTCCGCAACCCGCGAGAGCCGCGGCTTTGTGCCGGCGCCGACCGCGATCACAAGCGGTGCGCTCCGCACGGCGTCGGCCAACTCCGCTGGCGTCGAAGGGGTCTGCATCGCGCCGCTCATTCCCGCGAGATTACGCCGGCCTTCTCCAGCGGATGCAGCCCGTGCTGACTCAGGACCGGCGCCTCGGCCGCCGGAAACATTTTCCCCGGGTTCGCAATTCCAAGCGGATCGAAGGCCGCGCGCACGCGTTTCAAGCAGTCGAGTTCGTCGGCGGAAAACATATCCGGCATGTAGTCGCGTTTTTCCACGCCCACGCCGTGTTCGCCCGTGATCGAGCCGCCCATTTCCACGCACATCCGCAGAATTTTCCCTGCGAGTGCTTCGGCGCGCGCGAGTCCGTCGGCCTCCTTGCCATTATACAAAATCAACGGGTGCAGATTGCCGTCGCCGGCGTGAAACACATTCGCACACCGCAGTCCGGCTGCGCGCGACATCTCGCCGATGCGCCGCAACGCCTCGCCCAGGCGTCGCCGCGGCACGACCCCGTCCTGCACGATGAAGTCCGGCGAGAGCCGACCCACCGCACTGAACGCGCTCTTGCGCCCCTTCCAAATCGCTATCCGCTCCGCGCCATCGCGTGCGACCTTCACCTCAACCGCGCCGCTCTTTGCGAGAATCTCGTCGAGCCGCACCCGATCGGCGGCGACACCTTCGCGCGGACCCTCAAGTTCCACGATCAGCACCGCCTCTGAGTTCGGCGGATATTCCGCATGCACGGCCGCGACCGCCGCCTCAAGCGCCAGCGCGTCCATGATCTCGATCGCGCCAGGCAGGAGGCCGCTCGCGATGACGGCCGCGACCGCGTCGCCCGCCTGCTCCAGCGTGCGGTAGCCGGCGAGCACCGTATGAAACGTCTCTGCGCGCGGCAGGAGTTGCAGCGTGATTTCGAGCGCGATTCCAAAAAGCCCTTCGTTGCCGACAAACAATCCTGTCCAATCCGGTCCGACTTGCTCGCGACTGGCGCCGCCGAACTCCACCACCTCGCCCGTCGCCAGCACGGCCTTGAGCCCGAGCACGTGATTCGAGGTCATGCCATATTTCAGACAGTGCGCGCCGCCCGAGTTGAAGGCGACGTTGCCCCCGATCGTGCAGATCGACTGGCTCGACGGATCGGGCGCGAAGTGCAGACCGTAGGGCTGCGCCGCCGTCGTCACGGCGAGATTGATCACGCCCGGTTCCACCACCGCGATCCGTTGATCGGGATCGACCCGCAGGATTTTGTTGAGCCGGTTCAGCGTAATCACGATGCCGCCGGCAACTGGCAGCGATCCGCCCGACAGACTCGTACCGCTGCCGCGCGCGACAAACGGAATCTCTTCGTCGCGGCAAAACCGCACCGTCGCGACGACTTCGTCCTGCGTCTCCGGCACAACCACCGCGACGGGCCGCTGGTGAAACGCCGTCAACCCGTCGCTCTCGTAGGCTGCCAGCTCCGCCGCCCGATCGAGCACGCGCCCAGCCGGGAGCAACGCCAGCAGGCGGCGCAGCACGGCAGTAGAGGTCGGGGGTTCCATTTGCGATGGATCATGAAACCACGACCGTGCGCGTGACGAGCGCGGAGTTCGAAAACCAACAGCACGCGGGTGCAATAAAGCAAACAACCGCAGCGCATAGATTCGCTGCGGCTGTTCGGCGACGAAAATTAGTTAGTCGGTCTTCTTCTTCGCCGGCTTCTCGTCATCATCGTCGTCATCCTTTTCCTTCTTGGACTTCGCGGCGGCCTTCTTGTCTTCAGCAGCTTCCTTCGCCTGGTCCTTCGGGGTCTCAATGTCGACCGCGACGACCTTGCCCTCCTTCGCATCCACTTGGACCTCGGTGATGTTCTTCGTGCCCGGAGTCGAGATGTCGAAGGACCAAATCAGCAGTCCGTTTTCCTCCTCGAGTTCGCTTGATTCGACCTTGCCGCCAGGAGCCTTGGTGAGGGCAAGGTCACGGGCTTGGGCCTCGGTGACCTTGGCCTGGGCGCGCAAGCCAGCCTGGGATTTTTCTTTCTGCGCAGAGTCGGCTGCGGAAGCGCTGTGAACCGCGGGCGAGGAGAGCGCAAGGCAGGCGAGCATGAGATGGGCGAGGATCGTTTTTTTCATAGTGTTGGACGGAGTTGGAGTGATGCAGCGACCACTGAGCCGAAAGACACAAGAGCGCCGCGCGAACATGTTAGCCGCGAATTGTTACGCCCCACCTGTAGCAAACATGACGAGGTTGAAATCTTTCACCGGGCTTGGCAGCCCAATGCACGATTCGCTCAAAAGCGAATCGAGTTCGTCCACTGGTAGGTACGGGGCTCTCCGTAGAACGCGGCCGTCAGACTGCCAGCCGAAAATCCCGTCGTCTGATTCGGCCGAATCACAACTTCGTAGTGGTTGAGCACATTGCTCACGTTGAGCTGGCTCCGCCACACATACCTCCCGAATTTGTGCGCGTAGCCTAGAATGAGGTCGGCCCGGCCGCTCGTCGGCGCATAAAACGGCAGGCGTGCGCCGCCGGGCGTGTAGCCGTTCGGATAATAGTAATATTGGAGCGCTTTCCAACTCCCACTCACGGTGCCGCCAACGTCCAATCCCTTGAGCACGCCATGTGCGAACGTATAAACGCTCGTCAGATTCATGCTAAACTGTGGGTAGCCGAAGGTCTGGTCGCCCTTCGTGAATGCGTTGATCGTTCCCGGCAGCGCGAACGGCGTCGCAATCTGAATCGCGGAGATCGGCAGGCCGGTCACGCCCGTCAGAATCGCGCCATGAACGGGATCAACGGTCTTGAGCACGGTGGCAACGGCGGAGCTCGCGTTGATCGCACCGGTGGGATTCGTCGGATTCGCGTAATACGGACTCGAGGCGGTGTTCATCATCGCGATCGTGAGCGGGGTCGCGCCCGCCGTGGCAGCCGTGACGACGGGCAGCTTGGCGTTGAAGGTCGGCGCGACGTAGACCAGCGATTTGTCGGCGTAGGTGACCTGACCAGAGCTGTTTTGGTAGAACTGGTCGTTGTAAACTTGGCCGTAGGTCTTGGTCGTGCCTACGGTGCCATCCGCCTCGGCCGCGCTGAAACGCAGGCGCCAGTTTGAAGTCGGATTGGCCGTGAGGTTGAGCTGCACACCCTTCGCAAAGCGATCGATGTCGACGTAGGTTCCGATCGGATCGCGGCCATTCAGACCTGTGGGATTGATATCGTTCTCCAAGGCCGCCGGCACCGTGTATTGTTCATTCGTCCCCTTTGCGACGTAGAACGCGAGCGATCCAGAAATAGTGTGGTTCGAATTGGAAAACTTTAGGCCGGCTTCGCCGCCCAGCCCGCGGCCTGCCTTCGGAGTATTTCCCGCGGGATCGGGTGTCATTACTTGCGGCGGCGTGATCGCGTCGGAAAACGAGAGATAGGGACGAACCGACTTGGTCAGGGCGTAGTCCACACCCACATCGTAGTCGATCGAGTTGATGCGTGAGAGGCGGTACGGCGTCGGCGGAGATTGCAGCTGGCTGTCAAAATTTCCATTGGCCCGGACGCCCATCAGCGTGTTGAGCTTGCCGTCCATCCACTCCGTCAGGTTCACGGCGAAGACACCTTTGTTCACGAGTTCGTTGTGCTGGTTGAGATTAGTGGCCGGCAAACCGAGCGGATTGGTCGGCGACACCAGCGCCGGGTTGGCCTGATTGGTGGACTGACGGACGTAGTTGACGCCGTTCAGCGTGATGCGCGTCGCGCCGAGCGAAAACAGGGGATACTTTTGCACACCACTGCCGATGGCATAATACTGCGTCGTCAGCGCGATGCGGTTGTTCGTCGTCGCGGGCGCGGTCGGCGAATAGATTACGTTGAAATTCGAGTCCGCCTGAAAATAGGAGTAAGAAATCGAAAACGCGCGCGTGCTCACGTAGTCGGCGCCAACGATTGTCTGCGCATGCGCCCGACCTCCGAAAAGATCGTTGGTCGCGACGACCGAGGCACGCAGGGCCTTCGTGTGTGCGGGCTCGTCGGTTTCGTTGGGCGCGCCGCTGATTGCCCAATCGCCGGTCGGGTTGGACGGCGCCTGCGGGGCGGACAGCACGCTGCCCACATCGCGAAACGCGTAGTCGGTGAACGTGTAGCCGGCGGAAATCTCGGAAGAAATGTGCGGGCTCCAGACCGTCGTGACCGAAAGACTTTCGGTTTGGGCGATCGTTTTTTCCGTGCGCAACCAGCCGGAGAGCGAGCTGAAATTTCCCCAGTTCAACTTTCCGTTTAGGAGCGCGCCCGACACGTTGGGCTGTCCCGCCGCATTGAGCGTGTTGGCGCCCGTCTGGTTGGTCGCGAGCAGATAGCCCAGCGACGCAGAGCTTCGGCTATCGAGCGTCGCGTTGCTCGTCAAGGTGGCCGCGCCGCCGAGCATCCCGTGCTCGGCCGTGCCTCCCGCGTTAAGGCGAATCGTCGTGGTGTCAAAAACCTTGAAGGCAACTTGCGCATAATAACCGCTGACGAGCCGGCCGACGTCCACACGCCGGGTCTTCTGGTCTTCATTCAACGTCGCAACCCGGACCGCAACGCGATTGTTGCCGAGGCCGAGGTCAAACTGCTCTTTCTTCGAGCCGAATTGATCGACCTGAAAGTTTACGCTTCCGCTGAGCGGCTTGCCGAACCGTGCCTGCTTCGAGACAACATTGATCACGCCGCCGGGGCCGCCACCGCTGTAGAGCAGCGCCTGCGGTCCGTTGATCACCTCGACGCGCTCAACATCGAAGTTGCTGGTCACGCCGGGCGCCGTCGCACCGGGATTGTAGAGCGGACCGACGGGCATGAGGCTGTCGCGCTGCATGATCGTGGTGTTGAAGCCGCGCAGCTGGGTGTAGGTATGGGCCACGTGATCGCCGTCCGCCATACCTGAACTGGTCGTCGGATCCGTTGCTGCCTTGCCGGAGCCTGCGGAGAATGTGCCGAGCATCGCTTCCACCGAATCCACGGCGACATCGTCCATGAACGCCTGCGTGAAGATGTCGGCCGAGACGGGCAGCTTGTCCAACTCGACATTGAAGCGCGTGATCGAATTTGAGTTCAGCGCGCCATAGCTGTTGTCCTTGTCACCCACGACTTCAAAGGGACTGAGCTGCACGACGGCGGAGGTCGGTGGAGTTGTTTGTGCATCGAGTGCGGCGGTGCCGGCCAGCAAGCCGGCGACGAGGGAGAGGAGATTGCGGGGTTTCACGGTGGGAGGGTTGGTCGGATTAGGGGAGACGGAGTTTTCTCGAGCGGCGGGCCGCTGCCCGCGGTCGAGCTTGATAACGTAGGCACCTGACTTCCCTTCCTGCTCCACCCTTAGCCCGGTCCCGGTCACCAACTGCTCCAGCGCCTCGCGGATCGCGAATTCGCCTTGCACGGACTTGGTGACTACACCGCGAATGTCCTCGATCAAGTAGACCACTTGGGCGCCCGCCTGATCGGAGAACATCTCCAGCGCTTCTTCCGCTTCTCCCGCCGGGATGGCGAAAGTTTTTCGGCCCGCCTCCGCCGCTTGCAGCGAGTGAAACGGACCAACTAACAAAAGGAGCAACCAGAACGCCCATGGCCAGCCTCGCGGCCAATTCCACCGGCGTAAAAGGGTAAGCATGAATTTGGGGTTTCCAGCGACCGTTGGGTCGTCGGCGCGAGGATGACGCGCCGGGGTTCACTTTCCGCTATCGCGAAGTCGAAGATTTTTTTCGCAAGACCAAGGCGCCGTCCGCCGCGTGCTCTACCTCAATATCAAGCGTGGCTGCCAACACGCTGGCGAAGCCTTCCACGTCGTCCGCCCGAAACCGCCCGCCGAGCCTGAGCCCGCCGAGCGCCGGATCCGCCAGCACCACGCGACGGCCAGTGCGTCGCTCGAAGTTCGCCGCGACCTCAGCCAGTGTCGCCCCGCTCAACCGCAGTAGAGGCTCCTGCCACGCCAGTGTTTGCGCGATTTCTTCCTGGCTCACCGTCGTGACGACAACCGCCACCTCCGGCGACGCCGGCGTCAGCGCCACGACCGCGCGCTGCCCGGGAGTCAGCGACGGAATGGCCTCAGCTGCGAGCCCGCGGCGCACCGTGCCGTCAGCGGAGGGATTCAACTTCACGACACCCTCGGTCACGAGCACTTCGACGGCCGCTGACTCGAGATTCACATCAAACGCCGTGCCCACCGCGCGCACATCGACGTGGCCCGCCCGCACGATGAACGGCCGCGCTGGATTTTTTGTCACACTGAAATGCGCCTCGCCGCGCACCAAGACCACGCGGCGCTCCGCCGCCGTAAATTGCTCCGTGATCTCGGCGCCACGGTTCAGTTCCACCACCGAGCCGTCCGAAAGTGTAAGCTGGCGCGGCCCTGGCGCGGCGGTGGGCGGCGTCACGCTGAGAACAGGAGCCGCAGCGTGCCCCGAACGATGCCCGACCGAAACCGCAACGATGACCAACGCCGCCGCGGCCGCCAGCGAACCACCAACGATAAAATTCCTCCAGAAAGTCCGGCGCCGGGTCGCCATCGCGATCACCGGTGCCGCCACGCCCTCCGGCACGCGATCGAGGAATGACCACGCGCTCGCGGCGCGGTTCAGCGCAGCGGCGTGACGCTTGTCGGCCGCGAGCCACAGCTCGAACTCGACCGATTCCGACGCCGACAGCCCGCGATCGCGACGCACAATCCAACTGGCCGCGACCTCACGGAGCGCGGCATCAGGCTGGGACTGGGCGGTCGGATTCATTTCTTATTTCGGTGGCAGGCCGTGCCGGGCGAAAAACGCCTCGCAGCGGTGCAGCGCTTTGGTGAGCTGCGCCTCGACCGTGTGCTCGGCGATGCCGAGCCGTTGGGCGATTTCACGGTGGGAGAGATTTTCGAATTTACGGAGCACGAGGATTTCACGGCAACGCGGCGGCAGCTCCGCGATGGCGGCGGCCAGCAGTTCGGATTCCTGCCGGCGGCTCACGGACTCGGCCACACTAGGTGCCTCGTCGAAGACGCACGAGGTGTCGCTTTCCGCTATCGGAATCGTTTTCGCCACCGCCCGCCGCCGCAAAAGATCACGGGCGGCGTTGCGCGCCGTCGCGAACAGCAGCCCGCGGGGCGACTCAATCGGGCCGCGCTCGCGGGCCCGCAGCACGCGCACGTAAGTCTCCTGCACAACATCGTCCGGATCGGTCAGCGACGAAAACTGGGAACGCAAATAGGCGCGCAGCGCCGCCTCGTGGGGCTGCACTTCGCTCGCGAACCAACTCGCCTGCTCGGGGTTTTGCGGGGGCATCGGGGGAATCGACCTGACTGGCGAACGTCAGACCTCGCTGCGCGTAAATTCCAGCCAAATCTTTTCCGGCGCTCTCGTGACACAGTGCCCGTGAAACTCTAGCCACCGTTGCTCCGCGGGCCTGCACTCTGCGCTTTTGTTTTTCGGCGGCGTGGATTTCGTCTCCCGGATGAATTCGACCGGTGGAATGAAATCCCTGTTGCGCGACACTCGCGTGCAGCGGTTGCTCGTCGCCAACACCCTCGGCTCGATCGGTTCCGGCATCACGATCTTTTCGGTGCCTTGGCTCCTCGTCCACCGGTCCGAAGGCAATTCCGCCTACCGCTGGGCCACCATCGCCACGACCCTGGTGCTCTTCGCGATCATGCCGCACTACGGCGCGTGGGTCGATCGTCACTCCCGCAAGACCGCGCTGCTCGCGAGCGAGGCGTGGGGATTTTTTGCAACCGTCGCGATGGCGATCGTCGGCCTCGCGCTTGGCGGTTTCGACACGTGGCAGCTCATGACGATCTTCTTCTGCGGCATGCTCTACTACACGCTGCACTACCCGGCGAAGTTCGCGATGATCCAGCAGATGTTCGATCGCTCGCAATTTCAGTCGCTCGTCGGGTTGCTGGAAATTCAGGGCCAGACCGCGATGATGATCGCCGGCGGGCTCGGCGGGTGGATGGTCGAGCACGCGCCGTTGTGGGTCATCCTGCTGCTCGACGCGTCGACTTAGCTCACGAGTTTTCTGATTCAGGCGACACTGCCCTACGAGGCCACACACCTAAAAAACCAAACAGCCAACGCGACCGCCGCGCGGCCGAGCGTCTGGCAATCCGTCGCGGAAGGCTGGCGCTGGCTGCGTGAGCGTCCGCAACTCACGCTCTTCCTCACCTGCTCGTTGCTGCCGTTCATCGTCGTGATGGCCGGCAACTATCTCTTCCCGATCTACGTTTCACAAACGCTGCACGTCGGCGCGCTTTGGTTTGCGGCCGGTGAAATCACCTTCGCCCTCGGCGCTATCTCCGCCGGCGCTCTGATACCACGACTGATCGCGCAACACAGCGCCGCCACCACGATCCCGGCGACGATGGGCGTTTTTCTCGCCGGCCTCCTGCTCGTGCTCGTCGTGAAAGTGCCGCTCATCTATCTCGCCGCCGGCGTGCTGCTCGGCTTCGGCAACGCCGGCTGCCGCGTCGCGCGGAGCGCACTCATGCTGAATCTGATTCCCAACGAGGTCATGGGCCGCGTCGGCGGTTTCTACAACGTCCTCGATCGCATCCTGCGCACGCTGCTCGTGTTCGCGCTGGGCGTGATTGAGTTCGGCGGACCGCCCGCGGGTTTTGTGGTGTTGCTCGCCGTGCTTGTCGTCGCCTTGGTCGGCGTGATGCAAAGCCGCACTGTGCTCCACTCCGTCGCGCCCGCCGCCCTCCCCGCATGATCCGCGCGCTCGTCTTTGATTTCGACGGCCTGATCGTCGACACGGAAACTCCGCTCATCGAAGCCTACGGCGACGTCCACGCCGCGCACGGCAAAGTTTTCGATCGGACCGAATTTCTCCAGATGGTCGGGCACGTGGATTTCACCTTCAACCCGTGGAAGGCCTTCGGCCCGCACGTCAACGAAGCCGCGCTCGAAGCCGAGCGCCACATCCACAACCGCCGCCGCACGCTCGCGCAGCCCATCCTGCCCGGTGTGGCTGAGCTGCTCGACGCCGCCCGCGCCGCGAAACTTTCAATCGCGATTGCGAGCAATTCGAGCCACGAGCACGTCGAGGGGCATCTCAAACGGCTGGGGCTCCACCCGCATTTTTCGTTTTTCGCCTGCCGCGGCGACACGCCATCGCCCAAACCCGAACCCGATCTCTACAAACTTGTTTTGAACTGGCTCGGCGTGCGCGGGCACGAAGCAATCGCCTTTGAAGATTCGCGCGCCGGTTCGATCGCCGCGAAACGCGCGGGGCTCCACGTCGTGGCCGTGCCGAACGGCTCGACGGCTCACCACGATTTTTCGCACGTCGACTGGCAAGTCGGCTCACTTAGGGACGCGTCACTTGCCACATTGAGAGCGCGGTTCACTTCTCCCGCCACTCAGTAGCGACGTTTGAAAACTTCGTCAGCTGGATCCCGAAAGATCATCATGCGCGCGAGCGGATCGATACCGTCGAAGCGCAGGCCCAGGCTGTGATCGACCACCTCTCCCTGACGCACGATTCGTCCGTTGATGTGGGCCCGCAGGGGACTGCCCTCGTAGATTCCGCCGACTTGGAGCCGATCGACCGCTCGCTGGCACGCACTCGCGTCAAGCACGGGGCCCGACGGCGTAACAGAGGCAGCGGCCGCCACGGGTGCCGCTGGCGGTGGCTTGGCCGTGTCTTCGACCAAGACGCGATCGAGATCGGCGACGCGCGAGTCGTTTTGCGCAATTACTTGACGTGTCTGTTGGAGGGCCCGAACTGCCGTCGGCGTGGACGCAGGGTGGGCCGCCTCTGGCTTGCTCGGATGACGCAGCTCATTAATCACGGGCAGGATCGTATCACGCAGGAAGTAGAGCGTGCCGCCAAGCAGGAGCGCGACCGGCAAACCCCATTTCAGCGCGAGCGCTACCGCACGCATCACGGCCGGTGCGCGCGAAGGCTTGAGGAGCGCCGCGGACGAATCCGAGTTCCCCGCGTCAGGCAGCGCGGCTGCTGGTGCAGTAATCGCTGCCGGCAAGGAAGGTTTCACTGCGACCGGGGGTCCGCCTGGTCGGCCGGCCGCATGGGACCAGCTAAGCCGGCGACGCTCGGGGGGCGCCGCTGATTTCGGCGGAGTGACGGGAGTCGAAGGGGTAGTCGCTGGGATTGGTCCCAAGCCGGCTGGCCGAGCCAGCGGCACCGGCACGATCGCCGGAGCAGACGGCGGCACCGCAGGCTCGGCACCGCTTTTCGTCCCCGACTTGGCGCGACCAAACACGGACCGGGCAGTGAGCGGGCCGGGCGATGGCGGGTCTGAAGGCGAAGGCGTCGACATCGTGCAAACAGGGTCTACCGCGAAACAGATGCTCAGGAACCAAGCGTAACAAGCAACTTTTCGCGCTGCGCACAGCGCTTACTCCAGCTCCGACCACCGCGCGTAAGCCGCGGCGAGCAACGCTTCAATCTCATGCAATCGCACAGTCGCCTGCGTGACCTCGGTCGCCGGCTTCTTAAAGAAGAGCGGATCGGCGAGCTTCGCCGTGAGATTCGTTTGCTCGGTTTCGAGCACCTCAATCTTCTTTGGCAGCGATTCCAGCTCTGCGCGCTCCTTGTTCGAAAGCTTGCGTGTTTTCTTTTCCACCGTGCCCGCGGCCGCTTCTTTCGCTGCGCGTTTCGCCCGCTCTTCAGCTGCAGCGACGGCCGCGGCTCTCGCCGCCTTTTCCTTCTGCCAGTCGTCGTAGCCACCGAGGTATTCCGTAATTTTCCCTTCGCCCTCGAAGACGAGCAGGCTGGTACAGACTTCATTGAGGAACGCGCGATCGTGGCTCACGAGCAGCACGGTGCCGCCGAACTCCACGAGCAAATCCTCCAGCAACTCAAGCGTCTCGGCATCGAGATCGTTGGTCGGCTCGTCGAGCACGAGCACGTTGCAGGGCTTCGTGAAAAGTCGCGCGAGGAGGAGTCGGTTGCGTTCGCCCCCCGAGAGCGCGCGGATCGGCGTGCGGGCGCGCGTGGGTTCGAAGAGAAAATCCTCAAGGTACGAAATCACGTGGCGGGTGCGGCCGTTGATCGTGACGGTGGCGTTGCCGTCGGCGACAGCGTCCTGCACGCGCATCGTCTCGTCCAGCTGCGCACGCAACTGATCGAAGTAGACGACCTCAAGGCGGGTGCCCTGCTCGACGATGCCCGCCTGCGGCGCGAGCTGGCCGAGCAACAGGCGGAGCAACGTGGTCTTGCCGGCGCCGTTGGGACCGACGATGCCGATCTTGTCGCCGCGCTCGATACGCACGTCGAGGTCGCGGATGATCGGGCGGCCGTCATAGCTGAAGCCGGCACCTTTGCACTCGATCACCTTGAAGCCGCTGCGATCGGCTTCCTGTGCCGTCATCTTCGCCGTGCCGGTGCGATCGCGGCGGGCGATGCGTTCGGCGCGCATCTTTTCGAGCGCGTGGATGCGGTTGTTGGCGCGCGAACGCTGCGCCTTCACGCCGCGGCGGATCCACTCTTCCTCCTGCGCCAGCTTCTTGTCGAACTGCGCGCGCTCAACTTCCTCGGCCTCGAGCACAGCCTGCTTGCGGACGAGAAACGTGTCGTAGTCGCACGCCCAGCCGATGAGCTGGCCGCGATCGACCTCGATGATGCGGGTGGAAAGCTTGCGCAGAAACGCGCGGTCGTGCGTCACGAACAACAGCGCGCCGCCCCACTCGAGCAAAAATTCTTCGAGCCACTGAATCGACGCGAGATCGAGGTGGTTGGTCGGCTCGTCGAGCAAGAGCAATTGCGGCTCCTCGACGAGGCCACGCGCGAGGAGCACGCGGCGTTTTTGCCCGGCGGAAAGCGAGGCGAACTCCTGATCGGTAGGCAGGCCCATACTTTCGAGCAGACGCTCAACGCGATCGTGGCGCTCCCAGTCGTTGTGCTCCTCGTAGGCACCGCCCTCGCCTTCGACGACCGTGCGCACCGTGCCCGCCAGCCCAACCGGCACTTCTTGGCGGAGCGTGGAAAAAATCGCGCCCGGCTGACGGAAAACCTGGCCCACATCGGGATTCAATTCGCCTGAGATGACTTTCATCAGCGTGGATTTGCCCGCGCCGTTGCGGCCCACGAGGCAGACGCGTTCGCCACGATCAATCTGAAGATTGACGCGATTGAGCAGCGGCGCGCCGCCGAAGCTCAGGCTGACATCGAGTAAACTGACAAGGGCCATGAGAGTAAACGATCAGCGTGGACGACGAAGGCCGGGCAGCGCAAGGTCGGCGTGCTCCATGTCGCCCAATCCCCCGCGCTACAACGTCCTCGGTGTCGGCGTTTCCGCACTGACACTCGTAGCGGCACGCGATCGGATCGTGGGGGTCCGTGGGCAGCTTCGCCACGGCTACGTGTGCCTCGGCACCGCGCACGGGCTGACCGAGGCGCGCACCGATCCGGCGCTGCGAAAAATCTACAACGCGTCGTGGCTCACCACGCCCGATGGTATGCCGCTCGTGTGGCTCGGACCGCGCGGTGTCGAACGCGTCTACGGCCCTGACCTGATGCTCGCCGTGTGCGACGCCGGACGCGCGAGCGGACTGACGCACTATTTCTTCGGTGGCGCGCCGGGCGTCGCAGCGGAGTTGAAACAAAAACTCTGCGAGCGGTTCCCCGGGCTCGCGGTGGTCGGGACGTTCACACCGCCATTTCGCTCCCTCGATGAAAGCGAACTCGCCGCGCTGCGCGCGGAAGTGGCGCGTGCCCGCCCCGACGTGATGTGGATCGGGATCAGTTCGCCGAAACAGGAAAAATTCATGGCAGCGCACGGGCCGGCGCTCGACGCCGGCGTCCTGATCGGCGTGGGCGCGGCGTTTGATTTTCACTCAGGCCGCGTGCGGCAGGCGCCACGCTGGATTCAGCGGAGCGGGTTTGAGTGGCTGTTTCGCCTCTGCACCGAGCCGCGCCGGCTCGCTCCGCGCTACCTCAAGACCAATCCGCTCTTCGTGCTGCGCGTGTTCGCGCAGGTGAGCGGGCTAAAAAAATATCCGATCGATTAAAACAGTTCACGCTGCTGAAGTACATCGCGCTTTTCGCCGTCGAGTGTGCTGAGCGCGATCAGTTGCATCGTGGTCAGCGCAGCGAGGTGCGGCTCGCGCGCGAGCGAGGCCAGCAGCAACGCGCCCGCGAGCGCGTCGTAAAGCGCGGCATGGTAGTGCCGACGATCCGGCGGGCAATGCGCGGCGGCATGCGCATCGAGCTCCGCCTGCAAACCGCACGCGGCCACGAGCAACTCAAGTCTGCCCGAGGCGAGCGACGGATAAAACTGCGCATAAAGTCGCGCCGAGTCGATCCACGGGCCCCACTCGATCGCGCGTTCGCCGGGGCGCGCGAAGTCGGGTGAGTTGCGCGGATAGGGCCAGACGGATTTGAGCAGCGAATTTTCCACTCCCGCGAAATGCGCCGCGAGCGGCCCACGTTCTCGCAGGCCGGCGAAATATTCCCACTCGGCCGCAAACGGCGCGTGCCCCGCGAGCACCTCCTCCCTCAACCCGTGCACCGCCACGTCCTCCGCTCGCACGCTGCCCGTGGCGCGACACAGCCTCGTCCGCGCCGTCGTGATTTTCCCGGCATGCACCTCGGCCACGCCATACTCCAGGATGCCGCTCGCGCGACTCCCTTCGAAGTCTACGAAGAAAATCGGTTGATGGATCCAAGGCGACATCAGGACGCTTGGTTTTGGACAGGATTAAGAGGATGAACAGGATTAAAAAACAGGCTCCCAATCCTGTTAATCCTGTTAATCCTGTCCACGTCATGCCGATCGAGGAATTCAAACGTTTTGCCATCGAACTCGCCGAGCAGAGCGGCGATTTCATCCGGCCGCTGTTCGGCGCGCCTGGGCTCAAGGTCGAAACGAAGAACGATCAGTCGCCCGTGACAGCGGCTGATCGTGGCGCGGAGGATTTAATGCGAGCGCGCATCGCGGCAAGATTTCCGGACCACGGTATCATCGGCGAGGAGTTCGGCACCGAGCGCGGCGACGCCGAGTTCGTCTGGGTGCTCGATCCGATCGACGGGACAAAGAGCTTTATCACGGGCGTCCCGCTCTGGGGCACGCTCATCGCGCTGCTCCACCGCGGCCAGCCGGTGCTCGGCTGCATCCACCAACCGATCCTGAAACAGCTCGTGATCGGCGACGGCGCGACGACGACGCTGAACGGCCGACCGGTGCTCTGCCGCGCCACCACGCAGGTCGAAGACGCCACCGTGCTCTACAGCGATCCACTCAATCCGGAAAAATATCGGAATGGCGCCGCGCACGAGGCACTCTTGCGCCGCGCGAAGCTCGTCCGCACTTGGGGCGATTGTTACGGTTATCTCCTCGTCGCGACGGGCCAGGCCGACGTGATGCTCGATCCGATCATGAACCCGTGGGACATCGCCGCGCTCGTGCCGATCGTGCGCGGCGCGGGCGGCGTGATCACCGACTGGTGTGGCGACGCTGCCTATCCGGCGGAATCAACCGTCGCAGCAGCGACCCCCGCGCTACATGCGCGAGTGATCGCCGCGTTGAAAGCCTGACGCCCCTCAGGGCTTCGGAGCAGCCGCGGGTGCGGGACTGGAAGCCGCGGGTGCAGGTGCCGACGCGCCGCTCACTTTCGCCTTTTGCTCGGCCACGAAATCGCGGGCCATCGACTGAATCTTTGGGCCGATTTGTCCGGCGGTTTGCATCATCGCCGTCTGCATCTTCTGTTGCACCTCCGGCTGCTTCGCAAGCATGACCTGACCGATCGGCGTGTCGTAGAACGCCGAGATCTGATCCAGTTCATCCTTCGAGAAGGTTTCGCTGTAAATTTTCGTGATGTCGTCTTTCATCTTCACGGGATCGAGCGACGAGTTGACCATGTCCATGACCTTTTGCTGGAAGGCCGCCACGTCCTCCGGTGAGGCGTTCGGAAAATTCTTTCCGATGCCGCCCACCGAATTGCCGATCGCCTTGCGTTGCATGTCGACGGTGCGCTGCAGCACATCGTCGAGGTGAATCTTGCTCATCAGGGCCTGCGCATCGGCGATCGTTGCACGCACCGGAGCGGCTGAGGTCGCGGAGCCGTTTTCCACGCTGGCATCGGCAGCAAGCGTAACGTGCGCGATCTTGCCGTCACGCTCGAGGTCGAGCGTCGAAGCTTTGGCATCGTAAGCCTTGACGGTGTAGCCCTCGAACGCGTCGCCGAGTTTGAGGAACGGGCTGGTCGTGCTGCCGCTCACGAGGATGAAGCGGTGCTCCTTGCCGACAGTGAGCGTAGCGTTGAAAATCGGCAGCGTGTCAGCCGCGCGCAACGCGAGCGGCGCAAGCAACGAGAGAGCGAGGAGGCGAAGTTTCATGTTGATCTGGGTTCGGCAGAAGTGTCGCCACCCGCCGCGCCACGTCGAGCGCGGATAGGGCGAGCGGTCCGTGCAACAGATGAACGGACAGAAGCGCTTAGAAACTAGCCGTGAGCGTGACGCGCGTGTTGAGCCCTGGCTGCGCGAACCGCTGGAGATCGGCGCGGCCACGATCGAGTTCGCGGACATCCTGCCAGAACCAGTATTGGCGGTCGGTGAGATTGTAGACGCCGGCGCTCGCGCGGAGATTTTTCGTCAGGTTCAGGTAGCCGGAAAGATCGAGCAGCGTGACGCTGGCCGGCACGAACTGCACCGGCGTCGGCGGGCGGCCGTCCCACAAAGCGAGGATCGCGCTGCCGTCCGCGCGCGTCTGGCGGGCGTAGGTAGTCGCCGTGAGGCGCACGCCCCAGCGCTCATTCGCGGCGTAGCTGAGCGTACTCACCCACTTCGGCGGCTCGATCGAATTGAGCGGTTTGCTATCTTGCAGATTGTCGCCGCGTGACCACGCGAGGGAGTTCGTCCACGTCGTGCCGGTGAGCGACTTTTCGTAGTGACCGAGCGGCAGCTCCACCGTCGCCTCGGCGCCGTAGATGCGGGCGTGCGTTAAGTTCTTCGACTGGTAAATCACCGGGTCGGTCGGCGAGCTCGGCAGCTGCGGATCGCGCGTCGGGCTGAAGGTGTCGATGAAGTTCGAGTAGGCGTTGTAGAACACGCTCACGACATACGACGCGCCGGGCCGACGCGCGCGCATGCCGAAGTCGAAGCTGTCGCTCGTTTCCGCCTTCAGGTTTGGATTCGGCTTCGTGCGATAGAAGACGGGCGGCGTGGTGAGATTCACGATCGAGCCGTTGAGATCCTCGTTGGTCGGGTTGCGGAAGCCGCGGTGGTAACGGGCAAAAAATGTCTCGTGCGCACTCACGCGCCAGAGCAGCCCGAGCTTCGGCGCGAAGGCCCATTGATCGAAGTCAACCGGCGGCGTGCCTTTCGCGAGATTTTGATAGAGCGCATCGTCGGTCACGCTCAAACGGTAATGGTCAAGGCGCACACCATAGGTCGCGACAAAATTTTGCGCGGCGTCGAGCGTGACTTCGTCCTGCGCGAAAACCGCGTAGCGCGTGACGTCACCGTCGGGAATGCGTTTGAGTGGGAAATTTTCGCCGACGTAAACCTTGTTCAGAAACGCGCCCGTCGTGCCGTCGAACTGGGAAAAATCCTCGTAGCGCGTCTGCTTCGTCTGCGAACCTTCGACCCCCCAGAGAATGCGATGAGCACGCTCAGCGATTCGCGCCGCGCTCTCCACTTGCACCGAGCCGGAGAGCCCGCGGTTCTGAAAGTCGGAATCGCGCACCCGCAGGCGCGGAGCGTAAATCTGCGGCGCGGGCGGCGGCGGGCCGACGGGCACGCCCTGGCTCGTCAGGTAGCTTTCGCGCACTTTCGCACCTTGCCACGAGAGGCGCGCCTGCACGTTTCGGAAATAGCCCGAAGAGCTCGTGAAATCGTAGCCGAACGTCGCGCGGTCACGCGTGATTCGCTGCCGGCCGGTCTGGCTGTAAAACGTCGACGTGATGAGACTGGGGAACGACGCGTTAGTCGTTTTGGTGAACGTCTCACCCGTCAGAAAAAAAGTGCTGCCGACACCCGGCGTGTAATCCACGCGGAAAAGACCCGCGTCGATTTTGAACTCCGATGGGTCCGCGGGATAGCTGCCGTTCGGCTCGGCTTGGCGCCCTTCGCGGTATGTGGCGGTCGCGACCGCCGCGATCGCGCCTGAACGACCGGCGGCACTTGCGGTGTGCGTCCATTCGTCGGTGGCCGAAGCGTAGCTCGAAGAAATGCCCGCGAGGTAATCGCGTTTTGCCTCGCTCAGCAGCGCGGTCGGCGCGGGGCTGATAAAGGAGAGCACGCCGCCGACGGCATCGGAGCCGTAAAGCGCGGATGCGGAGCCCTTCAGGATTTCCGCAGTGCGATAAAGCGAAGGCTCAAAATAATCGCGGCCGATTAACTGCGCGTTGCCGAAAGTGAACTGCTCGGGTTGGCGCACGCCGTCGACCTGGATGAGGACGCGGTTGCCGTCGAGGCCGCGGATGTTGAACGATCGCGCGGAGGGAAAATTACGCGGAGCGTTGCCCGTCGCCCCGAACGACGCCGGAGCCGAAACGCCGGGCTCGGAGCGCGCAAGATCGCTAAGCGAAGTGGCGCTGCCGAAAAGTTCGTTGAGCCGGATGACCGTCACACTCGCCGGCACATCTGAGACGGGCTGCGCGATGCGCGTGGCAGAAACAGTGATCTCGTCGAGCGCGATGGCGGAATCGGAGGCGGATTGAGCGCGGACCGAAAGCACGAGCAGAGCTGCGACGCAGGCCGCGGAGAAGCGGGAATGAGCCATGGAAAATTGAATTCCGGAAAAACCGGCGACGGGTGCGCGATCAGCGCTTCTTCTTCGGCGCGGACCATTCCGCCGTCACCACCGAAGTAACGCCGCCGCGCCCCTTCCAGTCGGCGATGATCGTTAATGCGCGCGGCTGGAGCTTCGCGCCGAGATCGTCGCAAATCTTATTGGTCACGGCCTCAAAGAAGATACCTTTGTTTCGAAACGCGTGAAAATAGAGCTTCAGCGACTTTAGCTCGACGCACGTCTTGTCTGCGACGTAGCGCACGGTGATCGCAGCAAAGTCCGGGTGGCCGGTCATCGGGCACACCGAGGTGAACTCGTGGTGCGTGTGCGCGATGACGTAGTCGCGCTGCGGCGCAGGATTCGGGAAGGTCTCGAGGATTTTCGGATCGGCCATGGCGGAAATTAGGTCGCCGTCTCCGTGAAACGCGATTCGCGGATGACGGTAATTTTGATCGTGCTCGGGTATTGGAGCTCAGCCTCAATCCGGGCCCGGAGTTCCTTCGCGATTTCGCGGGCGCGATCATCGGTGACTTCCTGCGGCGAGACGACGACGCGGATTTCGCGGCCCGCCTGAATCGCGAACGCCTGCTGCACGCCGTCGAGCGACATCGCAAGTTTTTCAAGCCGCCCAAGGCGCTGGATGTAGCTCGTCATCGACTCGGCGCGGGCGCCGGGGCGCGTGGCGGAAATCGTATCGGCCAGAATCACGAGGCCCGCGTAAACCGTCTCCGGCTTCACTTCCTCGTGGTGGGCGGCGACGGCGTTGACGACGATCGGAGTCTCGCCGAAGCGCTTGATGAACTCCGCACCGATCACGGCGTGGCTTCCCTCAAGCTCGCCGGGGGCGCCCTTGCCGATGTCGTGGAGCAGGCCGGCGCGCTTCGCGAGGTTCGAGTCGAGGCCGACCTCGCTCGCGATAAGCGAGGCGAGAAACGCCGTCTCGACCGAGTGATCGAGGACGTTCTGATTATAGGAGAAACGGTACTTGAGCCGGCCGAGCATCTTGATGATCTCGGGATGGAGGCCGTTGATATTGAGTTTGGTGACGGCATCCTCGCCGGCCTGAGTGGTGACGAGATCGATTTCGTCGGTCGCGCGCTTGACGAACTCTTCGATCGTCGCGGGATGAATGCGTCCGTCCTTGATGAGGGCGTCGAGCGCGCTGCGCGCGACTTCGCGGCGCACGGGGTCGAACGAAGAGATGAGCACCATCTGCGGCGACTCGTCGATGAGGAGGGTGACGCCGGTCGCGGCTTCGAAGGCTTTGATGTTGCGCCCCTCGCGGCCGATGATGCGGCCCTTCATCTCCTCGGTCGGCAGCTGCACGATCGTCGCCGTGAGATCGTTGTTCGGTTTGCTCGCGATGCGCTGCATCGAGGCGATGAGGATGCGGCGGGCGTCGTTCTGGAGTTCCTGCTCGGACTTCTCGAGCGTCGCGCGGCGAAGCGCGCGGAGCTCGTCACCGCACTCAAGGAGCACTTCTTCGCGGAGCTGTTTGCGAATTTCGTCTGCGTCGAGCTGCGAGACACCCTCGAGGCGTTTGCGCACACTTTTCGAAAGGGCGCGGATGGCATCGCGCGCCTGTTTGACAGCGGCGTTTTCGCGATTGAGCCGTTCCTGGCGCTGTTCGAGCTGGTAGTCCAGGAGCGCGAGTGACTCCTCGTGCGCACGGATTTCGCGAAGGCGGACATCGCTCTCGATTTCGCGGCGATCAAATTCGCGATTCATCTCGGCGCGTTTTTCCTGAATCTCGGCCTCCGCCTTCTGTTTCATTTCCTCCGCGGCGACGGCCGCCTCACGGCGCGCGACCTCAATCAACTCGGCCGCCTGCTCATGGGCGCCCCGACGGGTATGGCGGGTGAGCGCCCACACGACCCAGAACCCGATGCCTCCGCCAACGACAAGCGCCGCCGGGAGCGACCAGTCAAAGGCGTCGCTCTCGGCGATCAGAAAGGCGAAGTCGGCTGCGCTTCCGGTCGTCAAGGGACGGGCAACGTAGGCCCCGCATCCGAAAGCTCAAGTCTTCTTCCGGCCGCGCGGAGCACGGCGAACTACTCCCCGGGCTGTAGCCGCTGAAACGCCGGGAGCGTTTCGTTCAACACCGCTTGCAGGCGTGCAAACGCCGCCGCCTCGCCGTCGCTCGCATCGGTCTGCATCAGCACATAGGCCCAGCGATCGGCGCGGGCGTGGACGACGCGATTCCACGCATCGCGCAAAAATCGTTCCCAGTGCGATGCCACCACGTGGTCGCCGCTTACGAACCAATACACCGTCAACTGAGGCACGTGCTGCGGTCCGCGAGGCCCGGGCACTTCGCGCCGCACGCGCAGAACCGTCGCCGGAAATTTGCCGCCCCCGTCGGGCGCTGACGGGCGCCGTGGATAATCAAACGTGTGCTCGTCGCGCCCCGTGATCGTCCAGCCCTGCCCGACGAGGCAAAGCTCCGGCCGGTGAATCGACGTCCGATCACGCCCGCTCAGCACAATCGAAAGAAAAACCTGTTTCGACGGATCGCGGTCGTTGAAATAAAGCCGCCGCGAAAATCCCGTGTCCGCCGGCAACATCTCGCGCTCGACCGAAGAAACGGGGACGATTCGTCCCGTCCACTCGCGGCCAAGAAACGCCGGCAGTTCGATCGGATCTTTTTCGCCGGCGGCGAGCGCGACGCCGACCAAGCCGCGCGGCGGCTGCGTGGCGAGGTAGTGGAGGAAGAGCATCTCGCCGACGGCGAGCGCGACGATCGCCGCGGCCGCGCGGTAGGGACGCTTCTCCGCAGCGTTCGTTTGGCATTCAGAACCTTCTTCATTCTTCGGAAGCCTCGGAGAGCCGCCCCTGAACTCCGGCCACCAACGTTGAATCGCCGCTACAATAGCGAAAACACCACCGAGAACGATCGCGAATACCCCGTAACCCATGAACGCGTGCGCCCGATCGCCCCACGTCTGGCCGCCTCTTTGTGCCGCCACCACGATCGAAAAGATTCGCGCGACGTTGCCGAGATACACCAGCGGGAAACAGGCGAGCAGCACGGTCGCGCGCCGCGGCCAGGAACGAAAATTCAAATAGCCCGCGAGCAGAGCCAGCGCCGCGAGCGCGGTGAGCGAGCGCACGCCCGAGCAGGCGGCGGCTACGTCGTAGTTGTAGCGGCCGTCCGGCGCGAGGAGTTGCGTCCCACTCTGCAACACACCGATCCCGAGCGTGTGCGCGAGTGCCGCGCTGGCGTCGATCACCCACATCCGCAGCCAGAATCCGAGCGAGTCGAGCGCGTTCAGCGGAATCGCAAACACCATGAACGCGAGGGGAAACGCCGCGGCCCCGCTCCACCGCTTTCCTCCCGCAAGCCGCAGCACGCCCCACACGAACACCAGAAAGCCCACGATGCTGATACGCGTCTGCTGCGCTGCGAAGCCAAGCGCGTGCAACGCGAGCCCTGCGGTCATCGCGGCGATGGCAGATTTTGGATTTTCGATTTTAGATTGTGGATTGTTCAAATCCACCACCCGCAGTCCTCCATCCGATATTTGGAGGTTCCGGCACCATAGCCACACGCTCAGCCCGAGTATCAGCCAGCCGTGCTCGGTCTCCGAATCCGCGTTTACCCATTGAAATCCCCACCAGTAAAACAGTGACGCCGTGTCGATGTAGCCGTGGTTCGCGTTGCCGAAAAATTGAAACACCGCCACGCCCGCGAGCGCGCACACGACAGCCGCAGCCCACCGTCCCGGAGCCTGGAGTTTTGCGGCTGGCGTCGTCATCGCGTGACGGTATCATTTCGCCCCGCCTCTGATTTCCAAGCTTGAGATGAAGCTCCTCGTTCTTGCGCAGACTCCTCCGCCCGCTCACGGCCAAAGCCTCGCGGTCGAGGCGCTGATCGGATTTCTCGGCGCACAACCCGGCTGGCGCGTCCACCACGTCAACCTCCGGCTCTCACGCGACAGCGGTGACATCGGCCGCTGGCGGCCGGGGAAAATTTTCGCGGTGCTCGGCGCCTGCTTGCGGGTCTGGAGCGTGTTGGCCCGCGAAGGCCGCATGCCGATCTACTATGTGCCCGCGCCCGGGAAACGCGGCGCACTCTACCGCGACTGGCTGGTGCTCGCGCTGTGCCGCCCGTGGTCGCGCGGGCTCGTGCTGCACTGGCATGCGGTGGGACTCGGCGCGTGGCTCGATACGCAATCCCTGCCGCCCGAGCGCTGGATCTCGCGACTGCTGCTCGGCCGTGCCGCACTCGCGATCGCGCAGGCGGAGGCCGGCCGCGCCGACTGCGAGCTTATCGCACCGCGCCGCTGCCTCGTCATCCGCAACGGCGTCCCCGATCCCGCACCTGATTTTATCTGCCGCACGCGAACCGCCACCGATGAAAAACGGGCGAGCGAGGTGATCTTCGTCGGGCTTGGGTGTCGCGAAAAAGGGTTGTTCGACGCACTCGAAGGCGTGGTGCTCGCCCATGCCGCTGAGCCCGGCGCGTTTCGCTTCACTGCGATCGGACCGTTCGCCAGCGCGCGGGATGAAGACGAATTTCGCGCGCGACTCTCCGCCGCGCCGCCGGGCCTCGCGCGGCACCTCGGCTTTGCGTCCGACACGGAGCGCAACCGTCTCCTGCGCGCCGCCGACCTTTTTTGTTTCCCAAGCTATTACCCGCACGAAGGCCAGCCCGCAGTGCTGCTCGAAGCACTTGCGCTCGATCTGCCGATCGTGGCGACTCGTTGGCGAGGGATTCCCGAGAACCTTCCGGCCGAACACATATATTTGGTCGAACCGCGGGCGCCCGCGCAAATCGCCGCGCAACTTCGCGCAGCCCGGGCGGCCGGGCTGCCGATGGGCGCGTCGCGCCGCCACTATCTAGCGCACTTCACAAAATCACACCATCACGCTGCCGTGCTCGCCGCATTAAGCACGCTATGATGTTTTCACTGCGCGCATGAACTTCGTCGTCTTCAAGACCAACTATCTCGGCGACAACGTCATTTTCGTGCCGGTCGTGCAGGCGCTACGGCGCGCGTTTCCCTCCGCGCATCTGAGTCTCGTGACGCAGCCGGGCGTGGAGGAACTCTACGTGGCCGACGTTGCGCGCGATGACACGTTGCTCGTTTATCAGTCCGACATGATCGCCGCGCTGCGCCGACCGTGGCGCGCGCGTCCGTGGCACTCATGGCTCCGCTCGCGCAAGCCTGAGGCGATTTTTATCAGCAACGATCAAAGCACGATCGCGCACTTGCTCGCGCGGATTTCGGGCGCGCGCGTGCGGCTCGGCTCCCGTTTCGGCATGCCCATCCGCCGCGCTGGGCTCACACACGCCGTCGAGTGGCGCCGCGAATGGAAGATCGCGCAATGGCACTGGGAAATGGCGCGAAACTTTGTCGAGGTGCTCGGCGGTCCCGCGCTGGCCCCTACGCCGCCTCCACCTGATCTCAGCCACCTCACACGCGGCACGCCGCGCGTGCCCGGCCGTGTCGTGATTCATCCCGGCTCGAAGCGCGTAATGACGCGCTGGCCCGCGGAGCGCTTTGCCGAGCTCGCCGGTCGGCTCGTCGCGCGCGGTTACGAAGTGCGGTGGTCGCGCGTGCCCGAGGCCGACACGCCGCTGCCCGCCGGCGTGCACATCGCCGACACACCCACCCTCGGCGATCTGGTGCGGTTGCTCGCGAGCGCGTCGCTTTTCATCTGCAACAACTCCGGCCCAATGCATCTCGCCAACGCTGTCGCCACGCCACTGGTCGTGATCACCGGTCCGACCCCTACCTCCTGGGATCCGGCATGGCATCTCGACCGTGTGCGCACGCTGCGGCTGCCCGATCTCGCGTGCCAACCCTGTGATCGTCCCGATCTGCGATCACACGACTGTTACAACACCGCCGAGCCGCTCGCGTGCCTGCGTCGTTGGGGTGTTGAGGCCGTCGAGCGAATTTGCCTCGAACAACTCAGCCTTCCCGTCGCGTGAGCGCACCCGGACCCCAATCCGCTTCGTGGTGGCGGCGGTTCCGCGACGAACCGGTCGTCGCGAATTTCGGCTGGCTCACCTTCGAGAAGCTCGTGCGTATGACGCTCGGACTCTTCGTTGGCACGTGGGTCGCGCGCTACCTCGGGCCCGCCGACTACGGCACGCTGAACTATGGCATCGCGATCACCGGGATTCTGAGTGTCGTGCCGATGCTCGGCCTCGACGCCATCGTCCGGCGCCGACTGCGGCAAACGCCCGGGGACACGGGCGCGATCCTCGGCACGGCGTTTCTGCTGAAGCTCGGTGCAGGCGTGTTGACCTACGCGGCGACGATCACGGGCATGTGGCTCTTCGAGCCGAATCCCACCGCGCGCTTCGTCGTGATCGTGACGGCGCTGCTGCACGTGCACCAGTCGATGATGATCTTCGACGTGTATTTTCAGTCGCACCTCCAGGCGCGCTACGGGGTGTGGGCGCAAAACATCGCGTTCACGTTGAGCGCGCTGGGCCGCGTCGTGCTCATTCTCGCCGGCGCAAAAATCGAGGCATTCGCACTCATGCTCGTTATCGAAATGCCGGCGGCCTCGCTGCTGTTTGTCTGGTTCTACCGGCGGAACGGCGGCCAGCTCGGCACCTGGCAATGGCGCGGAAACCTTGCGTCCGCGCTCCTGCGCGAAAGCTGGCCACTGGCGCTCGCCGCGATCGCCAGCATTCTCTACCTGCGGCTCGATCAAGTGATGCTCGTCCACCTCGCCAGCCCACAGGAAGCCGGTCGCTACGCCGCCGCCGCGCGGCTTTACGAATTGTGCGGTTTTCTGCCCGTCGCGCTCGCGGCTTCGCTTGCGCCTGCGCTGCTCACTGCGCACGCAACCGATCGCGCTGACTTCGATCGACGCGTGCGGGGCCTGTTCGCGCGCGCCGCGCAACTCGCGTATGCCGCCGCCGTGCCCGGCATCCTGCTTTCGGGTGTGATCGTGTCGCTGCTCTTTGGGCCGGCCTACGCCGCGACCGTGTCGATGTTCATCGTGTTGCTGCTCGGCTATCCGTTTCTCGCCGTGGGCATCGCACGCGAACAAGTTTTGATCGCGGAGCAAAAACCGCGGCGGCAACTGGCCGCGATGATCTCTGGTGTCGCGCTCAATCTCCTGCTCAATCTGATCCTGATTCCCCGTTTCGGCGGCCTCGGCGCGGCGGGCGCGAGCGCACTTGCGCAGGCGACCGCAGGGGTGCTGTCGTCATTCGCGTGGCGCGACACCCGCCTGATCGGCCGCTGGCAGTTGCAAGCGCTGGTTGCTCCGTGGCGCAAACCGCCGCTCACTCCTTAACCCGACGCGCTCCCCTCGACGCCATCGCCACCGCCTGGCGTTGCTCGGCGCGATATTTTCCGTCCACTCCTTTTCCCACCGTGAACCTTACGCTCACCCGGCGCATCCTGATCGCCGTCGGTCTAATCGCCGCGGTGGTAGCCGGCTGGAATATCGCAAACGAAAACCCGCTGCCAGTCGCGGTCATTGGCGTCGCGCTGATCCTCTGGATGTCCGGCCACGTCCTAAATATACCGACGGACGCGTTGATCGCCGGGATTGTGCTGGCCGGATATTTGGTGGGAAACCGCGGGTTCGCCCAACTCCAAGTCCCGCGCGTGCCCATGCTGCCCGGCGAATTCGCCCTCGGACTCGGCCTGATGCTAAGCCTCTGGCGCTCAGTGCAGGGACGAGCGACGCTGCTGCACCGCGACGCGCTCGATGGCTTCGTGTTCGGCTGGATCGCTCTCGGCGTCATCCGGATTCCCGTCGATCTGCGCGCGCATGGATTCGTGGCCCTGCGCGACTTCGCGTTTGTTTACTACGCGCTGTTTTATTTCGTCGCCCGGTCGTGGAACAGCGTGCCTGCGGCCCGCCGCTGGGTACTGGGCTGCGTCATGGCCGGCCTGACACTCGCCGGTCCGGTGTTCTGCCTGTTTCTCGCCTACCCCGACTGGTTCGTCACCACACTGGCCATCGGTGGCATCCCGATCGTTTTTGTGAAAAACGACGTCGCGGGCGGGTTCTTGGCCGGCGGCGCACTGTGGTTCGTACATCGCTATGTGTGCTCACGCCGGGTCGGCTGGCTCGCCGCCGCGGCCGCAGCGCTCGTCGGCGTGGCCGTGGGCAACAATCGCGCTTCGATCGTCGCGCTTGGCTGCGGCATCGCCTGGCTCGTCGTGCTGCGCGCCTGGCGCATGGTGCGCGTGGTCGTCGCGCTGCTGGCGGTCGGCCTCTGCGGCCTGCTGATCCAGGGAGTCGTGAGCCCGCGGCCCGTCACCACGCTCCCGATTTACCGGCTGTATGAGAGCCTCGCATCGATCGCCGATTTGCAGGGCAACCGGGTCTACCGCTCGACAGATCTGGACGACAAACCCGACAACAACCAATTCCGCCTCGTCTGGTGGCGAGCCGTCGCGACAGAAACTTGGGCAGACGGACGCTGGTTCGGCCTCGGCTTCGGCCATGATCTCGCGGGAGAATTCCTGCGCGTCTACTACGCCGACAATAACGACGAATTCAACGTCCGCAGCCCGCACAATTATCTCCTCTCAATCTTTGGCCGCATGGGCTTGGTCGGAATTGCTGGGTTTGGTGCCATCGCCGTCGTGATGGCGCGGAAAACCTGGGCCGCACGTGACACGGTCGACAAACGCGACTCCCCTTTGCCGCTCTGGCTCGTGAGCTGGACGATCCTCGCGAGTGCCTGCCTTGGCGTCGTGCTCGAAGGCCCGATGGGCGCAATCGTGTTTTGGACGCTGCTCGGGCTCGCGAACGCGTCGCCGGCGGAGCGCGAAAGCGACGCCCCGGAAGTCGCGGCGTTGCCAACCGCCGACGCCTATGCTTCTGCTACGGACTCCCTTCCGTGAACCTCCCCTCGCCCACCGACTACCTCAGCGTCTTCAAGCCGACGACGCGCACGTCGTGGGATTGGGTCACACCGATCGCGATGCTCGGGCTCGGCACGTTCGGGATCGCGTTCATTTACTCGGCGCAGTTTCAACTCCATGCAGCCGACGTGTGGAACTACGCGTGGTTCAAACAGGTAATCTTTTTCGGGCTCGGTGCCGCGCTCTACGTTGCCGTGTCGTTGATCGACTATCGGTTCTGGCTCGGCGTCGCCCACTGGTTCTACCTAGCGAGCATCGTGACGCTCGTGCTCGTGCTGATTCCCGGCGTCGGCAAGGAGGTCTACGGCTCGCGGCGCTGGCTCTTCGTCTTTCAACCCTCCGAGACCGCAAAGATCGCGGTCCTCCTGATCACGGCGAGCGTCCTAGTCCACGCGAAAATCGGGACGATTTCGCAGTCGCTCGGGACGCTCGGGAAATTGGCCCTTGCGGTGGGCGGCCCCATGCTGCTCATTCTGTTACAACCCGATCTCAAGTCGGCGATTGTCCTGCCCCCGATGGTGTTTTCCATGCTCTATGTCTCCAAGCTGTCCGCCCGGTTTTTCCTGGGCGCGCTGGGGGCATTTCTCCTCCTGCTGGGCGTGGTGGCGTGGGATACGTCGAACTACGTGCAGTTCATGGAGGCGCACGGCTACCCGTATCGCGACACGAGCAAGAAATACTATGAGTCGCACTCGTGGGTGCCGCTCCACGACTATCAGCGCAACCGCATCATTTCCTTCATCGATCCCGAAAAGATCGATCCGATGGGGATCGGCTGGAACCAGCGGCAGTCGAAAATCTCCGTCGGCTCCGGCGGTGTATTCGGCAAGGGCTGGACGGAGGGCACGCAGGCCCAACTCGGCTACCTGCCGCGCTCGGTCGCGCACAACGATTTTATTTTCTCGGTCATCGCCGAGGAAAAAGGTTTTCTGGGAAGTCTTACGGTTCTCGGCCTTTTTGGTTTGGTGTTGTTCAACGGCATTCGCATCGCCGGTTCCGCGAGGGACCGGCTCGGCACGCTGCTCGCTTTAGGCGTCACCGTGCTGTTCGCGGTGCATGTGTTCGTGAACATCGCCATGACCATCGGGCTGGTGCCCATCACGGGCATACCGCTTCCCTTCATCAGCTACGGTGGCTCCTTTGTGCTTAGTTGCTGCTTGCTGCAAGGACTGGTCCAGAGCGTCTGGCGCTTTCGAAAGGATTTCGCATGAAATCCGTCCGCGCCATTGACCGCTCTGCCGGAATCTCCTGCGCCGCATCTGCCGCACCCGGGGCCACCGTGATTAACCCACACGACACCCGCCATGAGCGATCAACCGCAATCCACGCCCTCCCCCGAGGACGTTCTCCGAAAGCATGACGAAGAACTCGTCAACCCCCCGCCCGCCTCTGAGTCTGAGCCGATCAGCGCCGACGAACTAAAAGCCGGCGCCAAGGAGCGCTCGAAAAACCGCCCGCTCCTCCAAAAAATACTTTCCGTCTTCCAGAAGGAAAAGGGCTCCTACCGCGAGCTCATCATCAACTCCGAGCCGCTCGAGAAACGCGTCGCACTCCTCGTCGACGGCCGCCTCGAGAAATTCGAAATCGAGCGCGAGTCCGACAACCGCATGGTCGGCGGCATCTACAAAGGCCGCATCAAGAACCTCGACCCCGGCCTCAAGGCCGCCTTCGTCGACATCGGCTACACCAAGAACGCGTTTCTCCATTACTGGGACATGCTCCCCGCCGCCGCCGACTCGTCCGTCGAAGTCGTGCGCGTGAACAAAAAGAAAAACGCCCCGCCGCGCCCCGCCGATCCGACCGTAAAGGACATCCCCTCGATGTATCCTCCCGGCACCGAGATCGTGATTCAAGTCACCAAGGGCCCGATCGGCACCAAAGGCCCGCGCACCACGACCAATCTCTCGATCCCCGGCCGCTACCTGATCCTCACGCCGTTCTCCGACGGCTGCGGCATCTCGCGCAAGA
This sequence comes from uncultured Opitutia bacterium, assembly GCA_903896015.1. Lineage (GTDB taxonomy): Bacteria > Verrucomicrobiota > Verrucomicrobiia > Opitutales > Opitutaceae > CAITWF01. Next base: position 3,830 of record CAITWF010000090.1, on the reverse strand, counting down.
TCGAGGACGTCGCCGAGCGCAAGCGCCTCAAAACGCTGATCAATGAACTCACCATCCCCGAAGGCGTGGGCGTGATCGTCCGCACCGCGGGCGAGGGCAAGAAAGCCCGCTACTTCGTCCGCGACCTGCATCTCCTCCTCAAGACCTGGGAGGACATCCAGACGAAGATGAAGAACGATCGCGCCCCCGCGTGCCTCTACATGGAGCCCGATCTGGTCGAACGCACCGTCCGCGACTTTCTTACCGAGGAAGTCGACCGCGTGCTCATCGACAGCAAGGAAGACCACGAGCGCACGCAAAAACTCGTCGGCCAAATCTCCAAGCGCAGCGCCAGCAAGATCGCGTTCTACAAGGACAGCATCCCGATCTTCGAGCGCTTCAACATCGAGCGCCAGATCGAGCAGACCGGCCAGCGCAAGGTCCCGCTCCCGAGCGGCGGCGAAATCATCATCGACGAAACCGAGGCGCTCATCGCGATCGACGTGAACACCGGCTCGCACAAGAACCGCGGCGGCGACGAGAAAAACGTCATCTACGCCGTGAACTTGGAAGCGGCCGCGGAGATCGCGCGCCAGATCCGACTGCGGAATCTCGGCGGTCTCATTATCATGGACTTTATCGACATGAAGGAGCGCCGCCACCGCAACGCCGTCTACGAAAAGATGGTTGAGCTCATGTCGTCTGACAAAGCAAAGAACCACATCCTGCCCATCTCGCAGCTCGGCATCATGCAGATGACCCGCCAGCGCCAGCAGGAGTCGCTCTCGTCGAATCTCTACACCGACTGCCCGTATTGCCGCGGCCGCGGCATCGTGAAGAGCGCGACGACCGTTTCCGTCGAACTGCAGCGCAAACTCTCGTCCGTCGTCCGCCGCCTCCAACTGCGCAACGACGGCAAGGAGTATTCGCTGCGCGTGCTCGTCCACCCGAGCATCCTCGAACGTCTCCGGTCCGAAGACGCCGACCTCCTCGTCCGCATGGAGAAACTCTTCGGGGTGAAGTTGGCCTTCCGCGCCGACCTCAACTACCACGTCGAGAATTTCAAGATGATCAACGCCGTCACCGGCGAAGAGTATCGCTGAGTGGTCGAACGTATTAAATACGTTTGCGCAGGTTAATTCTGTTTCTGGAGTAGTTAATTCTGTTTTTGAGAGCCGCCGGAGAAATCTCGGGCGGCTTTTTTGTGACGCGGGCACGCACGGTAGTCGGCCAACTTCAACCATGCGGTAGAAGCGCGGTGGGCTGGGTGATCATGCGATGGGCGCTAGTAGGTCGACGGAGACCGCTTGTAAGGGCGGCCTCGCGCACGCTTTGCTGCAAGCCACACGAACAAGGTGTTGATCGCGACAGTCATTTCTTGGGGGCCTGTGGCATGGTAGAGGTCCCCGTCCTTGGGATGGGCGACGGCCCGATTACCAAGATAAAGAACCTCAAGGGGACATCTCTGCTCTTCGCCATTGAGGGTCCGAAGAAGCCCTGCATTCTTGTCCCGGCAGTTAAGCAACTCGGCCTGGCGTGCCGCTCACTTGCTAATGTTCTTCCCCGCAAAATTGCAGCCAACATCGAGCGTGTAGCACAACGCACGAACAGTTACGGCGCAGCCGTCCAAAACGGCTCGGTAGGTAGCGCCGTTGTCGCCGACGCTACCGGAGTGGTGCCGCCAGATTCGCCATGCTGAGAGAACCGTGAGCCGATGCTCCCAGTCTCCTTGATGCATTTTAGGTATGGGCATTTTGTTGGTCTAGGTGATCTTGATCGAGACGGTGGCCTAGCCCGAAGCACTCCTAGTGGCAAGTGACGCAATAAAAGGGGATGTGGTGGCGCAATTCGTGGCCACAATACGAGGTGGAGAGCAGTTTTCGGAGGCGGTCGCCTCGGCCAGACGCACGATGCTAACCAAAGCAAGTTAATGCGTTAAACCAAAGCAAACATTGACATCAAACCAAAGCAACTTTTGACATCAAACCAAAGTTATTCATTACTGACACCATGCCCGTCGACATCCAGCGCGAACTAGCTGAGGCCCTCCGTCTAGCGCATGCTACCGCACCGTCGCACATTCTACGCTCGACGCAATTGCCTCGGCGAACCCGCATGCTTCTCCAGAACCGGGGGTTCCTTGCGGAGATAATCAGAGGTTGGTATACCCTTGTTACACCACAGGCCAGCGCTGGCGATACGACCTTCTGGCACCTGCACTTTTGGTCTTTTGTCTCGGACTACCTAGCTGCTCGATACGGCCAACGTTATTGTCTGTCTGCCGAGCATTCGCTCGACCTCTGGACAGCCAGCACTCACACGCCAAAACAATTGATCGTGCTTACCAAGCGCGGCGGCGTGTTTACGCTTAAGCTGCCCAACGGTAGCTCAATCCTGCTCTACCCTGACCGCAACGGCCTGCCCGTCACCACGACCAAGCAGGGCTTGCAGGTAATGCCCCTGGCGGTCGCTTTGATCCGCACAACCCCAAGTTACTACACTAAGTCTACCACGACTGCCGAACTCGCGCTTCGGATGGTGCGGGTTGAGGACCTCTCCCGTGCTTTATTGTCTGGGCCAATCAATGTCACATCCGCCGGACGGATCGCCGGAGCACTTCGTCATCTTGGCCTTACCGACTCCGCGTCACGGCTCGAAGCTGACCTGCTCGCCGCCGGAATAGTTATCAAAGCACAGAACCCTTTTGAAGGACCGGCCCACCTCCTAGCCGGAGCCATCTTGGACTCACCTTATGCCGGCCGCGTCGAAGCAATGTGGGCGCGGATGCGCCTCGAAGTTTTGGCGCATTTTCCACAGCCACCAAGTTCACGACCCGATCCGTCTGTCTACCTGCGTCGCGTGAATGAAATTTACACCCACGACGCATACAATTCTCTATCCATAGAGGGATACCAAGTCACACCCGACCTCATTCAACGCATCGCTGACGGTTCTTGGAACCCTTCTGCAAATCCACAGGACGAGGAGCAGGTTAATGCCATGGCCGCGAAAGGCTACCGGGCGGCATTCAAGACTGTTCTAACGAGTCTCGGCGATCTCTGGCGGGGCCACGCCCCAGGGCGGATCGTGGATCGCGATCTGCAGGGATGGTATCGTGCTCTTTTCAGCCCGTCGGTGCAGGCGAACATTCTGCCGCCGGCCGCACTGGCGGGTTACCGCGAACGCCGCGTCTTCATCCTCAACTCCGAACACGTCCCTCCCGCGACGGAAGCAGTTCCGGCCTCAATGGAGTCCTTGTTTAGGATGCTGGCCAATGAGCCGTCTCCGGCGGTTCGCGCGGTTCTGGGTCATTTCGTATTCGTGTTCATTCATCCGTATTCTGACGGTAACGGACGGATTGGTCGATTTCTCATGAACGTCATGCTCGCCTCTGGCGGCTACAATTGGACCGTGATCAGATTCGGGCGCCGACGGGAATACATGGCGGCCCTCGAAAGGGCCTCGGTTCACGGTGAGATCGCGGACTTCGCGAAGTTCATCGCGACCGAGATGAAAGCTTCGGCCAACTTCAGCCATTGGAGGCCGCAATAATTCTGTCACACCGCCGCCAGCAATTTGTGCCACTCCGCAGCAGAGTTGGTTTTTGGGCGGTGTAGGTGACGCAACTCGCGGCCTTGTGACATTCAAATGTGTCACGCTTCACCTAGTAATGCTGCCTAATGCTTCGGGGTCTACGCGTCGCTGGGGGGTGTCCAGCGCCAATTAGAATTACCAGTTCGCGCCTGCGGTAATGACTAGGCGAGGAAGGTTTGAAGGATCGGAAGGCGCCGCAACGCGGCGCGGGGAAGGTGGTGTGGAGGAAGGGGCAGGCGCCTCTCTAAAAGAGAGGT
>CAITWF010000089.1 GCA_903896015.1 uncultured Opitutia bacterium | reverse complement strand
GGCTACGCCCCCTCCCTTAAACCCTCCCCATAAATCTTTTTAACTCACCAAACCATCGTACCACCAATCCACTTTTGCTGAACTTGACGGACACAACTATTTTCTGCCGTGAAGGGTCGCTGACAACCGTTCTGACAGTCTGCGACCGCAAGGCCGTTTACCCGCGAAAATTCTCCGATTTTGTAAGTCACAATGGTCGCTCCAACAAGCGAGGGCATGACGGGCCAGGAGCACATCGAATGGAGCAATCGGCTGCGCGTTTCGGCGCATCGACGCTAGGTCAATTCGCACGTTAGCGTACGCCAGGCCGGGGTTCGTGCTCATCGAACGGTTCGCAGGTGGGGAAGGTCGTTCGTAGCAGTGCCAAGCGCGTTCCAGCATGCGCGGACTGCGGGCTCCTTGTGGCTCAACACAATAGCCGAGGGCGTCCTGCACGGTATCAGTTGAACGCTCATAGTTCGCTTTGGGCCATTTTTGTCCGTTGCCAACGAAACTGCCCCGCGGTCATAATTGAGGTTCCACGTTTGAGAGAGGAAAAAACGCGGTTGCCGATTCGCGTCCCGGGTTAAGCTTGAGCCCAACGAGGAGCCCAACACCGGCTTCGCTCAACCTTTTCAATCCATGAAATACATCTCGTTGTTTGCCGCGATTTTTTTCACGGGCATCACCAGCGTCTTCGGCTTTGGTCACGAAGGCCACCAGGCAATCGCCGACATCGCCCGCAGTCGCCTCAACCCTGCTGCGCGCGCCGCGGTCATCCGCATCCTCGGCTCCGACGACCTCGCTTCGGTGGCGACGTGGCTCGACGACGTGCGGTCTGCAGGTCGCAACCGCGGAAACATGAAAGGTTCTGAGGAGGCGGTGGCATTTAATCACCGTTTCCCCGCATCCGCCAATTGGCATTTCGTCAACTTTCCGGTGGGCTCAGCGGAATATGACGAGCGCAGCCAGTTCGCGTCCGACAAGGATGTCGTCCACGCGATCGATCTCGCGATCCGCACGCTCGAGGGCGCCGCTGCAGGGCTCACGCCGCTCGAGGCATTGAAGGTCCTCGTTCATTGCGTCGGTGACGTTCATCAGCCGTTGCACTGCGTCAGCGGTTACTACGACATTAGCAATCCGTCGAGTCCGCGCCTGCTCCCACCTGACCATTTCTCTCTGAGCACTCCCACCGACGCGGGAGGCAATGCGTTGTTTTATTCCAAGAGCCAGAATCTTCACGAACTTTTCGATACGACTCTGCTGCGCCGCGTTCTTACTGGCACCGGTTACAAGAAGCTTGGCGAAGCTGCCGTGCAGCGGGAGGCCCCGCATCATTCCGTCACTCCTGGCGACTATCACCGTTGGAGCGCGCTGTGGGCCACCGAAGGCGTCCGCCTCGGCACGGACGCCTACCAAGGGTTGACCTTCAACTTGGCGGAGACTTCGCCGGGCCGCGGTGGGGTGCCGCGTCTTCATCGGATCGAGATCACTCTTTCCGCTGGGTATGAGGCGCGGGAGGCCGTGGTGATCGCGCGTCAGATCGGCGAGGCCGGACTTCGGCTCGCCGAGCTCCTCAATTCGCTTCACTGGAGCGAACCATAACCGTGACGGTATGAACCGGTTTCTGCTCGTTAAGGCTGGCTAGGTTCGGGCGAGCGTAGACGAACATGGGGTCGATCGAGTCGGCGGGTACTGGGGCGCGTGGCCTGGTCTTAAAAATGTCCACGCGGCATCGTGTGTGATCTTCTTGTGTCGCGTGACCACGGGGTGGAAGTGGCCGTTGTAGTTCGATGCGGTTTTACGTCGAAATGGAGTCTACCGGGTAGATCCGCGCCGCGGTTCCCACCGTCTGTGATTTTCCAGGAAACGGATTACTTTCCCGTTCCCCATTTCCTCTCCCGATCGAATGAATCCTTATTCATCCACGTCACGGTGGAATAAAGCGCCGGCTCACGCGTATGGCCAAATCCGGGTGGGTGAACCATCCATGATCGTTTCACCCCATGGCGGCCTAGTTGTCACCCGACTACGCTTGGGATTGGACTGATCGAAGCCGCGTTCACCGCGGCGCCATTCAGCCAGACTTGGGAAAAAGGAATAAAATGAAATACGGCCCGTCGGTATTCTCGGCCCTCGCGGGCCTAATCGGCCTTGTTGCCATGGAGGCGCGTGCAGATAACTTCGTGACCATCACGCCGACCGGGGCCAGCGCGGCGACGGTCGCCAATCGCTGGACCATCGCCAGCGGCCAGGCCGGGTTGAGCTACGATGATTCGAACTCGGGATTTCCCGGAGCCACCGCCACCAATTTTTTCACCATCACCGGCGCCGCGATTCCGCCTGGGGGCAGCTCCACCGGGTTCACGAGTTATCTCCCGGTCGGAACGGCGACGGCTCAAGCATCTGTTGGAAATTCTCTTACCGCGAATTCCTACGCGGGCCTGACCTACGCGTCCAATGATCTGGGATTTGGGGCGCTAAGTTTTTATGCGATTCACCACAGCGGCACCGGCGACTACCTCGCGCTGATCAAACCTGGCGCCCCGACGGCGACGGATTTCAAAGCCCTGCCGCTGCCAGGCGATCCGCTCACGCCCGGGGGCTCCGGCTACTTCGCATTATCCTACGCGGCTGACAATCCGGGCGCATGGGGAGCCAATCTTTTCTACTACCTCCGCAATGATCCGGTTACCGGTCACACTTGGTTCGGCACTATGATTCCCGCGCTGGGCTCCGGCCCGATCGATCACTTCGATCTGGGTCTGGCTGCGACTCGCGGCTTCACCGACTTGGCTTACACGAGCACGAATGTCGGCTTTGGTTTTGGAGCGAGCCAGTTTTATTATCTCCGATTGGACCCCGTCACCCAGACGACATTTTTTGGCCGGCTCGATCCGCTGACGGGAACGGCGACGGACATCCAAGACCTCGGTGGCACCTATCGGACGCTCGTTTTCACTACTACGGCTGTGGGTTTCGGAACGAATAATTTCTACAGTATCGGGTGGGCGGCGCAGACGATCACGTTCGCTGCGATCCCGGCGCACACCGCGTGCGATGCACCGTTCACGTTTGTCTTGCCGACCGCGAATTCCGGCCTGCCGGTTACGCTCGTTGTAACGAGCGGTCCGGCGACAGTCGCGGGCAACACCGTTACGCTCACTGGCGGCACCGGCACGGTCGTACTCACGGCGTCGCAGGCCGGCGACTCGAATTTCATGCCCGCTGCAAATGTGGCGCAGAGCTTTGTGGTGAGTGCATGTGTAGTTCCGCCGACGTCACAGACGATTAGCTTCGCGTCGATTCCGACTCACACTGCGTGCGATGCGCCGTTCACGTTCGTCCTGCCTTCGGCCACTTCAGGTTTGCCGGTGGCGCTGACGGTGACCGGTCCCGCGACCATTTCCGGCAATACCGTGACGCTGACCGGCGCGGTGGGCACGGTCGTCCTCACGGCGACGCAAGCCGGCAACGGGACCTTCTCCGCAGCTCCGACGGTGGTGCAGAACATCGCCGTTACTGCATGTGTCGTTCCGCCGACGCCCCAGACGATTAGCTTCGCTTCGATTCCAAGTCACACTGCGTGCGACGCGCCATTCACGTTCGTCCTGCCCTCGGCCACTTCGGGTTTGCCGGTGACCCTGACGGTGAGCGGTCCCGCGACCATTTCCGGGAGCACAGTGACACTGACCGGCACAGTCGGCACCGTAGTCCTTACAGCCACGCAAGCCGGCAATGGGACCTTCTCCGCAGCTCCGGTGGTGGTGCAGAACATCGCCGTTACTGCATGTGTTGTTCCGCCGACGCCCCAGACGATTAGCTTCGCTTCGATTCCAAGTCACACCGCATGCGATGCGCCGTTCACTTTCGTCCTGCCCTCGGCCACTTCGGGTTTGCCGGTGACCCTGACGGTGAGCGGTCCCGCGACAATTTCGGGCAACACGGTGACGCTGACCGGCGCAGTCGGCACCGTCTTCCTCACGGCGACGCAAGCGGGCAACGGGACTTTCTCCGCGGCGTCAGGGGTTACACAGAGTTTCGCGGTCGGCGTCTGTTCCTCCGCGCCGCAAGCAATTACCTTCAGCTCGGTGCCCGATCAAGGTTTGTGCCAGGGCACGATCACATTGAATCCGACCGCGAGTTCCGGTCTTCCTGTCACGCTCAAGGTCACGAAGGGCTCAGCGACGATATCTGGTAACACCGTGACTTTCACGGATGCGGGCAGCGTCACGGTGCAGGCCACGCAGGCCGGCAACGGCAGCTATTCGAGCGCGGCATCGGTATCGCAGACATTCTTGGTGACGGCCGTGCCTAACATCACGAATGATCCACTGACCGCCCCGGCCACGGTCGGCACGCCGTTCAAGTTCACGATCACGGGCTCGGGTTCGCCCACGGGGTTTACGGCCTTCAATCTCCCGCCCGGTCTGGTTCTCGATCCGGTCACTGGCGTCATCAGCGGCACGCCGACGGCCGCCGACAAGTTGAAAACCACGGCGCTGATTGTCGCCAACAGCAGCACATCGTCTCCGGCAAGGCCCCGGACGATCGGGCCCACGTTTGTGACCCTGACCTGCGCCAACGGCACCTGCACCAGCCCTCCCGTTGATTTAATGATCGTCGTTGCACCTGCGGGAATCGCACCGGTCATCGTCAATCAATCACTCAACGCCGTGGGCACGTTAGGGGCGCCGTTTGGTTTCGCGATCCTAGCTACGAACTCGCCTACGAGCTTCACCGCCTCTGGGCTCCCTGCGGGCCTGACCCTGAATCCCGTGACCGGTGTAGTCAGTGGCACACCCGCGGCTGCCGGCACGTCAGTCGTTGTGCTCAACTCTACGAATGCGACCGGTTCTGGCACCGCGCTCATGACGATCGTGATTTCCCCGGCTCCCTCGAGTCGGATCGTGAATTTCTCGGCGCGCGCAGTGTCCGGCCCCGGGGGCCAGGCGCTGATTATGGGCTTTGTGGTTTCCGGCAGCGGCAAGGGCCTGCTTGTGCGCGGCATCGGTCCGACCTTGTCGCTGTTTGGCGTATCCAACGTCCTCGCCGATCCGCTGCTGACGCTGTTTGGCCCCGCGGGCGTGGTCGCCACGAATGACGACTGGCAGACCACGATCGCCGGCCAGCCCGACGGCTCGCTCCTGGCGGCCACCGCCGCGCGCGTCGGCGCGTTTGCGCTGCCGAGCGGCAGCAAGGACGCGGCCTTGCTCACCACGGTCAACACCGGCGCCTTTTCGGCGAGCTTGCTGCGTCCGAATGGCACCACGGGCGCCGCGCTCACCGAAGTCTACGACACCGACACAGTCCTCGGCGCCCGGCTCATCAATGTCTCCGCTCGCGTCAACGTTTCCACCGGCGAAGGCACGCTCATCGCCGGCTTTGTGATTGCGGGCAATGCACCAAAGACCGTGCTCATCCGCGCTGTTGGTCCGACATTGTCCGTCTTCGGCGTCGCCGACTTGCTCGCCGACCCGACGATCGCGCTGATGTCGGGCGGCACACAGATCGCCACCAACGACAACTGGGAGGTCGGCGCGAGCACCGCCGCGCAGATCGCCGCGGCAGCCACGCAGGTTGGAGCGTTTGCATTGCCGGCCGGCAGCAAGGATGCGGCCCTGCTCAGCACACTTCAGCCTGGAAGCTACACCGTGCTCGTTACGGGCGTAGGCAATACGACCGGCGTTGCGCTCATCGAGATCTACGACATTGGGCCGTGACGCATAAAAAATCAGGGGTTTGTCGCAATTGGCTGCCAAGATTCTGGGTAGGTCTGCCTAGGGAAATTCACTTTCCGGAAGAATAAATTGGCCGATCTTCTTGAGCTGTCTCCATTCCCGGCGCTATTTACCTAATCCACGAGATATATTGTGGGGCGGCATCGAACCCCACAGGTTGTGATTTTACCGTGATGGGTAACGACCCAGGGGCACAATTATGCGTCACCCATCAACACGCTGGGCCGTGACGCATTAAAAAACAGGGGGTTGTCGCAATTAACGGCCAAGATTCTGGGGTCGCCTACCTAGGAAAACCCATTTCCCGGTAGCGTAACTTGGCCAATTTTTTCGTAAGCGGAAAGCCGGCCACAGCGTAGCCGGGCGAACGGCGCGGCGCTATAGTGCGCGCGATGCGGACGAGGTCGAAGACAGCGGCGGTGGAATCAGCGCGCGAATTGGGCGAAGCGCTGGGGCGTGAACTCGTGGGCCG
>CAITWF010000088.1 GCA_903896015.1 uncultured Opitutia bacterium | reverse complement strand
CAGCCTCGAGGCCATGCGCACGCAGGTTCACACCTGGGAAACCGACCGCAATCATCGCCAGTCCACCATCGACTGGCAGTTCACCACCGACGACGCCCGGATCAAACTCAAGCACGTCTATCCGAAAGTATGAATGTTACACGATACTAGGTTACTGGGAATATATCGTCCAACCCAAGGGAGCGTATTGCATCAGTTATTCTAATATAGCGCGCAATATCTGAAGGGCAATGTTCGTTGAATAGATCAGGTATCATCGGCGAGTTAATTGACGTGCCCCACCGTAACGCCAGCAAGCGTCGCCGCAATATTTGCGCGGCTTTGATCCGATTGTGTTCGAGAGCAACACGATGCGTATTTGGACACATTCACCGGCAGCGCCATCCCTGATGGCTCTAACGATTTTGCGTTCTCTATTTCTGACCATGAAATTATTCCCCTCTTTTCTGCGATTTGGATTCCTGATCGCGGCGTTGTCCGCCGTGACGGCCGGTGCTGCTCCGAATGCGATGCAGACTCTTGCTAGCGATGCTTCGGCAGGCTATCCGTTCATGCGCGCCGTTCACCTCGGGGGCAATTGGGGGTTCAACCTGAGCAACGTCGGCGACGGCACGCAGATTCCAGAAGAATATTTTCAGTTTCTCGACAGTCTTCAGGTGAACTGGGTGGGCATCTCACAATCGCTCCATGTCACGGACAGCATGGACAGCAATCCGCGACTCGCGCTGTCAGGATTCAGCGTTAATTCCTTTCCCGATAGTGTCCTGCGCAACCTAATCCACACTTTTCGGCTCCGTGGCTATAAAGTGTATGTGACGCTCGCGATTGAAGACAAAGACTCGCAAGCCGCAGCGAAACCTGTCGGACGATGGGATTTCGGTGAACCCGTGCTGCCCAGCTGGGACACAATCCACAAACCGGAAAACTGGCCGTGGAGCCTCACGCATCCGCAGCACGCCACTTTTGTTCACGATTTCTATGCGAACTACACGGCCGCCGCTGTGCAAACGGCGCGCCTCGCCGAGGAAGCCGGCGCGAGTCTTTTTTCCCTAGGCACCGAGACCAACGCACTGTTCCGCACGCGGCCCGGCAAGGGATACAGCGGCACGAATTATTCGGATAATTATCTGACCGAATTGACGACGATGGTGGGGGCGGTGCGCGGGGTTTTTTCCGGCCTAGTGACCTATGATTGGCATTATTCCGATCAGGTTTATTACGAGCCCAACAATACCATGATGTGGCAGGATCTGGGGCTCGATGTCATCGGGATCAGCGCCTACTATGAGTTGAGCAAACAATACCTCACCACACCGATGAGTGCGGTGGAGACGAAAAAGGCATGGCGGCAAATCTTCGACAACGTCCTCAAACCGCTGAAGGCCGCCAATCCCAGCCGGCCGATTGTGTTCACGGAGTTTGGTTATGATGCGACCATCGAGACGGTGACATCGGCGAATTTTGCGGAACCGGCCGTGACCCGCGCCTCCGACAGCACTGGAGCCGGCATGGACGACGGGGAGATGACGCAGCGCAATGCCTACGATGGTTTGATGGCGGTGATGGAGGAAAATCCTGGCACGCTTACCGGGCTGTTCGGTTGGGAGTATGGCGTCACCACCAACGCCCAGTATTCGGCCGCTTTGGAAAAATTTTGCCCCCGGGGCAAGGCCACCGAGCTAGTGCTCCGAGATTATTACACGAGATGGTCGGGGAAGGCACGGGCGCTCAATGCGCCGGTGATTCTCAACCAAACTGCGTCGGCGACTGATGGCTCGCATGTGCCGGAGGACGGATTCGTCGGCGTGGCCTACTTCTACAAGATTCGGACGCAATACGAGCCGACCTATTATACCGTCGATGGGTTGCCTGCCTGGGCCAGTCTTGACCACTACTTAGGTGTCATTTCCGGCACACCCACGGCGACCGGTGAGCACTCGGTTAGGTTGCGCGCTTACAATTCGGCTGGGATGTCGGAAAAGATTACCACGCTCGTGATCCGACCGGCCGCGCAGAACATCACCATTCGTGTCGATCCCTCGTCGCTGTTGAATGAAGGCCCCGTTGTGACCATGACTGCAGATACGCCACAGGGCAGCTCGTTCCAGTGGTCGAAGGACAATCAAATCATTGCCGGTGCCACGGGTCGTTCGCTGAGCATTGCCACGGCTAATCCTCCTACTGCCACGGCCTACACCGTCACGGTCAACGACGCCGGCGGACTGATCATCAACAACAGCGTCTGGACCAGCGATACTTGGCGCGCGCCCGGTGCCCGCATGGCGACCGCGTCGTTGCGCGCCCAACCCCAATACTTTGGTTATCTCTACGGTTTCACGCTCCAGCCAGTCAGCCAATGGGTGCAGGCCGGCGGACGGGTGACGTTCGCGGTCGATACTCTTGCGCCGGCAAGTGCCTTCCAATGGTCGAAAGACGGCGTCGCCATTGCCGGTGCTACCAGCCGGACGCTGACCCTCGACAATGTGCAGAGCAGCCAAGCGGGAAATTATCGCGTGCATGCCACCACCTCCGCTGGCGCCTACGACAGCTTCGAAGCCACCTTAACGGTGACTTCCGGTGTGCCGGCAATGGCGCCGGTCGTTGTCACGCTGCCGGCCGCGCAGACGGGCGATGCAGGTGAAACCGTCGTCTTGACGACAGAGGGCTTCGGCACGGCGCCGCTCAGCTATCAATGGCGCAAAAACGGCAACGCCATCCCGGGCGCCACGCTCGCGGCGCTCGTGCTCAACAGCGCGCAGGCAGCCGATGCGGGCGACTATTCGGTCAGCATCTCCAACAGTATTGGTGCGGCGACCAGCGCCGTCGCACATGTGTCGGTGACCACGGGCGCGACACTGCCGAACTTCGCGTGGCGGAATCCGACGCCGGTGGGCGGCTCGCTCTTCGGTGTGACGTATGGCAAAAACACGTTTGTCACCACTGGCATGGGTGGGCGCGTGTTGACCTCAGCCGATGGTGCAACCTGGACGCAAACCGCCACCCTCGCCACCATCGGCTGCAACGGACTCGCCTACAGCGATACGCTCGGGCTTTTTGCGACGGTGGGTTACAGCGGCGACATCTTTACTTCGCCGGACGCCATCACCTGGACCAAGCGTTCGTGGACGAATCCGACGTATGCATCGTTGCAGACCATCGCCGTCGGTGGCGGCACGTTCGTGGCCATCGCCAGCAACGGGATGTTCGTCACCTCAACCGATGGCACGACTTGGACCGCGCGCACTCCGCCCGTCTCCGGTTACGTCCGGGCTTTGGCGGGAACCTCCGGAAAATTTGTCGCCGTCGGCGACAATGGAATAATCGTCACATCCTCGGATGCTGTCACTTGGACGCAGATCGCGCCGCCCAGCGTTTATGTGGCCACGAGTTTCCTTTCCGTCGCCTACTTGAACAACCGGTTCATCATCGTCGGCGCCAATGGCGCGGTGCTCACTTCCCCTGACGGCGGCGCTTGGACCGCGACGGCCACCAACACGGGCTATTGGCTGGCGTCGCTCACTTTTGCCAACGGTGTCTATTGTGCCTTGGCGAGTCCGAACTTCGTGCTGCGCTCGCCCGACTTAGCGACTTGGTCACTCGCGACCATCAACACCAATTCGCAGTTCAACTCCATCACCGCGGGCAATGGTTTGCTCGTGACGGTTGGCTATGGCGGTGAAATCTGGGCCTCGTCCGACGGCGCGACCTGGACTTCGCGCGGTGCCTCCGGAGGACTGCTGACGTTTAACGACGTCGATTACATCAACGGCCAATTCGTGGCGGTCGGAAGCTCGGGCAGCATTTATACCTCGTCCAACGGGGCCGGCTGGACTCGCCAACTCTCATCGACCATCAACTCCCTGGAAGCGTTGGCCTATGGCGGCGGTTTGTATGTCGTCGCCACGGCCAACGGCGATTTTCTCACGTCGCCCGACGCGGTGTTTTGGTCCCGGCGCACCACGGGTGACACGGTCGCCAACTATGGCGTTGATTTCGGCAACGGTCGGTTTGTCTCGGTCGGAGCCAACGGCAAAGTGCGCACCTCTCCCGACGGCATCGTATGGACGAGCGTCAGTGCGGGGATCACGGCCACACTGCGCTCAGTGGTGGCGTTCGGCAGCGGGTTCGTGGCGGTGGGCGACAGCGGCAAGATCTACACCTCGCCGGACGGCGCCGCATGGACGGAACGATCAAGCGGCACTACGCAGCAATTGGTGACGGTGCGGGCGATTGAAGGCCGGTTGTTTGCCATCGGTGGCGGGCTGACGCTCCTGACGTCAACCGACGGCATCGCGTGGAGTCCCGTCGCCCAACCAAATGTAGGCTACAACCTCCGCGATATTATCAAGCTGTCGGACGGCTACTATTTGACGAGCGACCAAGGCGTGCTCATCCGATCCGCCGACCTATCCAGCTGGACGCTGGTGGGCCGGCTCGCAAATCAGGAGGTCTTGGAGGCGATTGCCACCGGCGGGGGTAAACTTGTGATCGTCGGTGGTGGCGGCTCGATCCTGCAATCGACGTTGGCGGCGTCCTCGGCTCCGCCGCAGGCACCGCGTATCCTTGCCCAGTCACCGAGCCAGACTATTGTGACCGGCAACAGTCTGACGTTGTCAGTCGCAGTCACGGGAAGTGGTTCTCTTGGCTACCAATGGCGCAAGGACGGCGTAGCGATCAGCGGGGCCACGGGCGCGACCTTGGCGATTAGTAACGCCCAGCCGGGCGATGCCGGGGCCTATTCGGTTGTCGTTTCTAATGCTGCTGGATCCGCCACGAGCACCGTCAGCACACTCACGGTCGGGCTCAGCCGATTGAGCAATCTTTCGATCCTATCTTCAATCGCGGCATCGGGTGACTCATTCACGCTCGGCTATGTTGTCGGTGGCAGTGGCACCAGCGGAACCAAGCCGCTTGTGATCCGCGCCGTAGGCCCGTCACTCGGTGCTTTAGGAGTTCCTGGCACTCTTGACGACCCCATGCTCGAACTCTTTGCAGGGTCCGTGAAGATCGGGGAAAACGACAACTGGGGCGGGTCGGCCACGATTGCCAATGCGATGTCGGCAGTCGGTGCGTTTGCATACGCCGGACCCACATCACGCGATGCGGCCAGCGCGCTCGCGGTGGCAAGCGGCAGCAATTCAGTCAAAGTGTCCGCGGTCGGCAACGGCACGGGCACAGTTTTGGCAGAGATCTACGATGCGACGCCCGCCGCCAGTTTTACCTCCCTGACGCCGCGACTGATCAACGTCTCGGTGCTCAAGCAACTCGGCACCGGCTTTACCGCCGGATTCGTCGTGGGAGGGACCGGCGCCAAGAGCGTGCTCGTCCGAGCCATCGGTCCAACCTTGGGTAGTGCATTTGGCCTTCCGGGGGTGGTCGGTGACCCCCAACTGACGCTCTACTCTGGCCAAACCGTCGTGGCGTCTAACGACAATTGGGGCGGCGGAGCGATGCTGACTTCCGCATTTTCGGCGGTCGGGGCCTTCGCTTTGCCTGCCTCCTCACGCGATGCGGCCGTCGTCGCGACTCTCAACCCGGGCAACTATACCGTGCAGGTTTTCGGTGTCGGCGGTGCCACCGGGTTGATCCTCGTTGAGATCTACGAACTACCGTGAACGCGGCCTACTGCCGCCGGGGGTTTGCGCCGATTTGGCGCGTGCCAATACCCACCGTATCTGGCACAAGACTACTAGCAACGTTTTGCGTAATTTTTGCCGAGTGCGCAAGTCGTTGATTTGAGTTTGAGGAAAATGGCGTGTACCAAATAGGGATGAGGTCTGAAACACGCGACCGCAGCACCTACAGCATTCCCCGTTCACGCTGGGCAATCAGGAATTCGCCCGGTGCCGCAATCGACATGCCATAAACCTCGCAGCCGAGCTTTCCGTGGAAGTCCTCCTCATCGAGGGTTAGCAGCCATTCACATTTTTCGGCCAGCGCAGTGATCACGACTGGCCGATCTTTGACCTTTGGAAAGACGAGTGGTCGATCGAGGGAGGTGCGCGTCGGGACAATCCTGACGGACGGTGCAACTGTCTGCGTCCATGTGCCCGTGGCCGCGGCCCCGAGCTTCGACAAATTTCGGCGCGTCTCCTCCGCGCAATACTCTGCAGTAACAAGAACCCAGCCGCAAGAAGAGGGATTGGTAATAATGAACGACGAGGCACCGCGGGACGAGCCGGCTGCCGCTAATAAGACACTGCTGTCGAGAAACAGCCTCACGAATTGGCTTTAGGCGCGGTGGCGCGGAATCTTGCCATATCCGCCTCGTCGCGCGCGATCCATTGAGCGATTTGTTTCTTCGATATGTCGCGCACAGGCATCGCGACCGCAGCTTGCAGGAAAAGCCCGCCTTCGCGTTCTTCAACGAGCACCATCGGAGTGCGCAGCTTATCGAGTCCCAACTTTCGCCGCAGGGCTGGTGGCAATGTCAGACTGCCGCGCTTGGTGAGTGGAATCGTAGTGACCATGCAGCAATGCTGCATTGCTGCATTGCATTCACAAGCCCGAATTCGGTGAGTCAGGGAATCGCACTTACCCGTTTCCCAATCCTTGCTTTTAGACACGCCAAATTGGTCCCCGGCGCCGAATGGGGTCGTCTAGGGTCTTTCTGCTTTTACCTCGTCAGCCTAGAGTTGGCACGACACTTGTTGGCGACACCCTGACTCATGTCGGACAGCCAGCCAACACCCGCCAGTCGCGCCGTATTCGTGAGCTATGCTCGCGAGGATACGGCATCGGCGCAGCGAATCGCGGAGGCGCTCCGCAGCCAAGGGGTCGAAGTTTGGTTCGACCAAGCCGAACTGCGCGGCGGTGACGCGTGGGACCAAAAGATCCGCAAGCAGATCAATGACTGCACGCTGTTCCTGCCGATCATTTCCAAAAATACGCAGGTGCGAGGCAAAGGTTACTTCCGACTCGAATGGAAACTTGCGGTGGAGCAGACGCACCTAATGGCCGAAGGCATCGCTTTCCTCGCGCCCGTGGTCATAGACGACACGGCTGAATCAGCCGCCGTCGTCCCGCCTGAATTTCTGAAGGTGCAGTGGACCCGATTGTCCGGCGGCCTTCCCACCACGCAATTTATTGGGCAGATCAAACATCTATTAAGCGCGTCGGTCCCCGCCGACTTGACCACGCCACCAATGCCGATGCGACCGGCGGCGGTTGCTCCAATTGCGGCGTCTGCGGCGACCGCACCCAAGGCTAGTTTCCCCACCGCAATTATCGCGGCACTCGGCGTCGCGGTGCTCGCGTTGGTCGCCTACGTCGCGTTGCGACCGGGCGCGAAAGAAACTCCGCCGTTCACCGCGCCCGCCAAGCCGGCGGCGGAAATAAAAGTCGCGGCGGCCATTCCGGCTGCTGCGCCCACGCTTCCGCCGCTGGCGCCGGAAAAATCTATCGCGGTGTTGCCGTTCGAGAACCTGAGTCCCGACAAGGACGAGGCGTTCTTTGCCGAAGGCATGCACGATGACGTCATCATCAGCCTCACGAAAATCCGCGATCTCAAGGTCATCGGCCGCACGTCCGTGCTCCCGTATCGCGATACCGCCACGCGCAACCATAAGCAGATCGCCGCCGACCTCGGGGTCGCTACGCTCCTAGAGGGCTCCGTGCGCCGCGCCGGCACGAAAGTCCGCGTGACCGCCCAACTCATCAACGCACGCACCGACGAAAGTCTCTGGGCTGAGACCTACGACGTCGATCTCACCGACGCCTTCACGATTCAAAGCGCGCTGGCGCAAAACATCACTGCCGCACTTAAGGCCAACTTCGCGCCAGGCGAGCGGGCCTACGTCGCGGAGCGACCGACGCAGAATCAGGAGGCCTACGATCTTTATCTAAGGGGAAAGACCACGTTTGAAAATGGCGTGGTCACGAGTGCCAGTGGCCGGGAGATCATGGATCAGGCAATCGACTTCTACGAGAAAGCCGTCGCAAAGGATCCGTCGTTTGCGGCCGCCTATGCGCAGCTGGCCTACTTGAACGGGCGCATGTTTTGGTATCCGAATTTGGACCCTTCTCCTGCTCGGCGAGACCGCGCCAAGGCGGCGTTGGATTTGTCACTTCGTCTTGCGCCGGACAAGCCTGACACACATCGCGCGCAGGGAGTATACGCCTACTACTGCGAACATGATTGGTCGCACGCACTGGCCGAATTTCGCCTCGCAGCCTCCGCGCTGCCCAATGACGCGCAGTTACTTTATTTCATGGGACTTTCCCTGCGGCGTCTTGGAGATCATTTAGAGGCGGCAAACTATTTTGCTCGTTCGATGGAGCTGAATCCGCGAGAAAATGTTCGGGCCAACATGCAGTTGCAAACCTTGGGGATGCTGCGGCGCTGGACTGAACTGCGCCATCTGGCCACACGCTACGAAGCGATGTTCCCCGGTGACTCCGAGATGATGCAATACGACCTGCACGCTCGGCTTGAGATTGATCATGACCGGGAAGCATTTTTGCGGGATTGGCCGAACTTACCGCCCCGGGCTGGAGATCGGTTCAAATTAATTCGTGCCTATAGGATCGCACTCATGCGCGGCGACTTTTCCGCGGCGGAGGCGGTTCTTTCCGATCCCCGGCTGAAATCGATTGCCGGACAAGGTGGAAGGATCGATGAACCACTCGACTTGCACCGTGCGTTGGTTGCGTTCCTGTCGGGCCGACTCAAAGACGCGACCGTTTTCGCGGAGCGAACGCTCGAATACTACGAACACGGAAAATGGGAAACGATTCAACTTACCGATGTGATGTTTGGTAGGGCGCTTGCGCACGCGGCGGCCGGCCATGTGGAAGAAGCCATTCGCTTGGGTCGCGAGGCCTATGCGCGTCTGATGGCCGAGGATCGCTATCTAGCCAATAATGCTCGATCACTTCTAGCCGAGGTTTATCTCGTCTGTGACCATCGCGATGACGCGTTCTCAATTTTGCGCGAAATTGTTACCGCGCCTGATGGCTCGGGCATCGAGGTTTTGCGGATGGATCCTTACTGGGCTCGCGTCAAAGACGACGCACGGTTCGAGGAAATCCTGAAATTGGCGAAGCCGTTATGACCAAACTGATGGGGCAATCTGGCGCGTTTCTTTAAGCACCGTATTAGAGAAAAAACTACAATCAACGACTTACGCAATCTCGTGTATTGCGCAACTCGTTGATAGAAGATTGCAGTAAAACCCGCGTTTCCAAAGGGTTTGGGGTAGGAAACGCCTCCAAAAGTAAGCGCGACGGCAT
>CAITWF010000087.1 GCA_903896015.1 uncultured Opitutia bacterium | reverse complement strand
GCCGCTACCGGTGCGCAACGTGCCGCCCGACCAGGTGAGGGTGCCGTTGTTGACGATGGCGCGCTGGTTGAAGTCGTGGGTGTTGGTGGAGATGGCGAGCGCGGCGCCGCTCTGGATCGTGAGCGTGCCGGTGCCGTTCATCGAGCCACCACTCCACACCGAACCGGTGCCTGTAAGGGTCAGGGTGGCTGCACCGCCGATATTGCCGCCGGAAAAGGTGAGGTTTGCGATCGAGACAGCATTGTTGACGGTGGGACTCCCGGAGTTAATCTGGGCTGTGTCGCTCGCACCGGGAAGGAGGCTGCCGAGCCAGTTGGTGCCGGTGTTCCAACTTCCACCGCTTCCGCCCCACGTCACAGTAACCTGCGCGCGAGCCGCGCTGAATAAAAGCGCGAGCGAAGCTGCCAATACCGTGCAGCGACTCTGGAAAAAAAAGCATCCGACACTCATGCCGCGCCTATGGAACGAGAGATTGGCCAAAGAGCGACTTTTTGCATCTGGCGCCTTTTCGCGATACCGGCCCGCGGGATGGCCGTATTTTCGGGGCAACTTCTCCTCGACGCACCGGGTGCCGTCGCGTTGTCTGCCGGCGATGATCGAAACCCTCACTGTCAACCTCGATGCGCGCAGCTACCCGATTCGCTTCGGCGCGGATCTCGCGGGCGAAGTGCGCGGAGAGGTTGCGCGACTCACGATGGCGGGACGCAAGGTGGCGGTGCTGACCGACGCTAATTTCGTGCGCGCTCAGGGCGCCGCGCTGCGAGCGATGCTGGGCGATGCGCCCGTGCTCGCCGTCGAGCCGGGCGAAGGGAGCAAGTCGCTCGCGGGCCTCGGCCGTGTGCTCGATTTTCTCGCCGAGCAAAAACTCGATCGCGGCGGCACGCTCTTCGCCGTCGGCGGTGGGGTGATCGGCGACCTCGGCGGCTTCGCGGCCGCGAGCTGGCTGCGCGGGATCGATTTCGTGCAGGTGCCTACGACGCTACTCGCGATGGTCGACAGTTCCGTCGGCGGCAAAACTGGGATCAATCTCCCGGCCGGAAAGAATCTCGCCGGGGCGTTTCACCAGCCGCGCGCGGTTTTCATTTCCACCGGTTTGCTCGCGACGCTGCCGCCACGCGAATTCGCCGCCGGTCTCGCCGAGGTGATCAAATATGGGTTGCTCGGCGACGCGGCGCTTTTCACCCAGTTGGAAAAAACTTTGCTGACGATCGCCAGCCCGGAACTCGCGGCGGTGGTTCGCCGCTGTTGCGCGGCCAAGGCGCGGATCGTGGAGGCGGACGAATTTGAAACCGCGAAGGACGGTGGGCGCGCGCTGCTCAACCTCGGCCACACGTTTGGCCACGCGATCGAAAACGCGGCGGGCTACGGTGAGTATCTGCACGGCGAGGCCGTCGCGATCGGGCTGTGCGCGGCGGCGCGGCTATCGGCGGAATTGAAATTGATTTCGGCGGCGGACGAGGCGCGCGTGGCGAAGGTCGTCGCTGAGCACGCGTTGCCAACGAAGCTGCGCGCGCCGCTGGCGCTGACGGATCTGCTGGCGGCGATGGCGCGGGACAAAAAAGTGCGCGCGGGCTTGCCGCGGTTTGTCGTGCTGAACAAGATCGGCGAGGCCGCGACCCGAGACGGCGTGACCGCGGCGCAGGCCGAGGCGTGCTTCCGCGCGATCGGGGCCGTTTGAAAACCGCGAAGGACACGAATGCACGAAGAGTTAAGAACCGACCTCTTTTAAAAAAAACTTCGCGTCCTTCGCGTCCTTCGTGGTTAATTAGCTTCCCATGTCCGCGATCGACGAAGGCATTGTCCGCGAGTATTTCGAGCAAAACGGATTTCTCGTCCGTCAGGCGCGCAAGTATCAGGTGTCGGCGCGCCGCAAGACCGGCGAGGAAGAGATCGATCTGGTGGTGTTCAATCCGGCGTGGCAGCGCGGCTCGCGTAAGCCGGATTTTTTCCTCTTCTCGAACGAGCTGCCGTTTGTGCACAAGGCCGTGATTTCCGTGAAGGGCTGGCACACCGGCGTGTTCAGCCCGACGCTCCTGAAGAGCAGCCCGGAAATCTTTTCGTTTTTGCAGCAGAGCGTGCTCAAGGAGGCGGCGCGGCTATTTCCCGCCGACACGCCCGACGATCCGGGCGGCACGCTGATGAAAATTCTCGTGCTGCCGAGCCTGCCGACGGCGGAGCCGTTTCGCACGCAGAGCGTCGAGCTGCTGAAGGGCAAAGGGGTCGATGCGATCATTTCGTTTCGCGCGATGCTGCTGGATATTCTGGACAAGATTGAGCCCAACCAGAACTACTCGAAGAGCGACACGCTTCAGGTCATGCGCCTCCTGAAAAACTACGATCTACTGAAGGACACCCAGCTCGATTTGCTCAGCGAGCGCGCGATCGCACCCCGGCGCGGGAAAGCCTGAACAATGGCGACGACGATCCATCCCACCGCGATGGTCGAAGCGGGCGCGCAGCTCGGCATCGATTGCGAAATCATGCCCTACGCGATCGTCAGAAAACAGTGCGCGCTTGGCGATCGGGTCGTGGTGCATCCTTTCGCGGTGATTGGCGGCGATCCGCAGTTTTTGAAATTCGATCCGGCGACGCCAGCCGGCGTGCGCGTCGGCGCGGGCACGGTCATCCGCGAGCACGTGACAATCAATCGTTCGATCAAGGCGGGCGAGTCGACGGTGATCGGCGAAAACGGCTTCCTCATGGCCAACGCCCATGTGGCGCATGATTGCGTGCTCGGTGCGCACGTCGTGCTCGCGAACAACGCGATGCTCGCGGGTCACGTGAGCGTGGGCGATCATACGTTTGTCGGTGGCGGCGCGGGCATCCACCAGTTCGTGCGCATTGGTGAGAGCGTGATGGTGGCCGGGCTGGCGCGCATCACGAAGGATGTGCCGCACTACACGATGGTCGCGGAGCGCGACGAGGTGATCGGCTTCAACGTTGTCAGCCTGCGGCGCCGGGCGGTGCCGCGCGCGGCGATCAGGGAGCTCAAGGCAGCGTTTCAGGCGGTGTATTTCACTCCGGGCAATATTCGGGAAGTCGCGGCGGCGGCGCTGGCGGGCGGAAAATTTCCGTCGGCCGAGGCGCGGAAATTCCTGGAGTTTTTCGCGGCGGGCAAACGCAGTTTTGCGCGGGCTCGGCGCGTTGCCGAAAACGAACCGGACCAAACCGATTAAACGCGGAGAACGCGGAGGGCGCGGAGAATTGCTTCCGCGCAAAAATCCTCCGCGACCTCCGCGACCTCCGCGTTGAAAAATTCCGAATCTCCAAAACTCGCCCTCACCTGCGGCGATCCGGCGGGCGTGGGCCCGGAGATCGTCGCGGCGTGGCTGAAGGATCACGCGGCGGAAGCGGTTGAGGTCGCGGTGATCGGACCGGCGCGCTGGCTGGCGTCACTCGATACGACGGCGGAGAAGATCGCGGTGGGAATCGACGAGTTTTCGGCGACGCCGGGGCAGCCGACGGGTGAAGGTGCGCTGGTCGCATGGGCCGCGATGGAACGCGCCGCGGCGGGCGCGCGGCTTGGCGAGTTTTCGGGCGTGGTGACCGGCCCAGTGAGCAAGGCTGAACTCGCGAAGATCGGCTACGGATTTCCGGGGCAGACGGAATTTTTTGCGGCGCGGTGGGGCGGCGAACCGGTGATGGCATTTTGCGGCGGGAAGCTGCGCGTGGCGCTGGCGACGTGGCACGTGCCGCTCTGCGAAGTGCCGCAGTTGCTTGGCCCGCAGTTGCTGCGCCGCACGATCGCGGCAGCGGATGAGTTGTGCCGTGCGGAAAAGATTTTAGCGCCGCGGATCGGCGTGTGCGGGCTCAATCCACACGCGGGCGAGGGCGGTTTAATCGGCGAAGAGGAGAAAGATTTCATCAACCCCGCGCTCGATCATTTGCGAGGAAGGTTTCCGGGTCTGTCACGCTGCGAACCGGGAGACACGCTGTTCGCGCGGCAACTCCGCGGCGAGTTCGACGTCGTGGTGGCCCTTTACCACGATCAGGGCCTCGCGCCGCTGAAGGTGATCGATTTTGACGAATCTGTGAACGTCACGCTCGGGCTGCCGCACGTGCGCACGAGCCCGGATCACGGGACGGCGTTTGCAATCGCGGGGAAGGCCCTGGCGCGCGCGACGAGTTTCATGAACGCGGTGCGCGTGGCGCAGCGCTTGATAAAATTTCGAGCCGCGCGATAGTGCCCAACCAAACATCCATGCCCGATTCCGCCACAATCCTCGACACTTCGCCGACTGCAAAATTGCCCGACGGCGTTCGCGAAGGAAACGAGAATCTCATTCTGCTCACGGCCGCCGCGGGCCGCAAAGTCGCCGCGCTCATCGCGCGCGAGCAAAAGGGCGAGTTTCTCCGCGTTGCAATCTCGGGCGGCGGATGCAATGGACTAAGTTACAAGATGAGGTTCGTGCTGGAGCCGAAGCGCGGCGACATCTTCGTCCGCACCGGTGGCGCGCGCGTCATCGTTGACAGCAAGAGCGCGCTATACCTTAAGGGCACGCACCTCGATTATTCCGATGCGATGGTCGCTGGCGGTTTTAAGTTCTCCAACCCGAACGCCAAGGCGAGCTGCTCGTGCGGCGAGAGTTTCAGCGTGTGAGTTCCGTCGTGAAGGCATTTTCGCTCTCAAATAACCCTTGCTCCGAGGGCATTTCCCAGCGAAATACCTCGCCGACCTAAAACACCGCACCGCATCGCAACCACTTATTGATGGCCACTTCGTTCCCCTCTGCCGGCGGCGGCAACAACCGCCCGGGCTCTTATCAGCGTCGCAATGTCGACCCGTTCGCGGCCATCCGCCGCAACCATCGCATCAAGGTTCCGCAAGTCCGCGTGATCTCCCCCGAAGGCAAGCAGCTCGGGATTATGGACACGCCGAAGGCCATCAACCTCGCGCTCGACAACGGGCTCGACCTCGTCGAATTCGCGCCTAACGCTACGCCGCCCGTCTGCAAAATCGTCGACTTCGGCAAATGGGTATACGAGGAGCAGAAGAAGCACTCGCACGCGAAAACCACCGCGAGCAAGATCAAGGAAATCGAATTTACCGCGCGCATCGAGACGCACGACTTCGAAACCAAGCTCCGCCACGCCGAGGGTTTTCTCAACCACGGCAACAAGGTGAAGCTCCGTCTCAAGTTTCGCGGCCGTGAAATGGCGCACACGGAGATCGGTTTCGACGTCATGAAGCGAGCCGTCGCCGATCTCGCCGGCATGGGCCACCCCGACGCCGACCCGAAACTAATCGGCCGCAACATTCATGTGATGCTCACGCCGCTCCCGGTGAACAAGCGCAAGCCGAAGTTCATCCATCCCGACGACGCGGAACCGGAGCACGACGATTCGGGCAAATCCGAGTCTGACGACAACGGCGAGTAAGACGTCGCCGCCATGCGCCCGGCGGCTCCTCGTCTTACCGCGATCGCTCTACTGGCGCTCGCGCTCTTGATCGAAACGCCCGCGCAGACGTCGAGCAGCGCCGCGCCTTCCGTCTCGATCACGACGGCGCCTGCGCCATTGCGCGCCGCGCCCGCCCGCCCGGCGGCGCTGGCGACCGGCCTGCGCGTTAGCAACGTCGACTACGTCACCGCGACCGATCTCGCGCTGTGGCTCGGATTCAAGGGCACGTGGACCGAGCCGCTAAAAACGATCGCGCTCGTCGACAAAATCAATCCCGTCAATCACGCCGAACTCACCGCCGACGCCCGCGAGGCCGGCGTGAACGGCCTGCGCGTCTTTCTCGGCGAAAAAGTTTTCCAGCGCGACGGCCACCTCTACATCAGTCGCACCGACGCCGAACGCGCGCTCGCGCCGCTCCTGCGCCCCGGCCTTGGCGCTGTGCTTCCGCCCCCGTCCAAAATCATCGTAATTGATCCCGGTCACGGTGGCGAAGATCCTGGCGCCGAAAACAAAGCGTTCGGGCTCCGCGAAAAGACGCTCACCCTCGACGTCGCGCTGCGTTTGAAAAAACTCCTCGAGGCCGCCGGCTTCCAAGCCGTCATGACGCGCGAAGGCGACACCGCGCTCTCCGGCAACAAAGTTATCGATCTCTCCCTGCGGCCGAATTTAGCGAACCGCGCGCACGCGGATCTTTTTATCAGTATTCATTTCAATGCCGCCGCGAAGGACACGCGCGGCACCGAAGTCTTCACCTACGCGCCGCGCGCGCAGCACGCCGCCGATTGGTGGGGCCAGTTGTCGCACCAGGATTCCGCACTCGAAACGACCGAGCAGCCTGTAAACCGCTTCGATCGCTGGAGCTCCGCGCTCGCCGGCGCGCTGCACCGGCGCATGCTGCAAACTCTCAAGACTGAGGACCGCGGCAAGAAAATCGCGCACTGGGCCGTCCTGAAAACGCTCAACTGCCCCGGTGTCCTCGTTGAGCCCGCGATCATCACCAACGATTCCGACGCGCGCCGCGTCGCCGTCCCCGCCTTCCGCCAGCAGATCGCCGAGGCGCTCGCCGCCGGCGTCATGGACTACGCCGCCACACTCGACTCGCTGCGCCCGAAAACTCAACCTGCCGCCGCAACCGCCGTCCCGACGCCCGCGTCAAACTCCCGATGAAACCGTTCCGCCTCCTTGCCTTCGCCTTTGCCTCGCTACTCGTCGCGCCCGCCGCGCTCCAAGCCTGGGGCTACGACGGCCACCGTATCGTCAACCAACTCGCGCTCTCGGCGTTGCCGCCGGAATTTCCCGCGTTCGCAAAGACGTCCGCCAACGCCGCACGCATCATCTACCTCGCAAACCTCCCCGATCGCTGGCGCAACGTCGACCCCGCGCTCAAGCAGTCCGGCAGCAGCTGGACCGATCACTTCTTGGACATCGAGCAACTCGCCTCCGCGGGCCTCGACGCTCGTGAGCTCCCGCCGCTGCGGATCGATTTCGCGGTGCAATTCGCCGCCGCCCGCGTCGCACATGCCGACAAGTTTCCGCCGATCGATCCGGAAAAAAACACCGACCACACGCGGGAGTGGCCGGGCTTCGCGCCTTGGGCGCTGACCGAATGGTTTCACCGGCTGCAATCCGGTTTCTCCTACCTCAAAGCCTTCGAGGATCTCGGAGGCACGCCCGAGGAAATCGCCAACGCCCAGGCCGACATCGTCTACACGATGGGTGTCATGGGCCACTACTTCGGCGATTGCGCGCAGCCGCTCCACACCACGATCCATCACAACGGCTGGGTCGGCGACAACCCCAAGGGTTACACGACTTGGCCCGGTTTTCACTCGTGGATTGACAGTGGCTTCATCGAGAAGGCGCACGTCAACGCGGCGGACCTGACGCCACGCGTGAAGCCCGCCGAGCCCTTCGCGCTCACCCCGCCCGCGCCCGGCAGCGATCCGTTTTTCACCGTCGCGATCGACTACATCGTAACGTCGAACACGCTCGTCGAGCCGCTTTACCAACTCGAAAAGCAAAAGCTCCTCGGCCACGGCGAACAGGAGGTCACGCCCGAGGGCCGCGCGTTCATCGAGGGCCAGCTGCTCACCGGTGGATCGATGCTGGCCCGCGTCTGGTTGACGGCTTGGAAGACTGCGCCGGTTGACACCTATCTCCGCAACGATCTCGCGAAGCGCCAGGCCGCCGCGAACCCGGATGGCGCGCCGGCGAAAAAGAAGCGCGCGAAGAAGGCCCCGTGAACTTCACATCGCTTTGCCTCGTTGCCGCGGGGGGTGCGCTCGGCTCCGTCGCCCGCGCACTCGTCGCTTGGGCGATTCCCGCCGGCCGGCTCCCGTGGGCGACCATCGCGATCAACATCGCCGGTTCGCTCCTCATCGGCTGGCTGATGGGTCGCCTTACGCCCGTCAGCGAGCACAACCTGCGCGAACACAGTTTTTGGGTCGTCGGAATCTGCGGCGGGTTCACTACCTTCTCTGCGTTCAGTTGGCAGACGATCGAGCAGCTCCAAAAGGGCAACATCGGCGCCGCGATCGCCAACGTCGTCCTCTCGGTCACGGCCTGCCTCATCGCGACCTGGATCGGCTGGAGGTTGGCGCGATGATTGCCCGGGTAAGGACGGCGCTCCGAGCCGTCCTGATCCTTGGCGTGCTGGGGGCACTCCCGTCTCGCGCCGCCGACGAAAATCCCGCTGCCCGCCTCGTCCTTCTTGCCAACTCCGCCGATCGCGACTCGCTCCGCGTCGCGCGCCGCTACGCCGAAGCCCGCGGCGTGCCGCTGGAAAACATCGTTGCGCTCCCGATGCCGACCGCGGAGACGATCACGTGGCGCGAATTCATCGCGACGATCTGGCAGCCGTTGGAGGACGAACTGATCCGCGCGAAGTGGATCGACGCGATCCCGATGTCGACGGTCGACGCCGTCGGCCGGAAAAAAATCGATGTGCACACACACCGGCTTACGGCGCTCGTCGTGTGCCGCGGCGTGCCGCTCGCCATCGCGCATGATCCGGCGCTCTATGCGGACGCCCCGCCCTTCACCGCACGCGCGGAATTCCGCACCAATGCCGGCGCCGTCGACTCCGAGCTCAGCCTGCTCGCGCACCCCAATTATTCGATCAACGCCTTCGTCCCGAATCCCCTTTTTCAAAATGATCACGTCACGCCCTTCGATCGCGAAAAAGTGATCGAGGTCGCGCGGCTCGACGGCCCGACCGTCGAGGATGCCCTCGGCCTCGTTGATCGCGCGCTCGCCGCCGAACGCACGGGTCTGATCGGTCGGGCCTATCTCGACCTCGGTGGCAACCACCCCGACGGTGATCGCTGGCTTGAGGCCGCCGCGAAACAGCTCGACGCGCTCGGCTTCGACACCGACATCGATCGCGCGCCGACGACGATGTCGGCGACCGCGCGGATCGACGCGCCCGCGATCTATTTCGGCTGGTATACCGGCGATCTCAACGGGCCGTTTGCACTCCCTGGTTTTCAATTTCCGCCCGGCGCGATTGCGCTCCACATCCACAGTTTTTCCGCGCGCACGCTACGCTCGACGACCGCAGGCTGGGTGGGGCCGCTCATCGCCCGCGGCGCGACCGCGACCGTCGGAAACGTCTTCGAGCCCTACCTCCAACTGACGCATCATCCCGATCTGTTGCTGCGCGCACTGGTGCGCGGTGCGCCACTCGTCGATGCCGCCTACTATGCGCTGCCCGCGTTGAGCTGGCAGTGCATCCTGATTGGCGATCCGCTTTACCGGCCGTTCGCGGTGCCATTTGAAGAGCAATGGAAAAATCTCCCGAAGCTGCCGCCGCTGCTTGCGGGTTACGCGGCGTTGCGCCGGATGCACCAGCTCGACGCGGACAACAGTCGCGACGAAGCAACGGCGTTCGCGCGTCAGGCCCAGCATGAGGTGCCGAGCCTTGCCCTCGGTGTGGCGCTGGCGCGGCGACTCGTGGCGGCCGGTGACGGTGCGGGCGCCGCGAGCGCGTTGGCGTTCGCCGCGTCGCTGAAAAATTTCCCGACCAATGAATGGGCCATCGCCCGTGAAGCGGCGCAACTCCTTGAGGCAAACGGCCGCACCGCTCGTGCCGTCGAGGTCTGGCATGTGCTCCTCACGGCGCCGGAGATGCCGCGCGAGTTGTTGCTTGCCTGGCTGCCCGACGCCAAAAAATCCGCGGTCTCCGCCGGCGATCACGCGCAGGCCGACGCTTGGCAGAAGCAACTTGAGTCACTCACTGCGCCGCCGGTACCGGAAAAGAAATAAGGCCGGTCGCGGTGACCGGCCTCAAAACGAGCGAACGAGCATGCGGAGTTAGATCTTCTCGACGATCTTGTCGGCGAGCCCGTAGACGATCGCTTCCTCGGCGTTGAGGTAGAAGTCGCGGTCGGTGTCGCGGTCGATTTTTTCGATCGGCTGGCCGGAGGTGCTTGCAAGAATTTGGTTCAACTCGGCGCGGAGTTTTTCCATTTCCTTCGCCTGAATGTTGATGTCGCTCGCCGGACCGATCATCCGGCCGGAGATGAGCGGCTGGTGGATGAGCACGCGGGCATGCGGATAGATGTAGCGCTGGCCCTTCGCCGCGCCGCACAGCAGGATGGAGCCCATCGAGGCGGCCATGCCGGTGACGACGACGGTGATGGGCGACGAGATGAGTTTCATCGTGTCGAAGATCGCCATGCCGGCGGTGACCGAGCCGCCGGGAGAATTGAGATAAAACGTGATCGGTTTTCCGGGCGCGTCGGACTCGAGGTAAAGCAGTTTTTCCGTGAGGTCCTTCGCGGTGGCGTCGGTTACGGCGCCCCAGAGGAAGATTTTTCGCTGCGCGAGGAATTTCTTCTGGATGACCATCGCGACCGGGCCGCCGTCCTTTTTCTCGGCGGGCGCTGGCGTCTCCTCCTCGTCGTCATCATCGTCGTCGAGACGCGGGAGCGGGGCGGCTAGACTGGGCTGAAGATTGTCGAAATGCATAGAGCGCGAACGTTGTGAGTCGGCGGTCGCTTGGCAAGTGCTTCGGCTCATTTCGCCGCAGCTTTAGCGTTCCACACGGCCAGCGTGTCGGCGGACCCCTGCGCGCGGACGCCGTTGTCGGTGAGGATTTCGTCGGTCGCGGCAATCATGTCTTTCCGATTAAATACGAGCGCTTCCATGCTGCGGCCCTCGAATTCAAGCGTGACGAATTCGTCCTTCGCGTCGCGCAGCACCTCGACGAGATGCGCGAGATTTTTGATCGTCGTGCCGTTGACGGTTTTCACGACGTGCGTGGCGGGCTGGCCGTAGCCTTTCGCGAGCTTGTGCGGGAAGAACGGCGAGGACACGACAACGAGTTCCTCGCCGGGAAACGCCGGGAGGTCGCCCCGGCGCGTGCTGAGCGGGCTGGCGAGGATGCTGAGTGCGTTGAGCGCGCCAGCGTTGCCGGAAAAGCCGCCGGTGAACTGCGCCGTTACCGTCGAAAACACCAGCGGGCCGAACACGAAATACGACGGATAGCTGCCCTTGAGGTCGGGGATGAGCAGCGGACGATCGGCGCTCACCGGCAGATCGATCGCTTGTTCCTTGCCGCCGCGCACGATCGTAATCGGCACTTTGCCGTTCTTCGCGATTTGCTGGATAAGATATTGGAAACGCACGCGGAGATTCGCGCCGAGTTTGATCATGCCTTGATCGTCGATCTTGGTGTCACCGATTTTCGTGATTACGTCCCATTCCTTCAGCGGATAGTCGGCGTCCGAGCCGTAGGTTTCATGGACGACCATGCCCTCGACGTCTTTACCGAGCTTGAGATAGGTGCGAAGGGCGGGGTTTTCGAGCGTCTGCAATCCATCGAACATCGCGGGTTTGCCGTCATATTTGCCGTCGGCGACGTCCTTGAGGAAGAGTTCGATTTCTTCGTTGGGGATGATGTAGCCGATGTTCTGAGCGCCGCCGAGGTGGCTGAACGCGAGGCCGATCATTTTGTCGCCAACGACGGCGGGGCCGCCGCTGTTCCCGGGATTGATCGCGGCGTCGATTTGGATGCGGAGGCCGGAGGCCGAGAGGTTGTAACCGGTAAATTCGATACGGGAGACGATGCCCTTCGTGATGGAGAGGCTTGTGCCGCCCGTTGGATAGCCGTAGGCGAGCACGGCGTCCTTGATGTCGGGGAGGGTGCCGGCGCGCGGGAGTGGTGGGCGCGTGTCGAAGAACGATTCGTCGTCGAGCTTGAGCACGGCGAGATCGATGCCCTGCGCGATCGATTCGACGGTCGCGGATATCTTATCTCCCGCCTGGTTGGCCTGCACCTGTACCTGGCTCGCGTAGAGGACGACGTGCGCGTTGGTCAGGATGCGTTTGCCTTCGATGATCACGCCGGTCCCAGTCGCCTCCGTCGGCGCCTGCTTGGTCCACGGTTTGTAAGCGTCGGGGTAGCGCATCGTGGCGAAGACTTTCACGACGGCGTTTTCGACGGCGTTGGATTTGGCGTCGGCCGCGGGCACCGGGGACGCGGCGGCGTCGGACTTCGCCGGTTCGTAAGCAAGCGCGAGCGAGGCGGAAAAAATAAGGACTGCGCTCAGGGAAACAACCTGACGCGCGCTGGGGAAGCGCAGGGGGAGGGGCATGGCGCCTCCGAAGCAAAGGCCGGCGCGGAGGAACGCCAGCCAGATTTTCTCAATACCGCACCTTGTCTGTCTTCGCCGCCCACTCCTTGAACGCGCCCTGCGCTTCGTCGCGCAGGAAAAGCTGCATCTTCACGGTGCGTTGTTCCGGCGGCAGCGGCACCTGCTGGTAAATGAAATCGTCGTCGAAACCGATGGCGGCGGCGTCGGTGCGGGTGTTGCCGTAGAAAATTTGCGGGATGCGCGCCCAGTAAATCGCCGAGAGGCACATCGGGCAGGGCTCGCAACTCGTGTAGAGTTCGCAGTCGTCGAGCTGAAACGTCTCGAGGTTCGCACACGCATCGCGAATCGCGACGACCTCGGCGTGCGCGGTGGGATCGTTGGTCGAGGTCACGCGATTATGGCCGCGGCCGACGATTTCACCTTTGCGCACGACGACGCAGCCAAACGGGCCGCCGCGGCCGCCCCGCATCCCCATTTCGGCGAGGTGCAGGGCCTCGCGCATGTATTTTTCCTGGCTCATGAATTTTTCGAGGGGTTACGGTGAACTATCGTGCTGACAGGTGACAATGCAGAACGTAACGCCTCTGTCTTGCAGACGCCGTGATTCGTCGTTCGGATGACGGGGTCAGCAAGCCTGACGACCCACACTCATGAGTTCCTCCACTGTCATCTCCGGTCTCGAGATTCGCGGACCGATCGCTCCGCGCCACCAAACTGTGCTCACGCCCGAGGCGTGCGCCTTCCTCGCCGGAATTTTCCAGAAGTTCGGCGCGCGTCGCGACGAACTCCTCGCGCGCCGCGTGGCGCGGCAGGGCGAACTCGACGCTGGTAAACTCCCCGATTTTCTCCCCGAGACTGCGCACATCCGCAACGACCCGAGCTGGCGCGTCGCGCCCGCGCCTGCCGATCTTCAGGATCGCCGCACCGAGATCACCGGGCCGGTCGATCGCAAAATGGTGATCAACGCGCTCAACTCTGGCGCGAAGGTCTTCATGGCGGACTTCGAGGATGCGACCGCGCCGACCTGGGAAAATCTCCTCGATGGTCACATCAATCTGCGCGATGCGATTCGCCGCACGATCACGTTGGAGATTCCCGGTGGGAAAAGTTACAAGCTGAACGAAAAGACCGCGACACTCCTCGTGCGTCCGCGTGGCTGGCATCTGCCGGAGAAGCACGTGTGGTTCGGCGGCAAGCCGGTCCCGGGTGGGCTGTTCGATTTTGGCGTCTACTTCTTCCACAATGCCAAGGAACTTCTCGCGCGCGGCAGCGGCCCGTATTTTTACTTGCCGAAAATGGAGAGTCATTTGGAGGCGCGGCTCTGGAACGACGTGTTCACGCATGCCGAGGCGACGCTCGGCGTCCCGCACGGCAGCGTGCGGGGCACGATGCTGATCGAGACGATCCTCGCGACGTTTGAGGCGGAGGAGATGCTCTATGAACTCCGAGAGCACGCGAGTGGGCTGAACTGCGGGCGCTGGGACTATATTTTTTCGCGCATCAAGAAACTGCCGAAGCTCGGCATGTTCCCCGATCGCGCGCTGGTGACGATGACCTCGCCGTTCATGCGCGCCTATTCGCTGCACGTGATCAAAATCTGTCACCGCCGCGGCGCGTTCGCGATGGGTGGCATGGCTGCGCAGATTCCGATTAAAAACAATCCGGCCGCCAACGAGGCCGCGATGGCGAAGGTCCTCGCCGACAAGGAGCGCGAGGCTAGCGATGGCCACGACGGCACTTGGGTCGCGCATCCCGGCCTTGTGCCGATCGCGCTGCAGGCGTTCGACAAGCACATGCCGACGCCGAATCAGCTTTCGAAACAGCGTCCCGACGTAAACGTCACCGCCGCCGATCTGCTTGCGCCGCCGCCCGGCAGCATCACGGAAGCTGGCGTGCGACTGAACCTGTCGGTCGGCGTGCAATACCTTGAAGCTTGGCTTGGCGGTCTAGGCTGCGTGCCGCTCTATAATCTGATGGAAGACGCTGCGACCGCCGAAATCTCGCGCGCCCAGCTCTGGCAGTGGCACCGCTTCGGCGCCTCGCTCGCCGACGGCCGCACGATCGACAGCGCACTCTACGATCAATTCATGGCCGAGGAGCTCGTGAAAATCCAGGGTGAGATCGGTGCGGAGCGCTTCGCGAGGGGAAATTTCCCGAAGGCGATCGAACTCTTCATGCAGATGATCAAGGCGGACAAGTTCGCCGAGTTTCTCACGTTGCCGGCCTACGAACAACTCGCGTGAGCCGCGTGCCGTCCCTCGCCGAAATCAACTCGCTCAATCGCGCCGCGTTCACCTCGGCGCTTGGCCACCTCTTCGAGCACTCGCCGTGGGTCGCGGACGAGACGTGGCCATGGCGGCCCTTTCGTGACGCCGCGCATCTCCACGCCGCGCTGTGCGCGACCATGCGCGCGGAGTCGCAAAAGAAACAACTCGCGCTCATCCGCGCCCACCCTGATCTCGCGGGCCGGCTCGCGCAGCAAAACAAGCTGACAGCGGAATCGACGCGCGAGCAGGCCAGCGCCGGACTCACTCGGTTGACCGACGAGGAACTCGCCGTGTTTCAAACTAACAACGCCGCCTATCTCGCGCGCTTCGGTTTTCCGTTCATCATCTGTGCGCGCCTCAATAACCGCGCGACGATTCTCGCGGCGATGCAGTCGCGCCTCGGCAATTCGTCCGAGGCGGAATTTCAGACTGCCCTCGGCGAAGTCGAAAAAATCGCCCTGTTGCGCCTGAACGATCTCCTGAAAACAAATTAACCGCGGATTACACGGATTGCGCGGGTGGTTTTATCCGCGACATCCGCGTGATCCGTCGTCAAACCACTCTTATGTCCGCAAAACTTAGCACCCACGTCCTCGATCTCGTCACCGGCCGCCCCGCCGCCGGCATGCGCATCGAACTTTGGAAAATCGAAGGCAAGCACACGCTCATCAAGGCGGTCGTGACCAATGTCGACGGACGCACCGATCTGCCGGTGCTCGATCGCACGGAGATGGCGGCGGGCGCCTACGAACTGCTGTTCTTCGTGAAGGATTATTTCGTCACGCATCATCGCGACAGCCCGTTCCTCGATCGCGTGCCCGTGCGCTTCGCGATCGCCGATCCGGCGGCCGCCTATCACGTGCCGCTCCTTGTGACGCCGTGGGCCTATCAGACTTACCGCGGGAGCTGAGAAGGAAGATGGCGACCGCCGCCCAGCAACTCGTCCGGATGCTCGACGAACTCGGCCGCGTGTCGGACGAGCCGGGGAAGTTGACGCGGACTTTTCTTTCGCCGTCTATGCGGCGGGCCAATGCACAAGTGGCGCAATGGATGCGCGCAGCCGGGCTCGCGGTGCGCGAAGATGCTGTCGGCAGTCTCATCGGCCGTCTCGAAGGGGAAACGCCGGGCGCGAAAACACTGCTGCTCGGTTCGCATCTCGACTCGGTGCGCGATGCCGGACGGTTCGACGGCCCGCTCGGCGTGCTGCTCCCGATCGTCGCGCTCGGTGAATTGAAGCGGCGCGGTGTCGTGCTGCCGTTCGCCATCGAGGTGCTTGGATTTTCCGAAGAAGAAGGCGTGCGGTTTGCGAGCGCCTACCTCGGTAGCAAAGGCTACGCGGGAAAATTGCGCCCGACTGATCTTCGATTTCATGATGCGAAGGGCGTGTCCGTGCACGACGTGCTGCGCGATTTTGGAAACGGAAAATTTTCCCCGCCGGCGGCCGCACACCGCTCGCGCGATCTGCTCGGCTACATAGAGGTTCACATCGAACAGGGCCCTGTGCTGGAAAACAAGAACCTCGCGGTTGGCGTAGTCTCGGCGATCGCGGGGCAGAGCCGCTTCAAGCTGACGTGGATCGGCAAAGCCGGGCACGCGGGCACGACGCCGATGGCGTTGCGCCGCGATGCGCTCGCAGCGGCGGCGGAATTTGCGATGGGCATCGAAGCGATCGCGCGGCGCACGAAGGGACTCGTCGCGACGATCGGTGCTATGACTGTCGCGCCGGGTGCGGCCAACGTGATTCCTGGCGAAGTCGCGCACACGCTCGATGTGCGCCATGCAGACGATCGCGTGCGACGCCGCGCGCTGGTGGCTATTGGCCGGCTGGCGACGCAGATCGCGGCGAGACGAAACGTTTCGCGCGCGTGGCAGCGCACGCAGGAGAATGGCGCGGTGGCGTGTTCGCCGGCGCTGACCGCGCAACTCGCTCGCAGCGTGAAAGCCATCCAAGGGAAATCACTCTCACTTGTGAGCGGCGCGGGTCACGACGGAGTCGTCATCTCGGAACTCACGCCGGTGGCGATGTTGTTTGTCCGCTGTCGCGAGGGACTCAGTCACCATCCGGACGAGTATGCGTCGCCGGCCGATCTCGAGGTCGCGTTGCGCGTGATAATCGATTTTCTTGAACGGTTGGCCCGTTCTTCCCGCCAACCCTCTTCATGAAAAGCTTCAAGTCCTTTGCCAAGAAAGCGCCCGTCGAACCCGACCCGCTCGATCTCATCGTGCGCGGCGGAAAACTGGTTACGCCGTCCGGCATTGTTGAGGCCGACCTCGCAGTGCTGCGCGGCCGGATCGTGCAGATCGCGCCGGAGATCGACGAGAGGACCGTAAGCACGCTCGACGCGCGCGGCCGTTACCTTTTTCCCGGCATTATCGACGCGCACGTGCACTTCAACGAGCCGGGCCGCGCCGATTGGGAAGGTCTCGCGACCGGTTCGGCTGCGCTCGCGGCGGGTGGGGGCACGATGTTTTTCGACATGCCGCTTAACTCGGAGCCGCCGGTGCTCGACGCCGCGAATTTCCGTATCAAACGCGCGTTGGCCGAGGAGAAATCGTGCACGGACTTCGCGCTGTGGGGCGGACTTACACCGACGAATCTCGACAAGCTCGCTGGCCTGCGCGACGCGGGCGCGATTGGGCTGAAGGCGTTCATGTGCAACAGTGGCATCGACAGTTTCCTGAACGTCGATGCGGCGTCGCTGCGCGAAGGCATGAAGCGCGCGGCGAAACTCGGTTTACTTGTCGCCGTGCATGCCGAAGACGACGCGCTCGCGGCCAAACTCACCGCCGAGCAGAAGGCCAAGGGCAAGACTGACGCGAAGGCCTATCTCGCATCCCGTCCCGTCGAGGTCGAACTCGCCGCGATTAGCACGGCGCTAGAACTCGCGGGCGAGACGGGCTGCGCGTTGCACATCGTGCACGTGAGCAGCCCCGAGGGCATCGCGCTCATCACCGAGGCACGCGATCTGCGTGTCGACGTGACGGCGGAGACGTGCCCGCATTATCTTCTGCTCAACGACAAGGACGTCGTCCGCCTCGGCGCGATCGCGAAGTGCGCGCCGCCGTTGCGCGACGAGAAACGGCGCGTGGGTTTGTGGGCGGAGTTGCGCGCGGGCAACATCCAGACCGTCGGCTCCGATCATTCGCCGTCACGCCCGGAGATGAAGGATTCCGCGAACATGTTTGCCGTGTGGGGCGGCATCGCGGGCGTGCAGCACGGCTATGAACTGATGTTTTCCGAGTGTGCGAAGACCGCCGAAAAAGATCTGCCGATCCTGGCGGCGGTACTCGCGCGGAATGTCGCGCGCCGTTTCCGGATCGATGCGCGGAAGGGCGAACTTGCTGTCGGGCGTGACGCGGATTTCTCGCTGTTTAAATATGGCACCGAGCACGAGATCGAAGCGGAGAGCCTGTGGACGCGCCACCGGATCAGCGCCTACGTCGGCCTGAAGAGCAAGGTGCGGGTGACGGACACCTACGTGCGCGGCTGTGCGGTCTACGCCGCCGGGCGGTTGACGAACCTGCCGCAACCCGGTCAATTTCTCGCACCGCATCGCGGAAACTCATGAGCATTCCTTACGGACAAACCCGCACGCGCATCGCCGCGCGTCACGCCCTCATCGCGCCGGACGGTCACGTCAAGAGCAACGTCCCCGGCATCACCGGTGCCGCCACGATTATTTTGATCAACCGGGCGATGGGCGCGAAGTTCGCGCAGGTGATGGTGACGTTTGAGTCGGGCGGGCGCGCGACGCTGCCGGCAAATGACGTGGAGACCGCGGGCTATTTTGCGACGGGCGGCGGCCTGCTGACAATCGGCGACGTGACGCAGAACGTGTCAGCGGGCGCGTTTTTCTTCGCGCCGGCCGGCGAGGCTTGGTCGCTCACCGCACCAAAAGCGGGCACGCGCGTGACATTGTTTCAGAAAAAATTCGCGCCGCTTACCGGCGTGGCCGCGGCGCAGGCGATCATTGGGGATGCGGCAAAGATCGAGGGCCAGCCGTTCCTCGGCGATCCGGATGCGCGGCTGCAGGTGCTGCTGCCCGACGTGCCGGCGTTCGATCTGGCGATGAACATTTTCACTTATCAGCCGGGCGCGACGCTGCCGTTTGTCGAGACGCACGTGATGGAGCATGGGCTCCTGATGCTGGCGGGGCAGGGCGTTTACCGCCTTGAAGACTGCTGGTATCCGGTCGCGGCCGGTGATGTGATCTGGATGGCGCCGTATTGCCCGCAGTGGTTTGTCGCGATGGGCAAGTCGCCCGCGAGCTACCTCTACTACAAGGATGTGAATCGCGCGGCGCTGTAGGGCGGGCGCGAGAGTTGAGTTGCCCGCGAGGGGCCCTGGCGTAAATAAGGAGCATGAGTAACACTTCCGCCGTCGCGATCGGCGCGGCGCAAACCGAGTCGTTTGATTTTTTGCTGAATGGCGAACGCGTTCGCGTGGGCGGCGTCGCCGCGACGACGACACTGCTAAACTGGCTGCGCTCCACCGGCCGCACCGGCAGCAAGTGCGGTTGTGCGGAGGGCGATTGTGGTGCGTGCTCCGTCGCGCTCGTCGAGCGCAATCCGGCCGGCCATCCGACCTATCGGGCGATCAACTCGTGCATCGCGCTGCTGCCGATGTTCGCTGGGCGTGAGGTCGTGACGGTCGAGGGACTCGCGTGCAGTGGGCACGATCAAAACGAGCTCCATCCGGTGCAGGCCGCGATGGTGGAGCACTTCGGATCGCAGTGCGGCTATTGCACGCCGGGCTTCGTGGTTTCGATGTTTGAGGGCTACTACCGCGAAGGCGCGAAGACGCAGCCGCAGCTCTGCAATCAACTGTGCGGCAACCTCTGCCGCTGCACCGGCTACCGGCCGATCCGCGACGCCGCGACCGACGCCTGGGCGCGGCGCACTCCGGAAAGTGACGCGACGGATCCGTTTGCGCAGCGGTTGCTGGAAGAAGTCGCGGTGCCATCGGCTTTGAATTACGCGGGTGGCGGCGAGCATTTCTTTCGGCCGACGTCGCTCGCCGAACTCTTTGCGCTACGCAGCCGGCATCCCGAAGCGAAGCTTATCGCCGGGGCGACTGAAATTGGGGTCGAACTGAACAAGAAATTTAAAAAATTTCCGGCGCTCATCTCGGTCGAAGGTGTGGCCGAATTAACTTCCATCGTGGCGACGCCTACCGAGTGGCGGATCGGCGCGGGCACGACGCTCACTGCGGTCGAAGAAGCACTCGCCGGAGAATATCCGTCCATCGCAAAGATGCTCTGGGTCTTCGCGGCGCGGCAAATCCGCAATCGCGCGACGCTCGGCGGCAACCTCGTGACCGCCTCGCCGATCGGCGACAGCGCGCCGGTGCTGCTCACGCTCGATGCGAGCGTGGTCCTCGCCTCGACGTTCGGCGAGCGCACAGTGCCGCTGGCGGAATTTTTCACGGCTTACCGGCAGACCCAACTCCGGCCGGACGAAGTTATGAAGGAGGTTTTGCTGGCGCGCGGCGGGCCGGCGAAGGAGCTGACGCGGCGCGTGGATTTCCAGAAAATCTCCCATCGGCGAGAACTCGACATCAGCATCGTGGCGGGCGCTTTTTGCGTGGACGTCGATGCCGCCGGCCTCGTGCGGCACGCGCGAATTGCCTTCGGTGGCGTGGCGGCAATGCCCACCCGCGCGAAGCAGGCTGAGGCCGCGCTCCTCGGGAAAAAGTTGAGCGAATCAGCCGGTGTGATTAAAGAAATTTTGCGGGGCGAATTCAAACCGATCGACGACGTGCGCGGGAGTGCGGACTACCGGCGCGGCGTGGTGGTGTCGCTTTGGGAAAAATTTGTCGCCGGTGAGGCGAGCGAGGTGGCGGATGTGCCGGCGAGTTTCGCTGTCAGCGCGCCGTGGCAGGTGGCGGATGCCTCAAAAAAGCTGCGCCACGAGAGCGCGGTCGGCCACGTGACGGGCCGCGCCCACTATGTCGACGACACGGCACAGAAGCGGCAGATGCTCGATGTTTGGCCGGTGATGGCGCCGCACGCGCGCGCGAAAATCAAAAAGCGCGATGCCGGCGTCGCGCTCCGGATGCCGGGTATCGCGGCCGTGCTTCTCGCGGAGGATATCCCGGGTGAGAACAACAGCGGACCGGTGCGCCACGACGAGCCGCTGCTCGCCACCGATGAGATATTGTTTCACGGCCAGATCGTCGCGCTCGTGGTGGGCGAGTCGGTCGAGGCGTGCCGCGCGGCGGCGGCGCTCGTCGAGGTGGAATATGAGCCGTTGCCGGCGCTCGTTGGAATTCCCGCGGCGATCGCGGCGGGTAGTTACCATGCGGAGCCGCACACGCTCACGCGCGGCGACTGTGCGGCGGAACTCGCCGTGGCGCCGGCAAAGATCGAGGGCGAGTTTTTCTTTGGTGGGCAGGAGCATTTTTACCTCGAGACGCACGCCGCTTGGGCCGAGGCCGGCGAAGACGGCGCCGTGCTCGTGAATTCCTCGACGCAGCATCCGTCTGAAATCCAGGCGATCGTCGCCGAGGTGTTGCACGTGGCGCGCAACAAAGTCGTCGTACAGTCGCCGCGCATGGGCGGCGGTTTTGGCGGCAAGGAAACGCAGGGCAACGCTTGGGCGGCCTACGTCGCGCTCGCTGCCGTGAAGACGGGCCGGCCTGTGCGCGTGCAGCTCGATCGCGATCTCGACATGGCGCTCACGGGCAAGCGGCACCCGTTCCACGCGAAGTTTTCCGTCGGCCACGATCGCGACGGACGTTTGCTGGCCTCGCAGGTCGAGCTTGTTTCGGACGGCGGCTGGTCCCTCGACCTTTCGCAGCCGATTCTCGATCGCGCGCTCTTTCACTTGGACAACGCCTACTACATTCCGGCGGTGCGGTTCACCGGACAGATCGCGAAGACCAACACCTCCTCCCACACGGCGTTCCGCGGGTTCGGCGGACCGCAGGGTATGCTCGTGGTCGAGGAGATCGTCGATCGGGTGGCCCGCGCCTGCGGGCTCGCACCCGAGGTCGTGCGCGAGCGCAACCTTTACCACGGCGCCGGCGAGACCAACCGCACGCACTACCGCGAGGACATTGGCGACAACCGCCTCCAGGCGATTTGGGCGCAGGCGAAGGTGCAGGCAAACTTCGCCGCGCGCCGCACCGAGATCGCGCAATGGAATGCCGCCCACGCAGGCGTGAAACGCGGGCTCGCGATCACGCCGCTGAAGTTCGGCATTTCGTTTACGCTGACGCACTACAACCAAGCAGGCGCCTACGTGCTGATTTATGCCGATGGTTCGGTGCAGGTGAACCATGGCGGCACCGAGATGGGGCAGGGGCTTTACGTGAAGATCCTTGGTGTCGCGATGCGCGAGCTCGGCCTGAAGGCCGATGCGATTCGCATCATGGCGACCGCGACCGACAAAATTCCCAACACGTCGCCCACTGCGGCCTCGAGTGGCGCGGACCTCAACGGCATGGCGGTCGCCGCTGCGTGTGTGACCCTGAGGGAGCGGCTTGCCCCGGTGGCCGCGAAGCTGCTCGGCACGGCGCCGGAGCAAATCGAATTTGTCGCCGGTGAGGCGCGCGCGAAGAATTCCGGAGCGAGCGTGTCGTTCGCCAAGATCTGCAACCAGGCTTACCTCGATCGCGTGAGTCTTGCGGCGACCGGCTACTACAAGACGCCCGGTATCCAATGGGACTGGACGACGTCGTCGGGCCGACCGTTTCACTACTTCGCGTGCGGCGCCGCCGTTGCGGAGGTCGAGGTCGACGGCTACACCGGCATGAGCCGCGTGCGCCGCGTGGACATCGTGCACGACGTCGGCGACTCGCTCAACCCCGGCATCGATCGCGGCCAGATCGAAGGTGGCTTCGTGCAGGGCATGGGCTGGCTCACGAGCGAGGAATTGAAGTGGGACGCGAAGGGCCGCCTCCTCACGCACAGCGCGAGTACCTATCAGATTCCCGCGATCGGAGACGCGCCGATGGAGTTCAACGTCACTCTGCTCGCCAACGCCGCGCAGCCCAACACGATTCACGGCAGCAAAGCCGTGGGCGAACCGCCGCTGATGCTGGCATTTTCCGTGCGCGAAGCGATTCGCGACGCCGTGGCGAATTTCGGGAAACCCGGCGGCCAAATCCCGCTCGCCTCACCGGCGACGGGCGAGGCGGTGTGGAAAGAAATCCAGGCGAGGTCGATTTAGCCTGACTACGAGTCCCGCCGCACCGTCGCTGGCGAGAACGCCGGCAGGCACACGGCGATGTATTCCGCGCCGTGCGGCGTCGAATAGCGGACCCATTCGCCTTGGTGCGTGATGATCGCGGAGCCGGCAGGGACTTCGACCGTTCCGGTCTTGGATTCGACTTTGAGCAGGCCGCGCAGGACCACGGTGAACTCGTCGAACTCGGGTGTCTGCCCCGGTTCGACCCAGCCGGCGGGGCTCGTCATGCGCGCGATGCTGAGGGCGTCGGTCTTCGAGTTTACGCGGCCGATGAACTCCTCGATCTTTTTCGGCGGATGACCGGCGGCGGTAATGATGGACGGGGTGGCGATGAGCGTGGGCATGGTTGGATTGAAAATATCCCAGCCGGCGGACGAGCCGGGGGCGACGATTTTTTGAAGGTGACAAACTTGTCCGGCCGGCTCGCGTCTTCCTTCAGCGACGCCCGATTGCGTTTTTGCGAAATGAGAAGCGCGCTCAGAGTTAAGAAAAGGTGCCCGCAAGAAATTTTCGATCGCGTCCGTGCGGCACTGCATCCAGTGTCCGGTTGTGCCGATAGAGGGATAGTCAGGACTGTCGCATAATG
The DNA here is from genome assembly GCA_903896015.1 of uncultured Opitutia bacterium. Classification (GTDB taxonomy): domain Bacteria; phylum Verrucomicrobiota; class Verrucomicrobiia; order Opitutales; family Opitutaceae; genus CAITWF01. Next base: position 11,973 of record CAITWF010000087.1, on the reverse strand, counting down.
CGTTTACCCCACAGTTCGAAGGAATCCCCGGGTCACCCGCAGGGGTGGTGGGTGCGGAGCCTGCTCCAATTTCTGCTGGGTGCGGCATGGCTGGCGAGTCCCGGGTGGTCGGCGCATCCCGCTATGGCGCTGCTCGATCAACGCGTGAGCGCGGCCGATGCGCGGCTGCTGGAGCAATGCCAGCGGGGCGCGGTGAATTATTTCGTCGAGCAAACTGATCCCGTGTCTGGGCTCGCGCGCGATCGTGCGCCGGCGGACGGCGGGCGGAGCGGCGGGCCGGCGAGCATCGCGGCGACGGGATTTGCACTCACCGCCTGGTGCATCGCCGACGATCGCGGATGGCTGCGGCCGGGCGAGGCGCGGCAGCGCGTCGAGCAGACGATGCGTTTCGCACTTGAACATGTTCAACAGGAGCACGGCTGGTTTTATCATTTCATCGAGGCGCGCACGGGTCAGCGCGAGTGGCAGTGCGAAGTCTCGACGATCGATACGGCGCTGTTTCTGCAAGGCGTGCTGCTCGCGCGCGAATATCTCGCCGACCCTGAGGTCACGACGCTCGCCGATCGCATTTATGCGCGGATTAACTGGCGGTGGGCTCTGAATGGCGGAAGCACACTCTCGCACGGTTGGCGGCCGGAAACGGGATTTTTGGCGGCCCGGTGGGATAGCTACGCGGAAATGCTCGGGCTCTACCTGCTCGGGATCGGCGCGCCCACACAACCGCTCCCGTCCGACACATGGCAGGCGTGGCAGCGCGGGCCGATCGAGCGCTACGGTGGGCACACGTTTCTGTCTGGCGCGCCGCTCTTCGTGCACCAATACACGCACGCGTGGTTCGATTTTCGCGCGTGGAGCGACGGCCGGGCGGATTATTGGAAGAACTCGGTGGAGGCCACGCTCGCGCAACGCGACTGGAGCGGCGTCATGTCCGCGCATTTTGCGCGCTGGTCGCGCGTGATGTGGGGGCTCACGGCGTCGGACAGCGTGCACGGCTACGTCGCGTGGGGCGGGCCGTCAGACGATCCGAATTGCGCGGACGGCACGCTCGTGCCGGGAGCGCCGGGTGGATCGCTACCGTTTGCGCCGAGCGAGTGCCTTGCATCACTGCAGGCGATGCGGGCAACGGGCGGCGATCGAATTTGGAAACACTACGGCTTCGTGAACGCGTTTAATCCGCAGACCGGGTGGGCGTCACCCGATGTGATTGGCATCGATCTCGGGATCACGCTGCTGATGGCGGAAAATCTGCGGTCGGGCTTTGTCTGGCGGCATTTCATGCAAGCACCCGAAGTTCGCCGCGGGATGAAGCTGGCGGGGTTCGTCGGGTTGCGGGCTGAGCTCCCGTCGGCTCTGATGGCGCTGAATCCGTAGAAGCGTCGCGAATCAGCCGCGCACCTGGCCGGTGCCGTCGATCACGAACTTGTAGGTGCAGAGCTCGGGCAGGCCCATTGGGCCGCGGGCGTGGAGGCGATCGGTGCTGATACCGATCTCGGCGCCGAAACCGAATTCGAAGCCGTCGTTAAAGCGTGTGCTCGCATTCCAAAAAACGGCGGCGCTGTCGACGCTCGCTTGGAATTTGCGCGCGGCAGCTTCGTCCCGCGTTACGATCGATTCGCTGTGACCGGAGCTATCGCGGTTGATTGTGGCAATCGCGGTGTCGAGTGAGTCGACGATACGGACGGCGATGATGAGATCGAGAAACTCAGCGGTGAAATCGGCGGGCCCGGCCGCGGTGTGCGCGAGTTTCGCTTTTTCCAGAAGCGCGGCGCTGGCGGCGTCGCAGCGGAGTTGGACGTTCTTAGCGAGGAGCGCTGAGGCGAGGCGCGGCAGAAGATTTTCGGCGACAGCGGCGTGGACGAGAAGTTGCTCGGCGGCGTTGCAAACGCCGGGGCGCTGAGTCTTGGCGTTGACAAGGATTTTCTCCGCGAGGTCAGAGTCCGCTTCGCGATCCACGTAAATGAAGCACACGCCGGTGTAGTGCTTGATGACGGGGATCGTCGAATTTTGGACGACGTAGCGGATGAGGCTCTCGCCGCCGCGCGGGATGATGCAGTGGATCAGCGTGTCGAGCTTGAGGAGCGTGGTGAGCGCGGCGCGGTCGGTCGTGGGGATGAGTTGCACGGCGTCGGCGGGAAGGCCCGCGGCGGTGAGCGCCTGCGTGATCAGCGCAGCAAGGGCGGTGTTGGTGTGGAAGCACTCCTTGCCGCCGCGGAGGATCGAGGCGTTGCCGCTCTTGAGGCAGAGGATGGCGCAGTCGACGGTGACGTTGGGACGCGCTTCATAGATGATGCCGATCACGCCGATCGGCACGCGGAGTTTGCGGATGCGCAGGCCGTTCGGGCGCGTCCAAGCGTCGAGTTCGGTGCCGATCGGATCGGGCAAAGCGATCACTTCGCGGACGGACTGGGCGAGGTGGGCGAGTTTCTTTTCGGTGAGTGTGAGGCGTTCGCGGGATGCGGTCGAAAGCGCGGTGGCTTCGGGCGATGCAAGGTCGTGGGCGTTGACGGCGAGAAGCGCGGCGTGCGAGGCGTCGATCAGGTCGGCCAGTATCGCGAGTGTAGCGTTTTTCTTCTCCACCTGCGCGGTTGCGAGCACGAGCGACGCGGCGCGGGCGCGCTGCGCGAGGGACGTGACGAGACGGGCGAGATCGGCGGACATGGAAGAGCGGTGAATTTCACGCAAAGTCGTCAAGGCGCAAAGAGAATCTGCGGATCGCGACGGACCCCTGGATTGGTCCGACCTCAGCCGAAGATTTTGCCGCGATTGAAGCGCCAGACGGCGAGGCTCATGACGACCACGGCGATGCCGCCCAGAATGCTGAGGATGGGGAGCAGTTGCACGAAACCTTGATTCGCCCAAAGCACGGCGCTGAAGCCCTCCATCGACCAGTAGACGAGCGTGAGCTTACTGAACTGCTGGATGAACTGAGGCATGAAGCTGATCGGAAACCACGCGCCGCCGATCGCGCTCATCAGCATAATTGTAAAGGTGGCGAGGCCGCTCGCCGCTTCGGGCGACGACGACACGGCCGCGAGCAGCATACCAAACGAAGTGCATGCGGCGGCGGCGAACACGCAGGTGAGTGCGAGCAGCGGCAGATGGGGCAGAATCTCGATGCCGAAGAGCAGGCCGGCGGCGAAAAACAGCACGAGCAGTTGCACGAGTCCGAGCAGCACGCCATAAACGAATTTGCTCCACAGAATCTGTGCGCGCGTGACAGGAGCCGCGAGAAGACGCTGAAAGATGCCTGCGTCGCGCTCGCGAAACAGGCTGGTCGCGGAGGCGCTCAACGCGAAGAGCAGAAACTGAATGGCCCAGCCGCCGACGAGCGCGGTCGCCATTGGACTCTTCACTTTCGCGCCCACGACCTGCTCGGTATCAATCCGCACAATCCGGGAAAACACGTCGGCCATCGCGGATTTCTGATCGGCGCCCGCCGTGCCGGTGTTCGAGCCGGGGGTGGTGGCGGCTTTGGTGAGCTGATCAAACCCAAAATTGCCATTTTCGATGCGTGCCAGGATTTCATCGATGTTGCCGCCGAACGCGCCGGCGATCGCATTCGCGATGCCGCGGTTGAAGGTGTTCAGGCTGGCGTCGCCGAGAAAATTTTTTGCGCGAGCCTGAAGCGAGGCGCCCAGCAGTTCGGGGACGTTAGAGAAAATCGTTTTTTGCAGGAGGCCGTTGACGGTCTGCGTTTCGATTTCGTTACGCGGGTTGGAGAGGAATTTGAGGTGCAGGCCGAGGCGCGTGTCACTGATCACGTCCTCGGGGATCACGATCGCGAAGCGGAAATCGGCGCCGGCGGCCTGCATCATTGGGCGGAGGTCGGACTCGGTGAGTGGGCGGCGCTTTTCCTTCGGGCCGGTCTCAGTGATGATGCGCAGGCTGTTCTCGGACTTGAGCGCATCGACGAGTTTAGCGGCGGCGATGTTGGTGCTGGCGTTGACGACTGCGATCGGAATGCCGCTGGGGCCGGAGTCCTTTTGGTTGATGCCGAAGATCTGGCCGAAGAGATAAATCATCGCGAACGGGATCGCGAACGTAAGCGAGACGGCGGCCTTGTTGCGGAGAAAATTGGTGAGGTCCTTGCGGACGAGAACAAAGACGGGGCGCATGGTGGTGAGTTACTCGCGGAGGGAGCGGCCGGTGAGGTGGAGGAAGACGGCTTCGAGTGTCGGGCGCTGGCTCGCGAAGAGGCGAGCAGGCAGTTCGAGCGATTCGGCGAGCGCGTAGAGTTTCGAGAACTTGAAGTCCGCGCGCGGGCGGAAACGGTGGGTGCCGTCGACCGTGGTGAGTTCGCCGTAGGCGCCAAGTTGCGAGGCGAGCAGGCCGGTGGCGGGCGTCGCGTGGAAACGGACTTCCTCCTCGAATGGTAACGTCAGCAGCAACTCATCGAGCGTGCCGAGCGCATGGAGTTTGCCATGATCGATGATGCCGATGCGCGAGCAGAGTCGCGTGGCCTCCTCCATGTAGTGCGTCGAGTAGATGATCGTGAGGCCTTCGCGGTTGAGCTGTTCAAGGTATTCGAAGATGGCGTTGCGCGACTGGGGATCGACGCCGACGGTCGGCTCGTCGCATAGCAGAAGCTTCGGCCGGTGGAGGAGAGCGGCGACGAGGTTGAGGCGGCGCTGCATGCCGCCGGAGAAATTTTTCACCGGGTCCTTGCGGCGATCGGCGAGCTGCACGGCTTCGAGTGCGGCGTCGATGCGCGCGCGCAGGTCGGGGCCGCGGAGGCCATAGAGTTCGCCGAAGATACGGAGGTTCTCGACCGCGTTGAGCTCGGGGTAGAGCGCGATGTGCTGCGGTACGAGGCCGAGCGAAAGGCGGGAGGCGGAATTGGCGGCGGTCAGCGGCTGCCCGTCGAGCGTAAGCGTGCCGGAATCGGCAGCGCGCAGGCCCGCGATGAGCGACATGGTCGTGGACTTGCCGGCGCCGTTGGGCCCGAGCAGGCCGAAGAATTCGCCACGCGCGAGTTCGAGCGAAACGTCGTTGAGCGCGACGAGGTCGCCGTAGCGCTTGGTGACGGAGTGGAGTTGCAGCATGGGACCAGTTGTGGATGGATGGAGAGGAAACTCGAACCGAAACGAAACGTTACCGTCTAATTTTAGGACACGCGGACACGAGTCCTTTGGCGTTGCGCACGCGTAAGGTGGGCGACACATCTTTTATCCCCATGATGCGCCCCGCCCCTCGTCGCCTTGTCGTCATCGCTGTGCTCGCGCTGCGCTATATCGCCGCGCTCGCCGCCGACAAAATTGACCGCCATGCGCTCGTCACCCGCCACAACCCGCACGTCACCGCGATCGATCCGTGGGCGCCGCTGTCGGTGGGCAATGGCGAATTCTGTTTCACGGCGGACGTGACGGGTCTGCAGACCTTCTCCGATTATTATCACAAGAGCGGCATTGGCCTAGAGACACAGGCGCGCTGGTCGTGGCACGAGGAGGAAAACCCTTTCAACTACCGGCTGCGCGACGCGAATCGCGCGTTCTCCGCTTATGGCAAAACGATCGGCTATCCGACCAACCAGGGCAGCCCGGCTGGAAAATGGCTGCGCGAAAATCCGCACGCGCTGCCTCTACCGGAACTCGTGCTCGACTTGGCGCGCGATGGCGGCGCGCCGATCGCGCCCGACGAGTTGAGCGCCATTTCACAGACTCTCGATCTTTGGTCGGGCACGATCACCAGCGAATATCAACTGACGGGCGCAAAGGTGAAGGTCGTCGTCGCGTGCGATCCCGTGCGGGATGCGCTCGCGATTCACATCGAGTCTCCGCTGGTGGCTGGAGGCCGGCTCGGCGTGCGGCTCGCGCTGCCGCGCGGGCACGCGCTCGCCACCAAAAATAATTCCGCGCTCGACTGGTCGGAGCCCGACTCGCACCGCACGACGATCCTCGCCCGCAACGAGCGCTCGGTGTTATTCGAGCACGATCGCGATGGCGCGCGCTATTTGGGCTCCGTGCTCGGCTCGGTGCCGATCACTTTTTGGTCGAACGGCGCGCACGAGATGCGCCTTAGCACTCTTACGGGCGAGGTCCTCGAGTTTTCCATTCGATATGTGGCCGGCGGTGCCAATCCCGCTCCCGAGGCCGGCACGGTGTTCCGGGCGAGCGCGACGGCATGGGAGAAATTCTGGTCGTCCGGTGGCGCGATCGATTTTTCGGGCAGCACGGATCCGCGTGCGACGGAGCTCGAGCGGCGCGTCGTGCTCTCGCAATATCTCATGGCCATCCAGATGGCGGGTGATTTTCCGCCGTCGGAGAGCGGCCTCACTCTCAGCACGTGGTATCAGAAGCATCACACCGAAATGATCTGGTGGCACACGGCGCACTTTGCGCTGTGGGGGCGGGACGCGTTTTTGGCGCGCAACCTTGACAGCTTCGTCAACGCGCTCCCGATCGCCCGGCGCATCGCCACGGGCCGCGATCTGCGCGGCGCGCGCTGGCCGAAAATGATTGGCCCTGACTTTCGCGAGAGCCCGGGCGGCAATCCGCTCATCGTCTGGAACCAGCCGCATCCGATCCATCTCGCCGAATTGCTGTATCGCAACACGCCCACGCCCGCGACGCTCGCGCGTTACCGCGATCTCGTGCTTGAGACCGCGGACTGCATGGCGTCGATGCTGCACTGGGATGAGACGCGGAAGTGCTACAACCTTGGCCCGCCGCTCTGGATCGCGCAGGAAATCTACGATCAAGCGACGAGCATGAATCCCTGCTACGAACTCAGCTACTGGTCGCGCGGCCTTCAAATTGCTCAGCAGTGGCGCGAGCGGCTCGGCCTAGGCCGCAATCCCGAGTGGGACGAAATGATCAAAGCGATTGCGCCACTGCCGGTGAACGATGGCAAATACGTCGCGCTCGAATCGCACCCCGACACGTGGGACAACGTCGCCAGTCGGCATGACCATCCGTCGTTCCTGATGGCGCTTGGTCAATTGCCTGGAGATGGCGTCGATCGCGCGACGATGGCGCGGACGCTCGACGCGGTGCTGAAGTCGTGGGACTGGGAAACAAAGATTTGGGGCTGGGACTACCCGATGATCGCCATGACGGCGGCGCGGCTCGGCGAGCCGAAGAAAGCCGTCGACGTGTTGCTCAAGAGGGACGGCCCCAACAACAGCTACATGCCCAATGGCCACAACAAGCAGCGCGACGATCTGCCGATTTATCTGCCGGGCAACGGCGCGCTTCTCTCGGCGGTCGCGATGATGGCTGTGGGTTGGGACGGCGCGCCGACGCACGACGCGCCCGGTTTCCCCCACGACGGAACGTGGGTCGTGCGCAGCGAGGGGCTGCATCCATTGCCCTAAATTTTTGCCATGAAAAAACTCCACCGCTTCCATCGGCCAGCGCTTGCCGGCCTCGCGTTCATCGTCGCCGCAGCGTTGCCCGCGTTCGCCGAAGGGCCGTTTCGCAACCGCGATAACAAGAACGCTGGGAAAGATTCCGCCGAGGGCACTTATCCGATCCCGTATCAACTTCCGACCGTCACGGAAGTGACCGAGGCGCTCGCCCGCATCCGCAACTACCTCGATCTCGCCGCGCCGACGCGCGTGATCGACAGCCAGACCGGCAAGGAGATCACCGACTTTTCGACGCCGGTAGCGACGGCTGTGCTCGATCGCGGCGGGATGGAGTTCAGCCCGCTGCAATACGAGATGGGTGTGGTGGACTCGGCGATGCTGCGCGCGGCGGCCGTGACTGGCGAAACGAAGTTCAACGACTACGTGAAGAAGCACACGGAGTTTCTCGCGAAGGTGCTTCCGTTCTTCCGCACGACTGCGGAAAAATTCGGCACCGACAAGAACGGCTTGCGTGCCGTGCTTGAGCCGCGCGCGCTCGACGACTGCGGCTCGATGGACGCCGCGCTCATTCGCGCGCGCCTCGCGGGCGTCGGTCCTGATCTCAAACCGGTGATCGACACGTGGACGGACTGGGTCGCGCACAAACAGTATCGAATGAAGGACGGCACGCTTGCGCGGCAGCGGCCGCAGGCGCAATCGCTCTGGGCGGACGACGCCTACATGGGCATCCCCGCGCTCGCCGAGGCCGGCCGGATGACCGGCGATCGCGCGTATTTCGACGACGCGGTGAAGCAGATCGAGTTGATGTCAGCGAAGCTGTTCAACCACCACATCGACCTCTACACGCACGGTTGGAACGCGCACAACCCCGACGCGCCGCACTTCTATTGGGGCCGCGCGAGCGGTTGGATCATCATCGCGATGTGCGACGTGCTCGACGTGCTGCCGAAGGATCATCCGGGCCGCGAAAAAGTGCTCGAGCAACTCCGCGCGGCGCTCCACGGCGTGGCAGGGTTTCAATCGGGCTCGGGCCTCTGGCACCAAATGGTCGATCGCAATGATTCGTATCTTGAGACCTCGGCGAGTGCGATGTTCGTCTACGGAATCGCGCACGCGATCAACGAGGGTTGGATCAACGCGACGACGTATGGATCGATTGCGCAGGCGGGCTGGTGCGCGCTCGCGACGAAGATCAATGCGCAGGGTCAGGTCGAGGGCAGCTGCGTCGGCACAACGTTCGCTGGCGATCAGGTTTACTACTACAACCGTCCGACGAGCACGAAGGCGCTGCACGGCTACGGCACGACGATGCTCGCAGGTGTGGAGATGATCCGGCTGCTAAAAAATCCGGCGTTCATTATCGATTACAAGCTGCGCACCTATCACTACGTGCCGAAGGACTCGGCGACGAGCTACCGAGAGCATCTGTGAGCGCGATTGAATCGCCATGAAAACGCGCGCACTGATTTCGCTTTTGGTGTTAATTGGCCGCGCAGCGTCGGGTCTCGCGGCCGAAGCTCCGGTGCCGATCATGGATTTTTCGACTGCGGGCTATGGCGGTGGGGGCGTGGCGATTCCCGACGTGCCAGCGAAGTTCGCCGTTACCCCGACGGGGCGCGATGAAACGCGGGTGATTCAGGCGGCGATCGATGCGGTGGGAATGCTGCCGAAGGACGCGAACGGTTTTCGCGGCGCGGTGCTGCTGCGCGGCGGGGTGTTTCGCGTCGAGGGGCAGTTGCGGCTGGCCGAATCGGGCGTGGTGTTGCGCGGCGACGGTGCGACGCTGGTCGCGGCGGGCAATTCGCGCCGCACGTTGATCGAGATCCGTGGCAGCGCGGCGAACCGCATGGTGAGCGCGGGCGTGCGCGTGACGGATGAACTCGTGGCGGCGGGCGCGACGTCGCTCACGCTCGCCAGCGTCGAGGGCCTCGCGCCGGGCGAACGGGTGCTCGTGCGCCGGCCAAGCACGAAGGAGTGGATCACGGCGATCGGGGCAAATAACTTTCCAGGGCCCGGCCAATACAAGGAGCAACGGCTCGATTGGGTGCCGGGGTCGCGCGACATCGAGTGGGAGCGCACCGTCACGACCGTCGATGCGGTGGCAAAAACGATTACACTCGATGCGCCGATCACGACGGCGCTGGAGCAGAAGTTCGGCGGCGCGACCGTGCACACGTTCGAGTGGCCGGATCGGCTGCACCATGTCGGCGTCGAGAATCTGACGTGCCTGAGCGAGTTTAGCCCGGTAAATCCGCTCGACGAAGAGCACGCGTGGATGTGTGTGTCGCTGGAAAACGTGAAGGAAGTCTGGGTGCGCGGCGTCACGGCGAAGCATTTCGTGAGCTCCTGCGTGTGGATTGGAGCCACGGCGCGCGCGGTGACGGTGCAGGATTGCGTGAGCACGGAGCCGGTGTCGGAGATCGGGGGGTGGCGGCGGATTAGTTTTTATGCGGGTGGGCAACAGGTGCTAGTGCAGCGCTGCACGGCTGAGGACGGGGAACGAGATTTCGCGGCCGGCCACTGCGCGACGGGGCCGATCGTGTTTCTCGATTGCAAGGCGCTGCGCGCGAATGCGGACAGCGGGCCGTTTGAGAGCTGGGCGAGTGGGGTGCTCTACGATCGCGTTTCGATTCAGGGCGCGGCGTTGGCGCTCGCGAACCTTGGGGCGAAAACACAGGGCGCTGCGTGGACGGCGGCGAATTGCGTGCTGTGGAATTGCGCGTCGCAGAGCCGGATCAACGTCGAGGATCCGCCCGGCGCGCCTAATCGAGTGGTGATCGATCCGGCGACGCCGTCGCTGTATCGCGCGCAACTTGCGAAGCGCGCGGGTGACGGAGCGATCGCGGCATTGCAGCTGCAGATTATCCGGCGCGAACCAGAGGGCGTCGCAGCGTTTTCCGGCGTGGTGCAACCGCCTGTGGTGGGGCCGGTGAAGGCTCTGTCGATGTCGAACGGCTATTTCATGGTTGGCGGGAAGGCGGTGTTCGGACCGTCGATAGGCAGCGCGTTGTGGAAGGGGCAGGTCGTGCTCGGTCGCGTGCGGGAGATGGGAACGAGTCCGACACGCTGGGCGCCGGGTCATGTCGGGCCGACGATGACAGAGGATCTTGAGGCGCTGACGGACACGATGGTCGCGCAGCACACCGAGTTTTATTATGCGTTTCCCGGCCTGTGGTATGACCGGCGGCGCGACAGTCACCTCATCACGAAATGGGAGGACGGCGAAGTGTATGCGCCATTTTTCGAGTCGCCGTGGGCGCGGAGCGGGCAGGGTCGGGCGACCGACGGCCTGAGCAAATACGACCTGACTAAATTCAACCCGTGGTATTTTGCGCGGCTACGCGAGCTGGCGGACGACTGCGCGGCGAAGGGATTGGTTTTCGTCTATCAAGCCTACGACAACCACAACGTCGAGGAGGCAGCGGCGCACTGGGCCGAGTATGCGTGGCGACAGGCGAACTGCATCAACGACGTCGGATTTCCGGAGCCGCCGAACTGGGAGGGTGCGACGCAGAGCCGGCACCACATCGCCGAGGAGTTCTACGACGTGACGGATGCGCGCCGGCGTCCCCTCCACGAACTCTACATTCGGCACATCCTCGACGTCCTTGGCGACGAGCCAAACTTCGTGCTGACACTTGGCTATCAGTTCGCGGGCCCACTGCCGTTTCAGCTGTTCTTTATCGATACCGTGTCGGCGTGGGAGAAGGCGCACGGCAAACGCATCCGGCTGCAGCTGCAGACGAGCAAGGCCGTGACCGATGCGATTCTTTCCGATTCCGTTCGCGGCGCGCACATCGATGTGATCGACACGCGCTACTGGCAGTATCTGGAGGATGGAAAACTTTTCGCGCCGGATGGACTCGGCAAACTGGCCTTTCGGGAAATCCGCACGAACACCTTCGGGCGCGACGCGATTATGCCGACGAAGGCGGAATTCGTCTACCGGCAGGTGCGCGAGTATCGCGACAAATTCCCTGGGAAGGCCGTCGTCACTGGACATGGCGGGTTCGGGCCGATTCCGGTGTTGATGGCCGGTGGCGCCTCACCGGTGTCGGCTGAGTCGGCGGCGCCGTTTGCGGGTGGGCCGCGGAACGACGCGGCGTTTTATGCGTTCGTGAGCGAGCGACTGGCGGACGTGCTCCCTGCGATGAGGCCGCTCGACGGATTTGCGGGGGATGCGTGGTGTCTCGCCGATGCAAAGCGATCGAATGTGCTTCTCTACTCGATGAGCGGCCCGACGATGGCGCTCGCACAACCGATGGCGGGGCAAAACGCGACGTGGTTCAATCCGCGCGATGGAAAAACGCCGCCGGCGGATCTCGGCGATGGGAAGGTGATCGCTAAGCCAAGCGGCGACGCGTGGTTGTTGTGGGTGACAGGCGCGCGATAGGCCGCAGTCAGAGGCCGGGTGCCCTTCTGGCCAGCAGTGAAATAACTTATCTCAGGGAATTGTATCTTGAGGTATCCTAATGAGCCGCGATGATAAAGACGCAGTCGCCTCGTTAACCTCAACCTACCCCTACCGTAAGCGGAAAGCCGGCCACAGCGTAGCCGGGCGAACGGCGCGGCGCTATAGTGCGCGCGATGCGGACGAGGTCGAAGACAGCGGCGGTGGAATCAGCGCGCGAATTGGGCGAAGCGCTGGGGCGTGAACTCGTGGGCCG
>CAITWF010000086.1 GCA_903896015.1 uncultured Opitutia bacterium | reverse complement strand
GCGCGGTACGCGCTCAGTACTTTTACTCGCTCAGCGCGCGACCGCCGCGCTCCACGCGGTTTCCGGCTCCTTGGTTTTTCCATCCCACGACTCTAGCGGATTTTTCCGCCGCCGTCGTCACGTCAGAATTGTACGCTTACTCCGCAACCACGTGAATCACCCCGGATTCGTTCTGGAGTCTCCCTGTGATCACCAACGCGGGCTCAAGATTGATTACGAGACGCGCCTGCTCGAATAAATTGGGCCAGATGATCGAATTGGGGGCCGGTCTCGTCCTCCAACGTTTCAAAGACCACGCCGCTCGCGGGGCTTGGCCGTTGGCAGGTCGGAGGTTGGTCGTTTGAAAGGTTGCCCCGATCCGCAACTTTTGTATGGCCTAATCCTAGCCGACACCTTCAACCTAGCGCGACGCATGAGCTGGGCCTACCAGCAATGGCTGCGATAAAGGACAGCGAGAGAGGCAGGATCGCGCCGATCAAAAGTGTTTCTCCGAGTAGGGCGGGCGCATTGTTGGGGTGCCGGCTCGCGGAGGCGTTCCGGGCGGCCGGGACTGCCCCACGGTTGCCAACCCATCCGAAAGCGCATTTTGGAATTCTCGCCCACGCGTTTTTGCGTGATGCCGCCCGCGGGGCATTCAGCGGGAAGTCCGCGACGGAAATCCGCGCCGAATGGCGGATCGCGGTCGAGGCATACGAGGAAAACCTCAGACGCGAGCCGTCCGATTGCGTCGTGATTCCTTTGATCCAAACGTGCGATGATTTTGAAGTGAACGCCTACAGGCTCATAGCTGCGGCAGCTCGACTGGCTGCAAATTCGACTCGCCTGCGCGAGCGAACCTCGTTTCGCGGTAGCGCCCTAGAGATGGAGAACGCTTCGAAGGATGGTCAGATCGTAGGGCGGCTGGACCGAATTACCTGGGAGGACGGAGAGCTTGCAGTAACGGACGTGAAAACCGGGCAAGTCAACGACAGCGAAGGAAAGTTGCGCGCTGCAACGAGAATTCAGTTGTTGCTCTATAGCTATTTGGTTCACGAGCAATTTGGCCGGTGGCCCACAACGCTTCGCGTTCTCCCGCTTCACAGCGACCCGATTACCGTTCCATTCGTTCCGGCGGAGGCTCAAGAGCTGGCGGAAAGAATGAAGGCCAGGCTCATCGACGCGAATGAACTTATCGGAAAGGTCCGCGCAGGAAGTGCCTGCGAATCGGAACTCGCGTCCCCGTCTGTGGAATCATGCCGATTTTGCCGTTACCGCCCCAGTTGCGAAAGTTATTGGGAGGCCATGACCTCGGTAATTGATGGGAAGAGGGGCTGTTCTGATCACGGTAAATGAAGGAGTGAGTCGGCGGCCCATCAAATAGCGTGAACAGGCTGCTGGCGGGGCGAAGAAGCAGCCGCGGCGCCAAAGTTGAAACCCCTGCGGAGGGTTGCCCCGCAGGGGCTCAATCTTCCCGAATGTAGGTGATGAACAAACAAACCGGGGAAAGCGTGATCAGCGATGAGAACTCGCGCGCGGCCTTATGGCCGGTGCTGACTAAAATCGATGCGGATTTGGCGGAGCAAGCCTTGATCCAAGGCTGTGGGCATTGCGGGGGCGCGCTGCACCGGGCGGACTATCCGCGCAAGGTCCGCGGGGTGCGCGCGGAATCGCGCCGCCACAGTTTCTGTTGCGCGCGCGAAGAGTGTCGGCGGCGGGAAACGCCGGGCTCGGTGCGCTTCCTGGGGCGCAAGGTCTACGCCGGATTTATCGTGGTGGTGCTGACGGCGCTGCGGCATGGCTTGTCGACGGAACGCGTGCGCGTGTTGCAGGAGCAACTGGGGGTGGACCGGCGTACGCTGGAGCGGTGGCGGCGGTGGTGGCTGGAGCAATTTGCCCGGAGTGGATTTTGGCGGGTGGCGCGGGCGCGGCTGGTGCCGCCGGTCGACGCGGCGACGCTGCCGTGGTCGCTGTGGGTGCGCTTCACCGGCGAGGGGAATGCTCCGCTGCTGGGGCTCTTGCGGTTTTTGTCGCCGTGGTCGACGCGCAGGCCACCGGGCTAACCGAGGGTCGGGTTGCGGCCCGCAGAGGATGCCGCTGGCGGCGGCAACGAGGGCGGATAAATCGCCGCGAGCATGGATCCCAATCCCGCCAGCATCTGCGTTTCCGTCCACTCCCCCGAGCGCTGGGCGCATCTGCGCTTCAGCGTGGTCGGGCCGCTGTTGGCCTCGCCGCCGACCCGCGGACAACTGTACGGCCGCCTGCGCGCGCTCGCCGACCAGGCCTGGCGCCATCCGAGCAGTGGCGAGTGGGTGCACTTTGGCGTCTCGACCATCGAACGCTGGTATTACCGCGCACTGCGGGCGAAACAGGATCCGGTGGGGGCGTTGCGCCGGCAGGTCCGCGGGGACGCCGGCCGGTTCACCGCGATGGCGACCGCCGTGGCGGAAAAATTGACCGCGCAGTACCGCGCCCATCCGCAGTGGAGTTACCAGCTGCACGCCGACAACCTGGCCGTGGTGGTGGAAAAGGAGCCGGCGCTCGGGACGTGTCCGGGCTACGGCTGTGTGCGCCGCTTCCTGAAGGCCCACGGTTTGTTCCCGCGCCGGCGGCGGGGGCCCGTGCACAGTCCCGGGGCCCAGGCATCCGACCTGCGCTTTGCGACCCGGGAAGTGCGCAGCTACCAGAGCGAGCAGGTGAACGCCCTGTGGCACCTCGACTTCCATCACGGCAAGGTGCGGGTGCTGCTGCCCGACGGTCAGTGGGGTTATCCGCTCCTGCTCGGCGTGCTCGACGATCGCTCGCGGCTGTGCGGTCACCTGCAGTGGTACTTGAGTGAGGGGGCCGAGGAACTGTGCCACGGCCTGGCGCAGGCGCTGCTCAAGCGCTCGGTCCCACGCGCCTTGATGACGGACAATGGCTCGGCGATGCTGGCGGCCGAAACGACCCAAGGGCTGGCGCGGCTGGGGATTTTGCACGAAACGACGCTGCCGTTTTCACCGCATCAAAATGGGAAGCAGGAAAATTTTTGGACCCAGATCGAAGGACGCTTCCTGCCGATGCTCGAGGGCGTGGCCGACCTGTCGCTGCGCCAGCTGAACGATGCGACCCAGGCGTGGGTCGAGATGGAATACAACCGCAAGGTGCACTCGGAGCTGGGCCAAAGTCCGCTGGCCGCGTATCAACAAGGGCCTGACATCGGCCGCCCGGCGCCGGCGGCGGACGCCGTGGCACTCGCCTTCACCGCGGAGGTGAGCCGCACCCAGCGCCGTTCGGATGGGACGCTCAGCCTGGCCGGCGTGCGCTTTGAGGTGCCCTCCCGTTTCGGGCATCTGGAACGGCTCCACCTGCGGGCGGCCGCGTGGGACCTGACCCAGGTGCATCTGGTCGATCCGAAAACCGGCGTCGTCCTGGCGCGGTTGTACCCGCTGGACAAGCAGCGCAACGCGGCCGGTCGCCGCGCCGCCCGGCAAACACCGTTGGCGGTCACGCCCATCGCCCCGGTCGGGATGGCGCCGCTCTTGGAAAAACTCATCGCCCAGTACGCCGCCACGGGGCTGCCCCCGGCTTATCTGCCCAGGGCCGAACAGGAGGACCACCGATGAACCGCAACCTGCTCGTGCCTTACGGCCTGAAGTTCAATCCGTTCTGCGCCCAGATCCCGGTGACTGCCCTCTGGAGTTCGCCGGTGATCGGCCAGTTTTGCTGGCGCATCGAACAGCAGCTGGGCGAAGGCGGCTTCGCCCTCATCAGCGGCGCGTCCGGTTCTGGCAAGAGCGCCACCTTGCGACTCCTCCAGGCCCGCCTGGCGAGCCAGCGCGAGGTCACGGTCGGCGTCCTCAGTCGACCGCAGGCTTCGCTGGCCGATTTTTACCGGGAACTGGGCGACCTGTTCGGGGTGCCGCTGCGGCCGCACAACCGCTGGGCCAGCGCCAAGGCGCTGCGGGACCGCTGGCTCCAGCATATCGACACCGCGCTGTTCCGGCCGACCCTGCTCATCGATGAGGCGCAGGAAATGACCCCGGCCGTCTTCGCCGAGTTGCGACTGCTCGCCAGCGCCGAACTCGATTCCCGCTCCATCCTCACCGTGGTGCTCGCCGGCGACGACCGGCTCTGTGCCCGGCTGGAGACCCCGGAGTTCCTGCCGCTGGCCAGCCGCATCCGCGCGCGCTTGCGCACCGCGGCGCTGGCGGCGGCCGATCTGCTCAAATGTCTGCAGCATCTGCTCGAAGCCGCTGGCAACGCCCGGCTGCTCACCGCCGGGCTGCAGCAGACCCTCTGCGAACATGCCGCCGGCAATCTGCGACTGCTGATGAACATGGCGAACGAACTGTTCGCCACCGCTTGCAGCCAGAACCTGGAGACGCTCGACGAAAAACTCTACCTCCAGGTCTTTACGCCCGAGCCCAAGCAACCTCAACGCCGTCTGCGCACTTAAACCCACTTGCTCCCATGTCCTCCGCTCCTTGCTCCGCCGAGCCGCTCGCCGCCACCACCGAAGCCCTGCTGCTCGCCATCCGCCTGCGCTTCTACAGCACCCGGATCGCTGACTACCACCGCGACCGCCAGCGACTCCTCCACGCCGTCACCTGGCCCGCCGTCTGGCTCGATGAGCGCGGCCTCACCTGTGCCCCGCAGCGTTATCAAATCCTCCTCGAGGAACGCCTACAGGTCATCGCCGCCCACGGCAATCCCGTCATCTACGGCCCGTACTTTCCGGCCTACCTGCTCAAATGTCTGCAGGACTGGTTCGATCGTTACGGCGAAGAACTCTACGCCGAGTTGAAACATATCCGCAACGCCCTCGACCAACTCCTCGCCTCCGCCCGCTTCGCCGAGCGCGTCCAGCGCCACGCCCGCCATCTCGATCTGCTCGTCTCCACCCACCGCCTGCTCGAGCACCGCCTCGCCGAGCGCAAAACCACCGCGCCAAACCAGCTCACCCTGTTTTGATCCGTCCCGCCGTTTCCCTCAAATACCTCGAACACACTCACTCGCCGCGACTGCCATCAGTTATCTCGAAACGGGTGCCATCAATTATCGAAATCACGCTCACAGCAGCCGATGTTTCCGTTCCCAACGCTGGCCAGTGTAACCTAAAACTCGCGTGCAGACAGCACCGGCAGCGATATGGTCGATACTGTCATTACAGCGTTCCGGTAGAGTTTGAAGCTTGGTCAAAATGATGCGGTCGTATTACCCTCATCCGCATGACATTTCCGTCCCAACCCATCAACTCGGCCCCTATTCCCGGTCGAAATGTTTGGGTTGCATCCCTCGATCTCGAGGCGGCAGTCCAACCATGAATTCCAGAACCGAGCGTATTTCCAGATTAACCTCCGGGATAGAACCGAGCGTATTTCCGAATTCAGTAAAGATGGATACCATTCTTACCTATGAAACATGAATTCCCCTGGAACCGAGCGTAATTCCCAAAGCATTGCTGCCCCCCCTGCGAAAGGCGTGGTTAACTCGCAGCCTTTCGCATGACATTCGACTTCGAAACTCCCATCAACCGTGCCGCCACGGACTCGCAGAAGTGGCAGAAATACGCCGGCCGCGACATCCTGCCGATGTGGGTCGCCGACATGGATTTCCCGTGCGCCCCTGCCATCCTCCAGGCGCTCCACGAGCGCGTCGACCACGGCCTCTTCGGCTATGCGCGGCCCGTCAAAGCAACCGTCGATGCCGTCGTCGCCGCGACGGAGCGCAACTACGGCTGGAAAATCGATCCCGCGTGGATCGTCTGGCTGCCGGGGCTCGTGGTCGCGCTCAACGTCACCGCGCAGGCGTTTGCCGACCCCGGCGACGAAGTCCTTACGCTCTCGCCCGTTTATCCGCCGTTCATGACCGCGCCGAAAAACTCCGCGCGCGTTTCTGCTACCGTGCCGTTCGTCCTCACGCACGGCACTTGGACAATCGACTGGAATGCGCTTGAGCGCGCCGTTACGCCGAAGACCAAGCTCTTCTACCTCTGCAACCCACACAATCCCCTCGCGCGCGTGTGGCGGCGCGAGGAACTCGTGCGCCTCGCGGAATTCTGCACGCGGCACAATCTCGTCCTCTGCTCCGACGAAATCCACTGCGACCTCATCCTCGATCCCGCGCTGCACCACATCCCGACCGCGCTCCTCTCGCCGGAAATCGCCGCGCGCACGATCACCCTCATGGCGCCGAGCAAGACCTACAACGTCCCCGGACTCGGCACCTCGTTCGCCATAATTTCCGACCCGGCGCTCCGCGCGCGCTTCGTGCGCGCGACCGCCGGAGTCGTAGCCGAGGTGAACAACCTTGGCTACGTCGCCTGCGAAGCCGCCTACCGCGACGGCGAACCGTGGCGGCAGGCGCTCCTCGCCTACCTGCGTGGCAACCGCGACTTCATCGTGGACTTCGTCGCCCGCGAACTCCCCGGCGTGAAAATCGAGGCGCCGATCGAGGCGACTTATCTCGCGTGGCTCAACCTCGAGGCGCTCGGCCTCGCCGATCCGATCGCGCATTTTGAAAAACACGGCGTCGGCCTGAGCGAGTGCGCCTACTTCGGTGCCCCGAGAGGCTCGCACGTCCGCCTCAATTTCGGATGCACCCGCGCCACCCTCGCCGAGGCGCTGCGCCGGATGAAAACGGCGCTGAAATAGAAATTCAGAATCCATGAAACCAAGAAATTATCTTTCTGGTTTTCTGGCTTCTGAACTACCTTGCCGGTAATGCGCCTTGGCCTGCACGAGCTATCGTCGAATCTTTGCCTCTCCCCGCTCGCGGGCTACACCAACCTGCCCATGCGGCTCACGCTGCGCGAACTCGGCGGACTCGGTTGGGTCACGACCGATCTCGTCAACGCCCGCTCGCTCATCGAAAAAAATCCGGTCGCGTTGAAACTCTGCGCCACCGCTCCCGGCGATCAGCCCATGGCGATTCAGTTGTTCGGCAGCGTGCCGGAGGAGATGCGCGACGCCGCGGTCATCTGCGAGTCACTCGGCGCGCAGGGCGTCGACATCAACATGGGCTGCCCCGTGAAGAAGGTAGTCAAGATCGGCGGCGGCTCCGCGATGATGACCGAACTCGAAAAGACGGCCGCCCTTGTCCGCGGCATGATCGCTGCCGTGAAAATTCCTGTGACCGCGAAAATGCGACTCGGCTGGGACGACGACAACCTCACCGCGCCCGACCTCGCGCGCGTGCTCGAGGAGGTTGGCATCGCGGCGATTTTCGTTCACGGGCGCACGCGGGCGCAGGGATTTTCCGGCCGGGTCAATCTCCCCGGCATCCGCGCGGTGGTGCAGGCGGTGAAAACGATCCCCGTCATCGGCAACGGCGACGTAACCACACCCGAAGCCGCGAAGCACATGCTCGACGAGACGGGTTGCGCGGGCGTGAGCATTGGTCGCGGCGCATTCTACGATCCGTGGATTTTCCGGCGCACGGAAGCGTTGTTGCGCACGGGCGTGTTGCAGCCGGAGCCGGATTTCGAGGAGCGAATCCGCGTGCTGCGGCGGCACTTCGAGCGCTACGTTGAGTTTTACGGCGAGGAGCGCGGTGCGGTCTTTTTCCGCCGCGTGGCACCGTGGTATGCGAAGCGTTTCGGACCGGCGAAGCCGTTCAAGCGCCGCATCCTTACAATCAAGTCGCGCGCCGATTTCGAGGCGGCGCTCGCGGAGTATTTCGCCTGGCGCGCACAATTTTGCGACGCGAACGGCGTGCTCCTCGAAAAATATGCGCCCGCGCCGATGGTCGCGTCGTTCATGGCGGAGGAAGGCGATATCGGTCACCCGGCGATCCCCGTGCCGAAAGGTCCGGTCGACACGTGGTGAGCGCAAAGTAAATTTTGGAGTGCGGCGATGCGTCGCCGCCTTGTTTGCGTCGGGACACGTCCCGACGTCGAGGGTGGTGACACGTCACCGCACTCCAAACCCGATCGCCAACGACGGGATCACTCCGCGGGCGCTTGAACTTCGCCGGCGCGACTGCGAACGTCGGCCATGCTCAGCGTCAGTCATTTTTGGCAACTCATCCTCGGCACGGTCATCGCGCTGCTGCCGTTGATCAACCCGCTCGCGTCGGCGCCTACGTTTCTCGCGATCACCGAGGGCGATTCGCACGAGCGGCGGATGCAGCAGCTCCGCATGGCGTGTGTTTACACGGTGGCGATTCTCGTGAGCTTTCTGCTCGGCGGGACGTTCATCATGAAATTCTTCGGCCTCTCGATCCCGGGCCTGCGCATCGCGGGCGGCCTGCTGGTGTCGGGCATCGGCTCCGGGATGCTGCTCGCGCCGCCACGCGACCTCGAATCAGAGGACCCCGCGCGCGCCGCCGCCCGCGCAAAACGCGATGTGTCGTTCTCCCCGCTCGCGATGCCCATGATGAGCGGCCCCGGATCGATCGCGGTGACGATCGGCTTCACGTCGCTCTCGACCGGCTGGGTGGATTACGTCGCGATCATCGTCGGCATCCTCGTCGTCGCCGCGATTACCTATTTTGTGCTGCGCCTGTCGGAACAAATCGTGGGTGTAATCGGCGTCAACGGCATGAACGCGCTCTCGAAGGTGATGGGGTTTATCATCCTCTGCATCGGCATCCAGTTCGTCGTGAACGGGGTGCTCGGCATCGTGCAGGACCCGGCCGTGATTCACGCGATCCGCGATGCGGCGCTGGCAAAGTAAGCCGCAACACGTTGCTCAAAATAGCGGCGCGTTGTTTTTCGGGTCGGCGACCAGCGCCTGAAAGCGCGGGTCGTCCCAAAGGGGTTTGAACGAGACTTGCGTGTCGCTATCGTTCAAGCCGCGCGCAGCGGTGAAACTATTGGTGCCGTGGGGCGTTTTTAGTAGCCGCGCAAACTCGGCAAGAGCGCGCTCCTTTTCGCCGACCCAAGCATAGGTCGAGGCGGCAATCACGGCGTTTTCGACGCCGTAGATCGCATCGCGCGATTCCGGCAGGATATCGAGCGAGCGTTGCGCGCATGCCAGCGCCTCGGCTTTTTCACCCAACAGCGCGTGCGCCTGACCCAGCCAGGCGAAAAGCCACGAGTTTAATGGCTCCTTTTCCTTTTTCTCGTTCATCACCGCCATCGCGGTCGTTAGCCGGGCGCGCGCCGCGGTGAGTTCGCCAGCGTTTACCAGAGTGATCGCAGCAGCCATGTCCTGCGCCCACGGCGACAGACCCCCGTCCCACACGGGTTGCTGGCGATCAAGGCGGATGGCCTCAGCCATATCCCCCCGAAATCGCGCGAGAGTTATTCTCAAATAATCGACCGCACTGCGACGATTGGGGTCGAATGTGTGCCGACCCAGCGCATCCATTTCCGCAGTCGAACCGCGCGCCTTGAAGACAGTCGATGCCAGAAAAAAATAACCGTCTTGCTCATCGGGAAAAACCGTCACGAGCCGTCGGGCGAGCGCCTCGGCTTCATCGTAGTGGTGGCCGGCTTCGAGCTGCGAAACGAGGTTTCGGGTTTCGGCAAAATTTCCGGGATCGAGTTCCAACGCACGGCGAAGATTGGCGACGCAGTCCGCCAATCGGCCTTGGCGCACCTGAATGCTACCAAGAGCGCGAAACACCTCGGGATCGTTCGGACGAATCTGGGCGAGCCGCACATATTGCTCGGTGGCGCGCGCGTAGTCCCGGTCGGCATGGAGGTAATAGACACCGAGCTTAGCGATGACGCCGGGGTCGTCCGGAGCGAGCCGCACCGCCGTCTCGATCGCGGCGCGCGCCGAGGCCAACCGCTGCTCAGTCCGATCCCATTCGTCGAAGACGAGGTGAGCGTGGCAGTCGCCGAGCTCGGCCCACGCGACCGCGAACTTGGGATCGAGTTCGACGGCTTGCTGCAAAAGCGAAATCGCGGAGACAATTCGCCCGGAGCCGCTTTTCTTTTCCCGCCATTCACGCGCTTTCAGATAGAGTTCGTAGGCGGCGACGTTTTCCGTCGGCCGCCGGGCGAGACTCATTTTTTCCTGCGGCGAAAGCGCAGCGCTCAGCGCGAGCGCGATGTCATGCGCCAGTTCGGTCTGCACCGCGAAAATGTCGGTCAAATCGCGGTCGTAGGATTTGGCCCACACATGTTCGTCGGTGGCCGCGTGGATGAGCTGCCCAGTGACGCGCACCTTGCCACCTGCGCGGCGCACACTACCCTCCAGCACGTAGGCGACGCGCAGTTCCTCGCCGATTTGGCGGATGGGCTTGGTGGTCTTCCGGAATTGCTCGACGGAGGTGCGCGAGACGACGTGCAGGTCCCGGACCGAGCCGAGATTGGTGAGCACGTCCTCCTGAATACCATCGGAAAAAAACGCGCTGTCTTTTTCATCGCTCATGTTGGCGAACGGGAGCACGGCGATGGATTTATCCGAAACGGCGGGTGCGGCGGGCTGAGGCGCCGGTGAAGGAATGCTCGCGGCGGGTTGGACTGGCACTGCGCTGCGCTCGGATTTTTTCGACACGAACCAAGCCGTGCCGATTGCAACGACGATAGCAAAGGCGCCCGCCGTCAGTGCGAACGGCGAGCGCTTGTTCGGAAGGTGCGTGGCAGATCCGCGTCCTCGGGCCTCGTTAAACGATGCCCCTACCGCCGAGCCAACCTGCGCAATTTCTCCGGTCAGCAGATTTTTCACGCGCGCGACGAACGCAGCGTTCGCTCCTCCACCTATGAGGCGCGTCCATTGCACAGCGCGAAACTCCTCCGGCACGAGCGCGTCAGCGTCGCGCGTGGTGTCGATCACGACGGGCAGGAGAAACGGCGTGCCGTCGGCAATCGTGTGGGTGCGTTGTGCGGCGAGCTTCCATTCGAGACGAAAGTAGCCTTCGCGGCGAGCCTGGGTTTCCGTCGAAATCAGCGGGACGAAGAGCGCGCACGCCTTGATCTGGCCGCGGATTTTTTGATCCCATGCATCGCCGCCGACGAGTTCGCTTTGATCGAACCAGACTTCGAGTCCGGCGGCGCGCAGCGAATCGCAGATACGGCGGGCGGCAGCGGCGTCCTGCGACGCGTAGCTAAGAAAAACGGCGGACATGGGCGGCGGCGAAAAATTGAAAATAAAAAAGCGCGTTGGGGCCAACGCGCTTCACCTTCAGTAGCGGCGCGTGACGGTAGCGCCGGTCTTGTCCTTGAAGAGGATCAGTTTTTTGTCGGGGTCGATGCTGTCGAAGACGACGCCGAGCGTGGCCTCGACGAGATCGCCGGCGCGGGTGAGGCGACCGTTAAGCATGACGCGTGGCGGGCTGCCTTGAAAGACGCCGTTGACTTTCGCGTTGGCGACGAACGAGCGGAACGCGGGGCTGGCCTCGCCGGCGGAGGTCACGTTGTCATTGGTCGCCGAGACGCCCGGTGCGATCGAGGTGGAGGTTTGGACGCCCGGTGAGACGGGCGCGGATTTCGCTCCGGGCGCATCGGTGTCCATGATCGCGTTGACGGCATCGCGGCCCTGGCCACTGGCTTCGCGCTTCGCGATGACGTCTTTGGCTTTGTTAATCGCGTTGATCGGGGCGTGCGCGATCGCGTTTTGGGTTTCGGAGAGGCCGGGGGTAGATTGCGCAGGTTTGTCGGCGAGCGCGGCAGCAGGCGCGGCCGGCTTGGGGGCCGGAGCAGCGACGGTGGGAGCGACGGGGCGCTTAGCAGGAGGAGGTGGGGGCGGGCCGGGCCGGAGGAAGAAAAACCAACCGCTGGCGGCGGCGATGACGACGACCACGCCTATGGTGGCGAGCAGCAGGGTTTTGCTTTTCCAGAGCGGCGGCTTGCGCGGAAGCGGCGCGGGTTCAGGGACGGCCACTTCTTCCTTGGCGCGGATGTGCGGAATCGGCGGCGTGGTCTTGCCGGTGCTCGGCGGCGCGACCACCGGAAATGGCGGCGGCACTTTCGGGGCACCTCCGACGCCGGGCGGCGGCGGAAAGGGAGCTTTCGATTTTGAAGCGAGTCCGGGCGGCGGCGGCAGTGAGGCCGCGGCCGGAGGAGGAGGCGGCGGCGGCAACGTGGCGGTAGCAGCGGCTTCCGGTGCTGGTGCCGCGGCGGAGGGCGGTGCGGCGGGCACCTTGGGCTTGAATTTAAATTTCGGCGGCTCGCCGGCAGGCGCGGGGTTGGCCGATTCCACCGCAACGGGCGGCGGGGGCGGCGCAGGCATGACCGCTTCCGGTGCCACAGATACGGGAGGCGGCGGAGGAAGCGGTGCACTCGCAGCAGCCGCAGGATCGGGGACGCGGGGCTTGAGGCGAATGCGCGGCGCGCCTTCAGCCCCAGGCGCGGCGGGCGGTGGCACCGGCTCCGGTGCGGCGATCGGCGCGGGCGGAGTCTCGATCGCGGACGCCGGTGAGGCGGCAGCGGGGTCGGCGCTGCCCGGCGACAAACGTGGCCGGAGGCGAATTTTTCCTGCGGGCTCGCTGGCGGGAGCTGCCGCTTCGGGCGGCGCGGCCGGAGGCGGCGGCGGCGCAGCGCTGGGCGCGGCGGAAGACGTTTCCCCTTCAGGGGGCTTCAAGCGCGGCTTCAGCCGAAGCGAGGGCGGCGGAGGCGTTTGCTCGTCACTCATTCGGGACAACAAAACATTTTTTCGCGTCGCACGAAACCAAAAAGATTCGCACCGGGTCTCCCCGCCCGTCACGACTCACCACTCTCGCGCTCATGCCCATCACCCAACGCCCCGTCCTCACCCTCCTCGTCACGCTCGCCGCGTTTACCAGCGGCTGCTCGCATTTCAAGAAATCCGCGCCCGTCGACACCTCGATCGCCGGCCAGACTGACGCCGATTTCAAAACCCGCTGGATGGAAAAACGCACCGGCGAACTCGTCGCGCAGGGCCAGACGGCCACCGCCGCGCGCACCCAGGCCGCCGCCGAATTCGCAGAGCGCTACGCGTTCACCAACGCCGGAAAGAAATAGGCACACCGTCACAGCGCCGCCGGCGTTGACGGCGAGCCGCGCGCCGCGAACGTCGTCGCGTGTCCACGCCCGCCAGCAATTTCAGTCAGTCTCCCACCCCGTCGCACGAGGTGGCCGTGCGCCAATCCGCGGATTTATCTGCCTCCGCCCCGGCGAAGGCAGGCGCGTGGGCCGCAGCGGCCTGTTATCTATTGTGGGGCGCGTTTCCGCTCTACTGGAAACAGCTCGCCACCGTAAATTCCGTTGAACTTATCGCGCATCGCTACGTATGGACGTGCGTGCTCGTCGCGATCCGCATCGCGGCTCAGCGGCGATTCGGCGAAGTCCGCGCCGCGCTTGCCACGCCCGGACGCTTCGCCGTCAACGCCCTCAGTGCCACCCTCCTCACCGCCAACTGGCTCGTCTACGTCTGGGGCGTCAACACCGGCCACGTGATCGAGACCAGTCTCGGATATTTCCTCGTGCCGCTCGTCAACGTCGCCGCCGGCCGCTGGGTGCTCCACGAACACCTCCGCCGCCTCCAATGGATTGCGATCGCTCTCGCGGCCGTCGGCGTCGCGCTGATGATTTTCCAGATTGGCCATCCGCCGTGGATCGCGCTCGCGCTTGCCGGCACGTGGGGCGGCTACGGGCTAATGCGGAAAAAATCCCCGCTCGGTGCGCTCCTCGGCCTCACGGTCGAGACGCTGCTCATCGTGCCGTTCGCGTTCGCATTTCTGCTCTGGCGAGAGAGCACCGGCCTCGCCGCCTTCGGCCACGCCGATGCCCGCACTCACACGCTGCTCATCGGCGCCGGCATCATCACCGCCGTGCCGCTCGTGCTCTTCGCTTACGCCGCGCGGCGCATCCGGCTCTCCACGCTCGGCCTCCTCCAATACCTCGCGCCCACCGTGCAGTTCGCCATCGGCGTCGCGGTCTATCACGAGCCCTTTTCGCGCGACCGCGCCGCCAGCTTCGCCTTCATCTGGCTCGGCCTTGCCCTCTACACCGCCGACAACCTCTGGACGCAGCGGAAAAAATTCCGCGCCGCGAACTGATCGCCGCCGCAACCGATCCCCGGCGCCGCTCGTCATAGCCGACTCACCCCATGAAAAAATCCGCCCCGACCCTCCTCCTGCTCCTCGCCACACTCGTCGCGCCCGCCTTCGCCCAAACGCCGGCTCCCGCTGCCGCGACCGCCTCCGCGGCACCAGCATCGCAAAAAGTCGACGCCTCCGCCGCGATCGAGAAAAACGATCCCTCCGGCAAGTTTCAGAAAATGCACGCCAGCTTCCTCGAGCGCGCCAAGAGCGGCCCCATCGGCGTCCTCTTCCTCGGCGATTCGATCACCGAAGGCTGGGGCAAAGCGCCGCACGTCTGGGAACGCTACTACGGCAAACTCGATCCCGCGAACTTCGGCATCGGCGGTGATCAGACACAGCACGTCGTCTGGCGGATCGAAAACGGCGAACTCGACGGCATCCATCCGAAAGTCGTCGTCCTCATGATCGGCACCAACAACTCCGGTGGCCACACCGCCGACGAAATTTTTGCCGCTGACAAAAAAATCGTCGAGATGATCCGCGCCAAAATCCCCGAGACGAAGGTCCTTTTACTCGCCATTTTTCCCCGCGACGCTCGCCGAAATTCCGAGGGCCTCATCACCGACGCCGCCATCGCCGACGCCGGCAAACGCATGGCCGCCATCGATCGCGCCAACGCCCTCCTCGCCAAACTCGACGACGGCAAAAACGTCCGCTTCCTCGACATCGGCGCCAGCTTCCTTGGCCGCGACGGCAAGATTCCCTGGCAGATCATGCCCGATCAACTGCACCCGACCGCCGCCGGCTACCAACTCTGGGCCGAGGCGATGCAGCCGCTGCTGACCGAAATGCTGAAGTGATTCGGCGGCGAACCGGCGCCGCTCAAAAATCGTCGTCGTCCAGCTTCGGGTGTGCTTTAAAAAACGCAGCGCGCACCGGAGCCGGCATCGGCGAATTCGGGCCGCGCACACTGCGCCAGACGACTTCGTTCAGCACGATGTCATCGACCTTGTCCGGTTCCGTGAAGTCCATTTTTTCCGATTCGCGCGAACCCCATGCCAGCTTCGTATTGCGGGCGTTGAGATCGACTTGTGCAGGCCGCGCGGCATAGGGCGTGAGATCGGCCTGCGGGGCGAACGAGTTCCACATCGGCATCGCGGCCGCGTCGAACTGCGACATCGGTTGCAGGCCGAGGATGAGTTCGATCGTGCGAAGCATGCTCGTGGTCGAGTAAAGCGTGGAGTCAACGGCATGGCGCTTAGTCCATGCGCTGATCACGAAGCCGGGCATGCGATGCGCGTCGACATGGTCAGGGCCGTTTTGCGCGTCGTCCTCGAGTACGAAGATCGCGGTGTCGGCCCAGAATTTGGAATGCGAGACGGCCTCGACGATCCGGCCGAGCGCAAGATCGTTCTCGGCCACCATCGCGGTCGGCGTATGGGCACCGACCTTGGTGCCCTCCGTGTGATCGCGGCCGAGGCGCACGACCTGAAGATGCGGCATGTCACCCGCGGTCTCGAGCCGGTGAAGCTCGGAGATGAAACGATCGGCGCGTTTTCCATCGAGGTAGCTAAGATCCCATGGCCGGTAATAGGGATCAAAGTGGCCGCGGAGGATCGGGAGCGCGGGCTCAGAGAGCGTCGGGCTGCCTTTGCGCGTGGTGTTGCAGAATTCGCCGTAGCTCCAGTAGCTGACGCCGGCTTCGGCGGCGCGGTTCCAAAGGTAGCCGTTGGCGGGAAACGCGGCTGGATAGCGGCCTTCGGCGGTGCCGTCCCACTTCTTCGTTTCCTTGTGGCCGTAGTTCAGCGGCCAGAGTTTTTCCACGAAGTCGGTGGCTTGAGCGCCCATCGTCCATTCGTGGCCGTCGGCGCTCACTTCGCCATCGGCGAAAAGATTGTCTAGCAGCACAAACTCGCGCGCGATCGCGTGGAAGTTGGGCGTGACGTTTTCACCGAAGAGGCAGAGCTGCGGCGAGCCGTTGCCCTCGGGCATGTCGCCTAGAATCTGATCGTAGGTGCGATTTTCCTTCACGACGTAGATCACGTGCTTGATCGGCGACGGGTCGCCGAGCTTCGCGGGGATCGGGCTCTCGGCGGGGCGGGCGCCGCGCGGCGTCGCCTCGGCGTCGAGCGGGCTGCAGGCGTAAGCGGTCTTGGTCCAAGCGCCGAATTGCTCGGCGCGGCTTTTTCCCGGCGGCAAATCGATGATCGAAACCGTGCCCTGCATGAGGCCGCCGATGTATTCCTGGAGGTTGCGCGGCCGCGGATCACCGGGGAACGGGCCGCGCGGATTTGCGGCCGAGGTGACGCCCTTGCCGTTGGCCACGAGCAGCGATTTTCCGTCGGGGGTGACGCGCACGCTGGTGGGAAACCAGCCAACGGGAATGAAGCCCAGCGACTGCGCGTGGCCGGCGGAGGAGACATCGAAGATCGCGACGTTGTTGTTGTTCGCGTTGGCGACGAAGAGTGTTTGCTCGTCTGGCGTGAGCGCGACGCTATTGGGCATCGAGCCGGGCGGGGAATGCGGGAAGAGCGACGCGGTGAGCGTCTCGGTCACGCGGCCGGTCGCGGTGTCCACGACGCTGACGGAGTTGAGATTCGACTCGGCCACGAAGAGCCGGCCGTCGCCCGCGAGGAGCAGCTCGCACGGATGCGGACCGACCGGCCAGCGCGCGAGCTCGTCGCCGGTTTTGGCGTCGAGCACAAGCACGGCGGATTTGCCCCACAGGCTCGCGTAAACCCGGCCGCGCTTCTCGTCGACGACGCACGTGTAAGGAAACGGCGAGTCGGGATTGTAGCTCGCGCCCCAGCGCTCGCCCTCGGGGTCGCCCATTTCGCCCTTTTGCTCCGCGACACCAATCGAGCGCGTCCAGAGCGCGCGACCGTCCGAGGTCGAAATTTTTTCGACGCGCTGCCCCCACAGCTCGACGATATAGATCGCGCCGCCGTCCGCCGAGACCGCGAGGCCTGCCGGCGCACCCACGTCCTTGGCCGGCCGCAGTCGCAACTCGCGATGCGCCGAGAGAAAACCGTCCGCGAAATCGAACGCATGGATCACCTCGAAGCCCGCGCCGCTGGCGAAAAGTTTTTTTCCGTCGGGCGACCACGCCAGACCGTAGAACGCCTCGGGTAGCGCGACCTGGGAAACAGGCTGCCGCGTTCTTACGTTGAGAATGAGCACCTCGTGCTGGCCCCAGCCGCTGTGCATGATCGCCGCAAACGTGCCGCCGGGGTGCGCCGCGATATTGACCGGGAAGTCGCCCACCACGATCTGCCGGCCCACGGGCCGCAGCGACCACTGGTTGGGCAGCAATACCGAGCCGTCGAGTTGCAATCCCGGCAGGGTCGCGAGCCGCTTGCCGGCGGGCACTGGGGTCGTCGGCTGCACGGCCGTAGCGACCGGTTGCGCCGTGGCGACCGAGGCGGGCGCCGGTTCGGCGGAATTCGACTGGCAGGAGACGAGGGCGAGGGCGGGCAAGACGAGCGTCGTGACCGTCACGCACGCACGCCGAAAGCTCGTAGTCATCCCGCTACACTACGAATCGCTCGGCTGAATCCAAGCGCAGAGCCGCAACGTTTCTGTGCCGCTATCCGGTGACGGCTCAGTCCTTTTTGAACTCCAGCACTTCCATCTCGAAGACCAGCGTCGCGGTCCGCGGAATCTTCGGCGGCTGCCCGCGCGTGCCGTAGCCCAGCTCGGGCGGGATAATCACGAGGCGCTTCTCCCCTGGCTTCATCTGCTGCAAAATCTGCTCCCACCCCTCGATCACCTGTCCGCGCGCCACGCGAAACGAAAACGGATGCTCCCGATCGAGGTTGCGATCGAATTCGATACCGTTGAGCAGCCGCCCGATGTAGAGCACCGCCGCGCGATCGCCCGGCTTGCCGACCTCTCCCTTGCCCTCTTGGAGCACGATGTAACGTATCCCCGTGCTCGTCTTCTTCGCCTCGGGCCACGTCTTTTCGACAAACTCCAGATCCTCGGGCGGCAATTTTTCCCGCTGCGCGTGCAAAGCGAGCGGCGCGATGAACATCAAACCGAGGCAAAGCAGACGGACGGAACGCATGGTTTATCCGTGCCATCGGCGCTTCGTCCGGTCAAAGATTTTTCCGCATGAGCCGCCCCCTAGTTGTCATTCTCTGCCCGAAGGAGTTCAAGTTCACCGACCCCGCCGCGACGATTGAGACGCCCTTCCTCGCCGATGTCGCCGACCTGAAGACTGTCTGGCTCGACTTCAACGCTCCCTTCCCCGCCGAAGTCCTCGACGCCCACGCGATCATCCTCTGGCACGGCCCGCTCGTCACCGCCGCCGTGATCGCCCAGCTGATAAACTGCCGTGCGATCATTCGCAACGGTGTCGGTTTCGACAGCGTCGACATCGCCGCCGCCGCGCTCGCCGGCATCCCAGTCTGCAACGTCCCCGACTACGGCACTGAAGAAGTCGCCGATCACGCGGTAGCGCTCACGCTGGCGCTCTATCGCCAGCTTTTCCCGCTCGACGCCGAGGCGAAATCGCTCGGCTGGAAGATCGAGCAGCCCCGCGCCGCTAAAATGCGCCGCCTGCGCACCCAAACGTTCGGCATCATCGGCCTAGGCCGCATCGGCACCGCGACCGCGCTGCGCGCGAAGGCATTCGGATTCCGCGTCGTCTTCTTCGATCCCTACGCGCCGACCGGCACACAAAAAGCGATCGGGATCGAGCGTGTCGGCTCGCTCGATGAGCTACTGAAAATTTCCGACACGATTTCGATCCACTGCCCGCTCTCCACCGAGACGCGCGGAATGATCGGCGAAAAGGAAATCGCGCGAATGAAACCCGGGGCGTTCCTCGTGAATACCGCTCGCGGCGAAATCGTCCAAAAGGTGCCCGTCTTCGCCGCGCTCCGGTCCGGCCATCTGGCCGGCGCCGGCCTCGATGTCGTCGAAGCCGAGCCGCTCCGGACCGCTGATGAAGCCGCGACGCCGAATCTCATCGTCACCTGCCACGCCGCGTTCTGTTCGCCCGAAGGCATGATCGAGATGCGCAGCACCTCAGCCAAAATCGCCCGCGCCGCCGTGCTCGGCGAGACGGTGTGGAACCGGGTTAATTGACGTCGCGTCCGCTCATGCGAAATCCAACCGCCACCTTGCTCCTAGCCCCGCTGATTGCGGTCATTCCGTTGGCTCGGCCCGCCACGCCACTCGCGCCCGCTGCGCCCTCGGCGCTCGACGACGCGACCAGCCGCGAACTCGCCGCGATCCGCGAAAAAGTTGCGCGGGCAACGGCCAAGCTCGGCGAGAAAGCCGGCCTGCCCGAGGTGCCCGACAAATTTCAACCAATTCCGCCAGACGCGCGCTGGCTGACCGCGGCCGAAGCGAAGCACGCCTTCGCAAAGGCACCTGCCAAGCTCGAAACATTGCGTTGGTGGAAAATCGGTCTCGATCCGACGAAGCTCGATCACGCATTGCGCGAACCGGCCTCGGTCGTCTCGTGCGGCGTGCACGCGCAAGGCGCCGGCCTGGACGGCGGTGAGCGCGCCCTCGCGCTCGCGCGCGAGGCGGCGGATTTCCTGATCTGGGCGCAAACGCAGGGCGGCACGGGAGTGTTTCCGTTTCCCGCTTCGACGGGCAAAGAAAACGACCGCGCGTTTGCTGCTGCGGCCGGCTTTCTAAAAAAAGCAGCGCAAGCCGGGAAGTTGGACGAGTTCGTGCACAATGGCTGGATTGTCGACGACCACGGCGACGGCGGGCTACAATTCGACAACGGCGAGGCCGGCGTCGCGTTGCTTGAGCTCTATGAAGTCTCGCATGCGCCCAGCTACCTCGAATCGGCGCGGAAGGCGGCCGACTGGGCGTTCGCCCGTCCACTCTCGCCCAACTGGAACTACAACAGCTTCTCCGTCTATCTGCTCGCGAAATTTTTCGCCGTCACGCATGAGGCGAAATATCTCACCGCGGCCATCGACAAGGCGCGCGTCGGTGTAATCCCGGGGCAACTCACCGACGGACCACGAGCCGGCCGCTGGCTCGATGCCCACAACGCCCGGCCCGCCTATCACTACATCATGATGCGAGCGCTGGCCGAACTCGCCACCGTGCTGCCGAACGAGAGCCCCGAACGGATCGAAGTGATGCGGGCGCTGCGGCTCGGCCTGCGCGCGCGCAATCAGGATTTTCTCGGCGTCGGCGCGCCCAACGAGGATAAGGCGATGGAGGTCCTCGTGTTCGTCAACCGCCGGTTTGCCGAAGAAAAAGATTTCCTGCGCGAAACGCTTTCAGTCGAAGCCCTCGACGCGCTGGCTAAACTGGTCTCCTCCCAATCCCTCCGCGGCCGCGACCCGCTGGGGCCGCGGGAATGGAGTCTCTTTCTCGAATATGTCGCGACACGCGCCACTCCTGAGTCACCGCCCAAGGCCGCCCCCGATCAGACCAGCTCTGTTCCGGCTGCCCGTCGCCGCTAATTTTCCGCCCGGCCGCTGCCAGAGCTTGAAATGCCTCGTGCGCCACCACGAGCTCAAGTGCTTGGTGGAGCATAATCTTCCCCGGATCCTTCCGGTGCCCCCGCGGCGTTTCTCATTTTATTTCGCCGCAGGATCCCGCCCACCGGGGCCAACGATGCGCCTGCCAGCCCACGGCGAGTGATCGCCAATATCTGCGCAGCGGCATGCGACAATTTCTGCGTATGCTCTGCGTCACGCAATGAGCGCTCGCCTCACGGTGGTTTGCTCGGCCCGCCCGCCCCAACCTGAGCCCCCCCCGCCCCAATGACAACGTGGAACGAACGCTTCGAAACCGGTCATGCCCAAATCGACGCGGAACATCAGGAGTTCTTTCGCCAGTTGCAGGCCCTGAAGGTCGCGGTCGAAGCCGGCGCGGGACGCGAGCGGGTGGTCGAACTCATCGGGATTCTCCAAAAATATGTGCTCGGACATTTCGCTCGCGAGGAAGCCCACATGGCTCGCGTCGCCTGTCCGGCGCTGGGAGCTAATTGTGCCGCTCATCGCGACTTTGCGCTCAAACTCGACCGCTGGCTCGAAATTTTGACGATGAGCGGCACCCAGGTTTCAATGCTACTCGACGTTCACCGGGAGTCGATCTCGTGGATCGAGGCGCATATCATCAATATCGACTGCCGCCTGCGGGGCTGCTCGTCGAAAGAACCCGCCCCATGAAGACCGCCACTGATCTTCGCCAACCGCTGCGAAACGCACGCCGATCACCGTGCCCCGCGAATCACCCATGAACTCACCCACGCATCCTCCGGAGCTCGTGGTCGGCATCGGCGCCTCAGCCGGCGGCCTGCGGGCGCTCGAAACCTACTTTCAGGCGATGCCGTGCGACAGCGGCTGCGCTTTCGTCGTCGTCCAGCACCTATCGCCCGACTTCAAGAGCCTGATGGACGATCTTCTTGCGCGCCACACGCGCATGCAGATCCATCGGGTCGACGACGGCATGTTGCTGGAGCGCGACTGCATCTACCTGATTCCGCCCAAAAAACTCATGACAGTGAAAGGCGGCCGCCTGTTCCTCACGGAGCGCGAGGCGGCCCGGCAACTTGAGTTTCCGATCAATGTCTTTCTCGATTCGCTCGCGAATGACTGTGGCCCGCAGGCCGTCGCGGTCGTGTTATCGGGCACCGGCACCGACGGGACGCAAGGTGTCCGCTCCGTCCACGAGGCCGGCGGCCTCGTCATCGTCCAGTCGCTCGACTCCGCCGATTTCAACGGCATGCCCCGCAGCGCGATCAACACCGAGCTCGCCGATTACGTCCTTCCGCCCGAGCGCATGCCGGAGGCTGTCATCACCTACGCGAAATTTCCGCAACTTCGCATGGTGCAAAACGCCCGCCCCATGACCGCGCACGAGGCCGCCAGCAGCTTCGGCCCGGTGCTCGAACAGCTCCGCCACAACTACGGCATCGATTTCGGCGAATACAAAATCCCCACCGTGCAGCGGCGCATCCACCGCCGGATGAGCTTCCTGCACCTCGCCGATGTCCATGCCTATGCGCATTTGCTGCGCGACCAACCCGGCGAACTCGACGAGCTCTACAAGGATCTCCTGATCGGCGTCACCGAATTTCTCCGCGATCCGGAGGCCTTTGAAACACTCGGGCGCGACATCCTACCCGCGATGATCAACGAGCCCGGCCGCGAGGAACTTCGCGTGTGGGTCGCCGGCTGCGCCACCGGCGAAGAAGCCTACTCGATCGGTATTCTCGTGGACGAACAGGTCCGGGCCTCCGGCTACCGCGGCCGCGTCTCGATCTTTGCGACCGACATGCACCGCGACTCGCTCGCGCACGCGGCCGCCGGCCTCTACGAGCGCGGGCGCCTCGAAAACCTCGGGCCCGAGCGCATCACGCGCTATTTCAAGGAGGAGCCCAACGGCCAGCTCCGCGTCGTGCCGGAATTGCGGCAGCGCATCATCTTCTCGGCACACAACGTCGTCAGCGATCCGCCGTTCACGAAGATCGATCTGCTGACGTGCCGGAACATGCTGATCTATTTTCAGCCGGCCACCCAGGAACGCGTGCTGGCGCTGTTCCATTTCGCGCTGCGCCGCGGCGGCTGCCTGTTTCTCGGCTCCAGCGAAGGCCTCGGCGGCGTGGAAGGAGGCTTCGCCACGATCAATACGCGGCACAAAGTCTACCGCAAGACGGCCGACAGCCTGATCGCGCCGCCCGAAATCCGCGCCATGCCCTCGGCCCGGACGCTGCGCACCGTCGCCACGTCTATGACCGGCTCGCTGCCCAGCACGATCACGGTCAGCCGCGCGCTGCTCCAAGCCTACGATTACCTCCTGAAGCAATCGATGCCCACCAGCTTCATCGTCGCCGAAAACGGCGAAATCGTGCAGTATTTCGACCATTCGAGTCGCTTCCTGCTGCCGCCCGAAGGCCGCTCGCACGATAACCTCTTCAACCGCACCGAAGGCGATCTGCGCCTCGCGCTATCCACGATCATTCCGAAAGCGATCAAGACCGGCGTGCCGGCGGAAGCCCGCAGCGTCCGACAAAACGGACCGGCCGGCGAGCAAGTGCTCGATCTCAAGGTCACGCCGATCCCCGACGATCGCAACGGCGTCAGCCTCGTCCATGTCGTGCTCCTCAATCCGCGCGAGGCGCCCACGCCGCTCTCCCCCGAGGTGTTGCGCCACGCCAACGATAATTTCGCGGCAAGCGATGCGCTCGGCCACCGCGTGGAGGACCTCGAACTTGAGCTCCACACCACCAAGGAAAATCTCCAGTCCACCGTCGAAGAACTCCAGACGAGCAACGAGGAACTGCAGGCCACCAACGAGGAGCTGCTCGCCGCCAACGAGGAGCTGCAAAGCACCAACGAGGAACTCCACTCGGTCAACGAGGAGCTCTACACCGTCAACGCCGAGTTCGAGCGCAAAAACCACGAGCTAAAAACCATCGGCGAAGATCTGAACAATCTGCTCGCGAGCACCGACATCGGCACACTGTTCCTTGATCGCCACCTGCGCATCCGGCGCTTCACGCCGGCAATCGCGCGGATTTTCCATCTTCTACCGCAGGACATCAGCCGCCCGATCGATCACCTCGCCTACCAACTCGACGGCGAGATCGATCTCATGCAGCGGCTGCGCGACGTGCTCGCCAGCGGCTCGCCGCTCGAGCGCGAGATCCGCACGCGCGATGGCAACTGGCTGTTCCAGCGTGTGCTGCCCTTCCGCACGACCGAGGACAAAATCGACGGTGTCGTCATGACGTTCACCGATATCTCCGGCGTCAAATCCATCCAGGACAAACTCAACCTCGCGATGGAGTTCTCCCGCATGGTCTGGTGGGAGTGGGATCTCCACGAACAAGTGCTCAATACGCACACCGGCGGCCAGTCGATCTTCGGCTACGCGGGCTCCATGATCACGACGACCTCGGACGAATGGCACAACCTGATCCACACCGAGGATCTCGATCGAGTGAAGCAAAGCCTCGAAAGCTGTCTGCGCGGCGACGTCGCCCGCTGGGAATGCCAGCACCGTTTCCTCACGCGCGACGGCCAGTGGCGCTGGGTCGTCAACAAAGGCAAAGTCGCCGCCCGCGATGCCTCCGGCCGTCCCAGCCGGATGCTCGGCACCACGCAGGACATCCACGAGCGCTTCCTCGCCGAGCAGGAAATCCGCAAACTCAACCTCGCCCTCGAACGCAGCCCGGTGATGGTCATGATGACCGACCTCGACGGTAACATCGAATACGTCAATCAGCACTTCTCCGACGTAACTGGCTACACCGCCCGCGAAGTGATCGGCCAGAATCCCCGCATCCTGAAATCCGCCGATCAACCCGAGTCGACGTTTCGCGACATGTGGAATTCCCTTAAACGCGGTGAGACCTGGCAGGGCGAGCTTTGCAACCGACGCAAGGATGGCCGCGGGTATTGGGAACGAGCCACCATGGCACCGCTCAAGGACGCTGATGGCTGCGTCACTCACTACGTTGCACTGAAGGAAGAAATCACCACGCACAAATCGGCGGACGACGAGGCGCGCCGGATGGAGGAGCAGCTTTCGCAGGTGCAGAAAATGGAAACGCTCGGCGCGCTCGCCGGCGGGATCGCGCACGACTTTAACAACATCCTCACCGCGATCATCGGGCACACCGACCTCGCCGCCGAACTCGCCCCGCCGCCGCATCCGGCGGCCGAGTGCATGCGGCAGGTGCGGCAGGCCAGTCGCCGCGCGTCGGACTTGGTGCAACGCATCCTGTCCTTCAGCCACCGCGGCCCCTCCGATCGCACGAAAATCAACCTCGGCCATCTCGTCGCTGAAGTCATCCCTCTGCTTCGCGCCAGCATTCCGTCCACCATCAAGGTGGACCTCTCGATTGCGAGCAACGATCTCACGGTCCTCGCCAATTCAACGGACATTCAGCAAATCGTGTTGAATCTTGGCGCCAACGCCGCACACGCCATGCGGGAGCAAGGTGGGTTCCTGCGTGTCAGCGTCGAACCCTGCACGCTCGACCGCCCGCTCAAGGCTACCGCTGGCACGATCGGCGCCGGAAACTACCTGCGCTTGCGCGTCAACGACACAGGTGCGGGCATTTCGCCGCAGGTGATGGCGCGGATGTTCGAGCCGTTTTTCACCACCAAACCCTCCGGCGAAGGCACCGGACTCGGCCTTTCGATTGTGCTTGGCATCGTCCTCGCCCACGGCGGCGCCATCGATGTCCAGTCCGAAGCCGGCAACGGCACTTCGTTCGATATTCTTCTTCCCGCAGCCGCAGCCGATCCCGACACCGAGAACGAAAACGAGCCCATGAAGGTCAGTGGCCAGGGTCAGCGCATAGCGTTTGTCGATGATGAACCGGCCATCACGCTGGTTGCCCAGAGCGGCCTCTCAATGCGCGGGTATAATCCGACGACCTTTGCGAGCGCGTCCGGCTTACTCGAACACCTCCAGGCTGACGGCGAGCCCTTCGATCTGATCATCACCGATCATACCATGCCCGGCACGACCGGATTGGAACTCATCCGCCAACTACGCGAATCCGGCAATAAGACGCCCATCATCATCCTCTCGGGCAACGCCCGCTATGTCTCGAAGGAGGACCTTGCCGGATTAGGCAACGTGCAGTTCATGCCAAAGCCGTTTGAGCTGAGCGCGCTCCTTGAACGCATCTCCGTCGCACTCGCCGAAGCTGGCTAGGCCGGCCCGCGCTCTCGCGGGGCAAATGCCCCGGTCATCGCCGGATGCTTCGCCACCAGTGCGAGCGCCCGGTTGAGCAACGTCTTCCCTGGTTCCATCCGGTGCCATGGCGAGGCGCCCGACGGATGCGGCAAAGGGATGCAGTCCACCGAATGCCCGCGATACGTGATCGAAAAATTCTTTCCAATCACGTCGTTGAGTGGCGCCGGCTCCATGAATTGCGCGATGGCGAGTTTGCCGACGGGCAATACCAGCGACGGTTTCAGCAACGCGAACTCGCGCTCGAGCCACGCCGAACAATTTGCGATCTCGTCCGGTGCGGGCACGCGATCGCCGCCTTCGGGACGTTTGCCGGGAAAACAGCGGCACACCGCCGCAAAATAAATTCGATCACGCACCTCGTCCTCCGTCCAGCCGAGCGAGGCGTTGAACCATTTGAACAGCGTTTTGCCCGCAGTCCACGCAAAGGGCCGGCCCATCACCGGCTCTTTGTCGCCCGGCGCCTGGCCGACCAGAAAGATTTTGCTCGCGGTTGCGCGGCCGACAACGACCGGCTTGTGCATGCGCACGCAGCGCTCGCAGGCACGGAGCGCGACGAGATGCTTTTCGACCGCGGCGACGGAAACACTCATGCGCGGATGCTGGCGGGAGCCGGCACGCGCGCGCAAGCGAACACGCTCAGCGTCGTCCGCGATAGCGATTGAAACTCCCCTTATGCCGAATCTGGCCCGGGAGGCTGCCGCGACCGCGCTGGTGCGTCGGTTCCTCGGTGCGCGCAACGAACGCCCGATACGGGAAACCCTCGAGCCGCAGCTCCGGAATCTTCGCGCCGATGAAGCGCTGGATGTCGCGGATGTCGTTGGCGTTTTCCGGCGTGACGAGCGTGAACGCGTCGCCGACCGCCTGCGCACGACCCGTGCGGCCAATGCGGTGAACATAGTCCTCGGGCTTTTCCGGGACATCGTAATTGATCACGTGCGAGACGCCCGCGACGTCGATGCCGCGTGCGGCGATGTCGGTCGCGACCATCACTTCGTATTTGCCGGACTTGAAGCCCGCCAGCGCCTCGATGCGCTGGTTCTGCGAGCGATTCGCATGCAGGACGGCGACGGAGTGGTTGGCGGCTTTCAGCCGGCGCGCTATTTTGTCAGCGCCGTGCTTGGTGCGGGAAAACACGAGCACACTGTCAAAATCGGTCTTCGCGAGCAGCGCCTCGAGCAGATCAAACTTTTGATCAGCGGCGACGGGATAGAGAGCGTGCTTCACCGACTCGTTGACCGAGCGGTTGACACCGACCTCTATGCGCGTCGGATTGCGCAGGGCGAACGAGGCAACGGCCGCGATCTCCGGCGGGACGGTGGCCGAGAAGAAAAGCGTCTGACGTTCGCGCGGGCAGCGCGCGATGATATCCTTCACGACCGGCAGGAAGCCCATGTCGAGCATGCGATCCACTTCGTCGAGGACGAGAATCTGGATGTCGCGGAGATTGATTTCGCCGGTCTTGAGGTAATCCATCAGGCGACCCGGCGTGGCGGCGATGATGTCGACGCCACGCTTCAGTTCGGTGCGCTGGACACCGTAGCCGACGCCACCGAAAACCGCGACCGTGCGCAAATCGGTGAAGCGCGCGAAATCGCGGAAAGCGGTTTCGACCTGTGCGGCGAGTTCGCGCGTGGGCTCGAGGATGAGCACCCGGGCGCGGCCGTGGTTGCCGAGCCGCGAAAGAATCGGTAGCGCAAACGCCGCCGTCTTGCCCGTGCCGGTCTGTGCCGAGGCGATAAGGTCGCCACCACCGAGGACGACGGGAATAGCGCGAAGTTGGATCGGAGTCGGATCGGTGTAGCCGGCGGCCTGGATGCCGCGGAGGACGGACTCGGAGAGATTGAGAGCTTTAAAAGCCATGGTGATAATTGTCGGTCGTTCTGGGCGCAGCGAAGAATCCAATCGGACACTCGTTGCATTGGTGCAGGCAGGAGCCCGCAAGATTCTTCGCTGTGCTCAGAATGACTGACCAAGGAGCACCGGAAAAAATGAAAAGGGACGGAGCCCAAAGGACTCCGTCCCTCGAAAATCAAATCGCTCGAAAGCGTCGATTAGTAACGGCGCTCGCCACGGTCGCCGCCGCCGCGATCACCGCGCCAGCCGCCGCCGCCGCCACCACCGCCGGAACGACCGCCGCCGCCGAAGCCGCGACCGCCGCCACCGCCGCCGAAGCCGCCACCAGCCGGACGATCTTCCTTCGGACGCGCCTCATTGACGGTCAGTTGGCGGCCACCGAGTTCGGTGCCGTTGATCTTTTCCGCGGCAATCTTGGCCTCATCGGCCGTGCCCATGGTCACGAAGGCGAAACCGCGCGGGCGGCCGGTCATCTTGTCCATGGCGACGTAAACGTCGGTCACGGAACCGAACTGGCCGAAGTGCGAGCGGAGTTCGTCTTCGGTGGTCTTGAAGGAGAGGTTTCCAACGTAGAGTTTGGAATTGCTCATGTGATAATTCGTAGATCCACCGTCTCTGCCAGTTCCGTTCCCACCTTGGGTTTCGAAATCATCACTTAAGCCAGACGCTCAGCCAACGACTCACCAGATCCTGTCATCTAACGCTTTCACTAACGAGGCGGGGAAGGACGCACGGTCGGCGCACGGACGCAAGGTAAATCTCGGGCCGTGGGTAATCCTCCCCATTCCGCGCTCAGGCGGGATATTAGTTAGGCTCAGATGGAGTATTTCAACCGCACATCCTCGGGAATTGGCGTCGCCCGACCCGTCGCGAGGGTGACGAGCACATAGTCGCAGTGTCCATCGCACACGCGTTTTCCGGTGGGCAGCTTCTCGATCTCAAACGAAACCCGGCAACCCGTCTCCGTAAAATGATCAATCCAGCAGCGCACCACCATCCGATCGCCCCAGCCGAGCGGGCGCCTGTAGTGGATGTTGGCCACCGTCATCCACCACCCCAGCCCGCGATCGGCGAAGCCCTGCATCGACATGCCATAGTTCTTTTCCATCTGCTCGAACCGCGCCGCGAGCACGTAGTCGAGGTACCGTGTCGAGTGGACGTGTTGATAAAGATCGATGTCGTCGGGGCGGACCGAAAGCTCGGTTTCGAATTTGGAAAAGACGTCCATGCACCGCTCACTCATACAAGCGATCGAGCATCCGTCGATCCCGCTTCGTGGGCCGGCCGCTGCCTTTTTCGCGGGCGAGAATCTGCTGCACGCGCTGCACCTTCACTTTTTCCCATTCCGACGCCGGAGTGAGATCGGTGCAAAACTCTGCAACGAGTTTCGCACCCACACGCGAACGCGGCACGCCGATGACCTTCAGCGAACGCGTCATCAAACCCTGCCGCACGCACACGATCTCACCGGCATGAACGTCACGCCCCGGCTTGGCCGCGAGTTCGTTGATCGTGACGGAGCCGGCCCGGCAGGCATCGGTCGCCAGCGCGCGGGATTTGAAAATACGCACGGCCCAGAGCCACTTGTCGAGGCGGGCGCTGGAGTCGGAGGCGGGAGCTGGCTCAGTCACGCGTCGCTGCGATTCACTTGGGTCTCACGCCGCGAAATTCCTCCCGCAGCCAGCTGTCGAGCATGTCCTTCTCAAAGCGTAACGGATCGTTTCGATCGATCGAGAGCGTCATCATGAAACTCATATCGCGCAGATCACGGTCTCCTTGTTTGAGCACGGCGCCGTCCTCGGACGTAAGTTGGTAGGCCAGCTTGATCTCTGGCGGGTAAATCTCCTTCACAATCCGCACGTCGGCCCACTGGCCGCCGCGCCACGGCTCGAAGTCGCCCGCGAGATCGACGTCGGTCACGGTGATTTTCAACTGCTGGCCGGGCGAGAGGAGCCGACCGGCCTGCCTGACGATATACGTGCGCAACTCACCAAGCGTCGCGTTGCGCGCCTTTTCGTCGTCGCTGAACGCGCTGTCGCGCACGTCGGTAAATTTATCAGGCTCGAAAAACACGACTTCAACCTTCGGCCCCGGTTTCGAGGGATCAAAGGCATGGGCCGCGCCGACAGCCATGAGGCCGAGCGCGGCGGCGAAAAGAAGGCAGGGCGTTTTCATGCTTCGATGAGACGAACCTTAGCACAAAATTGTTCCCGCGCCAGCCACGGTCGCGGGCCCGTCGCACTCCGCCTACTTTTTCTCCGGATAAACCGCGACCGCTTCGATCTCGAGCAACCAGTCGGGATTGACGAGCGCGGCGACGCCCACGGTCGAGCGCGCGGTCTTCACCGGGTTTTCCTTCGTGTTGAACACTTCGCCATAGGCCTTGAACCAGCCCGGGAAATCCGGCTTGCCACCCTTCACCGCGTCGGGCGCGACATAAACGCGCAGATATACGACATCCGCCATCGTCAGGCCCTGCTTCGCGAGCGTCGCCGCGAGCGCCTTCAACGTCGCCGCGCCCTGCACATAGGTGTCACCG
Source organism: uncultured Opitutia bacterium (assembly GCA_903896015.1). Classification (GTDB taxonomy): domain Bacteria; phylum Verrucomicrobiota; class Verrucomicrobiia; order Opitutales; family Opitutaceae; genus CAITWF01. The sequence continues at coordinate 40,491 of CAITWF010000086.1, read as the reverse complement.
TAGCGATCGTAGGTGGTCGCGCCTTCTTTCTTGATCACCGGCGCGCCGGTTCCGCTCGTCCAGAAATACGCGCGGCCCGCCGGCACACCCACACCGCTCGAGATCGGCGACGTGCCTTCGCCGCCGGTGAAGACGACGGCGGGCGGTGGCTCGGCCCACGCGAGGCCGGCTGAGAACAGGGCGAGAGCAACGAAACGAAGACGAAGTGTTTGGGTTTTCATGGAAATTTTCGAAGCGAAGGTTGGATGAATTTTAGGCGAGCGCGCGGCGATGCACTTCGATCGAGGCGCGCTGCCCGGAGACAAACGCTCCCGCCATCCAAGCGCCGAGATGGGTGAGGTGTTCACCGGCGAAATAGAACGGCCCGTCGGCACGGTTGAGCAGCGCGAAATATTTTTCGTGCGAGTTCCCCGGCCACTCGCCCCAGCCGCCGAGCGAATAGGGAATCTTCGGCCACGCCACGGAGAACGCGTTCTCGAATTCCGCGCTATATTGTCCCGGATGAACTTTCTCGCCCTGCGCCAGCGCGCGCTCGGTGCGCTTCGCCGGAGTCAGCGCGGCAAACTCGGCCGCCGCGCCGCCGAAATTGTAGGCGCCGATCACGACGCCTTTTTTACCCTGAATGTGATCCGACGGATAAACGATCTGCGAGATCGCGTCGGCGGTGCGCGAGATGCCGCCGTAAATGTCGTCGTCTTCCTCCCAAAACCGCCGCTTGAATTGAAGACCAATCTTAAAGGTCGTCGCGCCGTCAACCGCGGCGAGTCCGGCCACAAACTCCGGCGAAAAATCCGCGGGAATCTTCGTCAGCACCTTCGGCGGAATCGTGCAGATGCAGAAATCGCCCGTCACTTCGCGCGCCGCCCCGCCCTGCGCGAGATCGGCGCAGGCGATGCGTACGCCACCTGCAGACGTGCGGCGTATCTCACGCACTTCCGTGCGATAGCTCACCTGCGGCACTTTGGCCGCGAGCGCGTAAGCAATCCGATCCATGCCACCGGCGGGCGTCAGCATCGCCGGCTGCCAGTCGATTACGTGCTCGTTGCTCAGCATCGTGCCGTAGCCGGATTTCACCAAGAGCTCCAAATCCACCGGCAGCGATGGCGTGCCGTCCTTCACGGTCGGCCATTTCGAGTAGCCACGGGGCGCATCGATTTCGCCGTTCGCCCGCACATTGCCGGCGCCCTTTTTCGCGTAAAACAAATCCGGGCTCAGGCCGCCCTCGACCCGCAGATACTCGATCAGCTTCTCGCGATCGTCGGCCGTGAGCGGCGCGTCGAGCGCCTTCTGGTTGATCGCTTTGGCGAGCAATTCGGCGGTGTAGCCGCGCAGATCGGTATGGACCTCGCGCTCGCGCATCCGCGGAAAACCGTCGCGATAAACGTAGGCGGCCTCATTGAAATTCGTGAACGTGAGCAGCTCGACACCGAGTTCCTTGCAATAATCCACCGTCGTATGGTGGTGACCCGGAATGCGCATCGGGCCCGGGTTGTAGAAATAACCATCGTCGAAAACACACTCCTGCTTTTCCCCGCCGACTTCCGTTTCTGTCACCCCGCGGCGCACCGACCAGCAGCGGCCGCCCGGCCGCGCGCGCGCCTCGAGTACGGTGCATTCGTAGCCGAGTTTGCCGAGCTCGTAGGCCGCCGTCAGACCCGCCAGACCCGCGCCGAGAATCACGACACGCTTCTTCGCCACGGGCGCGCGGCCCTCGAGCTTAAACCCGTCCGGTCGATCGCGGCCGAGCAGATCGAGTGCGAGCATCGCGCCCATCACCGCGCCTCCGTGCCGGCCGACGCGCCAAAAAAATTCACGCCGCGACAAGGTGCTGGTGGGGGAAACGGGCTTCACGAGCATGGTCGCGACGTTAAGCAACTGCCGCGCCGATTGACGAGACCGCTTTTCTTTTTGCGCACCTTGGCTAGGGTGCGCGCGTTCCCACGGTGTTTGCTAATTTCGTCCAACTCATTGCCGGCCGCGCGCCGGTTCCACCCATCGGCGCGCCTGCCTTCGTCGAAGAAGTGCGCACGCCCGAGGTCGCCGTCCGCGATCCGCGCGTTGTGCGACTCATCGCTCTCGCGTGGACATTGATCGCGATCAAACACGCCGCGATTATCTGGGTCGTGTGGCACTATCGGATCCCGTTCCACCAACTCTGGATCAATTTTCCCACGTGGTTGCTCGGCGTTCTCGCCACGACGGTCTACTTCGGACGCACACGGCGGGCGTAGTTGAAGTTTTTCGGCGGGCGCCTTTGTCTGTCGGCCTATGCCTCACGTCCCCGGTCTGCGCAGTCCTTACGTCAAAGTCGGCCGCCTCGTCTATTTCGGGCGCATGCTCGACAAAATCCGGCTTCACGCCGCCGGCCAACTCCCCGAGGCCGACTACGTCGCAAACCTCGGCAAAGGCTTCGACGGGCGCTGCTGCAGTTTCCTTCGCGTCCAATACGACGAGCTCAAGGCCCGTGTCCTCAAGGGCGATCTCAACGACGAGCAGATGCTCCTCTGGGCCGAGGATCGCGGCGGCCGGCGCACCGACGAGGAATGCGAGGTGTGGTGCGGCTTCATGGCGAAGCGCGGCTGGCGCGATGCCGGCGCCGAGGTGCTTGCGAAGCGCATCAAGGAAAGTGCGCTCGAAGGCAAACCCGTGCTCACGATGTTCGACTACCTCGACTTCGACGAGGGCCGCGATCCGAGCGGTGAGCAACCCTGGCTGAAAATCTGACGCCGCCCGCACGATGGTCATTCTGATCATGGGCGTGGCCGGCAGTGGCAAGACCACTATCGGCCGCGCGCTCGCCGCCTCGCTCGGCTGGAGCTTTCGCGACGCCGACGATTTTCATCCAGCCGCCAATGTCGCCAAGATGTCCGCCGGCCAGCCGCTGACCGACGCCGATCGTGCGCCGTGGCTCGCCGCGATTCGCGCCCATCTCGACGACAAACTTGCGCGCGGCGAGAACGCCGTCGTCACCTGCTCCGCGCTGCGGGAAAGTTACCGCGCCCAACTCCTCGCCGATCCCGCGCGCGTCAAACTCGTCCACCTCACGGGAGATCCCGCTTTGCTCGCCGCGCGCATCGCCGACCGCACCGATCATTTTATGAAACCGCAAATGCTCGCCTCCCAGCTCGCCGCGCTTGAGCCGCCGCGCGACGCACTCGCGGTCGACATCGCCCCGCCGCCGGAAAAGATCGTCGCAGAAATCCGCCGGGCGCTTTCGCTCGAGGCATGAGCCCCGCCGCCGCCAAACGTTTCCGTCTGCTCGCGAGCGCCGTGAGCCTGCTCGCGCTGCTCGCCGTGCTCGCCGCCGCCTGGTTCTATTTTCGGATGCGTGCGAGCCTGCCGCAGCTCGACGGCACCGCCGTGATCGCCGGGCTCGGCTCGAATGCCACCGTCACGCGCGATGCGCTCGGCGTGCCGACCATCAAGGCGGAGAATCGCGCCGACGTCGCCCGTGCGCTCGGTTGGCTCCATGCACAGGATCGGTTTTTCCAGATGGATTTGCTGCGGCGGCGCTCCGCTGGCGAACTCGCCGAGCTCTTCGGCGAGGCGGCGCTGCCGCTCGATCGCGACACACGCCGGCATGGCTTCCGCGCGCTCGCGGAAAAAATCCTGGCCCAGGCACCGGCCGATCAGCGCGCGCTCCTCGAAGCCTATGCCGCCGGCGCCAACGCCGGTCTCGCCGCGCTCGGCGAAAAACCCTTCGAGTATCTCCTCCTGAGCGAGACGCCGAAGCCGTGGTCGCCCGTCGACACGCTGCTCGTGAGTTTCACCATGTGGCTCGATCTCGAGGATTCGCACGGACGCTACGAGCACACGCTGATGACGCTGCGCGATCAGTTTGGCGCGGAGTCGCTCGCGTTTTTCGCGCCGCAACTCACGCCCGCCGACGCCGCGCTCGACGCCACGACCGCCCCCGCCGCTCCGCCGCCTGGCCCAAGCGTGATCGATCTGCGCAAACGCCCGAAGTCCACCAGCGGGATCGAACATCCGAAGGCAGGGGAGTTTTTCACCGCGATCGACAGCGAACACGCCACAGACATCGGCTCGAATGCCTTCGCGCTCGACGGCGCACACACCGCGAACGGCGCCGGTCTCCTCGCGAACGACATGCACCTCGGACTCGCCGTGCCCAACATCTGGTATCGCACCTCGCTCGAATTCCCCGGCCACAAAATCACCGGCACCTCGCTGCCCGGCACGCCCATCGTCACCAACGGCAGCAACGGCCACATCGCGTGGGGCTTCACCGTCGGCTACACCGACGCGCTCGATCTCGTCGTGATCGAGCGCGTGCCTGGCTCGCACTCGCTTTACCGCGGCGGGGATCACGACACGATTCTCGAAATCGAGCGTCGAAAGGAACTGATCCGCGTCCGCGGCAAGAAGCCCGTCGAGATCACTTACGACTGGACCGTCTGGGGCCCGATTATCGGTGAAAACGACAGCCACCACCCGCTCGCCGCGCACTGGATCGCCTATGAGCCGTCCGCCACCAATCTCTCGCTCGTCGATCTCGAAAGCGCGACCGACACAAAATCCGCCGTCGACGTCGTTCATCGCGCCGGCATCCAGCATTTGAATTTCGTCGTCGCAGACTCCGCCGGCCAGATCGCGTGGAGCGCGACGGGGTTACTCCCGCTCCGTGTCGGCTACGACGGGCGCCTGCCCGTCAACTGGGCCTTCGGCGATCGCAAGTGGGACGGGTTCGTACCTCCCAACGAAATGCCCGCCGTCATCGCCCCGTCCAGCGGCCGCGTCTGGTCGTCGAACCAGCGTGCCGTCGGCGGTTCCGCGCTCGCGCTGCTCGGCGACGGTGGCCCCGCGCGCCCCGCGCGCGCCGCGCAAGTCCGCGACGATCTCGCACCGCTGGAGAAAGCCACCCCGCGCGATCTGCTCGCCGTCCAGCTCGACGATCGCGCGCTGTTTCTCGCGCGCTGGCAAAAACTGCTGCTCGACACGCTCACGCCCACCACGATCGCGCATAACAAATCACGCGTTGAGCTGCGCGCGCTCGTGGAAAAATGGGACGGCCGCGCGAGCGTTGATTCGGTGAGCTACCGGCTCGTGCGCGCCTTCCGAGACGAGGTGCGCCGGCGGATGTGGGCGCCGATTTTTCAGTCGTGCATCGACGGTGATGAGGGTTTCGCCTGGACGCGACTCGATCTGGAGACGGCGACGTGGACGCTGCTGCGCGAGAAGCCTGCGCATTTGCTGACTTCAGAGTTCGCGACGTGGGGCGATCTCCTGCTCGCGGCCGCCGATAGCGTCGTCGACGACATCGCGAAGCAAGGCGTGCCACTCAATCGCGCGACGTGGGGCGCACGGAACGTTGCGCGCATCCAGCATCCGCTCGCCCGCGTGCTGCCCGCGTGGCTCTGCTCGTGGCTGAACATGCCCGCCGATCCGCTGCCGGGCGACGTCGACATGCCGCGCGTGCAGGGCAACACCTTTGGCGCGAGCGAGCGGTTTGTCGTCTCGCCGGGCCACGAGGCCGAGGGCGTCTTTCACATGCCCGGCGGCCAGAGCGGGCACCCCCTTTCGCCGTTTTTCCGCGCGGGCCACGCCGCGTGGGTGCACGGCGAGCCGACGCCGTTTCTGCCGGGCGAAACGAAATACACGCTCACGCTCGCGCCGCGTTGAAGGCGAAAACATTCGTCACGGAGTTTGGCGTTGAGCCTCACGACACGCGGGCGTTGGCTGACGGCGCCGCGCGATGAAGAAGAAAAAACAGAGCTATACCGTCTATTTTGCCGGCGAACTTTTTTCGCTGAAGCACCTCATCGGCAACGCCTGGCTCGCCGAGGCGATCTACGAAAAGTCGCACGGCAAATACCGCTGCCTGCTTCCGCAAGATTTCGTTTGGCGCGGCCGTGGCGCACGCGCGATCCGCGACGGCAACATCCGCGCGCTCGTCGCCTGCGATCTCGCGCTCTTCAATTACGACGGCCCCGATCTCGATTCGGGCACCGTAATCGAGTTCATGTTCGCGAAGTTCGCCGACATCCCGTCCGTCCTCCTTCGCACCGATCTGCGCAACGCGGGCGACTGGAAGAGCGAGCCGTGGAACCTCATGTCGAGTGGTTTTCCGCGCACCGCGACCGTCGTCGTGCCGTCGCTCTTCGACTATCGCGGTCATCTCGTCAACCGCCACCGCCGGCTCGACGACGCGCTCCGGCTCGCCGGTCAGCACAGTTCCGCCGTCGCCCAGCTCGTCTGCGAACGCGTCGCCGCGCAATGCGTCCGCGCCCTCGACCGCGTTGTTGCCCTGGAGCCCGCCATGCCAAAATACCTGCGCGAGGAGGCCTACCACTGGCTCTCAATGCTGCCCGCTCTGCGCGGCAAACAAAAGACGCTGCGCAAGGAGTTCGAGGGCTACCTTGAGCACAAGGTAGAACGCGATCTGCTTTAATCTTCGCCATGCCCACGCACGTCCTCGATCATCCGCTCGCCGCCCACATCATCACGCACCTGCGTGACCAGACGACGAAGCCAGCGACCTTTCGCACGCTCGCCTATCAAATCAGCCTGTTGCTCGCGATCGAATCGACCGCCGACCTTCCGACCGAAGATAAAGTGATCGATACGCCACTCGAAAAAATGACGGCGCGCGTGCTGGCGCACCAACCGCTCGTCGTCGTCCCGATTCTTCGGGCCGGGCTGGGGATGGTGCAGCCTTTCACAGATATTTTTCCCGATGTGAGCGTCGGCTACCTCGGCCTCGAGCGCCACCACGAGACCGCCGTCGCGCGCAACTACTACTGCAAACTTCCGCCGCTCGCCGGCAAACGTGTCTTCGTGATCGACCCCATGCTGGCGACGGGCGGCAGTGCGGCGCAGGCGCTCACGGTCGTGAAGCAACACGGCTCCGTGAATCCCACGCTCGTGTGCATCGTAGCGTCGCCCGAAGGCGTGGCCGAAGTGGAAAAAAACCACCCCGGCACGACGATCCACACCGCGGCGCTCGACCGCACGCTCAACGCGAAGAAGTACATCCTCCCCGGCCTCGGCGATTTCGGCGATCGACTGTATGGGACGTGAGCGCAGCCGCCTTTCTGCTCGTCACTCCGGCACGGTTCTCACCATGCTCCGCGTTCCCGCCGCACGATGTCTGACACTCCCACCACCGACGCCAAGCGCGCCGTCTTTGTCAGCTACGCCCGCGAAGACACCGTCCCGGCGCAGCGCATCGCCGAGGCGCTCCGCAGCCATGGCGTCGAAGTCTGGTTCGATCAGAACGAACTCCGCGGTGGCGACACGTGGGATCAAAAAATCCGCCGCCAGATCAAGGAGTGCGTGCTGTTCGTGCCGGTCGTCTCCGCGCACACGCAGGATCGCAGCGAGGGTTACTTTCGCCTCGAATGGAAACTCGCGGTCGAGCGGACGCACTTGATGCTGGAAGGCGTTCCCTTCCTCGCGCCGGTCGTCGTTGACGACACCGCCGAGGCCGACGCCGCAGTGCCGGCGGAATTCATGAAAGTGCAGTGGACGCGACTGCCCGGCGCGCTCCCGTCGCCGCAGTTCGTCGAGCAAATCAAACGCCTGCTCGAGCCACCGCGCAAAACCGTCGCCGCGAAAAAATCCGGCTCCGTCGCGCCGCAGGCTTCGGCCGCGCCCGCCAACGCGAAGTCCAATTTTCCGATCGGTCTCGTGGCCGCGCTCGGCGCGGTCGTGCTTGGGCTCGTGGTGTTCATCGCGCTTCAGTGGCTGCGGCGTCCCGCCGCAGATTCGGCCGAACCCTTCCGGCGAGACGCCGCAGCCACGCCCAAACCCGCGCCCGCGCCAACCGTCGTCGACGACAAATCCATCGCCGTGCTGCCCTTCGTGGACATGAGCCAGGCGAAGGACCAGGAATATTTTTCGGACGGATTGTCCGAGGAGCTGCTGAACCTGCTCGCGAAAATTCCCGCGCTGTCGGTCACCTCGCGCAGCTCGGCGTTTTCCTACAAGGGGAAGGAGGTGAAGCTCGCCCAAGTCGCGCGCGAGCTCGGCGTCGCGCACATCCTCGAAGGCTCGGTGCGCAAGGCGGGCAATCGTCTTCGCATCACCGCGCAGTTGATTGACGCCCGCACGGACAAGCACATCTGGTCGGAAACCTACGACCGCTCGCTCGACGACATCTTCGCGGTGCAGGACGACATCGCCGGTGCAGTCGTATCGCAGCTCAAGGTGACGTTGCTCGGCGCCGCACCGAAAGCTAAAGCTGCCGACCCCAAGGCCTACGCGCTCTCCCTCCAAGCCAGACAGCTGCGGCGTCGAGGCACGCGTGAAAGTGTCGCGCAAGCGCTTTCGCTCTATTCCGAGGCGCTGGCCATTGACCCCAAGTTTGCTGCCGCGTGGGAGGGGATCACCCTCTGCCGTCTTCGACAATACATTATGGTGTGGGGCACGGCTGATGAAATTCAGCAGTTGGCCCGCGAGGCGGCGAACCAGACTCTCGCCCTCGACCCGGATTCTGCGACGGCCTACACCACACTCGGGACCCTGATCCTACGCAGTCCCGGTGGCGATCTGGCAACCGTGGCACGTTACTATGAACACGCGCTCGCACTGGATCCCGCAAATGCCGAAACCCTCATCGATTCGCTAAATCTCTTTCCGATTCTCGGCCGAAGCGAGGAGGCGGTTGCGTTCGGAGAATATTGCGTGGCGCATGACCCGGTGGGTTCTTTAGCTCATTTTACCCTTGGGAGGGCCTATCGTTGGATGGGGCGCCGGGATGAAGCGATTTCCTCTTTTCGAACCGCCCTGCGACTGTCCCCTGACATTGCCTTGCATCATAATGCGATCGGAGGGGAGCTCCTGCTAAAGCAGGACGCCAAGGCTGCGATAGCGGAATTTCTCCAAGGGCCGGTGGATGAAGACCGACCCGTCAACCTAGCCATGGCCTACTTTGCGCTGGGGCAGAAGGCCCAATCTGACACGGCATTGGCTGAGAGCATCAGCAAATACGAAAAAACTGCTGCGTGGAATATCGCTTACGCCCTCGCCTTTCGCGGCGAAGTCGACCGCGCGTTTGAGTGGCTGGACAAGGCAATCGCCTATCAGGACACTGGCCTCACGCTCTCGGCAATTGACCCCCGTTTTGAAAACCTTCACTCGGACCCACGGTGGCTCCCGTTCCTGCGTAAAATTGGCCGCGCGCCGGAGCAGGTGGCCGGAATAAAGTTCAACCCGAAGCTGCCGGGCAAGTGAAGGCGCGCATCAGTGCGCGACAAGTTTCAGCCCGCGGATTTCGCGGAAATGTTTAAGGTTTCGCGTCACCACTGTTTCACCCGCCTCGATCGCCGTCGCGGCAATCCAAAGATCGTGTTCTGCTGTCGGCACGCCGCGCCGGCGCAGGTCGGTGAAGATGACCGCGGCGCGCCAAGCCACCGCGTCGTTGAACGGAAAGCTCACGAACCGATCACAGAAATCCGTCCACGCCGCGCGCGACGTGAAGCCACGCGCCAGTTCGCCGCGCGTGATTTCACTCATGCCGGGAACTTCGTCGGCGTGCTGCTGGAAAAAAATCTGCGCTGGCCCGGAGGCGCCGCGCTGGAGTTCGCGGTGCAGCGCGACGAAAAATGTGGAGTCGAAAATCACGGCTGATACCACGGCGACTTCGCCGGCACCGGCCGCCGCTTGCTCGCCTCGAGCTCACGCGCACCATCTTCGGCAAGAAAACCCTTGGCGTGGTAGCGCGCGAGCCCCGCCAGCACACCGCCGCAGGTCTTGTGGGTTTTCTCGCGCGAAAAAACGTAAACTCCCTCGGGCGCGGTCACCCGCACCGTCTTCCCGCGCGCCGCCACGGCGCGCAGCTTGCGGAAGTTTCGCGTAAACTCGCGGGCGGTGGTCTCCATGCCTGACAAATGTCAGACAGCCTGCCGCAGAGTCAAGTTGTGGCTACTTCGCGGGCGCAGCCTTCACGCGTTTCGCGACCAGCTCTTCGGTCGCAAATTCGCCCACGGCACGCGAGAGCTTCAGTTCGTCGCCAGCCAGCTTGCCCTTGTAGACGATGCGAATCTCGTTGCCCTGATAATTCAGGATTTCAACGAAGGTCACTTCATCCTTGGTGACTTTGCCTTCGAGCAGATCGACGGTGCCTTTCTGTTCCGCGCGCTCGAACGTCGCCTTGCCGGTGAGTTTGTCGCCTTCGAGTTTCAGCTCGTAGACGTATTTTTGGACGCCGACCTGCGTGTCGAACTCGGCTTTCCATTTGCCATCGATATCGGCGGCGCGTGCGAACGTGACCGCAGCCAGCGCCGCGACAATGAGGGAGAGGAACTTTAGGGTGGATTTCATTGGTGCATATTTTGGGTTGGGATGAGGAGCAAATTATCAGCGTGAAACGCATTCACTTCGCAGGCGGAATATCGCCCGCCGCCGCGGAAAAATACGGCGCGAGGGGATTGCCCTTCAGCGCCTTGAGACCGGCGACGACGGTCTGGGCGTTCAGCACGGCGCCCGGCATATTCGTGTGGGTGTGCTCGTCGGGCGTGACCCGCGGGAAAAGTTTCATCACCGCGTCGCGACCGAGCGCGTCGTATTTTGCGGCAACGAGTCCGTTGAGATCGATAAAGCCGACTTTCTCGGCCGCGGCGACCTGCCGCGCCCATCCGGCGTAGGTGTCGGCGCTCCGCTTGATTTTCCCGGCATCGTCCCAGCTCTTGCGCGGAATCAGCGAGCACACAACCGGCGTAGCGCCCTTCGCCTTCGCGTCGTTGATGAACGTCCGCAGATACCAGCCGTAGCTCTGCACAACCTCGTGTTTTTTCGTCATCACATTGTCGATTTCCTTCGTCTCCTCACCGATGCCTTTGATCGTGCCGCGGGCGCGGAGCGGCCCGGGCGGCTCGTCGTTGAAGGCGCCATCGTCGTTGTGGCCAAACTGCATGACGACGACATCGCCCGGTTTGAGAAACGCCAGGACCCGCTCCCAGTGCCCCCCGGTGAAAAACGTGCGGCTGCTCAGGCCGCCGACCGCGCGGTTGACGACGTTGATTTTCGTTGAATCAAAATACCTCGCGATTGGGTTGCCCCAGCCCCACTGGCCCTCGTCGCCTTTACCCTGACCATCGTCGGCGCCGTTGCGGACGGTGGAGTCGCCGATGAGGATCACCGAGGGAAGTTTCGGGTCGGCGGGCTCGGGCATGCGCGGGCGCTGACGCACCACAGGGGCGGGCGGCGCGGCCGGCTCGGATTTTTCCTGAGCCAACGCGAGCGAAGTGACCGCGATTAGGGCGAACCTCACGAGAACGCGCGTGCATGTTTTCATGGGCGAGTTTGTCTTATGATTTTTTCGATGCCGGTGGACGCGTCGAGCCGTCGTCCAAATCGCGGTCGAGCGCGCGGGGGGCGGGAGCATTTTTCACTGGCTCACTCGAGACTGACCACAGTGCCCGGACTTGGGCGGGCGTCAGCGCCGCCGCCGGGCGAAATTTTTCGCTCGCGGCATAATCGATCAGCGAGAGGCGGAGCTGTTGCGCGCCAGGCGCGGTGTTCTTCTCCAGATCGATCGCTGACACGAGCAGGCGGCCCGGGCCAACCTTGCACTCGAAAATTACACCGAGGCGCCAGTTGCGATTCCAATCATCGATCGCGGCGACGATCGGCTTCAACTCGCGCGGGGCGTCCGTGAGATTAACGGAGCGGACGCCGTCGACGAGCGGCGTCCATTGCCAGTCGCAGTTTCGATCGGTCGGAAATTCCTCAACGGCGGGATGCCTCGGATCAACCAACAGCCCGAGCATCGCATCGAACCGCGGTGTGGGGTTGCGCGGCGGCCGGACGGTCATCTGGATATTCCAGAAGACGGGCATCTTTTTCATCGGCGGCGATTTCGCCGGATCGAGATCGGTGGGGCGCGGGGTGAACAAAACTTTGCCGCCCGCGGCGAGCTTCGCCTCGGCGTCGGCCCATAGATCCGTCACGAGCACGTCGGCGGGCGCGGGATTTTCGATCGACGCGGGATAAAGCCAAAAATTCCAGTCGTTCTCCGCTGTCACATCCCGACCCTTCACGCCAACCACGATCTTGTAGGACCCGGGAGCGGCGAGTTTCGCCAAACTGGCTTCGATCGTTCCAAGCGGAATATTTTTCCCAATCGGGATGTCGCGGGCAAGCCACTCGCCACCGGCGACGGTGTGGCCGGCGGCATCAGTGATCTTCCAAAACGGCACCGCCCCCTCGATCGGTCTGGCGCCGAAGTGGTAAAGCTCCACCTCGCTCGTCAGCGTGTCGGCGGTCGTGAAAATGCGTTTCTCCAGCCGCGCGAGCGGGACGGTCGCCGAGTTGAAGCGGCGAAACTCCTCCCCTTCGACGTAGCCTTTCGATTCCCAAAACGCATCAAGCACCCCGATTAGCGCCGTGCCCTGCCCAAGGTAATCGTGCAGATCGAGCAACTGATAGCCCGCGAGCCCCGGCGTGCGAAGGTTGGCCTCGATCTCCTCCTTGTAGCACGCGAGTTGGAACCGGCCCGACGCCCACGCGAAGTCGCGATTGTAGTCGAGGAGACCGTTCTGCTCCGCGATGAGTTTAAAAATGTCGTAGTTCGACGGTCGCAGGTAGCCCGTGAATTTCTTGATCACGTCGAAGTCCGGGTAGGCGCACCACTGGCCCACCTCGTGCGAGAGAACCGGAATCCCCACGCCCTCGAGCGCCGTGCGATAGTCGCCGCCGAACCACGCACTCGCGTTGCGCAACTCGCCGCGACCGAACCGCACGAGCGCGGCGTATTGCGCGCCACCGGTGACCTGCTCGGGCGCGTTCCAACCCGTCGCTGCCGCGTAGAGTCGCCGCGGATCTTTTTCGTAATTCGCCTTTGCCCACGCGGGGAGCACTTGGGTGTAGCGGCCGGCGGGCTCGTTGCTCGGCGAGAGCAGAATAAACGACGGGTGATTTCCATACGCGCGGAGCAGTCGCGGCGTCTCTTCGTCGAGATATTTCGTGTAAACGCTCCCCGGACTGAACGGCGCCCAAAAGCCCAGCTCCGGCGCGAGGTAGAAGCCCAACTCGTCCGCCGCGGTGAAGGCCGCCTCGGGTGGACACCACGAGTGAAATCGCATGCCGTTCAACCCAAAGCCCTGGCACGTCCGAAAAATTTTCCTCCACGAGTCCACATCCATCGCCGGCGCGCCGGTCAGCGGAAAATCCCCGCCGAAGTGCGTCGTGCGAAGACTCACCACGCGATCGTTGATTAAAAAATCTTTTTCGCGGTGGGTGACTTCGCGAAGGCCGAAGGTGACTATTCGGTAATCGCGCAGATTTGAGCCCTTCAGCTGGACGATAACCATGTGGAGCCGCGGCTGAAATTCGTCCCACGTGCTCGCGTCGTTCTCGAGAGGGAAATCGATTTCAGCAGATCCTCCAATTTCATCCCATGTGACCGACTGCGTGAAAATTCCGTTTGGCAGGTCCATCGATGGTGTGGTCACACGACGCCCGATGGTGATCTCTCCAGTGCCACTGAGGCCGGAGCCGTTGGTCAGCTTAACCCGCACCTTAGCCGCTTTCGCCGCCACGTTCGGAAACACCTGCACGTCCTCGATCCACACCGGCGGCGTGGCGGTGAGTTCGATCCGGCCGATGATGCCGTTCCATGTTGCTCCCAGCGAATCGGACACCGCATGCCCGTCGACCCCGTGCCCGTCGTTCGCCGGATCACGGACGATCTGGCGGTTGTCCACGCGCACCGTGAGTCGGTGTTTGCCGGGTGCGATCGAACCGAGATTGAATTCGTGCGGTACGACGAGGCTGTTGCACGCGCCGATTTTTTGATCGTCGAGCCACACGGTCGATTCCCAGTGGGCGCGCTCAAGGAAGAGTTGGAAGTGTTTCCCGGCCTGCGTCGCCGGAATCTCGATCGCTCGCTGATACCACGCGGCGCCGAGATAGTGGCGCGGCGGCTGCGCGAGGAACGGCACCTCGACGTGACCGGGCTGCGAAAATTTTTCGCGCAGGGCGGCAGGCTGGAGCTTCCACCAGGCGTCGCCAAGCGTAAGCACCCACGGCGTGTCGGTGCGAATCTCGTCGCCATAGCCCTGCGCCTGCAAAATCCCCGGCAGCCCAATCCGATCGGTGCCGGCGAGCTCGCGCGCGAACCATTGCTCCGTCACGCCGATATCGGCGCGATCGAGGGCGAAACGCCATTCGCCGGCGAGCGATTGCGTTTCGCGTTGCGCGCGGAGCGGCGCGAGCGATCCAAGCAGCAAAACCAAGAGCCAGGCGCGACGGAGGACATTCATTTCGATTTCGTTTCGGGCAGCGGCACACTGAAGTCGGGCATGCCGTCGGGTTTCCAGCTGAAGGGTTGCACGCGGGCGTGGCGGTTGGGGTCGTGCAGCGGGTCGCCTTTGATTTCGGCATAGTTGCGCGCGTGGTAGACGAGTAGATCAGTTTGGCCGTCGGGCGTCGTCGTGAAGCTGTTGTGGCCGGGGCCGAAGATGCCGTTCGTTTCGCTCGTCGTGAAAACGGGCGCGAGTGATTTCGTCCACGATTTCGGATTGAGGAGATCGGCGTTGGTGTCGGCGGTGAGCAGTCCGAGGCAATACTCCGCGCCTGTGCCCGCGGCGGAGTAGCTGATAAAAACCTTGTCGCCGTGGCGGAGAAACGACGGACCTTCGTTGACCCAATAGCGCACCTGCTCCCACGGCAAATCGGGCTTCGATATCATCACCTGCCCGCCCGTGATCGAAGTCGGGCTGTCCATCTTCGCGAGGTAGAGGTTCGTGTTGCCCTTGATCTTCGGGTCTTTCTGCGCCCAGCAGAGATAGCGCACGCCGCGGTGCTCGAACGTCGTCGCGTCGAGCGCAAACGACTCCCCATTCGTCTTCAACTGCCCACGCTCAATCCATTCGCCGTCGAGTGGATTCGCCACAGCGTTTTCCAAGACATAGATTCGGATATCCCACACTTTCTCTGCGCCGCCCGCCGCGAAATAAATGAACCAGCGTCCATCGATGAAGTGGAGTTCAGGCGCCCAGATGTGCGAGCCCATCGCGCCGTTCGTGTGCTTGTGCCAGATCGTTTTTGGTTCAGCGGAGGCGAGCGCGGCGATCGTTTTTGCGCGGCGCAGCTCGAGCCGATCGTAATCGGGCACGGTCGCGGTGAAATAGTAATAACCGTCTGTGTGCAGCGAGATCTGCGGATCAGCGCGCTGCAGGATAAGCGGATTCGGCCACGGCAGTTCTGCGGATCGCATTTCAAGCGCGCACGTCGACGCGAAAAGAATAGCCGCGAAAAACCGTTTCATGGCGGCGGAAGCAGCTGGATAAAGGTCGGCGCGTCACGATCGCAGGCAAGCCAGCCATCGGCGCCGAGTTTTAATTCGGCGACTTGGATCGAACTGCGCTTCATGTCGGGCACGCCGGGGTGAACGAAATAAAACAAAAATGCGCGACCGCCGCTCACGACGACTTCGGGGTGGTGGCCGCCATTGTTGTCATCGGTGCCGGTGCCGGGTTTGTCGAGCAGGCTGTCGGGCTGGCGTTCCCACGTGAGCGCATCGTCGGAGCGGAACGCGCCGAGGCCGTAGTTGCCGAGCAGATCGATCAGTAGCCACGTGTGGCCCTTCCACACGAAAGCCAGCGGGGCCTCGCCGCGATCTTTTGGGAGATGAGCGGAGCCCTTGTCGGTCCAATGGAAAAGATCGGGGCTGTCGGCGTAGAACGTGGTCTTGCCGGTGCGCTCGTTATTATACCAGAGGCGCCACGTGCCGTCAGGGAGCCGCAGCACGCAGGGATCGATGACCTTGTCGGTGACGAGCGGGAGCGTGCTTTCATAGCTCCATTTTTTGAGATCGGGGCTCGTGAGGTGGACGATGTTGCGCGGGTGATTCCAGTCGGTGAAAACGCCTGGCACAATCGTGACGAACATGTGGTAAACGCCGGCGTGTTCGAGGACGGCGGGTGCCCAGTAGGTCGGCGTCTCGACGTTGGTGCCGGGAATGTTTCTGGGAAACTCAACCGTGCCGCGATAGCGCCACTCCGCGCCGTCGGCGGATTCTGCGATGCCGATCGGCGTGCCATGGACCCACGTGACGGCGGTGAGACCGGAGACGTTGGCGCGCCGGTTGGTGTAGAACATCAGCCACTTTTTCTCCGCACGGTCGTAAACGATCGTTGGATCGGCCGCGCCGTCGAATGCCGGATCGCGGTAGAGCGGTTTCGGGGCGAGTTTTCCCGCGGAAGCGTCAGTCGCGAAGCTAAGAAGTGCCGCCCCAGCCCAAATCAATCCTGCTACGAAGCGGCGCATGGCTGAGGGATCGGCTCAATTGAGTTCGAGCATCACGACGGACTTCGCCGGCAGCGTGACGCTGAGCGAGCCGTTTTCAAGTTTGGCGCCAGTGAAGGCGGCGGGCTCGATCGTGTGCGGGGCGGCGAAGGTGTTGTGGGCGTTCATCGCGGTGGCGGTGAGCACGCGACCGGTGACGGATTTTGCCGTCACACCGGTGAGCGTGCAGGCGACGGTCGTCGGTTTGTTCGGATCGGTGTTCGCGAAGGAGATGTGGATTTTTCCGGCGGCGTCGCGCGAGGCGGACGCGCTGACGGCGGGGATTTTGTTTTCGCCAAGCGCGTAATCGGGCGAGGTGAGCGCGATGGGCAGCGAAGTCGCGCCCTGGTGCGGTTTGAACATCTCGAAGACGTGATACGTCGGCGTCAGGATCATCGTTTCCTTGTCCGTAAGGATCATCGCCTGGAGGACGTTGATGAACTGCGCGATGTTGGCCATCGTCACACGGTCGGCATGCGCTTGGAAAATGTGGAGGTTGAGGGCGGCGACAAGCGCGTCACGGAGGGTGTTTTGCTGCTCGAGGAAACCATCATGGCTGCCGGGCGTTTTATCATACCACGTGCCCCACTCGTCGACGACGAGGCCGACTTTTTTCTGCGGATCATACTTGTCCATGATCGCTGAGTGCTTGGTGACGAGTTCCTCCATTTTCAGCGTGCGGCTTAGCGTCGCGATATACTGGTCTTCACCGAACTCTGTGGCACTGCCCTTTGCACTCCAGACACCGGTGGGCAGCGTGTAATAATGCAGCGAGAGGCCGTTCATTTGTTTCGCGGCGCTTTTCATGAGCGTCTCGGTCCACTCGTAGTTGAAATCGCTCGGGCCGCCGGCGATGCGCTGGATGCGGTTGGCGCCGTAATTTTTGACGAAGGTGTTATAGCGGCGGTAATTGTCGGCGTAGAACTGCGCGGTCATGTTGCCGCCGCAGCCCCAGCTCTCGTTGCCGACGGCGACATAATGAACTTTCCACGGCTGGGCGCGGCCGTTCTGTTTGCGCAGTCGGGTGAGCGGCGAATCGGCATCGGAGGTCATGTATTCGATCCACTCCATTTCCTCCTGCACGGTGCCGCTGCCGACATTGACGCACACGTAGGGCTCGATGCCCATCAGCTCGCAGAAATCCAAAAACTCGTGCGTGCCGAAATGGTTGTTCTCCACGACGCCGCCCCAGTGGGTGTTGATCATCGCAGGACGGGAGGCGCGGGGGCCGATGCCATCGCGCCAGTGATATTCGTCGGCGAAACACCCGCCGGGCCAGCGCAGCACGGGGACCTGCAGTTCCTTGAGCGCAGCGATCACGTCGTTGCGGTAGCCTTTGGTGTTGGGAATTTTTGAGTCTTCGCCGACCCAGAGCCCCTCGTAGATGCAGCGGCCGAGGTGCTCGGAGAACTGCCCGTAGATGTTCTTGTTGATGACAGGCCCTGGTTTGGTGGCGTCGAGGACGAGGGTGGCCGTGGAATCCGCGGCGCGGGCGGGCGTGAAAAACGCGGCAAGTGCCGCGACGGCGAACGACAGACGGAGGAATTTCATGGGGATAGCGAAAGCGACGGGGTGAAGGACGCGGAGGCGCAGACTCGCGCGCCACTATTGCCGATTCAACACCATCCTCAGTCTAACAACCGCGCAATTTCCGCCAGACAGTCCGCCGAAGCACCCAGAGATTATTTGGCGGCGGGCGGCGCCGCCGCGAGCTGCGCCGCGAGCTGCGCGAAACGATCGTGATCGGTGCCAGCGGGAGCAACAAGGAGTCCAAGTTTCACGAGGTCGGCCGACTCGGCGTCCAGGCCGTTGTGCGCATAGAGCGCGGCGGTCTGGTAGACGAGTTCGCTGCGGCGCGGGAAGAGTCGCACGCCCTCATCGAGCACGGCGAGGTGGCCGCGCGTCGGGCGATACACGCTGCGCGCCCACACGTGCGCGATCAGTTCGTAAACTTCCGGCAACGGCGGCGCCTGCTCCCGCACGGCGAAGAGCGGCGTGAAAATTTTGGCGACCTGCGACGTGCTCAGCTTCCCATCCGCCTCGTCGGGACTGGCAGCCGCTTCGGCGAAACGCAGCCGGGCCAGCTCGTAGGCCGCGCGGGGGCGCAGTGCTCCGACTCGCGCGGCGGACTCGAGGAAATCGCGCGCCGCCCGATCGTCGCCCGCGTCGCATTCGCAGAGGCCCAGCGCCGCAAGCAGCCGCGGTTCGCGCACATCGCGATCGTAAGGCCGGCGCAGCGTGCGGCGCGCCTGCTCAAGATACTTGTCCGCGAGCTCCGGGGTATTCTTCTTTACGAAGCCGACCTCGAGCCGCTCCCAGTCGCCCTTGATGCGCGCCAGTTCGACATCGGTGGCATCGCGCAGCGCGAGCACGGGCGCCTTGAGCGGCTTCGCCGGTTTCAGCGTGAGCGCCTTACGCACCGCCGTGGGCAGATAAGCCGCGAGCTGCGCATCGGCCGTCGCAAAATCGATCCCAAGGCTGGCTTGAAACGTCGCCGCAGTGATGGCGCCCGCGCCCAGCCCGACGAGGTCCCATAATTTTTCGCGCTGCTCGGGCGGGTGAGCGTCGAGCACCCAGCGCACGACCAGCGCGCCCTGCGAGACCCAGATTTTGCGCCGCAATTCCTCCTCTGGCGTCGCGGGATGCAGCGGTGGCAGGCTGTTGAAAAACTCTGCCAGCGGCAGCGGCCCCGGCGCGGTCTTCGGATCGCGTTTCAGCGCCGACGTGTCGTCGTCGGACAACCAGGTGATCGGATCGAGCGCGAGCGAGTTCGAATCGTATTCGACGTGCTCGTAAAGTTTCAGCACGCCGGTCACGAACCACCAGGGCAGCGCCGGGACGCGGTTGAGCAGGAGGTAGTTCACGTAGTCCGCCGTCAAAGCGAGCCGATCGGCGTCGTAGCCGCCGTCCCGCACAATCGCGAAGACCATCATCGCGTCGCGATCCCAGAGGCGAAGGTTGGGTAGAAAATTCAATCGCGGCGCCGGCAGCGCCGTCCCGCGCAGGCCCCGCCGGCCCATCATGTCCTGCAAATCCACCGGCGCTGCGTCCCGCGCGGAACGTTTCAACATCGAAGAAATCACCTCCTGCGAGGCGGCGGACTGGAGCGATTCGTCGTAAAAGATCATCGCCTTGGGGAGCGCGAACGTGAGCTGGAGTCGCTCGGGTAGCAGCAGTTCGAGCAGCCGGTGCAGCCGCCAGTGCGCCGCCGCGAGATCGCGCGTCGTGCGATCCGGGCAGCGCGAGAGCACTTCGAAGCCGGGCATCTCCGCATAACGCCACGGCGGACCCTTGCTCGCCTCCTCGACGATAAACGGCGGCAACGGCACCGCACTGTCGCCCTGCGCACGCAGAGAAACTCCACCGCTAAACACGGCGAAAACAAGGAGCAGACACGGCAACAGGCGCATAACGAGCACGAACATCTCGCACGGCGAGACGCGCGAAACAAGCCGTCGGTTCGCCCACCGCAAAATGATCGCGGCGACGGCGAGTTTCATCGGCCGCCGCGATCGAAACGACTTACGCCAATTGCGGCACCACGAAGCCGGCGCGATAGTCACGACGGAGCATGGCGTTGGCCGCGGCGGCATCGGGACCGGTAAATTTCTCCGCCGCCGGATCGATGGCGAGCGGGAGGCCGAGAGTCGCGGGCGTTTTGCCGAAATCCACCTTGTTCGCGGCGAGATGCCCGACCATGCGACCGTAGGCTTCAGCGAGCGGCGCGTTGCCCTGCACTTTCTCCTGCAACTCGCCCGGCGTGGCCGTATGGCCGAGCTGGTGCGAGAGGCCGCCCAGATGGCAGAGTGCGCTCGACACGTGGCCCTCTTGGATCGGGCCGTAAAGATCGCTGAGCTTCCGGCTGCGCACGACATCGATGAAATTCTGCATGTGCCGATCGGCGCCCTTGAACTCTTTCACCGTCTTGCCCGCTTTGTCGTAAGCGGTCGCGGTGAAGTAGCTGTTCGTGACCAGAAAACCGCCTTCGCAATCAACCACATTGCCCACACCGACGCTCATCTTGGCGGGCCAGACACCGGCGTAGTGATCCATCGCGGCCGACGCGGCCTCGGAGATTTCACTGCCGTTGACTTCGCCGTCCGCGCCTCCGGCTTTCGCCGGCAGCCCACGCACCTCGAAAATCAGCGGCGCACTCGCGTAGTCGTGGATCACGACCTGCGTGTTGGGCGTATTGCCGTCGTCATCGTAGCCGAGCCGGCCGCCGATGCTAAGCGTGTGCCGCGGCAAGCCGGCCTCGCCGAGAAACCAGCGCGCGACATCCATCTGGTGGATGCCTTGGTTGCCGACGTCGCCATTGCCAGTGACGTTCACCCAGTGCCAGTCGTAGTGGAGTTTCTTGCGGCGCAACGGCTCCATCGGCGCAGGTCCGCACCAAAGATCATAGTTCGCGGTCGCGGGCACGGGCTGCGGGCCGGAGGTCTTGCCGATGCTCGGACGGCGCTTGTAGCAGAAGCCGCGCGATGCGGTGATTTTTCCGAGGTGGCCAGCCTGCACCCATGCCACCGCCTCGCGCAGGCCTTCACCCGAACGGATCTGCGTGCCGGCTTGGACGACGCGGTTGTATTTCTTCGCCGCGGCGACCAGTTGGCGACCCTCCCAGATGTTGTGCGAGACGGGCTTTTCGACGTAAACATCCTTGCCCGCCTGCATCGCCCAGATCGCGGCGAGCGAATGCCAGTGGTTTGGCGTCGCAATCGTGACGGCGTCGAGATCCGACAGCTTGAACAACTCGCGCAGGTCGGTGAATTTCTTCACGTCGCCACCGAGCGATTTCGCCGCGCGATCGAGCACCGCCGAGTCCGGATCGCAGAGTGCGACTACGCGGACGCCGGAAACTTTGGCGAGACTTTGGAGATGATTCTTGCCGCGGCCGTTGAGGCCGAGGACAGCGACGCGGACGTCGCCATTGGCTCCCGCGACCTGCGCCCACGAGCGGGCCGAAAGCGCCGTGGCAGCGCCGAGGAGCGCGGTGTTTTTGAGGAACGTGCGGCGAGAGAGGTGATTCATGGGGTAAAGGGCGAAGCAAACGTGAGTGAACTTATTTTCCAGCGGCGTAGTCGGCGTAGTGCGCCGCGACGTGCGCGGACGCCTCGTCGCCTAGGTGCAGGAAGACGCGGTAGCGCAGTGTCAACGTGCCGCCAGCCGGAATCGTGTAGTCGCCCTTGTGCGGCTCCTTCGCGAATTCCTTCTCGTAATCGTGCCAGCCGAAGGGATTCGCGCCGAAGAGACCGTAATCGCGCGCCATCCACCACGTTGGGTGGCGGAGGTTTTGCGGATGATCGAAGATCGCGATGCCGTAGGTCTGGCCGTTGTGCTCCGCGTGATAGTCGCACCAGTCGGCGCGCGTGCCCCACACCTTGCCGTCGCGATCGCCCTTGGCGGTGACGATGTGACCGGTGCCGCCGACTTCCTGACCCTTGGTTTTGTGCGCCATCGTCATCCACTGCGCGAGGCGCGTGGCGAAGGTTCCGTCCTTGTTGTCACCGAAGAGCAGCGGCGCATCCGGCAGCGCGTGCAGCGTGATTTCAAAATCGATAAAACGGCCGTCAGCGCCCGCGGAAAATTTCACCGAGCGCTCATCCGTGGCGACTAATTTGCCGTCGGGTGAGACCCAGCGGTTGCGCGTGCTGATGACACCGACCGGGCCGTCCTTAAGCTCGATAAATTCTTGCTGCTCGGAGCGCCCCTTGTCCTTAGGCGAGCGGCCGACATCGCCCGCGCCCTCGTTCCAAAAATCGACGCCGTTCATCATACTATGAGCAAACCACATCGAGCGGTGCCACGGATGATCGGTTTCCTCCCCCTCGACTTTCTTCATCGGAAAATTGCGCGACAGCGACGTTCCGTCGGGCGCGGTGAGCGGGTAGACATATGGCCGCGAGGCACCGTCGCCGAAAATATACTCGGTAAACGGCGCGCCGCCGACTTCGACGCGCACGCGGTCAGCGAGTTTAGTGAATTTTATGGTCGGTTCGGCTGCGACGAGTGCGCTCGCGAGCGCAGTTAACATGAGAGGGGTGACGAAGCAGGGTTTCACGCGCTGTATGACGAATCGCGCCGGACAAAGGTTCAAACCCGAACGGCGTGAGTTTTGCACGTGGCACCGCCCTTGCTCACACCGTCCTATGCGCCACCGCTTTTTCCTCTTCACCCTCCTGTGGCTCGCCGCGGTGCTGCCCGCGGGGGCTGAACCGCTCTACGCCATCTGCGGCGCCTACCCGCCCGAGATCGCCGCTCTCGTGAAGGAATTCGGCGTCGATCCGGCGGCCGGGTGGACAAGCACCACCGTCAACGGCATCGAGTTCTCGCGCGGCCGCTACGCCGGGAAAGACGTGATCGTGTTTCGCACGGGCGTGAGCGTCGTCAACGCCGCCTTCCGCCTGCAACTCGCGCTCGATCATTTTCCGATCACGCACGTGCTCTTCGCGGGTGTTGCCGGAGGCACCGATCCGGCGCTTGAGGTCGGCGATGTGGTCATACCGGAAAACTGGGCCTACCACAGTGAGGCGGCCTACCTCAACGAAGACGGTCACGGCAGCTACGCGCGCCCCGACTACCTGCCCGCGGGAAAGGAAAACTTCGGCATGATATTTCCGACCGGCGTCGAAATCACGCGCGCTGATGGCCAAAGCCGCCGCTTCGATCTGATCCCGGTCGATGCGGGGATGCTGGCGGTCGCGAAGACCGTGGCGCCTTCGCTGCCGCCGCTGAAGAAATCCGGCCGCACCGTGCGGGTCGCCGTCGGTGGCACGGGTGTGACCGGCCCGGTGTTTCTCGACAACGCGAAGTATCGCGAATGGGTCTTCCGCACGTGGAGAGCGCAGTGCACCGACATGGAATCCGCCGCGCTCGCGCACGTCGCCTACGCCAATGCAAAACCGATCCTCATCGTGCGCGGGTTGAGCGATCTCGCTGGCGGTCAGCACGGAAAAAATCCAATCGATCAAAACGAGCTTTCGGTTTCGGAGATTGCCGCGCATGTGTTGCGCGCGGTGTTCGAAAAGCTGTAGCCCGAGGCGACGCTACGGCGCGAGCCAACCGCCCGTCGCCTGCACGGGCGCGAGTTCGCCGTGGCGCGTCACCCACGCGGCCATGGCGCGCGGCGCTTCCTTCGACTTCACGATCACGTTCGGCAGCGAAAACTCCGCACGGTGGCTTCCTCCAGTCGCAGCGAGCGCGCGGCGGGTGAGACCCAGCGCGACAAATTCCTGCCGCAGCGTCGCGCCGGAATTTTCTCCGGCCGTGACTTTTGAAACGAGTCCGCCGCCGAGCAGCGCCACCGTGATTTCAAATCTGCCCGTCGCGTCCTTTGCGTTCGCCGGCACAAATTCCGCGATCACCTTTTCGCCATCGAGTGTGACCGAAAGCGGGCCGGCGGGCGCCGGGTTCGCGCGCAGTTCGGGTTCGCCGGCGGGCCGCCACTCGGCGCCGTCGCGCACAAAGCACGGTGTGTAGACCGAGCCCGTGTCCCACGCCTCGGCGATCGCGTATTGCCGCTGCGTGAACTCGCGCGCCGAAAACCGATCGGGCCAGCCGAGCTGGTTCCAGTAGTCGACGTGAAACGCCACCGGGACGAACTCATGCCAAAGCCCGGCGTCGCCCTTCCGCGCCGCGATCCAGCGCTCGGCGGGCGGGCACGAGCTGCAGCCTTCGCTGGTGTAGAGTTCGACGAGCGCGACGCGCGTGGGTCCGCTTGTGAAGCGCTGTGGTTCCGCGGCGGTGAGCGCGACCGCGGTCGCGAGAAATAAAAACGGCCTCATGCGAACATGAGGCCGTCAGGAGCAAAATTATTCCGCCCGATCGATCGGATGGAAAGCGCGGGGATTTACTTCCAGCTCAACACGAGGCGCGTGAAGTAGCCGGTGTCGAGCTTGTCGACGCCTTTGCCGGGCTTGCTGTTGTAGTCGTTGTTGATGCCCAGGCGGAGCTTCCACTGCGAGGCCGCGATCGGCAGCTCGAGGAAGCTCTCGTGCGTGAGGCGGAAGTTCGCAAAATCGTTGAACGAGGGCACGAAACTCACGCGGTTGACGAGCGCGGCGCTGTCAAACGTGAGCGTGTGGTTGATGCCAACGTCGAGACCGGCCGCGTTGATGTCGGGCGTAAGCGGACTCCGGTAATTTTCGTTGCGGAACGAAAGACCGAGGCGGGCGGTGAGCGTTTCTTTCGCCTCCTTGATCAGATCGTAGCCGAGACCGAACGCGGCGACGTCGTAAAACTGGATGTCCTTGATGCGATCGAAGCCGCCCTCGTCGCGCACATACCACGAATTCTTGCCGGAGAAATTGCTCGAGTAGTCGACGCCGGCCTTGAATTGATCGGCGGACTTCTGGCCGTCCGTCGTCTGGCGATCGTAGGCGGTGTAGAACACCAGTTGATCGCTCACGCCCGCGAGCGTCGCGCGGACGCCGGCCGAGGTGCCGAGCTGGCTCTTGTTGCCGTTCTTGCCGGCGATGTCGACGTGGGCCTCGTAGGCCCAGCCGCGCTCGAGCGCGACGAGCTGCGGGTCCTTGGCCCCCGCCGCCCATGACGCGGCGACTTTCTCGACGGTGGTGCTCACCGTGCCGTCGGCGCCCGTGACAGTCACAGCGCCAGCGGAGCCGGAAACCTTGCCATCGATGCGCGTGCCGCTCGCGAGGCGAATGGACACGGGAGCATCGGTCGTGATGCTGGTGACCTCTGACTGCTTAATCGCGAGGGTGCCAGCGAAGTCGGTGTCGACCGAGACGGTGCCGCCGTCGATCTTGGCAACTTTGCCTACGATGCGGGCACCATTTTTCGTTTCAACGATATCGGCGCGGGCGAGGCCGAGCGCCGCGATCAAAGCGATCGCGGAGCAGAGGAGGAGTTTGTTTTGGTTCATAGCTACAGGGATGAAGGGGCACGTCGATAACAGGGGAATACCCCCAGTCAATGACCGACCAGCGCACACCATTTACGGCAATTACGGAGCCGAACCGCTGCTCGACACACGGCGCGGCGACGCTTTCGCTCGGCGCCGCATGACCGCGCCCGCCCACCGCCCCGCCCTCATCGTCGCCGACCGCTGGCGCGACTACGCGCTGCTCGATGCCGGCGACGGAATGAAGCAGGAACGCTGGGGCGAATTCACTCTCGTCCGCCCGGATCCGCAGATCATCTGGCCACGGCACGGCGTCGAGAAAAACGCCCGTTGGGAAAAATGGGACGGATTTTATCACCGCGCAGAAACCGGTGGCGGCAAATGGGAATACCGTCGCCCTCTCCCCGACTCATGGAAAATTTCCTACGACTCGCTCGGTCTGACTTTCAAGATTCACCCGACCTCGTTCAAACACACCGGTCTCTTCCCAGAGCAAGCGGTCAACTGGGAGTGGTTCTCGGCGAAAATCTCCGCCGCGAAAAAAGCCGGCCGCGAGGTGAACGTCCTGAACCTATTCGGCTACACCGGTGCCGCGACCGTCGCCGCCGCGAAAGCCGGCGCTAGCGTCTGCCACGTCGACGCAGCCGAGGGCATGGTGAAATGGTGCCGCGAAAACGCCGCGCTCAGCGGCCTAGCCGAGGCGCCCATCCGCTACATCGTTGACGACTGCCTGAAATTTGCCCGCCGCGAACTTAAACGCGGTCGCAGCTACGACGCCATCATCATGGACCCGCCCACCTACGGCCGCGGCTCCACCGGCGAAATGTGGAAACTCGAGGATCACCTCTGGGAACTTCTCAACGAGTGCCGCGCACTCCTCAGCGACACCCCACTCTTTTTCCTCATCAACGCCTACACCGCGCGCCTTTCACCGACGGTCGTCGCCAATCTCCTTGCCGAATTGATGACCGGCCGACCCGGCACAATCACCGCCGGCGAAGTGGGCCTGCCGATCCAGCGCGACGGCAAAGTTCTGCCGTGCGGCATCTACGGCCGGTGGGAAGCGTGAAGCGTCAAGTGACCGTGGTGAAGCCGCGCACCGGAATCGTCCCACTCGCCTTCGCCGCCTTTGCGATCGCGTTACTCTCGGGCTGCGTGAACCAATCCTTCACGCTCTACTCGGAAAATGACCGCTATTTCGCGGGCACCGATCGCCACTACACCAACGGCGCCAAGTTTTCCTATTCCGACCAACTCGCCCACCCCGAATTCAGCGCGCTCGGTCGAAAACTCGACGACCTTGGCCGCCAGCTCCGCGTCTTCGAGCCGCCCTCCGTCAACGGCCAGCCCGTCGATCTGAAGCTCTCGTTTTCCTTTGGTCAGGACATCTATACCCCGACCGAAATCCACACCGCGGCGCTCATTACCGACGACCGGCCCTACGCCGCCTGGCTTTACGGCGCAGTCGCGTTTCAACGCCAAGAAATCGATCTGCTCCAGACGATCGAGCTGCAACTCGGCGTCATCGGTCCGATGGCCCTCGGTCGCGAAATCCAAAACGGCTTCCACGATCTCATCGGCGTTGCGCACGCGGAAGGCTGGGGCCACCAACTCCGCAACGAGCCCGGCGCCAGCCTCGCCTACGACTGGCGCTACCGCTGGCTGCGCGGCTCCACCTCGACCCAGCCCGACACCGGTTTCGCCTTCGATGTGATCCGCCGCTACGGCGTCACCGTCGGCAACCCCCGCACCTACCTCCACGGCGGCCCCGCACTGCGCGCCGGCTGGAATCTCCCCGACGACTTCGGCCCCGACCTCATTCGCTCCGGCGGGGGCAGCGGCGCGCTGATCCGAGGCGCGAGCGTGTTTCTTTTCGGCAGCGCCGATGCGCGGCTCGTAGCGCGCGACGCGTTTCTCGACGGCAACCTCTTCCACCACACGAGCACCGTGCGCAAACGCCCCCTCGTGGGCGATTTCAGCGCCGGCCTCGCGTTCTACCTCGGTTGGCTGCACCTCGCCTACACCCAAAACTACCGCACGCTCGAATTCTACGCCCAGAAACAACGCGACGTCTTCGGCTCGATCAGCGTGTCGGTCGTGCGGTGAAGGCCTCCGCCCCGCTCACAGCGGCGCCTGCTCCGCGAACGCGCGGAAGCGCGGGTCTTTGCGGGCCTGGAAAAGATTCCGGAATCAGCAGCAGTCGATTGCGCCGCCACCAACCCGCCGCGATCTGCTCCCGTTCGATTGCGATCGCTTCGTCCATCATCCCGAAGCGGGCTAACACGTTCACGAGCACCGGCAGTGTGGCGCGCGCCGCGTAATACGGATTCTCCGTGGGCGGGCGCCATGCGAGCCACGGGCGCGATGGTTTGCGTAGGGGCGCGCTCAAGGCTCACCCCTACATCGGACCCAGCGACCCCAGCCTCGCCGTCGAGCAATTTTTTCACCCGCGCGCGAAATTCCGGCGGCACGCGCGCCTCGCCATCCTTCGTCGCACCGATCACCACGGTAAGCAGGAACGGCTGGTCGTGCGTCATGAGGTGCGACCGGTCGACGGCGAGTTTCCACTCCAGCCGGAAATACCCTTCGCCGCGCGCCTGTGTCGCCGCCCAAATCACCGGCACGAACAGTGCGCACGAACTGATCTGCCCACAGATCATCGCATTCTACGCATCGCCGACGACGAGTTCGTTTTGATCGAACCACACTTCGACGCCCGTCGCGCGCAGCGTCTCGCAGATTTTCTTCGCCGCGTCTGCGTCCTGCGACGCGTAGCTGAGAAAGACGGCGGCGGTGCTCAAGCGGTGGTGAGCGTGGATAGGCGGGCCCCCGGTCGCGAGCAAGCGCGCTGTGTCACTTATACTCTGCCAACTCGATAATCACGCCGTCCGGGTCGAGGAAGTAGACGAGCGTCTTGCGGGCGCCCGCCTCGAATTCCACCACGCCGGACGGCACGAGCACTGGATCGCTGAAAACCTCGACGCCGGCGGCCCGCAGTTTCGCCACCATCGCCACGATGTCCGACACGCGCAGCGCGAAGTGCCGCAGCCCGATCGTGTTCGCCCGGGAATTTTCCGCGAGAGCCACGCCCGTCGGCGCCTCATATTTGAGCAATTCGATCCTCGGCCCGCCGCGCGGCGCCTCCACGAACAACGCATGCGCCCGCACTGCCTTCAAACCCACGATGCGTTCGATCCACTCGCCGGAAAGCTGTGCTTCCTTCGTCTTGGCGAAGCCGAGCACGCCACAGTAAAATTTCAGCGACCGATCCATGTCGGTGACGACGACGTTAAGATGATCGATCCCTTGAATCATGCGCGCGACGCTAAGCGGGCGCACCGGCACGGCAACGCCGTTTCCGGCATTGCGAGCCGCGCCCGGCGCCTTCTACCTCTCGGATTCAAACCTCGCCCATGCCCTCGCTCGCCGAATCCTACTCTGCCAAGACCAACGAACTCCTCGCCCGCGCGTGGACCGTCAACACGCCCACGATCGCGAAACTCGCGCCCATCCTCGGCGCCTCGGTCGCTCGCGGCGAAGTC
This sequence comes from uncultured Opitutia bacterium, assembly GCA_903896015.1. GTDB lineage: Bacteria > Verrucomicrobiota > Verrucomicrobiia > Opitutales > Opitutaceae > CAITWF01. The sequence goes on along the minus strand of CAITWF010000086.1, from coordinate 11,841 downwards.
ATCCACACCTTCGGCTCCGGCCACAGCGAAATCATCGCCCGCGAAATTGTCGGCCGTGCCGGCGGCCTCGTCTGCATCACCAGCATCAACGATCCCACCGCTGGCTTCATCGAAAATCTCGTCGGATACGGCACCAAGTTGGTTGAGCGCTACGACCGGCAATACGAGCTGCGCGCCGGCGAGGTCGTCATCGTGATTTCCAACTCCGGCAAAAACGCCTCGCCGATTGAGGTCGCATTGCATGCGAAGAAAAAAGGCTGCGTGGTGGTCGCGCTCACGTCGCTCTCGATGTCGACGACGGCCAAGACGGTCCACCCTGGCGGCCAAAACCTCCACGCGATCGCCGACTACACGCTCGATAATGGCGGCGTCCCCGGCGACACAATCATGCAGCTCACGCCGGAGATCGCGACGGGCCCGACGAGCACATTTGTCGGCGGTTCGCTCCTGAACTGGCTGATGCTTTCGACGATGGAGTGGCTGAAGGCCAACGACCACGACCTCCCGGTCCTCCGCAGCCAGAACATCCCCGGCGCAATCGATCACAACCGCGCGGTCGGAGCAAAATACAAGCACCGCCTCAGCAAACAGCTCGCGTGATTTTGGCCACAGAGGCCCGCAGTCACAGAACCCAAACTCGATCTGCTTTTCACCGGATTTCTCCGTGTCTCTAGGCCTCCGTGGCCAACCCCTCCTCATGAATTTTAAAATCGGCGTAGACGGCGGTGGCACCAAAACCGAGTGCATCCTCGTCGATGACGGCGGCGCGATCGTCGCACGCCACCTCGCGCCCGGCTGCAACCCGAGCATCGTCGGCCCCGAACAGGCGCGGCTGATCATGACGGACGCCCTGTGCACGTTGCTGGAAGAATCCAAAATCGAAAACCCCAAATCTAAGATCTCCGCGACCCATTTTTACGTCGCCGGCGCCACCGGCTTTTGGCGCGAGTTCGCCGCTTCGCTCGCGGACTTCGGCCGCACGGTGGCGGGGCCCGACTCACTACCGGTGCTCGAACTCGCGACCGACGGCGCGCCGGGCCTCGTGTTGCACGCCGGCACCGGATCGTTTGTCGCTGCGCGCGGACCGGATGGCGCCGTCCACTACGCCGGCGGCATCGGCTGGCGCTTCGGCGATCCGGGCAGCGGCTACGAACTCGGCCGCCGCGCGATCGGGCGCGCGCTGCTTGAGTTGCAAGGCTGGCAGCCGCCCACGCGGCTCGCCACGCTCGTCCGCGATCACACCCAACTCGGCGAAGGCGCCGACGCCGCGGCCGTCACGCGCTTCTTTTATCAGCACGGCGAGCCCAACCGCACCATCGCCGCGCTCGCGCCCGCCGTGCTGCGGCTCGCCGCCGAGGGCGACTCGGTCGCACTTGCGCTCGTGCTCGAATCGGCGAACGAACTGCTCGCGCTCGCCGTGCAGGTCGCGACGAAACTTTTTCCCGCCACTCCGCTCGAAACGCTGCGCGTCGGCCTCAGCGGCGCGCTGCTCACGCATCCCGTCGTCGCTCGCGCCCTCGCGCCACGCGCGCCCTTCCCGCTCGCGCCCATCACCGAGGCCCCGATCGAAGGCGTGCGCCGGCTGCTCGCGCGCAACGGCTGAAGCCATGCTCATCGGTGCGGGTGAAACTCTCGCTGAGGCCGAGTGGCGCGCGCGGCAGCGCGCCCATGACGCCCGGGTCCGCGCGTGGACCGATCCGCACCAGGCGCGCGCGGAGCACGGGGAAAAACATCCCGTCTACGATTTTCTTTTCAGTTACTACGCATTCCGCGTCGCTTGGCTGCGCCGCTGGCACCCCGGTCCGGACGTCGCGCTCGCCGGCGAGGGCGCGCGCGAATTTCTCCGCTGGCCGGAATACCGGGAAACGAGCGACGGTGTGACGATCGATTGCGCCAAGCTGCCCGCGCACCGCCGTGCGTTCGTCGCGTGGCTGCGCGATTCGCTCGAAGCAATGCAAACGCGCCCGCCCTTTTTCGGCTGCGCAGGCCTGCATGAGTGGGCGATGGTTTACCGGCAGACGCCCGCCGAAGTCCGCCACAACGCCTACTCGCTGCGCTTCGCGCCGGACGAACTCGCGCGCATCGTCGAATCGCAGCCGGTGTGCTGCTCGCACTTCGACGCGTTTCGTTTCTTCACCGCGCCCGCCGCGCCCCTCAACAAGCTCCAGCCCACCCGCGCCACCACCTCGCAATTCGAGCAACGCGGCTGCCTCCACGCCAACATGGATCTCTACAAGTGGGCGTTCAAACTCGCGCCCTTCACGCCCTCGGAGCTCATCGCCGACTGCTTCGCCCTCGCCCGCGACATCCGTGAAATCGACATGCGCGCGAGCCCCTACGATTTGCGCGCGCTCGGCTTCTCGCCCATCGCAATCGAGACACCTTTCGGCCGCGCCGAATATGAGCAGCACCAGCGCGCCTTTGCCACCCGCGGCGAACCACTGCGCGTACGGCTGCTCGCAATGTGCCAGCGGTTGCTCGCGTGACGCGCCGCGCTGGCTTTGACGTTTCGCCAGTGAGACGTTTTTCTTCCCGCCATGCACTACCGCCTGCTCCTGTCGGCCATCGCCCAAGCCCACACGTCGGCGGTCGGGCGCGCGGCGGCGGCGGTCAACCAGAGCCTTGTCCTCCGCAACGGGCTTGTCGGCGCCTACGTCGTCGAGGCGAAGACCGCACGAAGTATGGCGAGAGCTTGATGCCTCGGCTTGCCAAGGATCTGACCAGCCGAGGGCTGCCCGGCCTGGGTTTGAGCACACTCAAGAACCGCCGGCTATTCTACCAACCTTATCCCCAGATTAGCCAATCACCGATTGGCGTTTTTGACGGTCCGGAAATTTCCGCACTACCGCTGCAGAAATCCAAGAAAAGCCAGTCACCGACTGGCGAAATGGTCGCGCAACCGATTTCCTTTACCGCATCGCAGAAATCGGTGGATGCGCCCCCCACTCCGCTTACGCCCCGACAAGTCCTCCAGTTCTCCTGGACTCACCTGCTCGAACTCATCCGCCTCGACGATCCGCGGAGACGCGCTTTCTACGAAAACGAGTGTCTACTCGGCACTTGGTCCGCGCGTCATCTTCAGCGGCAGATCGGATCGCAGCTTTACGCACGCACCCGTCTCTCCAAAGACAAACGCACCGTCGTCGCCCGTGCGCGCAAGCAGTCTGCCGATACGTCCACAGTCATCGAACATCTCAGCGGCGATCCCTACATTCGCGAATTCACCGGGCCCGCCGACCGGCCGGCCTATTCGGAGAATGATCTGGAGTCCGCGCTCCTCGAGCATGTGCAGCACTTTCTCCTCGAACTTGGCACTGGGTTTTGCTTCGGGGCGCGGCAGTTTCGCATCACCGTCGGCAACGAGCGCGACTGCGTCGATCTCGTCTTCTATCACCGCCGCCTTCGCTGCCACGTCCTGCTCGATTTGAAAATCCGCGCGTTCGGCCATGGCGACGCCGGGCAGATGAATTTCGATCTGAATTATTTCAAGCAGCACCTGATGGCTGCGGGTGACCAACCGCCGGTCGGCATTCTCCTGTGCAGCGACAAGGACGAGACCAAGGCCAGATACGCCACGGCCGGCGTCTCACCAAAACTCTTTGTCTCGCGCTATCTCGTCGCACTCCCGAGAGTCGCGCAGTTGAAAAAATTCGTCGAGGCCGACCGCGCTCGACTCGAGCGCTACCACCCCTAATCCCTTGCCCATGGACGCGAACGCGCAGCCCGCTCAGGAATTTCCGCGCACGGACAAAAAACCGAGCTTCCCGATCCGCGACGATCTGCGCGTCTACTTGCGCCGCTACCGCCGCGATCGCGAGCTGCCCGTGACCTACGAGCGCATGCTCGGCTTTCAGGAAGCGATCCCGCTCAACGACGAGCACGGCAAGCCCACGCTTTGGGACACCGTCATCTACGATCCCCACGAGATGCGCTCGCTCAACGAGGACCTGAAGCGCATCTACGCGCTCCTCCGCACCGACGGCGACACGTCCGTCTTCAGCCACCTTTACGTCGACCGCATCGACTTCTGCACGTTCGGCAACTCGACGCCGTTCCGCATCCGAATCGTCAACGCCTACAACGACAATCAGGACTATTTCTACATCAAGAAGGCCGACGCCTCGCGCGTCTACGGCCTCGAACTCGAGCACCTCCTCTCGCCGAACCGCCTCAACTTCATCACGCACAATTCCACGCTCGTCGAGGAGCACATCGTCGGCCTCCCCGGCGACATCTTCATCAGCCGCTGGCTTTCGCAAAAGGATCTGCGCCCGATCCGCATCGCGAAGGAAGTCGTCAAGTTCAACGAGCGCTGCTTCATCCGCCTCCTCGGTGACATGCGTTCCTACAATTTCGTCGTGCTCCTCACGCCCGACTTCGACGACTGGCAGGTGCGACTGCGCGCCATGGATTTCGATCAGCAGAGTTACAACGGCCGAAAAAATTTTTATCTCCCGCAGTTCTTCAAGGAGAACACGCCGCTCGTGAATTTCTGCATCCGCCACCTGCGCCTCGAAACCGCCAAGCAATACCAGCGCGAGGAGCAGGCGATCATCCTCCAGCGCGCGCACCTCGCATCCGAGCGGCTCGGCCTGCTGCTGCACGACATGACCGCCGATCGCATCGCGCCCATCGAAAAGATTCACCACCTCCGCGAAGAGCTCGCCGCCCACTATGGCCGCAAGGACTATTTGCGCTGCGAATCGATGGGCGCGCTCATCCGCGAAAACCTCGAATCGATCCGCCGCGAAACCGGCCGGCCCATCGTGCCGGAGCTGGTGCCGGAGTAACGCCGGACTGTCCTCGTCAGAGCGGTTTGCGGTGCACCTTGCGGCGACCAACGCTCGCTCACCCTACCCTCCCCATGCGCCACCTCGTCGTTTTCATCCTCCTCGTCTCGGCCGCGCTGGCTGCGGACGAGAATTTCCCCGTCACGATCCGCGTCGATGCCGCAAAAGCCCACGGCGAGTTGAAACCAATCTACCGTTTCTTCGGCGCGGATGAGCCGAACTACGCTTACATGAAGGACGGCAAGAAACTCCTGCACGACATCGGGCAGCTCGGCGCGCCGCAGGCGTATTTTCGCGCGCACAGCCTGCTCGTCACCGGCGATGGCACACCGGCGTTGAAATGGGGCAGCACCAACGCCTACACCGAGGACGCCACCGGCAACCCGATCTACGACTGGACGATCGTCGATCGGATTTTCGACACCTACCTCGCCAACGGCGTGAAGCCTTACGCTCAGATCGGGTTCATGCCGGAGGCAATGTCAACGCATCCACAGCCGTATCAGCACACGTGGCGGCCGGGCTTTCCCTACAGCGAAATCTACACCGGCTGGGCCTACCCGCCGAATGACTATGCGAAATGGGGCGAGCTCGTTTATCAATGGGCGAAACACTGCGTCGCGCGCTACGGTGCGGCCGAAGTGGAGAAATGGTATTGGGAAGTGTGGAACGAGGCGAACATCAAGGACGGCTACTGGCGCGGCACCCCGGAGGAATTTTTCAAACTCCACGACTACGCCGTGGATGCGGTGCGGCGTGCGCTGCCGACGGCGCGCGTTGGCGGCATGGATTCGGCCGGCGACGGCGGAAAGTTCATGCAGGATTTTCTCGAGCACGTGCTGCACGGAAAAAATTACGCGACGGGCGCGATCGGCACGCCGATCGATTTCCTGTCGTTTCACGCGAAAGGCTCGCCGACGTTTGTGGATGGCCACGTCCGCACCGGGATCGCGAACCAGCTGCGCACGATCGACACTGCCTTCACGCGGTTCGCGTCGTTTCCCGAGCTGAAAAACAAGCCGATCGTCATCGGCGAATCCGATCCCGATGGGTGCGCGGCGTGCCAGGGGCCGCAGCTCGGCTATCGCAACACGACGATGTTTTCGAGCTACACCGCGGCGGTTTTCGCGCGAAAGCATCTGCTCGCCGAAAAACACGGCGTGAATCTCGAGGGCGCGGTCACCTGGGCGTTTGAGTTCGAGGACCAGCCGTATTTCGCGGGCTTCCGCGTGATGGCGAGCAACGGCCTCACGCTGCCGGTCTTCAACACGTTTCGCATGATGGCGAAAATGTCCGGCCAGCGGATCGATTCGATCAGCAGCGGCGATCCGGGCGTCGAAGCGATCATCAAGTCGGGCGTGCGCGGCGCGACGCCCGATGTCGCGGCACTCGCAAGCTACGACGCGGTGAAGCGCCAGCTCGCGGTGCTGGTGTGGCATTATCATGACGACGACGTGCACGGCCCGACGGCCGCGGTCGCGTTGACGATCGCCGGCTTGCCCGCAGAAGCAGCGCAACCGCGGCTCGCGCACTACCGCGTTGATGCCACGCACAGCAACGCCTTCACGCTCTGGCAGGCACTCGGCTCGCCCACGGCACCGACGCGTGCTCAATACGCGCAGCTCGAAGCCGCCGCCCAGCTCGGTCTCCTCGAAAACGCCCCCGCGACCGTCACCGTTGCCGGCGGCGCGGCGGCGCTGAGTTTTACGTTGCCGCGTCAGGCCGTGTCGCTGCTTGTCTTTCAGTGGTGACCTCACCTTGATGTTCCGGCCCGCTCCGGCGCGGCATTTGCTTACTTTCCAATTCCCACATGAAAACTCGCATCGGACTCGTTTCCAACCAGGGCCGCCTCGGCCGCAGCGTCACGCACTACGTCGAAGTCGCCGACGCCAAGGAACTCGCCGCCGAACTCGGCAAGCTCGGCGCCAAGCAGGCTGTCCTCTACTTCCGTGATCGCATCGGCGACGGCCACACCGAGGGAAATCCGTTCCCCGTCGCCGAGTTCGGTGACAAGCATTTCACGTGGGCTGCCACCGTCCCGAAGGACGGGATGCGCGGCATTTTCTTCGACACGAAGTGATGTCGGTGAATTCGCGCGGCGGCTGTCGCGCGAATTCAGTTTTCGTCCGCTCGCAGCTTGTCTAGCAGTGCATCCATGAATGTGCGGGGTTTGCTTTTTTGGGTCGGTCTCGGCGTGATACTCGGCGGCTGCGGCGCGCCTTCCACCGAGACGGGCCGCAACGGCTCGCCGCCGGTGGTTGTCACCCTCAAGCCGGACGAACCGCAGTCGGCCGTGACCGTGCATATTGGCGACGAACTGCGCGTCGTCATTCCGAACGATCGCGGGCCGGGTTTTGTCTGGCAGCTCGTGACCAACGATCCGCGCGCCCTGCGCCAATCGACCAAGGTCGCGGCGAAAGCCGAGACGACCTCCGTGGCCTTCATCGCGCAACGCCCCAGCCGCAGCTACCTCCGCTTTGTCTGTATTCCAGCCAACGGCGGCAAGGAAACCGAGTTCGTCGAGGCCTACCAGATTGCCGTGACGGTGCGCCTGTAAGCCGCACCGCGCGGCGCGTGGATCATTTCGCGGGTGCGACTGCCGGCTTCGGCAGCGCCAACTTCAGCCCCTCGAATTTTTCCCGCGCCGGCCCGACCGGCGCGACTCGCAGCCCCAGATCAATCAGGGTGGCCGCTTCGCTGACGAGTCCCGCCTTCACTTTGAGTTCGGCCGTGCTCGCGATCAGGGTCGCGTTACGCGGAAATAACCGCACCCCTTCGTCGAGCACCGCGAGGTGCGCCGCCGTCGGCGTGACCGCGCAGCGGCTCCACACCTCGCCGATCGCCTCGTAGACTTCCGGCAGCGGCGGCGGCTGGCTGCGCGCCGTAAAGAGCGCCTTGAGAATCTCCACCGTCTGCGCGGCGCTGAACGCGTCACCCGCCGCGGGATGGGCCGCGGCATCGGCGAACCGCAGGTGCGCGAGTTCGAGATACGCGCGCGGACGCACCGCATTGGCACGCGCCGCTGCCTCGAGAAATTTCCGCGCGCGCGGCCGATCGCCCGCCGCGCGCTCCTGCAAGCCCAGCGCTGCGAGCAACTGCGGATCGCGCTCGCCGCGAATATAGGGCGCGATCAGTTCGAGGTGCGCCGCCTCCTCGTGGCCCGCGAGCTGCAGCACGTCGCCCTTGATTCGGCCGACTTCGGACTCGGTCGCTTCGCGCAATTCAAACGGCGGCGGCTCCGGAAGTTTCTGGCCCTTGGCTGCGGCCACCCCCGCGACGTTGTGCGACGTGAACTCCACATACCCGCGGATCGTGAGCTCCATATCCCGGTAGCTTTTCTTATAGCACTCCTTGAACAGCGCCTCCGAGACCGGCTCACGGTCGAGCCGCCGGAGAAAGGTGATGAACGCCTGTTGGTGCTTTCCTTGATCTCCGTAAAGCCCCCAGTGCACAAATGCGTAGCACTGCTTCGCCCACGTGCCGCCGAGAGACTGACGCGCGATGTCCGAATCGTTCGCGACCGCGAACAGCTCCGCCATCGGCAGCAGCGCGCGGCGCGCTAGCGCCGCGTTGAAATCGCGATCCTCCTGCGGCGCAGTGCCGCCGGCTCCGCTGTCGTTGAGCGCCGCCTGTTCCGCCGAGATCGCGTTCGGATCCTCCAGCTTTCCCACCGTGACCGACCGGTCGGTGATCTCCATCGCCATGAAAATCTGCGCCAAGCCCTCTTCCAGCCACGCCGGCGGCCGCGGCTTCAATCCTTCGAGGAGGAAGTGGATGTATTCCCGGTAGAGCTGCCGGTAGGCGTCGATCGCCAAACCCGGATCGCCCGCGCCGCCGATCGCGTTCCCGTCAGCATCGGTGGTCGGAGCCGCCGCCGCCGCCGCCAGCCCTTCGGGGGTGGCGATGTTCAGCACCTTCGTTTGAAAATCGATCACGATCGCAGACACATCCGGACCGCGCAGCGTGAGGCTGGCCATCGCGCGATCGGAGCGCGCTTCGCCCTTCGGCACAAACGCGTCGAATTTCCCCCCGCGCCCGCAGAGAATCAATTCCGCCGGCACCGCCACCGGCCGCTGCACGCCGGGCCACACGAGGCCGAGCGCGAGCGAGAACCGCTGAAAATCATTCACCAGCCGCGTGGTCGCCGCGGGCGAAGCGTTCGACAGCACCTCGAAGCCGGCGATCCGACCGTAGCTCCATTTTTCCGGCGGCGGCAGCGCGCGCGTTTCCGCGACCGTATAGGCCGGGAGCTCGATCGGCTTTTCGTTGGCGGCCTCCTGGCCGAAGGTGGCCGTGAGCGACGCGAGCAGTAGAAAAAGCCGGGTGGGGAAAACGGGCTTCATGCACCGCCAGTGACGGGCGCAGCCGCGCGAAGTTTCAAGCCACAAGTGCGCAGTTGGGATTGCCGCGCGAAATGGGAACGCATTCCTTCGCACCCGATGTCAGGCCTGCCTCAACGCCACTCGCTCGTCGGCCAGACGGTCGCGTTTCTCCACGCGCAGATCGCGGCCGGCCAGTGGCGCGAATGGCTGCCACCGGAGCGCACGCTCTGCGAGACCCTCCAGGTCAGCCGCAGCACGCTGCGCCGCGCGCTCGCGCAAATGCGGCGAGACGCCCGCGACCTTCAACGGCAACAGCCGCGCCCTCGATCTGCGCGAGGTGCCGATGAACAACGTCTCGCGCGTCGAGATCACCAAGGTGCCCACGCCCGACATGCCCGCGAGCGGCCTCGGCGGATCGATCAACCTGATCTCGCGCAACGGCTTCGAAGCGAAGCAGGCGGCCTTGAATTTCAACGCCTACACGATGTTCAACAATCACAACGGCTTCACGTTCGACGGTGGCCATCGCAACGCCGATTCCAGCACGACCGCGCGTTTCGTGCAGCCCTCGTTTGATTTCAACTACCTCAATCCCCTCACCAAGCATCTCGCGATCACGATCGGTGGGGCGCGCACGTGGCGCGCGAAGCCGATGGAGACCGGCACCAAGGACACCGACGAAAGCGCCACATGGGATCTCGTGAAGCTCGTCCAGACCACCAGCCAGTGGAACAGCCTCGCGCAAATCACCCAGACACTGCAGGGCCAGCTCGGCGTCGACTGGCGCATCAGTCCGGCCGACACGCTTTCAGCCAACGCTCAGTATCGCCGCTATGATCTCGCGATCACGCGCAGCGTGCTCGGCTTCGCCTACGGCGCCGGCGCGACGGGCGACAATACTTTTTCACAGGGCGCCGCGGCCGCCGTCGGCACCGTCACCATGAACGGTAGCGGCGAAAACGTCGACGCGATCACGCAGACGAAAATCTACAATGTAAAATACCGCCACCGCGGCGAGACCTGGCGCCTCGACACCGCCGCCTCGTTCTCCACGTCGGGCTCCGATCGGCCCGACATCGACAAGGGCTTCTTCAACACCACGCCCTCGACGATCGCCAGCGTCATCATCCGTGGCGACAACCTGCAAAATTCCAGCGGCCTCATTCCGACGCGCTACACCGTCACGACCAAGACCGGCCAGCCCGTGAACTTCCTCGACGGCGGCAACTACTCGATCAACACCGTCAACACCAACCAGGCCGACTGGAATTCCCAAGTCTACAACTTGCGCGCCGATCTCGCGCGCGATTTTCACGGCGTCGTTCCGTTCACGATCAAAGTTGGCGGCGCCGCCAACACTCTCCAAAACGATCAGCGCCGTCGCCCCGTCACGTGGAATTTCCGGCCGAACGGCGCGACCGACGTCACCTCGCGCCTCGCGAGCAATTTCGATGTCTTTGATCAGGCGTTCAATGATGACGGCCCCACGCTTTACGACCAGCGTGTCCGCTGGATCAGCGGGAAGAAACTCTACGATCTCTACCTGAAAAACCCGTCGTGGTTCGTCGCCGACGATCCGACGACCTGGCAGAACTGCGTGACGAATTCCCGCGCGCTCACCGAGCGCGTGGAAGCCGCATACGTGCGTGGCGACGTCCGTCTGCTAAACAACCGCCTCTGGCTCGTGGGCGCGTGCGCTTCGAGGGCACGCAAGACATCGGCGTCGGCCCGCTCGACGACCCGAACGCCCAATATCAGCGCAAGTCCGACGGCACCTTCGTCCGCAACGCCGCCGGTCAAAAGGTGCTCATCACGAGCGACGCGCTCGTGCTGCGCAAACTGCGCTTCCAAGAGCGCGCCGCCCGCTCCGATCGCAGCTACAGCGGCTACTACCCGAGCCTCAATGCGAGCTACAACCTTATCGAAAACCTCCTCCTGCGCGCCGCCTACGCCGTCACCCTCGGACGGCCAAATCTGAACTACATCATCCCCGGCACAACGATCACCGACAGCGATTCCGCCAACCCGACGATCACGGTGAACAATGTCGGCCTCAAACCGTGGACCGCGCAGAACTACGATCTTTCGCTGGAGAGCTATCAGATCAAAAACGGCTTCGGCTCGATCGGCGTGTTTCAGAAAAATATCCGCGACTTCTTCGGGGTCGTGAACACGCAAGCCACGCCCGACCTGCTCGAGACCTACGGCCTCGGCGGCGACTCCTCGCTGCTCAACTACACGATCAGCACACGCAACAACGTCGGCAACGCGAAGATCACCGGTGTCGAATTCAGCTACCGGCAGGCGCTGACGTTCTTGCCGAACTGGGCGCGGGGATTTCAAGTGTTCGTCAATGCCACGAAGCTCACCCTCAGCGGGGCCAACACCGCCGATTTTTCCGGTTACACCCCGAAGTCCGCTGCAGGCGGACTTAGTTTTGCGCGCGGCCGTGTGACGCTCAAGGGCACCGTCAGCTACGTCGGCGACATCAACACCGGTCTCGCCGCCGCGAGCGCGACGATTCCCGCCAACACTTACAATTATCAGGGCAAACGCACGCGCCTCGGCTTCGATGCCACCTACAGTCTCACCGTTCGTAAAACCATAGGCTTTTATTGCACGTGCCCGTTTGGGAGCAGAGGCAACGAAAGCCTAACGACACCGTCCGAACAGCGGAAACGGCGATTGGCCTCCGGGATTGCACCGGATACAACGAGCGCCACGTTGAT
>CAITWF010000085.1 GCA_903896015.1 uncultured Opitutia bacterium | reverse complement strand
TCGCACCCTTATGCAGTCGCTCTATGGGATGCTACTGACATTGAACCTAAGTAACACCCCCTATGAAAGCGATCATCATGGCAGCAGGTATTGGGTCCCGGCTGAAACGTGCGCTGGGCAACCAGCCCAAATGCTGTTCGGAGGTGGGCGATGAGATTCTGATCGAGCGCATGCTGCGCCTGCTCGGCGAGAAGGGCGTGCATGAGGTCGCACTCGTCCTCGGTTACCAGAGTGAAACCGTAATTGCGCGGCTGCGCGGCAAAACGACGGCGCGCTTTTACGTCAACCCATTCTACCACGTAACCAACTCGATCGCCTCGCTGTGGTTTGCGCGGGAGGAACTCGACGGGCAGGACGACGTGATGATTCTCAATGGGGATTTGTTTTTCGAGGAGTCGCTGCTCGATTCGGTGCTGCCGTGCTCGCGGGATGCAGTGATGTTCGCGGATCCCCGCCGCGTGAAGGAGGCGGACTATCGCTTCGGCTATGAGGCCGGTATCCTGCGACGCTACGGAAAAAATCTCTCCGTCGCCGACACCACCGGTGAATACATCGGCGTGGCGAAGCTGCGCCGCGGTTTTGTCGGCACGTTCCGCGCGGGCTTGGAGGTGCTGATTTCCGCCCAGCAACACAATCTCTGGTGGGAGGATGTGCTTTACAACCTCTGCGCGACCCAGCGTTCAATTTACGTGAAGGAGATCACGGATTCGTTCTGGGCTGAAGTCGACTACGTCGAGGACTACGAGCGCATCCAAGCGTTTCTTCGCAATCGGTGCCGCGAGTCTGAGGAGGCCTTGGCCCCCGTTGCAGCCCACGCGATGGTCGCCTGAGCGCCGCCGCGCCGTCGATTCACTCCTCGCCATGTTTTCGCAGGAATCGCTCACCTTGGAAAAAACGGCCGCGCTCCCCGCGGTCTCCGAGATAAATCACGACTTGCTCGTGGCGGAAATCGATCGGCTGTGGGAGGGCCAGTATCCGGAAATTCCCTGGCTCAATCGCCCCTTGTTCATCTGGGTTCCGGAGACGGGACCGGCTGATTGTTTCTTCCTCGCCTTCGATCACGACTTTGAGGGGGCGGTGATCACGGTGTTTGTGCCGAGAGTCGATCAGCCTGGGGATTTTGCTCCGCTCGCGCCGGAAAACTACCATGTCGCCTACGACGGCAGGCTTCGGCAGTGCACCATCACGATTACCAAGGCGATGGCCAATCGCGTTTCAGCTTTGGGATTTGCGAAAGCCAACTCCCACACGGCAAGCGCGGTCTCCTGCTACCGGCGCGCGGAGTCGGGCGCGTGGGAACTAATCTACAGCTCGCACGAACGTGCCCTCCAACTCGTCGCGAAGATTTATGCACTGACGCGCAATCATGGTGGCGGCGGGTTGGCGATGCCAGCCGAGCGGGTGGTGTGCGCGCTGTCGCATTTGCTGACGCGCCGTCCCGATCTCGCCGCGTTCGAACTCGATCGGCACCGCCCGCGGCCGGAGGGTGCGCCTGCATTCGGTCCGTTGCTGGATCGATTCCAACTTTCCTACAGCGGGCACGGATTCAAGCGCACCTTCAAGTTTTGGAGTGAGCAGGAAAAGCAGGCCTATCTTTCCTTTGCGGAGAGAATCGTGGTTTCACTCCGGGATTTGAGCGCGCACGTCACGCTGGCGGGCGGCGTGGTGCTCGGCATTCATCGCGACGGTGCGTTGATCGACTGGGATGACGACATCGATCTCTTCATCGCCTTCGAGCAGCACAGCTGCCCCGACCTGGCGCACGCGCTGGATCGGGTCGAAAAGCACCTTCGCGCGCGGGGCTTCAAGGTGGAGGGGAGTTTTTTCAGCCATCGCTGGATTCGACAGAACGGCCACCAAACGCTCGACGTCTTCGTCGGTCTGATCGAGGCGGATGGGAATGTTGCGTTCTATCCCTCCCGCCGGCGCGGGTTGGACCGCGCGACGATGTTTCCGCCGGCTGCGCGGGCGATTCATGGCGTCACGCTGCCGTTCCCCGCCGACTGCGAAGACTATCTGCGCTTTTCGTATGGGCCCAACTTCCGGAGTCCGGACCGCGATTTCAACGATCCGTGGGATATGACTGAGTTCGCTGACATCGCCGGAAAGCGTGCTCTGCCGATTCAGCGCACCCGGGGCGAACAGAAACGTGAGGCGGGACAATGACCTCGCGACAAACCGATGAGCGCGCGGGCGTCGTGGCGGTTGACGTGCGCACCGACACCGGCGCCGCCGCGTTGCCGGCGCCGGACTCTTCGCCACCGCGGCGCCGTGTGCTCTTCACACCCGGTCCAGTCATGATGCACGATTACACGCTTCACGAGGGCGGGCGACTAATCGACTATCACCGCACCACGGATTTTTCGAGCCAGATGCTGCAGTGCGAGCGGAGGCTGAAGCGCCTCTGCGATGCAGGCCCCGACGATCGAATTGTGATGCTCACCGCCTCGGGCACCGCTGCCATGGAAGCGGTGGTGCTCAATCTCTTTAACCCGCGGGAGCGAATGGTCGCCGTGAACAGCGGTGAATTCGGTGGACGCTTCGTGGAGATTGCCCGACTTCATGGCCATGAGTTGGCCGAGATCACGTTGAAGCCGGGCCGGCAGATTCGTCCCGGGGATTTGGAACAATGCCGCACCGCGGGGTGTGTCGGATTCCTTCTCAATCATCATGAGACGTCCACCGGGAGCCTGCTCGACCTCGACCTGGTCAGCCGTTTCTGCCGCGAACGCGGTCTGCTGCTTGTCGTCGATGCGATCGGATCCTTTCTGGCGGACCCACTGTCGATGACCCGCCAGGGGATCGACGCGCTGATCTTCAGCACCCAAAAGGGACTGGCGCTGCCTCCGGGCATGAGCTTTGTGGCCCTAAGCGAACGGGCCATCCAACGCGTATCCGCAGCCACTCCGCGCTCCTACTATCTCGATCTTCGTCGGCATCTGACCGACATGCAGCGCGGTCAAACGCCCTTCACTCCCGCCATCGGCATTGTGCGTCAGCTTGAGGTTCGGCTCGATCGGATTCTCGAGCATGAGCCTGCGGCGATCGTCACCGCAACACGCCGGCTGGCAGAAAATTTTCGCGAGCAACTCGGCGGTCTCCCATTGAGAATTTTTCCGGAGTGCCCGTCGAACGCCGTGACGGCACTTGCTCCCACGGATGATCGCACGCCGGACTATTACGTGAGAATACTGGCCAGCGACTATGATCTGTGTGTCTGCCCGAATGGCGGAAAACTCAAGGACCAGATTTTTCGCGTGGGGCACCTCGGCGATCTTACGTTCGCGGAGAATGCGCGGCTTGTCCGCGCGCTGCGGGAAATTGCCGCCCGCTGACCGTCGCGGCGGCGAGCGGGCGTTGGCTCACCTGAACACCGCTCCACAGGTGGAGTTCGCAAATGCGGCGCGAGGACGGCGTTTTAGGCGGCGGCGCGGTGGCCGGAGGCGACCATCGCGAGTTCGCTCGTCACGACTTCGAGCACCGGATCCCATTCGCAGATCGCAGGCTGGCGGAAGAGGCGGACGGTGGGATACCATGGGCTGTCGTCGCGACCGAGGAGCCAGCGCCAGTCGGGCGAAAACGGGAGCAACACCCACGTCGGTTTGCCGAGTGCGGCGGCGAGATGCGCGACCGAGGTGTCGACGGCGAGCACGAGGTCGAGTTGGGCGATGAGCGCCGCGGTGTCGGAAAAATCGGCGATCTGTTTCGTGGGATCGGTGACGTTGGCGTGCGCGGCGAGCGTGGCGGACTCGGTTTCATTCGGGCCGACTTGCAGGCTGACGAACTCGCAGTCGGTGGCGGCGAAGACGCCGCGGAATTTTTCGAGCGCGATCGAGCGGTTGAGATCGTTGGCGTGTTTCGGGTTGCCGCGCCACACGAAGCCGACGCGGAATTTTCCCGTGGCACCGAACTGGGCGGTCCATTTCGCGGCGCGATCGGGTGGGGCGGCGAGGTAGGCGTGCGGCGCGGGGATCGTCTCAAGGGAGGTGCGGAGCGCGAGCGGCACGCTGAGCAGCGGGCAGTGAAAATCGAAAGGCGGTGGGGTTTCGCCCCAGCCGATGATCGACGCGCAGCCGGGGGTACTGCGGAGAATTTCCTTCAGCGGGCGCTGGACTTCGACGTGCACCGTGGCGCCGAGCGCGGCGAGCGTGGCGGCGTAGCGGATAAAGTTGATCGTGTCACCGAGGCCCTGCTCGGCGTAGAGGAGGATCGATTTGCCGGCGAGGGATTCTTCGCCGCGCCAGAGGGGCTGGGTGAAGTCGCGCTGGGGATTGGAGTTGAGGGTGACCCAGCGGTATTCGTATTTAAGCCAGGCGTCGGGCGTGAGCTTGCCCTGGAGGAGATGGACAATCGCGATGTTGAATTTGACGAAGGCGTTCTTCGGCTCGATCGCGAGGGACTGACGATAGGCGACGAGGGCTTCGTCGAGCTGGTTGAGGGCGCGGAGCGCGTTGCCGAGGTTGGACCAGGATTGGAAAAACTTGGGGTTGCACTTGATCGCTTCGAGGTGGAACTCGATTGCATCGGTGGGACGGCCGCGGGCGGTGCTGATGACGCCGAGGTGGTTGAGCGTGTCGGCGCGGTAGATGGGGAACGTGAGGGCGTGGCGCAGCGTGGCTTCCGCTTCGTCGTAGCGGCGCATCGCGCCCTGCGCGTGCCCGAGGTGGCTCCACGCTTGGGCCCAGTCGGGTTTGAGTTCGACGGCGCGCTGGAAACTCGCGGCCGCTGGCTCGGCTTGGCTGGTGGCGATCAGGGCCGAGCCCAAGGCGAAGTGAACCTCAGCCGAAGCGGGCCGCTCGGTGCGGGCGCGCTCAAGAGTGGCAATCGCGCCGGCGTAATTTTTTTGCCGGTGAAGCGTGCAGCCCAAATGCCAGAGGGCGAGCGCGTGCGTGGGATTTTTTTGGAGGATGGACTCGAAGCGTTGCTGGGCTTCGGCGAACTTGCCTTCTTGGTAGAGGCGCACGCCTCCTTGTAGAATGTCCTGGGATGGCGCCATGGGTGGGCGGTGCGCGGCACGGTGTGACATGGCGATGCGCTGTTTATCGTCACAGCCGCGGGCGACTTTAGGGTGACGCGAGCGCGACGCGCGAAACCCGCCAACGCCGAAGGCCCCGGCGCGGGGCCGGGGCCTTGTTTGGGCAAACACGAAACGAACGGATTTCTGTCCCGTTCGGAGCCGACCGCGAAGGTCGGCCCATCGTCGGGGCCTCCGCAGGGTTCGTTGACCGGTTCGCTTAGGCCCGGCCGCCACACGCGCGGCGGCCGGACTTGGGCGAATCAGGACGATCCCTGATGAAGGACCGGTTAACCCAAGAGCTTCAGGGCGCTCTGAGCGCTCTGATTCGCTTGGGCCAGCATTGCGGTGCCGGACTGCACGAGGACGTTCCACTTAGCGAGCTGAGTGGACTCCGACGCGACGTCGACATCGGTAATGCGGCTGTTGGCGGCTTGCAGGTTGGTCTGGTTGGTCGAGAGCACCTCCGAAGCAAACCCGAGGACGCTCTGGGCCGCACCGTTGGTGGCGCGATCCGTAGCGACGCCCTTGATGGCATCGGTGATGGAACTCAGATCGGTGATCGAGACGCTGCTCGTCTGGCCGGAGAGCGTGATGCCCGTAAGCGTGGCCGACTGGGAGCCATCCTCATTGGTCTGCACCGTGAGGTTGGTCGAGCCGAACAGCGAGATGCCGTTGAACTTCGAGCCGGCGAGATTGCTCAGCTCAGTCTTGAGCTGGTCAAACTCCGCGCCGTAGTTCGCGGTATCGCTGCTGTTCTTGGTCACGTCCGTATGGAGCGTCGCGAGCTGGCTCATACGGTCGAGGATCTTGCCGGCGACTTTAAGGACGCCGTCCTGCGTCTGCAGGAAGGAGACTGCGTTACCGATGTTGGAGTTAGCCGCAGCCGAACGATTGGCTGCCGCCGACAACTTCATCGACACCGCGAGACCACCGGCATCATCCGACGGGTTGACGATTTTCGATCCGCTCGAGAGCCGGTTGAGGCTCTTTTGCAGGTTACTGTTGGACATGGCGAGGTTGTCTGAGGCAACCGTCGCCGCGTAGTTGGTATTAATCACGACTGACATGGTTCTATCCTTGATCTTAATGCGACTATCCGTCGTCGCCACGGGCCCTGATAGTCGGCGTGGACCGCGCCGCTTGCGGCATGCGCCGCAAAGAGGTTCCGAATCGCCGCGCGCAGTGGTGCGCGCGGCGGGAGATTCAAATGGGGATGTGAATTCTCAATGAACGGAACTAACCTAAGCCTGACAGAACTGGCCTTGGCCCCTTATCCCGAGACAGACAAACCGCAGAAGATTCGGGCACTGCGCAGTCGGCAATCACTCCAGCCGCGCAGAGGAGGGCAGGTCAGGAAAATTATTGGAGCAGCTTGAGCGCGCTTTGCGCACTTTGGTTGGCCTGCGCAAGCATGGCCGTGCCGGCTTGCACCAGGACGTTGTAGCGGGCGAGTTGGGTGGACTCGGAGGCGACGTCGACGTCCATGATGCGGCTGGAGGCAGCCTGAAGGTTGGTTTGGTTGACCGAGAGGACCTCGCTGGCGAATCCCAGCACGCTCTGGCCGGCGCCATTGGTCGCGCGGTCCGTGGCCACCGCCTTGATGGCATCCGTGATGGAACTCAGGTTGGTAATCGAGACGCTGCTGGTGTCGGTCGAGAGATCGATTGCCGTCAGCGTGGCGGCCTGGGTGCCGTCCTCGTTGGTGTGGACGGTGAGGTTGGCGCCACCGAAGAGCGTCTGACCGTTGAACTGCGTGCCGGCGAGGTTCGCGAGCTCGGTCTTGAGCTGGTCGAATTCGAGGCCGTAGTTCGAGGTGTCACTGGAATTCTTCGTCGGGTCGGTGAAGAGCGTCGCGAGCTGACCCATGCGATCGAGAATCTTGCCGGTTACCTTGAGCACGCCGTCCTGCGTTTGGAGGAGCGAGATGGCGTTGCCGATGTTCGTCGCGGCCGCGCTGGAGCGGCTGGCAGCGGCGGTCAACTTCATGGCCACGGCGAGGCCGCCCGCGTCGTCCGACGGGTTGACGATCTTGGAGCCACTGGAGAGCCGGTTAAGGCTCTTCTGCAACATATCGTTGGAGGAGGCGAGGTTGTTCGCGGCGACGGTGGCCGCGAAGTTGGTGTTGATGACAACTGACATGGTGATCTTCCTTGATGCTAAGTGTGGCGTCCGTGCCACAGTCGTAATCGGGGGAGCGGCTCCGATTCGCGCCGGTCTTGGCAATCCTTTGCCTTGACAGGGGGAGCTATCGGAGCGCCGCACGAAAAGCTTGATGCAAAATTCGAAAAAAATTTTTCCATCGAGCGTGCGAATTTCCTAAAGTGATCGCCGTGCGTGGAGTGAGCGGAGAAAAAATGCGCGTGCCCGCTCGTGAAAATCGTACTCACTCGCTCGGAGAAACGACGCGCCCACACGGGAATATTTTTGCGATCAAATTTATTCGCGGCGAGGGATGCCCGGCATTTCGGTGGAATCGCTTTTAAACCCTTCTCCGATAGGATAAATGAGACAAGATGAGCTTTGTAGGGAGTGGGCGCTTGGTGGGGCAAGTGTCCGCCACTCAGCAACGGCGAAATCTGGCAGCTTTGTCGGCCCGACGTTCAGCATAGGCAATCCAAGCCTGATAGGCCTGTCAGGGCCGACGTGGTGTTCTTAAATTCGACGTGCGCGCTAGCTCGCATTTCGTCGCCAACGCGCCCAGCCGAGGTACTCGCCTATCAGCCTTCTCAAAACAGCGGCGTGCTGCCGAGGAAGGTCATATGTGTGTTCACTAGACCAGATAACATTTCTCCGCATCGATTCCGTGTATCTTTTTTCCCGACCTCACTGCGGCAAGCCCGCCACCAAAGGGCCACTCATCAGTCGCGTGAAAAGCTTCGTGTGCTGGGGGCCACGCGCATCCGCAGAACACGTCAACGATACAACAAAGGTATGTCCGGACGACGACATGCCGCCAGCGGCTCCGACATGTCGGGCAGAGGCCATGATCTGCGGGTTTTCTGCCTGCACCGTGAGCAGCCAAGGCTGGTTGCAAGCGACTCGTACCGTGACCGTCCGTGTCTCGCCGGGAGCGAGGTCCAATTCAGAGGGACTGTCCACCTGTGCCACCACCGGGACCTGCGCGACGATTTCAATCTTTCGCGTCGTTTCTGCGAGGAGCACGGTCGGTGCGAACCACAGAATCACGACCAGCTTCTTTTTTGTCATGATTGTGGCGTGACTGATCTGGCGGAGTAATCAAGGCAAGAGCGGAGGCTTCGGCGCATCGGCCCCGTCGATAAAAAGTGTTTGGCGCATACCGCGCGCTTTTTCCGTCGCTAACAAATGCACGGCCGCCGGCTCGCCCCCCTCCCCGATCACGACCGTCGCGACCAATTGCGCTGCTACTGCGGTGGAGGTTTCGCCGTTATATCGAACGACGTAGTGACCCGGCGGCAGATACAAACGAAAATCACCGGCTGCGGCGATCGCTTCGGAGGTCATGCCGTGTTCATCCGTTGCGCTCACCGGTCCAGTCGGGCGCTCGGTCTCGGTGTTGCCCGTGATCGCCACGGTGCCCGTCAGAAGTGCGATGTGTTGGACGACGAGGTCCACGGCCTGCAGTTCACCCGCACGGATGTTCACCGTGTGCGGCCAGCCCGGCTTGGGGAGATACTCGGCCGGCAGAGTCCATTTGAAGGGATAAGAGCCCGGCGGTCGTCCCGGGAGCGTAAATTTCCCCTCGGCGTCCGAGAGTCCGGCGGCGCCATCGAGATCGAGTCGCACTCCTGGCACGGGCGTCCCGGCGGCGCCATCGCTGACGCGGCCGGAAAGAGCGCCGCGCACGGGACGCCAGGGCATCGGCGTCTTGAAATTTATCCGTACCGCGAGCCACAGGCTTGTGCGCTCGTCGTCATGCGAAATCTCGGTCGCCAGCGCGACGCGCAAGCTCACCGGCACCTCGAGCGTCGCATAACTGCGCACGCGGCTCGGGCTGCCACTGAATTGGTAGCCATCGAGGCCAGCCTCAAACCGCCACCGGGGATGCGGCGTCCAGGTGAGCGACCCGCGCCCATAGGTGCCAGGCTGCCGGTACCCGGTGTTCGGGCTGCCGCCGGTGTGCCATGTATGGCGAAACTCGGTGGAGACTTGCAGCTTGTCCGTCAGCGCCCCACCTAACGTCACCGCTCCCTCGGCGAAGTCGGCCAGCTGTTGCAAATTTGCCTCCGTGCCCATCGCGGCCGTGGCGGTGAAAAAAATCTGGCCATTGCGGAAATTTCGGGACCAATCGGCGGTTAGCGTGCGTTCGCGATAAAGGTCGTCGATGGATTGCAACTCACTCGTCTCGCGCGTACGATCGGTCGTGGAACCGGTTAGGGTCAGCCGCCCGTCGTTCACGGCGAAACCATAGCCGGCGCTCCACGCGCGCATGGCGCTGCCGTCGCGAGTGATTAACTCCACGAATTGTGGATTCGTGGGGGTGAGACCCGCGTCGGTCTCGGTCTCGCGATACGAGCGCAGCAGGCCCGTTACATGTGAATCGCTGGCATGCAGGTTGATTCGTCCGGTTTCGCCGGTCGCGATGGCGAGCGAGACGTCGCGCAGCTCGTAGCTGCGGCCGTCGAGAAAAAATCCCGCCGGCGCCGTTTGCACAAACGCCGCGGCGCTGGAGCGTTCGTCAGCGGTGCGGTAATCGAGCCGCTGTTCGAGGCCCAGGCGCGCCGCGCGACTGGCGGGATCCTGCGCGACAGCGATCTGGCTTGAGCCGGCAATGCCGGACCACAGCCAGTTGTCTTGGGCAAATCCACCGAGGCGTTCCTGAACCGGACCGGGCGCAGATTGGTTGCGCTGCGCGAGCACCCCGGCCTCCCAGCCGGTCTGGTCGGAATTGATTTGTTTCGCATGCAGACCGGCGTGCTCGCGGCTGAATTCCGAAAAGACCTCACGCGCGCCCAACGCGGTGATTTTCAATCCAGAGTCGTCGGACCACGCGAGCGTGCCGCCGCGGCCATTGGTGGAGCTTTCGAGAAATCCAAAACTCGGCGGATTAACGAGGCCGCCGGTCGCATCCCACGTTTTCCCGCTCAACTCCGCCGTCAAAAAATCGCGCGTCGCGAGCCCAAGGCGCGAACCGCCGGGCGCCGGGGTGCCGTCGGTGCCGATGGCGTGAAATTTTACGCCGGTCAGAATTTCCCCGTCCGCAGCGAAGCTGCCGGCCATGCCGCGTTGGTCGCGTGCCACGCCGCCGCCCGCCAGCACCTCGCCGGAAAGTTCCGCGAACAGTGGTCCCGGTCCGGCGTCGCGCGGAATGAATTCCGCCGTGAAGCCCACGGTCTCGCGGCGCTGCAGCGCACCCTCGCCCGAGTCGACGCTGAGAAACAACGGCATCGTCACGAGCCGATCCGTGGGACTCTCCAGGCGGGCAGTGAGCGTGATCTCGCGGTTTTCACCCGGCGCCAGCGTGAGGTTGGCGGGGTCGATCGAGAGGACGGCGCCGGTCGATGGCATCGCGGTTGCCCGCAGGGCCAGCAGCATATTGCCGCTGTTCGTCACGCGCCAAGTTCGTTCCACGGTGGCCTCCGCGCGGACAATGGAGAACCCGACATCCTCATCGCGCACGACCACCTTGGGATTGGCCCGCACTCGAATCACCGCCTCAAAAGGCCATTGTCGCGGACCGTCGGTCACGGTGCCTCGCACCGTGAATGCACCCGCGCCCGCGGTGGCGGGCACGTAGACATTGAGAATTTGAACGTGCACGCGGCCACCGGCGGTGAATGCGGTGAGGGCCGGCACGATTCGTCCACCGGGCGGAAAGGTCAGAGCGAGCTGCACCTGACGTTCGCTGCCGCCAAGATCGACCATGAGACGCAGGGGTTGAAAACTGCGCGCGTCTGCGATGGCACCGGTGAATGCCGCGGTGACCGGCTCCGCCGCTAATCGCCCCGCCGCTAGTATCAGCAGCAGGGCGGCCAACCAGCCAACATGGACCAAGCGCAACTTAGAACGTGATCCGCGCTTCGCCCACCACGAGATCCTGGGCATTGTAGTCGATCACGGCGAGCACGCTGGAGCGGCCGAGGCCAGTCACCGTGGCGGGCAGATCTACGGCTATGTCTTGAGTGGAATCCGGCAGCAGGCGGAACGAGTGCAGCGGAATTTTCGTCGTCTCGCCGCCGGCGAGCGGCGTGACGCTCACTACCGCATTGGAAGCGAGTCGCATGTAGGCGGAGGGATTCTTGACGGTAATGCTCAGGCCTTCGGTGGTGCGCTTGATTCCCGTGATCACGATGTCGGCGGGAAGCGGTTTCGCCTCCGGGGCGCTGTCGGCAAAAAGCAACACGCCGATGCGCTCCACGATGCTCATTTGAGCCCCACGATCGACGGTGCCCGCGGCAACCGGCGCGAGTCGGGCGCTCTGCACAAAGACCGCAGCCCAATATGAGCCGGGGATGAAAGCCTCCGTGCCGGCGTCGACGACAACCGTGACTTCCTGTGCGGCACCGGCGGCGAGATCGAAGCTCGACGGCGTGAGCGTCACGCGGCGGCCGAGCGCGCGTGCGTGGGTCTTGTTGTTGAAGTCCGGCTCGCCGCGGTTGATCTGCCAGTCTTCGGAATAGACAGTAACGGGCGTGGCGTCAGTGCCGGAGTTGGTGACTTGCAGTTTGAGCACGCGTTTCTCGCCGGGTTTGAGGTCGGTGATGAGTTCGGCTTTGTCGACGCCGATGGTGACACCGGCGAAGGTGAGGAAGGGTGCGGCCGCAAGGGCGAGCGCGAGGAGGAGATGCGGTGTTTTCATGAGGCAGTTAATCTAAATGACTTGGAATTCGAGGATCACAGAATACTGGCCCGCCGGGTCGGTGCCGGTGACTTGGAAAATCACATCGAACACGGAATCCAACCACCTACCCTTGGTGTTGGAGCCGTTGTCGATTGTGGTGAAGGAGAGCGAGGGCACGAACAGCGAGCCGGCGGTGCAATCGCGGAGCTGCAGTCCGGAAACGGATTTGGAAACGGTCGGTCCCGACAGCGGCGTAAAGACGAAATTCGCGCTCGTGGCGCGCATTTGAAGCGACCACTTCTTGTTGGTGTTTACCTGCGCCACCAAGCCGCGGGAGATTGTCACTGTCGCTGCTCCGGTCGCCGGATTGTAGGCGCCCGGAGGCACACTGAAGCTGATGACCGACGTGCCCATCTGCAGGTTGGCCGCTGCCGCCGGGCGCGAGGCAAGACACAGGGCGACCATAGCAGTGGTGGCCATCGCCATCCCCCGCCTGAGTGCGAGCCAACGCGAAATCTGGAAAGGAGCACGCACGTGGCGCAGTTACTGAGCGGCGAGCGTGTAGGTGAGCGTCAGCGCGTAGCTACCAGGCATATCCTTCGCGAGGTCGCTGGTCATTTGGTAATCAACGGGCACCACGTTGCCCGTTGTGCTATATCCACCACGGCCACCAGTGGCCACCGACAACGCTACGACACCCGAGAACGGCGCATAGGCTACGATGCCGGTGCGAATCGAGAGCGCATTGGAGGGCTTCAGCGGGTCGGTCGCGGTGCCGGTCGGCACAAACGTGAACGTCGCGTTGCCCGCTTGGGCTGTGAGTTTCCAAGTGCGGTTGGCATTTATGCTGAAGGTCGTGGCCTTCGCAGCCGTCTTGGTGGCGAGACCCGTGGTGACATCGTAGTCGGCGGCCGCGAAGGCGAAGCTGACGGCGGTTACATCAACGGTGAGATTCATCATCTCGGCGACGGTCGCGTTGACGGTGACTTGCTTGGTTTGGGCCAGCAAGGACGCCGAGCCGAACGCGGCGGACACCGCGCAGAAGACAAACAGGTTTTGGATTTTCATATTGGATAAAGAGGCAGCACCTTAGGCTCAACGCATGACGGGTCATATGGGGTGTTGTCCCATCGTGGGCGATGGATCGCCACGAACCGGCCAGCACTCGCGGCGGTTTCGCGCCCGCAGGTCCTCCAAAAGCATGCGCTGGGAGGTAAACACCCAATAGCAGGGTCCGGCTTGGCCGGTCATACTCTCGGCAAAGTTTCCCTCACGCCCCCCCCGTTTGCGACAGCCAATCCTCTCGCTTTGATTCCAATGAAGACCATCACCGTCCGCAGCTTCTCCATCGCCACCTTCACCGCCGGCCTTTCCACCTTCAGCCTCACCGGTTGCAGCAAAAGCGATCGCGCGGACGTCAGCGCCAAAACGAGCGAGATGGTGGTCGACACCAAGGCAGCGCTCGGCCACGGTTGGGACAACGTAAAGTCGTTCACGTTTGAAAAGCGCGACGACTTTCGGGCCAACGCCAAGGCGCTCACCTCGAAGATGGACGCGCAAACGAGCGATTTGCGCACGAACTATTCCGAAGCCAAGGCCAGCGATAGCCGCAAGGCAGCGATGACGGAGTTAAAGGACTCCGAAGCCGCCTATAAGGAAAAACTCGAGGCCCTAAGTACAGCCACCGCCGATACGTGGGATAGCGCGAAGCAAAACGTCATCGCTGCGTGGGAGCACCTCGAGGCCTCGTATTACAAGGCCCGCGGCGATTGAATCGAGCCGTGTCGGTTTGAATCGCTCCCCACCCAATGCTCCTCAGCCGCCCAATCTGGGCGGCTCTTTTCTTGCCCCCCAAGCGGAGGTGCTCAGAGCGCGTCCAAAAAGTCATCGAACGAGGCGGCGGAGCATGAGTCTGACCATGGATAAGTAGATGAAAGACTCCGAAGAGGAGACGGTATGTTCGTAGTCTTTGCTGAGCCGGCGAGAACGCCCCAGCCAAGCGAAGGTG
>CAITWF010000084.1 GCA_903896015.1 uncultured Opitutia bacterium | reverse complement strand
GGCGCTGGGCTATCTGTTCGACCTGGTCCTGCGCGGCCGCGACGCCACGCCCATGGAGACTCGCCCGTGATCGCCGACAGCCGAAGCCTCGACAATCAGAGCCCGGAGATCTTCGGCCAGACCCCCTGGCAGACAGTGGGGCCGTTCTTCCATTACGCCCTGCCCTGGAAAGGCGGCGCCGACCTGGTGGGCCACGCGGACATGGGCGCCCGCCCGGACCTGTTCCCGCCCGAACACGATTTGCTCAACGTCAGCGGCCCGCGCGGCGCGGTGGCCGGCGAGGTGATCGAGATCATCGGCCGCGTGCTGGACGGCGACGGCGCGGCCATCCCCGACGCCATGATCGAGATCTGGCAGGCCAATGCGAGCGGCCGCTACGCCAGCCCTGACGATCCGCGCGGGGACCTGCCGCTGGACCCCGGCTTCGTCGGCGTCGGCCGGTCCGCGACCGGCGCCGACGGCGGGAGCGGCGCCGTCAGCAGCCGGCGGCTTTGCCGCGGCCGCAAGCGCTGCGGCCGCGGCGGCTTCGGCGGCGTTTTCCGCCGCAACCGCAGCGGCTTCCTCGGCGGCGATCTCGGCCTCGGTCTTAATTTTTGGCGGCGGTGTCTTGCGCGCATACTCAGCGGCTTCCTCCGGTGTGGAGCCGTTGACCAGCGCGAGGGCGATGCGGTGTTTGCCGGCCGTCAGTTTAGTTTTTTCGAGCGCATAGACCGACGTGTTGCGCTGATCTTCCTTGATCGTGAGCGGCTTTCCGGCGGGCACGCCGTCGACCGCAAATTCCACCGACGGACGCTGCCTGTTCTCCGAGCCCTGCGTGCCGTAAGCGCGGACGCGCAGCACATAGTCGCCGTCGGCGGGCAGCTCGTAGTCGGCATAAATCTCGCCGTTAAATTTGAAGAGCCGGCCGAGCAGCATGGTGCGGCGGGGCGCGACACCAGGCGGCGGCTCGGGCGCGCTGGGGGGCGTCAGGGGCGCGACCGCCATCGGATCGCCCTTCGGGATCGAACCGTCGACGATCGATGCGTCCCAGCGTTTCAGCGGCGGCGGCACGATCGGGTCGCAGTGGATCGCCTTGTCGACGGCGAGTCCGGCCGCGGTGAGGTATTTTTCCATCAACACCGGCGCGAGCGAGAGCACATCGCCGTTGTTGTCGAAGCCGTAGCCGGCGTCGTCGACCGGAAAGACGTCGGCCGGCCGGATGTCGATCGCGAGCAGGTCGCGGATCGTGTTGTTGTATTCCGCGCGGTTGAGGCGGCGCAGGGTCACACGGCCAGGATTGATCGGGCCGGTCGGGTCGCCGGCGAGATACGTTTTCAACCAGCCGACGATCTTCGCCCGCTCGGCCTCTTCCGGCTGGGGCTCGGTCTTCGGCGGCATCTTGTGGATCGAAAGATTCTTGAGCGCCATCTCCAGCGATTTGCCCCCTTCGTCCAGCGAGGCCGCGTCGCTAATTACGTCGAGTCGAAAACCGTTTTCCGCGTTTTCGTCGCCATGGCACTCGTAGCAATGCTTCGCCAGGAACGGCTGCACGTTTCGATGAAAGTCCTCCCACGGGTTCGCGGGCTTCGCCGCAACCGTCAGCGCCACTTTCGCCGGAGTTTTTGGCGCTGCACTTTTTTGCGCGGCCTGCGGCGCGGTTGCGGGGTTGAAGCACGCGGCGAGAATCAGGCAAACGCCGAGCAGTAAAAACGGACGTCCCGGCCAACGCAGGGCGCGCGCGTTCATGACGGTAAATCTCATCAGGAGCAGTGGGGAAGGGTTGGAACGAATCCTAGACTCGAAGGGGATGACGAGCCGCCGGGTCAATCGTTGCAGCGGCGCGGTCGCGGAACAAGAAAACCCCCGGCCACGAGCGGCCGGATCTTAGCTGACAGTCCGTTTTGGGTTACGGTGCCACGAACAACTCCGGGTGCCGCAGTCGGAACGGTTTCGTCAAGCCGTCGACTTCGGCGCGGCTCAGCGGCTCCAGCGCAGAACCCTGCGCCACGCGCGCTGCCGAGGCGATCGCTCCAAACGTCGCGATGTCCTCCACCGGCCAATCGATCGGCGAAATATCCCACACCCGGGCGGCTTTGTCCCAACACGCGGTCAGCAGCAATCGGCTGTCGGGACTGAACGCAACGTGCCGCACATTCAGCGCGTGGCGTAGCGGCGGCGCGAGCAGCCGACCGGTCGCGACGTCCCACAATCGGGCGGAGTAGTCGTCGCTCGCTGTCGCCACGATTTTTCCGTCCGGGCTGAACGCCGCGTGGACCACTGCATCGTCGTGCGTCAGCGGCGGCGTGAGGGCGCGTCCCGTGGCGGTATCCCAGAGTCGCGCGGTCGCATCGTTGCCCCCGGTGACGACGACCCGGCCATCGGGACTGAACGCCGCGAAGTTCACGGCATCGTCGTGCGCGAGCAGCGGCGTGAGCGTCTGGCCGGTCGCGGCCGACCAGACGCGGGCGGACTTGTCCTGACTCGCAGTGACGACCGACTTTCCGTCGGGACTGAAGGCGGCGCTGTTCACCCAAAAATCATGGTGGAGCGGCGGGGTCGCCGGCTGGCCCGTCGTGACATCCCAGACCCGCGCGGTGTTATCGGAGCTCGCCGTCAGCACGCGCCGCCCGTCGGGGCTGAACGTCACGCTGACCACCGCGCCTGCGTGCCTCAGGGGTGGCGCGAGCGATTTTCCGCTCGCCGCATCCCAGAGGCGTGCCGTGCCGTCGTTGCTCGCGGTCGCGATGATTTTCCCGTCCGGGCTGAATGCCGCTGAGCGCACATGATCCTGCGCGAGTTCGGGCGGGAGCAATTTCCCGGTCGCGGCCTCCCAGACGTGAGCTGGGCTGCCGTAGCTCGTCGCGATGACCGAGCGACCGTCGGGGCTAAACACGACGGATTGCACTTGCTCGGGATACGACAGCGATGGTGTGAGCGGCGCACCTGTCTGCGTGCTCCACACGCGCGCCGTGCGATCCCAACTCGCGGTCGCGATCGCGCGGCCGTTGGGACTGAATACCGCGTCCTCGACGGAGTTGTCGTGCGTCATCGTCCGAAGCAGCGCCCGGTTGGGCGGCGCCTCGTCTTCGCCGGCGGTTTTCGCCGCCGCTTGCCGCAGTGGAATCTGCCGGATCAAGTTGCCCGCCCGCCACCGCAGCAGCGAATCCTTCGAATCTCGTTTCAATGCCTCCGCCGTCCAGACGAGCGCCACGGCAAAATCGCCTTTCGCCATCGCTTCGTCCGCCGCCGCCCGATCCGCCGCGACCGTCTGCGCTCTAGCCGACCCACCAGCGCCCACGAGCGCGAGGCCGAGCGACGCGCCAGCCGCGACGCGGCAGAACCGACGGAACCAGCGGCGGGAGGTTATCAAAAAATCCACGCGGCGAGATTCCGAGCTCGGAACCTTTTGGCAAGCCCACCCGCCTTCCCACTGTCAGAATTTTAGGCCGCAAATAGGTTAGAACCTTGGTGTCCGTCGTTCGTTATTCTACTCTGCGTAGTTCCCCGCCCTCGATGATGGAAGTTCCCCGCTGCCTCATGCCCAAATTTCAACCCGCCCGGATTGCTCCGTGCCTCCTTGTGGTCGGCTCGCTCGCTGCTGCCGCTGCCGCGCTCGCAGCGCCGACGCCGGCCGCTGACGCCAAGTTTGAGAAAACCGTCACGCCGCTCCTCCAGAAGTATTGCTACGAGTGTCACGGCGACGGGAAACACAAGGGAGATGTAATGCTCGATCGCGAGCAGACGCTCGCCGAGGTTCACCAAGCCGCGAAAAAATGGGAGACCGTGATGGATCGCGTGCGCTCACAGGAGATGCCGCCCGACGATGCCGACGCGCAGCCCTCCGCCGCCGAGCGCGACGCGATCAGCGGTTGGATCGAGCGCGAGTTGTTTCGCATCGATCCGGCGAATCCCGACCCGGGCCGCGTCACAATTCACCGGCTGAACCGCAACGAATACAATAACACCATCCGCGATCTCCTCGGCGTGGATTTTCAGGCCGCCGACGATTTCCCGGCCGATAATTCCGGCTACGGCTTCGACAACATCAGTGACGTGCTCTCACTGCCGCCGGTGTTGCTCGAAAAATACCTCACCGCTGCGCGCCGCATCACCGGCGAGGCGATACCGACGGAGATTCCGCACACGCGCCTCCAGAAATTTCGCGCCAACCTGATGGCCGTCGGCTTCAACGCCGAGGGGGACCGCGGCGACGGCTGGATGCCGCTCGGTGCGCTGGAGGAGGACGCCGTTTCCACCACGACGAATTTTGCCGCCGGCGACTACATCCTGCGCATGCAGGCCTGGGCCTCGCCCAAGGGGAAATACGGCTCGTCCAACAAGCCGCTCTCCGAAGTGCCCATCATGGCCTCCGTGATGGTCGACGACACGGTGATCGGCGAATGGAAAGTCGCCGCGCCCGAGGCGAAACCGGAGGGCTTCGAGATGCGCATCAGCATTCCCGCCGGCCGGCACCGGCTCGGCATTGCCAATCGCCGCGTGCGTGGGGGCGTCAATGAACTCGATATTAAGAATGGTCGCGT
This sequence comes from uncultured Opitutia bacterium, assembly GCA_903896015.1. Classification (GTDB taxonomy): domain Bacteria; phylum Verrucomicrobiota; class Verrucomicrobiia; order Opitutales; family Opitutaceae; genus CAITWF01. The sequence goes on along the minus strand of CAITWF010000084.1, from coordinate 31,990 downwards.
CGGCCCCGTGCAGGGTGGCACCGTTTGGGTCAAGACCGTCGAACTCGAAGGCCCGCTGCCCACCGCCACGCGCCGCTACGCCGCGAAGCAACTTGAGGTGACCGGCGACGGTCGGTTCCTGCCCGACGGCACGCGGCTCCTGGACCGCGAAGGCGAAGTCGCGCTGAAGCTCGTGGTCCCCGCCGACGGCGAATACATGCTGCGCGCGAAAGCCTACTCCACGCAGGCCGGCAACGAGCCCGCGCGCATGGAATTCCGCCTCGCGGGCAAGGCCCTCACGACGTTCGACGTGCGCGCGCCAGGCCGCGTCATCGCGACGTCGGGCCAGCGCGTATTTTCGCCGCTGCTCCTCGAGCCGGTGCCGCAGGTCTACGAGTTTCGGACTAAAATTGCCGCCGGCGAATACCGCTTCGCCGCCGCCTACGTGAACGATTTCGCCGACCCGGAAAACAAGAATCCAAATCTGCGCGACCGGAATCTTTTCATCCAGCACCTCGAAGTCGCCAGCCTCAACGAGCCGGCACCGGTGCCGCAGCGGATCGAGGCAATGGACCGGCTCTTCGCCGCGGCCGCCACTCCGCCGCCGCAGACGGGCCTCGGCGGATTTTTCGCGCGCATGACCGGACGCCCCGCGCCCGCGCCGATCCAGGAAACACAAGCGCGCCTGATCGTGGGGGAATTCGCGCGCCGCGCATGGCGGCGCCCGGTCGAACCCGGTGAGGTCGACGAACTCCTGAAGCTCTACACCGCCACGCGCGCCGACGGGGAATCGTTCGACGGTGGCGTGAAGGTCGCGCTGCAAGCCGTGCTCGTTTCTCCGCATTTCCTTTTCCGGGGCGAGATTCCGACCGGCGCGATCGCGTCGACGACGGCGCGCGCGCGGCCCGTGGGCGAGTTCGCGCTCGCGTCGCGGCTCTCGTATTTCCTGTGGAGCAGCATGCCCGACGAGGAGCTCTTCGATCTCGCGGGCCGCGGCGCGCTGCGGAAAAACCTCGAAGCACAGGTGCGCCGGATGCTCGCGTCGCCGAAGGCGCGCGCGCTCGTCACGAATTTCGCCGGCCAGTGGCTTGAGATCCGCAACCTGAAATACGTCGAGCCCGACAAAAAACTTTTCCCGGATTTCGACGATGGCTTGCGCACGGCGATGCGCGACGAGACCGAGGCGTTCTTCGCGCACATCATGCAGCAGGACCGCAGCGTGCTGGAATTTCTGACGGCCGATTACACGTTTGTGAACGAGCGCCTCGCGAAACACTACGGCCTGCCCGGCGTGACCGGCGACGAACTCCGCGAGGTTTCGCTCGCCAACACCCCGCGCCGCGGCGTGCTCACGCAGGCCAGCGTGCTCACGATCACCTCGAACCCCACCCGCACCTCGCCCGTGAAACGCGGCAAGTGGGTGCTCGAGGATTTGCTCGGCACGCCACCCCCGCCGCCGCCGCCGAACGTCCCCGACCTCCCGAACGACGGCAAGTCCGTCACCGGCACCCTGCGTCATCAGATGGAGCAGCATCGTGCGAATCCGACCTGCGCCTCGTGTCACGCCCGCATGGACCCGATCGGTTTCGGGCTGGAAAATTTCGATGCGATCGGCGCGTTCCGCACGAAGGACGGCGAGTTTCCCGTCGACGCCGCCGGCAAGCTCAGCACCGGCGAATCGTTCGCCACTGCCGCCGAGCTTTCCGCGATTCTCTCCGATAAGCGCCGCGACAATTTCCTGCGCAATCTCGCCGAAAAAATACTAATCTACTCACTTGGCCGCGGCGTAGAGCGCTCCGACCGGCCCGCGATCGACCGCATCGTGCAGGAAATGACCGCCGGCCAGTTTCGTTTTTCCGCGCTCGTGCTCGCCGTCGCGAAGAGCGTGCCGTTCGACCAGCAGCGCACCGAGGCCGGCGAATCCGTGGCTTCGCGTTAATCCCCGCCCGATGAAGAGCCTTCTCCTCGTCCTCGCCCTCGTTGGCGTCGCGTTTGCCCAGATGCCCGCTCCGTCCGACGAGGGAATTCCGGCCGCCGCGGGCGCGAAAAAAGCCGCTCCGCCGCGCTCGCCCGTCACACCGAAGCCCGAGGACGTTGCCAAGCTCCGCGCAAAATTCGACGAACTCAACGCCACGATCCAGTCGCTCAAGGACGCAAAATTCGACGACGATCTGATCGTCGATGTCGAGGCGACTGCATGGGTCATCCACAACACGCTCCGCGTGCCCGATGGCTTCGTGACTGACGGCACGCTCCCCGGACTTATCGCCGCCGGCGACGACGCGCTCCGCCGCGCCAGCCAGATCAAGGCCGGCACCGCCGCGTGGCCGAAGCTCAAGGGCTCCATCAAGCGCGCCTATCGCTCGCAGGTCGACGGCACCGCGCAGCCCTACACGGTTTCGATTCCCGCGTCCTACGACCCGGCGAAGCCGATGCCGCTCTATCTCTATCTGCACGGCCGCAGCACGCCCGGCAGCAATCCGGCCAATCCCGATCTCGCGTGGGGTCAGGTCGGCGGCGCCGACCGCGAAAATGCGCCCCGAGGCGGCGCTAGCCGCGCAGTGGATTGCATTCGGGTGAATGCCTTCGGCCGCGGCAACAACTCTTTCCGCTGGGCCGGCGAGACCGACGTCTTCGAGGTCATCGCGTCGGTCAGCAAACGTTACAACATCGACCCCAACCGCATCCTCCTCGCCGGCTTTTCCATGGGCGGCGCCGGTTCGTGGCAGATAGGTCTGCACAACTCCGACCTTTTCTGCGGGCTCGAAATCGACGCTGGGGTCATCGGCAATCGCCTGAACCTCAACGACCTTTCCCCGGCTCAAAAAGCCGTTAACGCCGGCTACGGCATCCTCGTCGACCACGCGCTGAACGTTTTTAACATCCCGCTTGTCGGCTACGCCGGCGAAAACGACGCCCAGCTCGCCTCCTCCACGAGCATCCGCGAACAACTCGTCCGCGAGGGCTACACCATTGAGAAGACCGGCCCGTTTCGCTACACCGGGAAGGACATCAACGCCCTCTTTCTCGCGAATCCCGGTCAGGGCCACTCCCATGCGACCGGCGACACCGAAAAACAGATCGACGAGTTCGCCGCCGCCAACTTCACGCGCGGCCGCGTCGTGCCTGACCACATCAAGTTCGTCACCTACACGACCCGCTACAATCACAGTCACTGGATCACGGTCGACGGCCTGCAACAGCACTTCGAGCGTGGCACCGTGGACGCCGAGCGCGACGCCGCGAAATCCGCCTACACGATCAAGACCGCCAACGTCTCGCGCCTGATCGTCTCCGACACGACCGCCGCTCGCACGATCGCGATCGACGGCGACACGCTGAACGTCAAACCCGCCACCACACTCCTCCTCGTCCGCAACGGCGGTCACTGGCAGACCGCGAACCCGGCCGCGAACACCGGCTTGCGCAAACAGCACAATCTCCAGGGTCCGCTCAGCGACGCGTTCTTTGAGTCCTTCCTCTGCGTCAACCCCACCGGCACGCCCAACCACGCCATCGCCGGCGAACGCGCGAAGCAGGAGCAGGATCGTTTCGCGAAGATGTTCACCCGCGAATTTCTCGGCGAAGCCCGTGCGAAGGACGATACCGCGATCACTGACGCCGACATCGCCGCCAACAATCTCGTGCTCTTCGGCGACCCCGGCAGCAATACGCTCATCGCAAAAATCGCCGCCCGGCTTCCGATCAAGTGGACCAAGGACAGCATTGTCGTCGGCGACAAAACCTACAGCGCTGCCGAGCACATGCCGGTCCTGATCTATCCAAATCCGCTTAATCCGCAGCGCTACGTCGTCATCAACAGCGGCCTCGTCGCCGCCCGCGGCGCGACCGCCTATGGCGACTACGCGATCCTGAAAGTTTCCAAGCAGGCCGATGGCTCGATCGCCGCCGAGACCGCCGCCGAGGGCGTGTTCGACGAAGCGTGGCGTTTGCCTGCGGCAAAAATGTAACCACACTCGCCGCCATTCGCCGTTCCCCGATTTTCCCCGCGTCGCGTTTTCATTCCCCCATCATTCCCATGAGCAAAAGCTGGCAAATCCCCCGTCGCACGTTTCTCCGCGGTGTTGGCACCGCAATCGCCCTGCCCATCCTCGATTCGATGCTGCCGCTGCGCGCGCTGGGCGCCACGACCGCCGACGCCGCCACGAGCGCGGCGCCAAAGCGCATGGCCTTCGTGTATGTGCCAAACGGCATGAACATGGCCAAGTGGGCGCCCACCGGCGTCGGCACGGACTACGCGCTCTCCGAAACACTCGCGCCGCTCGCCGCGCACCAGGCCGACTTCAGCGTCCTCAGCGGCCTCGCGCACCGGAAGGCCTTCGGCAACGGTGACGGCGGCGGCGATCACGCGCGCTCATCGGCGACTTACTTGACCGGTTGCCAGGCGAAAAAATCCGCGTCGGACGTGCACATTGGCATCTCCGTCGACCAGGTCGCCGCCAAGGCGATCGGCGACCAGACGCGCTTCCCGTCGCTCGAGTTGAGCTGCGACCGCGGCCAGGAAGCCGGCTCCTGCGACTCCGGCTACAGTTGCGCCTACCAGTTCAACATCTCGTGGCGCTCCGAGACGCAGCCGATGAATCCCGAGATCGAGCCGAAGGCTGCGTTTGACCGCCTGTTCGGCGCCGGCTCCTCCGACGAATCGCGCGAGGCGCGCCTTCGCCGCGAGCGCCAGAGCAAGAGCATCCTTGATCTCGTGCTCGACCAGACGAATCGACTTCAGAAAAATCTCGGCAAGAACGACCGCCAGAAACTCGACGAATATCTCACCGCGATCCGTGACGTGGAAAAACGCATCGAGCAAAACGGCCGTATGCCGCCGCCCGTGCCCGCGGGCGCCGTCGGTGACTTTGACGCCGATTATACATTCGAGCGCCACATGCGCCTGATGTTCGACATCATGACGCTCTCGTTCCAGACCGACAGCACGCGCATCGCGAGCTTCCTCGTCTCGCACGACGGCGGCAACCGCCCCTATCCCTTTGCGGGCGTCAACGCCGGCCACCACTCGACCTCGCACCACCGCAACAATCCCGACGCGCTCGACAAGCTCGCGAAGATCGACCGCTGGCATCTCACGCAATTCGGCTACTTCCTCGACAAGCTGAAGTCCGTGAAGGAGGGCAACGGCACGCTGCTCGACAACTGCATGATCGTCTACGGCGCCGGCATCAGCGACCCAAACGAGCACCTGCACGACAACCTCCCCACGATCCTCGCTGGTCGCGGCGGCGGCACACTCACGCCCGGCCGCCACATCAAGATGGACCACGAGACGCCGATGACGAATCTCTACACCTCACTCCTCGACCGCATGGGCGCGCCGGTCCCGCGCTTCGCCGACAGCACCGGCAAACTCGACGTGATCGCGTAAGCCCGACCAAGCGTGGACGACCGGGCTCTACTGCTTCGGCACCTCGTCACGCCAGATCCAGCGCAGCGTCTGCGGAAAGATGGCGCCGCCGTGCTTGCTGCTGTGGATGCCGTGGCCGAGCACGTATTGCACATCGTAGAGTTTCTCCGTCAGCGCCTCGCTCATCAGGCGGTTTTGGAGAAACCAATCGCGCTCCGGATCCTGCGGGGAGCGGTTGTCGTAGATGCCGTCCTGAAGATGAATGCGCAGCGGCTTCTTCGGCGCTTCGCGGATGAGCTGCGGATAGACGTGGCCGCCCCGGAGGTTGGTGAAGCTGCCGACATCGCTGATGACCTTGCCGAACCAGTCAGGATGATTCCACGCCACCGTGAACGCACAGATCGCGCCCGAACTGATGCCGCCAATCGCGCGGCCGGCCGGATCTTTGCGGAGATTGTATTTCGCCTCGATGGACGGGAGAATTTCCTTGGCGATAAACTGCGAGTAGTTGTCCGCCACCGAATCGTATTCGACGCTGCGGTTGGCGAAGTCCGGCCGGCCGTTCGCATCGATCGCCGTGCTGCCCGGGTTGATGAAGACAGTGATGATTACCGGCAGCTCTTTCCGCGCGATGAGGTTGTCGAGGACGTTGGGTGTGGCGTATTCGAGCGTCTGGCGCGCGCGGTTGCCCGCGTCGGTCCGCTCGCGGGCGGCGTATTGGCGCGGGCCGTCCTGAAGGACCATGAGGCAGGCGGGCACCTTCGGGTCGTATTGCGCGGGAACGTAAAGCCAGACCTCGCGCACCGTGTTCGGAAAAATCTCGCTCTTGTCCCAGCGGTATTTTTCCCACGTGCCCTGCGGCACGCCGGGCTGCACCCGCGAGTCGGGCCCGAGCACATAGTCGTCGGCACCTGCCGGAGCCTGCGGACGCGCCGGTCGTCCCGCAGGCGGCGCGGCGGGCGCGGGTGCGACGCTCGGAGGAGTCGGCGCGGGTGCAGGCTCAGCGGCCCAACCCGTCGTTACGGCCGCGAGAATGAGAAACAGGTGGCAAGAAAGGGATTTCATCGTGGGGTGGAGACGAGAGAACGCTGCAATGACGCGCTTACGACCCGAAAGTTGTCGTGCATCTCGCGCCGAGGATGTCGGGAGATTCAGACTCTGCCGGACCCGCGTAAGTCAAAGCGGCGACTCCTTCGGCCGGCAAGATGGCGAGTCGCTCTCGTGCCGCGCCCAGCCGACAATATCGCGACCATTGCGTTGCCGCCTCTTTCGGCCTTACGACGGAGGCCTTCGACGTCAGGTAGATCGCGCCCGCCGGCTTCGTCGCGTTGATGCGTCCTGTGCGCCCGCCGCGCCGATTTCCCCTTTTTTCTTCAGTGGCCATCCCATCACCCCATGAAAATCACCCGTCGCACCGCCCTCAAGCTCCTCGCCGCCAGTCCGCTGCTCGGCAGCGCGGCCTGTTCCTCGCTCGGCCAGCGCGAAAGCGCCGCTAACACCGCCCCGCCGACCGGGCCGTTTCTGTCCACCCGCGAATCGCTCAACACCTATCAGGTGCCCGCTTGGTTTCGCGACGCGAAGTTCGGCATCTGGAATCACTGGGGCCCGCAATCTGCCGCCGAGTATGGCGACTGGTATGCGCGCCGCATGTATGTGGAGACCGAGCCGCAATACAAATACCACGTCGCGAAATATGGCCACCCATCGAAGGCCGGCTTCAAGGACGTCATTGCCTCGTGGAAGGCCGCCGAGTTCGGCCCCGACCACCTGATGGGGCTCTACAAGAAAGCCGGCGCGAAATACTACGTCACGATGGGCGTCCACCATGACGGCTTCGACCTGTGGAACTCGAAATACCAGCCGCGTTGGAACGCCGTCGCGAGCGGCCCGAAGAAGGACATCGTCGGTCTCTGGCGCGCCGCCGCCGCGAAGCACGGCCTGCGTTTCGGCGTGAGCGAGCACCTCTCGAACAGTTACACGTGGTTCGGCACCTCGCACCTCGCCGACAAGAATGGCCCGCTCGCCGGCGTGCTTTACGACGGTGCCGATCCGCAATGGGCCGATCTCTACCACGACTATCGCGGACAGCCCGCCGACTTCGCCGAAAAGGCCGCGACTGCGCAGATGGCGATGAGCCGCGGCGGACCGGACTCGTGGCGCAAAAATTATTTCGACCGAATCACCGACCTCGTCACGAACTACGAGCCCGATCTGCTCTACACCGACGGCGGAATTCCGTTCGGCGACGAAGGCCTCGCGCTCGTCGCACTGCATTACAACCTCAGCGCCCGCAAACACGGCGGCAAGGTCGAGGCCGTCTACAACAGCAAGAGCCGCCCCGACTCCGCCGCCGGCCTGTGCGTGCTCGACATGGAGCGCGGCGTGATCGAAGGCATCTGGCCGCGGCCGTGGCAGACCGACACCTGCATCGGCAACTGGCACTACGACACCCGCGCGCGCTACAAGACGCCCAAGCGCGTGATCGACCTGCTCGTCGACATCGTCAGCCGCAACGGCAACCTCCTCCTGAATTTCCCACTCCCCAACAGCGGCGCACCCGACGCACAGGAACTCAAAATCCTTGAGGCCATCACCGCGTGGATGGCGGTGAACAGCGAGGCGATCTACGCGACACGCCCGTGGAAGACGTTCGGCGACGGCCCTGGCTCGCACATCCCGCCGCCCGCGCCCGGCGTGCGGTTCAACGAAAACAGCCGCAAGGATTTTACCGCCGAGGAAGTCCGCTTCACGACGAAGGGCGCGACGCTCTACGCGTTCGTCATGGGCTGGCCGGAAAAGGAATTTATCATCGCCCCGCTCGCGACAACGAACGCGGACGTCGTCGGCAAAATCGAAAACGTCTCCCTCATCGGCTACGGCGGAAAGCTCGCGTGGAAACACGACGCGCGCGGTCTTGTCGTGCAGCTCCCGCCGGCGCCGCCGTGCGAGCATGCGTTCACCCTGAAGATCGCCGGGCTCGCGACCGCGTGAGTCCGCGGGAACGTTCGCGCACTTTCCTTTTGAAACCCTCGCCATGAAGAATCTCCGCCATCCCTTCGTCTCCAGTTTCGTCCTCATTCTCGCCTGGCTCGCCGTCGCCGCGCCCGCACGCGCCGCCGATTCCTCCGCCGATGCGGCGAATGACGCGGCCGAACTCGCGACGTTCGAGCGGAAGGCCACGCTCGCGAAACGGCTCGGTGCAACGCACGTGCCGATCACCGACGGACTGCCGACTTCACAGTGGCAGTTTCAACCGCCGGGCGATCCCTATCCGGCGTGGTTCATCCAGCGGCCGGATTTTTTCAAACTGTTCCCCGCCCCGGAGGTCGAACCGTTCGTCGACATGAACTACGGCCGGCGCGTCGCCGCGCTGATCGAGGAGCGTTGCAAGATTCTCCGTCGGCTCGGCCTGAAGGCGCACTGGGCCGCGAACATCCCGCAAGTGATGCCCGAGGCGTTCTTCACCGCTTACCCGCAGTTGCGCGGACCGCGCGTCGATCATCCGAACCGCTCGCGCACGGCGCGCTTTTCGATGTGCGTCGACCAGCCGGAGACGCTGCGCCTCTACGCGGTCGCGATGAAAAATCTGCTCACGCGCTGCCCAGAGATCGAGACGTTCAGTTTTCTCACGCAGGATTCCGGCTCCGGCTTTTGCTGGGTGCCCGCGCTCTACCCCGGACTCAATGGCCACAGCGACTGCAAGGATCGCCCGATGGCGGATCGCATTTTCGGATTCCTCGTCGCGTTGAAGGACGCCGCGAAGGCGACTGGCCACGACGTTGAGATCAACCTCAACCCCGTCGCGCCGCGCCAATGGATGATCCCGTCGTTCTCGCCGGAGACGCTCGAAGCCATCGTCCACAAACTCCCGCGCGGCGTCGCCGTGTCGGGTCGCGAGGGTCCGGACGGTCGCGCGTTCCAAGGCCTGCGCGCGAGCGACGCGTATGCGCGCGGGGCGTTTTATCCGGTCGTCGGCCTCGCGGTTCCTGATCTCCGCTGGCTGCGCGCGGGACGTGCCGCCACGCGGACAGGAGCCGACCCGGCATCGGCCCGCCGCCTCGCCAACGAACAAGCCGAGCGGACTCCCGAGACCACAGCGAGCCCGGCGGTCGCCCGCCGCATGATCAGCCTGCGGCCGGATGAGGCGGAATTGGAATTCAACGGCCGGCTCGTCGAGGCGACCCAAGCCAGTGCGCGCGGCGGCGTGGTGGAGCGCCTGGCTGGGCTGCGGGCGTTTGCCGCCACCGAGGCGGGCGAGGCCCAGGCCGATGCGCTGCTCTCCGTCTGGTTGCTGCTCGACGACGCCGATCGCCGGCTCGACGCGCTTGATTTTGGCAGCGTGCTCCAATTTGGCCATGTGCTGAATCGCTGGATCAATCGCCCGATGATGCCGTTTCCCGACGAGCTCACCGACGCGGACAAAAGTTATTACCGGCCGTTTCTCTTTCAAGCCAAGGACGAGGAGCAAGCCGAGAACCTGATCGATATCCAGGGTATGCGCATGTTTGACGGCTACGGCGCGCGACTGCTGTTCCAACGCGTGATCGAGACCGTCGTCCCCGACGTGGAAAGCGCGCTCGGTCACGTCCACCGCATCCGCGACGCCGCGTCCGACGTGGCGGCGAAAGCGCGCTGGGAAATCTATGGCAAACGTCTCGAGGTCGCACTCTGCCTGCTGCACTCCGCCGATCACATGGTCGCCTATCAGGCGCAGCTCGACCGCGTGAAATCGCTCGGCATCAAACCCGAGCCCAACGCCGTGCTCGGCGTGCAGAGCAGTTGGGATCGCACCGACTTGCTGGAAACCGCGCGCAAGGAAATCGACAACACCGCCCGGCTCCAGCGCCTGCTGCAAAGCACGAAAGAACCGCTGCTCGATCTCGCTTCCGTCGCCGGCGAGGAGACGATCATGCGGCTCGGTCCCGGCCTCGCCGGTCAGCTCAAGCGCAAGATCGATCTCATGAACGCGCACTGGATGGACTACGACCGGCTCTTCACCAAACCGAATCCGTGAGCCCGCGCCGAAACGCAAAACCCAATTCACGCCCCATCATGAAACTGAAACTCAAATTACTCAGCTCCGTTGTGATCGCGTCGGCCGCAGTCGGTTTCGCCGCACCCTCGTCGCCGGTGCCCGTCACGTGGCTTGGCGGCACGCCGGCGCCCGTCGCGGTTGGCGTCAGTTTCGGCGTGCCGTGGCCGCGCGGCGCCGTGCAAAAATCGCAGGCCTTCGCGCTCACGACCGCCGACGGCAAGGCGCTGCCGGTGCAGACGTGGCCGCTCGCGTTTTGGCCGGACGGATCGCTCAAATGGAGCGGCGTCGCGACCGTCGCGGGCCCGTCGACCACGGGAGAATTCAAACTCACCGCCACGCCGAGCGCCGCGGCCACTGACGGTGCGAAAATCTCGATCCGCCGCAGCGACACGACCTACACGATCGACACGGGCCGCGCGAACTTCGTTATCCCCATGCACGGCTCGAATCTCATCGACGCCATCACCGTCGACGGCCGCGAAATCGCGCGCGACGGCCGGCTCGTGTGCGTGTTGCAGGACGGTCCGGATGGCAACGCGACGGACACGCCGTCGCGCGAACTTTTCCGCACGCGCGTCGACAAGGTCACGCTCGAGCAGTCCGGCCCCGTGCGCGCGGTCGCGAAAATCGAGGGCATGCACGTCGGCACCAAGGGTAACCGCGTGTGGCTGCCGTTCACGGTGCGGCTGTATTTCTACGCGGGTCAGGAATCGGCGCGGATGGTCCACACGTTTGTCTTCGACGGCGACGAAAGCCGCGATTTCATCCGCGGGCTCGGTGTCGTCTTCAGCGTGCCGATGCGCGAACAGGTGCAGAACCGCCACGTGCGTTTCTCCGGCGAAAACGGCGGCCTCTGGGCCGAGCCAATTCAGCCGATGATCGGGCGTGGCGGCCGTTTCGTCGCCGACCCGAATGGCGGCGCGGACATTTATCCGACGCAGCTCGGCGGCAAGCGCGTGCCGAATCGCGAGCAATTCAACGCCCGCGGCCAGGGCCTGCTCGCCGACTGGGCCGTGTGGGAGGATTTCAAACTCGTCCAGCCCAACGCCGATGGTTTCACCATCTTGAAGCGCACGAATGCCGACAGCACGTGGCTCTTCGCCAACGCCGGCAAACGCGCCTCGGGTCACGTCTTCGTTGGCGATGTGAGCGGCGGGCTCGGCGTCAGTTTGAAAAATTTCTGGCAGTCGTATCCCGCGTCGCTCGAAGTGCGACACGCCGGCGCCGGCGAGGCGGAGCTGACGGTGTGGCTCTGGTCGCCCGATGCGCCCGGCATGGACTTGCGGCACTACGACACGCACGCGCACGGCCTCGAGTCGGTTTACGAGGATGTGCAGCCCGGCTTCAGCACCGCGACCGGCGTCGCGCGCACGAGCGAGTTGACGCTGTTTCCGACCGCGAGTGTGCCGACGAAGGACGAGACCGTGAAGTTCGCGCAGGTCGGCGCCACGCCGCCGGTGCTGGTTTGCACGCCGCAGTATTTGCAGTCGGCGCAGGCGTTTGGCCTATGGGGCCTCGAGGACAAATCGACGCCCGTGAAGGCTGCGATCGAGCAGCGACTCGCGACCACGTTGAATTTTTATCTCACGCAGCCCGAGCAGCACCACTGGTATGGCTTCTGGGATTTCGGCGACGTGCGCCATTCCTACGACGAGGACCGCCACGAGTGGCGCTACGACCTCGGCGGCATGGCGTGGGACAATTCCGAACTCGGGACCGACATGTGGCTCTGGTATAGTTTTCTGCGCTCGGGCCGCGCCGACGTGTTTCGGATGGCCGAGGCGATGACCCGCCACACGGGCGAAGTGGATTGCTATCACCTCGGACGCTTCGCCGGCCTCGGTTCGCGTCACAACGTCCGCCACTGGGGCGACGGCGCGAAGGAAGCGCGCATCAGCCAGGCGGGCTACCGCCGCTTCTATTATTACCTCACGACCGACGAGCGCGTGGGCGACGTGATGCGCGAAATGCTCAACGCCGACTACAAGACGATCGAGTTTGACCCGATGCGCCTCGCGCAGCCCATCACCGCGGCCGAAAAGAAAATCGCGCCGACGCGCGTGCGCCTCGGGCCCGATTGGCTGGCGTTTCTTGGCAACTGGATGACCGAGTGGGAGCGCACCGGCGACACGAAGTGGCGCGACAAGATTCTCGCCGGCGTCCAAAGCCTCGACGCGATGCCGCTCGGCCTGCGCACCGGAAAAAATCTCCTCTTCGGCTACGATCCGGCGACCGGCAAGCTCTACCAACTCAGCGAGGAGCCCGGCACCTACAATCTCGCGACGATCATGGGCGGCGCGGAAGTGGTCTTCGAACTGAACCAGATGCTCGACGATCCCACGTGGCACAAACTCTGGCTGCAATACTGCCGCCTCTATAGCGCGCCGCGGGACACGATCGTGCGCGACATGAAGACCGGCACCGAGGGAGGGGACGCCGCGTTCGTGCGCGACGGCCGGCTCGCCGCCTACGTTTATCACGAGACGAAGAATCCCGCGTTCAAACAGGCCGGGATCGATGCGCTGCTCGGCACCGGTCGCGGCGGACGCGGACGCGACGTGCGTCACGTCGAGGGCGCGGCCACGCTGAATCCCATCGACGAAGGCCCGGGCAACACGAACGGCGCCGCGCAAAACGGACTCGAGACGATCACGATGCTCGGCATGGTCGGAGATCAGTTGCCCGCGGAATTTCCGCCGCTCGCTCCTGGTGCGAATCCCGGGGGACGCCGGGGAAGGGGAGCGAACCCACCGGTGGCCCAGCCAGCGGCGCCGAAGCCGGACGCGCCTTGATCGAGCGGCTTTTGCGATGATCTCACGGCGACATCATCGGTGGTGGCGCCGGAGTGACTGACAGAATATCGCAACAACGCCTGCTCTCTACTGACGCGAGAAAGCCGCGCCTCAGAGTAGAATCGGCCCGCTGGCCTTTGCCGGCGGACTCGCTCCCAGGACCGCCCAAGTCGTTTCCTCCGTCAGCAGCAAACGAGGCAGTTGCTTGTCCCGTGTCGTCTAGCGGCGATTTCACTTTGCAGGACAACGTTGTCGCCATCGAACCATCATTCAGTCGGATCCATCCTGACTACCCCTCGATGGAAACGCTCTCAAACTCTGTCATTCTTGTTTGCCTGACGTTGACGCTCCACGCCGCCCCACCATGGCGGCAGGCCACCGTGCCGACTGTCGCCGAGGCGGCCGCCGCGTTTCCCCGGCAGCCCACGGAATACGGCGCGATCCATTGGGCCATTTGAGGCGGCCCGCAGACCAAAGCGCGTATCATCGCGGACATCGAACGCATCCACGCCAAATGCCGCGCGCAGAGAGAGATTACGGCAACCAAGGTCCTTTGGCCCGCCCGCCGGCCGACACCACTCACCTTCTTACTCTACTCAGTCGCTGGCTTCGCGCTTGGTTTGATGTCGAGTTTCATCAGCGACGGATTGGTGCCTTCAAATTCGAGCGTGAGGCGTCCGTCGCCTTCGAGCGACTGATCGCCGGCGGCGCCGCGTTTGACGGTGACGGTGAAGGTTTTCACGGCCCTCTCTCCGCGAGCGACGTGGACGTCGGACACCATTGGCTGATGGTTCTCGGCCTTGGTGCTCGTGACTGATTCATCGCGCGTGCCGCCGAGCGTGACGCTGATGTCGTAGGTGCCGGCGGGGAGATTGACGTCGAAGCGGAAATATTTCGGCGCGGTCACGCCGAGCGCCGTGCCGATCAAGTTGGGTGAATCGACGAAACCAAAACCATCCTCGACGTAGTAGGTCGCCGGCGGCCGCACGATGGGGCGGTCGCCGTTCGGACTGCCTTCGAAGGCGAAATGCAGTGTCGTCGTGCCCTCGGGATAGAACGGGCCGGCGAAGGCCGCGGCGGAAACCGCGAGCGCGCACGCGGCGGACTTGGCGAAGGGGAAAAGATTTTTCGTCATGGGGTGCGTCTCCTCAGTAGTGCGTGTGGTTCGCGATCGCGTGCGCGCGATAGAGCGGATCACTCTTCTCGGCGGTCGGGTTCGGCTTCGCGTTTTTGTAGCCGTAGATGCGGACCATGCCGTTGCGATTGACGGTCACGGGCTGGTCGTTGCCCGTGCCCATGAAGTCGAACATATGGAAGACCTCGTCGGGAAACGCGATCGTGCCGGTTCCATCGGCCTCGATGCGGAAGCGCTGCCAGAAGAGCTGGTTCCGGCCGTCGCCTTTGAAGTCGCCCTTCGAAAAATTCGGATTTCCCGGGATGGGATTCTTCGGCCAGATGTCGATGCGGTGCCCCTGCGGATCATACCAGCGGAGCAGCGCGCCGAGACCGCCGACGTAGAAACGCGAACTCGCGACAATCACCTGGCCGGGAATGTCGGCACGATAGGGTCCGCCTTCGACCTTCTGGTTGTGATTCGCAAAGCGCTGCCAGAGGGGTTTGCCGGTCGTGGCATCGTAGAGCACGGTGCCGACGTCGGATTGGCCGGCGATGATCTCGAGTTTGCCGTCGCCGTTTAGATCGATGAAACGCGCGGAATCGACGTGGTCGTGGTTGTCGGGAAATTCCGCGTAGTTGTTCCAGACCTCGTGGCCTTTGGCGTCGAGCATTACGTGGGAAACGTAAACTTCGTCGATGCCGTCGCCGTTGATATCGACCGGATAAATGTAGTGGCCGTGATAATCTTTCAGCCGCGGATGACTGTAGGACCAGAGCAGATCGAGCGAAGGACCATAGGCGTTGATCGACACCGTGCCGCCGGAGTCGGTGTAAACGATCAGGCTGTCGGGATAGCCGGGATGAAGATTCGCGATCGCGAGCCGGAAATTATTATACACGTGCGGCATCGGCGGCGTGGGCCAGGGAACCTGGTGTTTGATCGCGCCGGTCCCGCCGTCATACATCGCGAGCGTTTCCTTGCCATCGAGCATGGCCCACGCGACGACCTCGGCCTTGCCGTCGTGATCGAAATCCCAGACGACACCCGGCGCCTCGAACTGCGAACGAAGCTCGCTCCCGCCGGACGGCGCGTCGACATGCCAGAGTTCCTTGCCGCTATTGTCGTAGGCGTAGGTCGAGTAGTTGGGCGTGAGGACGACGAGGTCGGTTTTGCCATCGCCGTTGAGATCGCCGAATTTCACGCCCTCGATCGCGACGGGCAGCGGGTATTCTTTGAGGAGCACGATGTCCTCGGGGTATTGCAGCGGAGCGAGATCGGATTCCTTGAGATCGGCTTTCTGCGAGAGCAGCAGCACATCGAAGGCGCAGCCGTGATGAATGTCGGTGAGCGTGACTTTGAGCGGACCGCGTTGGAGCTCGAAGCTGCCGCCGGATTGAAACGCGCCGCCGGGTGCATCGCCGAACGTGTCGGCGCTGGTTTTGTCGCCGACGGAGACTTTGAATGAACTCCCATCCGTCACGCTGCGCGAGCGAACGTAGAGATGCCACGTGCCCGCCTGCGGGATGTCGGCCTTCGCGCCAATCGACGTGGGCGCGCTCAGGTTGATCGCGAAGTTTTCAAACGTGAACGTCGGTGTTGGCCGTGCGGGCGTTGCGGCGGGAGCGCCACCGCGGCGACCGCCACCGCCGTTGCGCGGCGGACCGTTTTGCGCGGTGTCGCCATCGGGCAGTTCGCCCAAAAACGAAGTGGCATTGAGCACCACGTTGCCCGCTCGCACCGGCGCGGCGGCGCGCGAAACCGGCAGCAGAAACAACACTGGCATCAGTGGGATCAGGATTTTGTTCATTTGGCTTCGCGGCGGACACCAATCGTTATTCCGATTGCAGTGGTTGCTGAGGGGAAACGGAACCAGCCCAAAGGTAGTCGCTCAAGACCGCGAAAGGTTGCGAACGACCGGGCAGGGTCGCAGTCAGCGCATGACTTTTCAAACTGCTCCGCATGCATCCAGCTCGGTGAAAACGACTCTGCCGTAACCCCTGGATCACAATTTGCGGGTCGCGTGTTGCCGAATCGTGCCTTGCAACACTTGCTTTTGTGCAAGGCGCGACAGGGAAGCATCAATCGATGCAAACGGCTGTTGTAAGCCCAACGCGTCACGGCGCCGGCGCTGACAGAGTCTGCGGGCTCGGTCGTTCGAGCCCGCCGGCAATCTCCACGGGCATGGATTGGATCGTCATGGTGGCAGGAGTGAGGCCTTCGCGTTTGGCGGTCACGGTGATTTTCCCGGCGGTCATCGTGGAGCGCACGGCGATACGGTTGATGCCGCACTCGGTGTCGAGGTAGAGATTGTTCGTGGTGTTGAGCTTGGCGGCGTTGAATCCGCCGCGCCAGATCACCGGGCCGCCGACCTCGAAATCCACGCGCGCCTCGTCGGTCGGGCAGCGGCGGCCTTGCGCATCGACGACCTCGAAGTCGATCAATGCCACGTCGCTGCCATCGGCCTGCAGGCCTTGCGGTCCGGTGTGCAGTGTGAGCTTGATCGCCTTCGCCTCGCCCGCGGTCTGGATTTCCTGTTGCGCGACGACTTTGCCGCCCTTGGTGGCGATGGCCTTGATCGCGCCGGGCTCAAACACGACCTCCGGGAAGGCATAGACAAAGCCGTTTTGCGGCGTGGTGTTCACGCCGAGCGAGCGGCCGTTGACGAAGAGTTCGACCGAGTCGCACAGGGAGGCGACGACGCTGATGGTCTTCTTCGTGTCGGCCGGGTAATTCCAGTGGCCGACGATGTGCAGGTCCGGCACGGAGCTTTGCATCACGCGCGAGGCGTAGAAAATTTCCTTCGGCAGGCGCACGCCGTCCACCTTGCCGCTCACGCGCAGGACCTGGCTGCTCTGCTGCCGGCCGTCCGCATCGGAGTCCGACCAGTAAATCGAAGCGTAGGCCGCATACTTCGAATGGGCCGAATCGGGATTGTCGATGCGGTTGGACAGGAAGTTGAAATACCGGCGGACGCCCGCGAGCGCGAAGTTCTCGGAATTCCAGTTGTAGCTGTCCATCGGGCCTTTTTTGAAGCCGAAATGCGGCGGGGAAAAATCGTCCCAGATGGCGCGCGCGCCCTCGTCACGAAAATCCTCGGTCTCGATCAACGGGGCCTTGTCGCGCATTTCGTTTCCGTCGGGCCGGCCGAGCATCATGCCGAAATATTCCGCGGACGCGATCGCGCCCGGATCGCGAAGCGAACGGCAGCCCATGACCCGTCCGCCGCTCGGATCCAGTTCCTTCCGCAGTGCCACCATCTGCTGCATATGCGCCGCGTTGATCGCGGCATTGCCCGCTTCCCAGAAGAGAATGCTGGGATTGTTGCGGAAATAGATGATGGAGTCGCGCATCACCTCCACACGCTGATCCCACTGGCGGTCGAAGGTCTCGTGTTCGCCGTCGCCCGCCGGACAGGCATTCGCGATGCCAAACTTGTCGCAGGACGTGACGTCCGCGCGCGTGGGCGAGATGTGCATCCAGCGAACGTAGTTGCCGTTGCTCTCGCGCAGCAGCGCTGCCGTGTAGTCGTGCATCCAGTCGGGATATGCGGAGCCCAGGCCGGGCCAGTCGTTGGCCGCGCGCTGCGCATAGCCGGTGAGCCAGACGAATTTGTCGTTGAGCCACACACCGCCGGTGCCGGCGCCGCCCTTGAATTCGGCCTTGCGGAAGCCGGTGTGAATCTTGCACACGTCGGCCACCTTGCCATTTACCGATAGGACGGAATACACGTCGTAAAGATAGGGGTCGCTGACATCCCAGAAACGCGCCCCGACGAGCGGACCGGCGGCCGTCAGCGTCGCGGTCTGGCCGGCGGCGAGGTTCGCGGTTCCTCCTTGGATCTGCGCACGGACGACGCCGTCCGCGCCCACGACCACTGCGGCGAGCGTGAGTGCCGCGTTGCCCGTCGACTCGTTGCGCACCTGCGATTCGACGTTGATCTCGGCACTGCGGCCCTTGATGTCGTAGTTTTTTCCGAAGACATACACGCCGGTCGTCTTCAGGTTTTCGTAGAGCGGGAGGGTTTGATAGACGGTGCCCATCGCATGCAGCCAGACGTTGCGGGTGAGTCCGCCGAAGTTCGGGTTGCTGTTGCTGTTCTTCCATTCGAACTCGGTGCCGGTGGCCTCCTCCTTGTAAGTCGGCCGGTTGTCCACCTGCACCGCGAGCACGTTATCCTGCGCGCCGAACTTCACGAGCGCCGTGAGATCGAGTCCGCACGCCGTAATGCCGTTCTCGAAGAGGCCAAGCGGCTGGCCGTTGAGATAAAAACGCGCCGCCTGGCGGAGGCCTTCAAACTCGAGAAAAATCTTCTGCCCTTCGGTGCCGGCCGGCAGCGTGAAATGCTTCCGATACCAGCCGATGCCGAGAAAGATCGTTTGATCGCCGCCGGGGTGGCTGATGTGCGCACGGTAGCTGTCCACGTCGTTCCACGTATGCGGCAGGCCGACACTCGCCCACGCGCGGTCGTCGAAATTCACCGCTTCCGCGCCGGGAACATCCTCGCGCAGGAATTTCCAGCCGGGATTGAAGTTGTAGGTCGCGCGCGGCGAGGCTGGCGGCTGATAGCGCGGCTCCGCGGCCAGCGCCGAAAAACCAAGCAGGACGAACAGGACCATTCCCGCCGTCAGGCGGGAGGGGCGAAACGGGGTTGGCAGGCGCATGGGATTAAATCGGCTCGAGGTTTCTTCGGAGGGAGCAGCCGGCTCGGTCCACGTTCGCACGAACCGAGCCGGCTGATTTAAACGACGCGCTCTTGCCGTTACTTCGCAGCGGTCGCGAGCGCCGCGCCGGACAGCGTCTGCGGGAGCGCGCGACCGAGGCCGTTGACGATTTCCATCGGCTTCGAGTCGACCGTGACCGTGGCGGATTTCAGCCCGTCGCGCTTCGCGGTCACCGTGATCTTGCCCGCGGTCATCGTCGAGCGGATCGCCACGCGGTTGATGCCGCACTCGGTGTCGAGCCAGAGATTGTTCGTCGTTTCGAGCTTCGCGGCGTTGAACCCGCCGCGCCAGATCACCGGGCCATCGACCGCGAAGTCCACGCGCGCCTCGTCGGTCGGGCAGCGGCGGCCTTGCGCATCGACGACCTCGAAGTCGATCAGCGCCACATCGCTGCCGTCGGCCTGCAGGCCTTGTGGGCCGGTGTGGAGCGTGAGCTTGATCGCGGCGGGATCGCCGGCCGTCTGGATTTCCTGCTGGGCGACGACTTTGCCGCCCTTGCTTGCCACGGCCTTGATCGCACCGGGCGCGAACACGACATCCGGGAAAGCGTAAACGTAGCCCGTGTCGAGGCCCGCATTCCGTTCTTCCGAGCCCGGGCCACGGCCGCCGAACGTATCGACGAACTTATAGACCTTGGTCTGCACGCCGAGCGACTTGCCGTTAACGAAGAGCTCCACCTGATCGCAGTTCGAGGCGGCGACATACATCGTCTTTTTCGTATCGGCGGGATAATTCCAGTGGCCGATGATGTGGATGTCGGGCTGCTCGTTCTGCATCACGCGTGAGACGTAGTAGAGCGACTTCGGAATGCGCACGCCGTCCACCTTGCCGCTCACCCGCAGCACATAGCTGCCTGTCTGGCGGCCGTCGGCATCGGAGTCGGCGAAGTAGATCGAGCAATAGGCCGACCACTTCGAGTGCGCGGGATCGGGGTTGTCGATGCGATTGCGGACATAGCTCGCATAGCGCGTGGTGGCGGCGAGGCAGAAGGTCTCGGAGTTCCAATGCCAGCTGTCGACGGGACGGCCATCGCGTCCGGTGCCGGTCTTCGGCTTGAAACCGAAATGCGGTGGCGAAAATTCATCCCACACGTTGCGGCCCGCCTCATCACGGAAATCCTCGGTCTCGATCAGCGGCGCCTTGTCGCGGCGGGTGATCGCATAGCCGCGGAAGATGTCGTCGCCCGCGACCTTGTCGGTTTGCGGCGCCTGCCCGATCATCACGCCGTAAAATTCCGACATCGGCGTCAGCGCCTTGTTGGCGTCGGCGAGATCGTTGTCGCGCGTGCCCATGACGCGACCGCCGTGCGGGTCGAGTTCTTTGCGCATCGCGACCATCTGGGTCATCTGCTCGGGCGTCACGATCGTGTTGCCCGCTTCCCAGAAGAAGATGCTGGGGTTGTTGCGGTAGAAAATAATTGTATCTCGCATCACCTCGGCGCGCTGATCCCATTGCCGGCCGGTGACCATCCGCTCCTTGTCGCCCGCGGGGCAAATTTCGACGATGCCCAGCCGGTCGCAGGCCGCGACATCGGCCCGTTGCGGCGCGACGTGCATCCAGCGCATGTAATTGCCGTTGCTCTCGCGCACCATGTTGAGGGTGAAATCATGCATCCAGTCGGGATAGGCGCCACCGAGGCCGGCCCAGTCGTTGGCCGAGCGGATCGCGTAGCCGGTGAGCCAGACGAAGCGGCCGTTCAGCCACACGCCACCGGTGCCCGCGCCGCCCTTGAATTCCGTCTGGCGGAAACCCGTGGTCGTCTCAACGACGTCGACCACCTTGCCGTTCACCGACAGCATCGAATAAACGCGGTAAAGATACGGATCCTTCACGTCCCAGAAGCGCGCGCCGGCCAGCGTTCCCGTCGCATTGAAAACTTCCGATTGACCCGCGACGAGATCGGAGGTGTTGCCGTCCAATTTCGCGCGCACGACGCCATTTGCATCCACGACGACGGCCGAAAGCGTGATCGAAGCGTAGTCGCCGGTCTCGTTGACGACCTGCGCCTCCACCTTCACGTCGGTGGATTTTTTCTTCAGATCGATCGCCTCCGAATAAACGTAAATGCCGGTGGTTTTGAGGCCCTCGAAGAGCGGCAACGTCTGGTAAATCTGGCCCGCGACGATCAGGGTAGAGTCGCGATTGAGGCCGCCGAAGTTCGGGTTGAAATCTTTCGAGTTCCAGAGGAACGGCGTGCCGGTGGCCTCCTCCTTGTAGCCGGGGTTGTTGTCCACTTTCACGGCGAGGACATTTTCCTGACCGCCGAATTTCGCGAACTTTGAGATGTCGATGCCGACCGCCGTGACGCCGTTTTCGTATTTGCCGACGGGCTGGCCGTTGATGAAGAACCAGCCCGCCTGCCGCAGGCCGTCGAACTGGATGAACACCTTCTGGCCGGCTTCGACGCTGGCGGGGAGTTTGAAATGCTTGCGATACCAGCCGACGCCAAATTTCTCCGTCTGGTCGCCGCCACTGTGGCTGATGTAGGCGCGATAGGAATCGGTTTCGTTCCACGTGTGCGGCAGACTGACGCTCGCCCACTTCGAATCGTCGAAGCCCGGCTGGTCGGCGCCGGCGACATCTGCGAAGACAAATTTCCAGCCGGGATTGAAATTATACGTGGCCCGCGGCGTGGCGGGCGGTGTGAAACGCGGCTCGGCGGCAAGCGCGGTCAGCACGGTCGCGCTCGCCAACAGGGCGGCGACGACGCAGGAGCGATAGGATTGGATGATCATAAAAGCGGGCAGTCAGAGAAAGGAATGAGGTGGTGCAAGCTGGACGGGTGGAGCGAGCGGAAGTGAATCGGCGTCGGATTGGACGGGAATCTTTCGTTTCCGACGAGGGAGAAGGCCAGAACAACTCCCCGACCGCGAGGCTGGGGAGTTGTCGCCTGTCTCAGATGTTGAAGCGAAAAACCTCGCCACCGTGAGGTTGGGCTCCGCTCAGAGGTCGAAGGTTGCGCTCAGGATGAACTGGCGCGGATCGACGATGCGGTAATTCCATGCCTGGCCATCGGGATTGTAGGCGATGGGTTGGAGCCGGCCATCCTCCAGGACATTCGTGACGTTGAGCTGAAGGCGGGCGCGCACTTTGTTGAAAAGGCGCAGATTATAACTCGCGAGGAGGTCGACAGTATAGCGCGCCTTGTCATAGATGGGGCGGTTGCTATCTAGAGAGCGGATGACCCCATCGGAGTCGGTTATGCCGTAATAACCAACCGCAGCCTTGTCCGCCCATCTGATGGTGCCGCCGACCGCAACCTGCTTGAGCCATTTGTTCTCGGTTATGCCGGAGAGACGGAAGTTCGTGGTGCCCGCAAAGCTCCATTCCCGCGTCTGCTGCCGCGGTTTGCCGGCGTTCACCGACGCCTGGCTCAGGGTAGTGGCAATGTTGGCGATATACCACGTGTAGGGCGCGCCCGTGGTGCTCGTCCCGATAGTCGTCGTCCACCAGTTTCCTCCGGTGGTGGGGTCCGTGATGCCTTGCAGATAGGGGAGATTCTTGGCGAAGAATTGATTCATGTATTGCGAGAGCTGCGAATCGATCGCCTTCTGCTCCGCCGCCGTCACCTTCATCGTCCAGTAGCTCGTGGGATTGTAGACGAGTTCGAATTCATAGCCCGTCGAGGTGACCGTGTTGATCTCGGCAAACCCGTTACCGCCGAGCTGGCGCACTCGATCAATGTAGGCGGAGTCGAACCCGACGGGATTGAGGTATTGCTTGATGGCGGCCTGTCGTGCGGCCTCGACGTCCATGCCGGGATTCTTCGCCAGGATCCATTGCGTGCCCTCTTGCTCGAGGTCCCATGGATCGTTGCCGTTACCAAACGAGTTGGTGGCCGGATTGTAGTTGGCCAGCGGCGTGCTGACGTCGAAGAAAAAGCGGAAGGTGCGCTGGGCGAAGCTGCCGCCGGTCGGTCCGCTGCGTGAATTATCTTGGACGGTCTGATAGCGGTTCACTTTGGCCACCAGCTTGCCGTCGAAGAGATTGAGGGAAAATCCATAGTCCTTGCCCTTGCTCTGCGGATTCGGGAGCAATTGCAGGTAGATATTATACGCAGTATTGGCCGGCTGGAAACTGTCCGACTGGTTGTAGTGGAGATCCAGCCAGCGGAACGGCTTCACCACGATGCCCTCCGTTTTGGTCCGGCCCTCGTTGTTGACCCAGCTGCTGAGGTTATCCGCGACCTCACGATGGAGAACCCCGCGACGCTATTGATGCTGCCGGCCAGCGGCGGAGTGGTCCGCCTGCGGGACAATGTCTTCAGCTATCATCCGGCGACCGCCGCACTCGCGGGCAAGACGCTGCGCAATCTGTTCGTCGAACCCAACGGCACCCTCTGGCTCTGCGGACCCAGAGCGACACTGATGCGCTGGCAGGAAGGGCGGCTGATCACGCTCGGCGCTGCGGAGCATTACATCGTGCGGCACACCGATGGCCGGCCGGGTTTTGCCATCGATGGCGACGGACGCACCTGGATCGCTTGCGGGGATTTTCTCGGCTGGTATCGCGCGGGGAGATTGATTCCGGTGCCGGTGGACACCCAGTCGTCCATCATCATTGCCGCGGCGCGCTCGGGTGGGATCTGGGTCGCAACGAGTGAGCGGCTGTTGAAATGGGAGGACGACCGGCTGACGGTCGTGTGCGACCAGTCGGCGTGGTTGCCAGGCACCGCCACCGTCCAGAACGTGCTGGAAGACCGCGCGGGGGTCGTGTGGGTCGGCACCAGTCGGCATGGGCTGTTCCGTCTGGTGGACGGGAAGCCTGTTCCCGTGCCCACCGACCACTATCAGGTGAGAGCCCTCACTGAGGATGTGGAGTCCAACCTCTGGCTGTCGATGGATGGCGGCGGCATCGAGCGGCTGCGGCCGAAAAATTTCACTCTGCTCAATTCCGCCAGCGGCCTCCCGGATGACAACAGCACCTCCGTCTGCGAGGATGCCGCGGGAGCAATCTGGTGCGCTGATCGCCGGAATGGTCTCGTGAGCGTGCTCGCGGGCCAAATCCGCGTTTTTGCTTCGTCGGAAACACCGACCCCAATTAACGCGAGCAATATCTGCCCGGACCGTGACGACAATATCTGGATCGGCTCGCTTACGGGACTCTATCAACTCCCGGCCGACCGCGCCGCGCCGATCCGACTGCTGGATGCTTCGATTCAACCGGTGCGTTCCCTCTATTGCACCCGCGGCGGCGACATGTGGGTGGGCTGGGGCGGCGAATCCGTGGGGGGCTTCCATCTGGGCTATTTCCATCTGGGCGTATACCACCCGCTTTCGGCGGCCGATGGCTTCATGGCGAAACAAGTCATCGCCATCACCGAAGCGGCGGATGGGGCGGTGTGGATTGGAGCTTACGACGGCGAGGTGCTGGAGTATCGCGACGGCCGGCTGGTGCAGCGCGTGGCCCGCGAAACGACCCAAGCGGGGCACATCCACGCGCTGCATTTTGACGCGAGCGGCGCGTTGTGGATCGCCACCGAGCACGGGCTTATTTTAAAAAAGGACAGCCTGCTCCGACGTTTCACGCGCGATGATGGACTGCCGGACGACCTCATCACGCACCTGTTGGAGGACAATCGCGGGCGGCTCTGGCTGTGCAGCCGGCGCGGTTTTTTCAGCGTGGCGATCGATGAGTTGAAGGCGCTGGCCGAGGGCCGGATTCAGCGCGTGGTCGCCTCGACGTTCGGCAAGGATGAAGGCCTGCAGGGATTTTCTGCCGCGACCGGGGGGCAGCCCACCGCGTGGAAAGCCCAGGACGGGCGGCTTTGGTTTGTCACCCACCGCGCCGTGGTGGGCTTCGACCCCGAAGCGTCGCGGCCCGAGCGGCCGGCGCCTTCGGTTTATGTCGACGAGGCGCTCGTGGACGATCGCCCGGTCTCCGCCATGGCGCCGTTGCACGTGCCGCCGGGTGGTCACCGGGTGGAATTTCGCGTCGTGGCGCTAAATTACTCGGCGCCGGAAAAGGTGCGCCTCCGGCACCGATTGATCGGGTTCGATCAGGACTGGATCGAGACCGGCGCCGAACGCTCGGCGAGTTATGTGCAGTTGCCCCCGGGAAATTATTCGCTGCAAGTGATCGCCGCCAATCAGGACGGGCGTTGGAACGAAAAAGGCGCGACGCTTGCGCTCGTCGTCGCGGCGGCCTGGTGGCAAACGTGGTGGTTTCGCGGCGGGGCCGTGCTTGCGTTCACGGGCTTGGTGGTATGGCTCGCGCGCTACTGGTCGCATCGACGACTCAAGGCACACCTGCATCAGCTGGAACGGGAGCATGCACTTGAGCAGGAGCGCTCCCGCATCGCGCGTGACCTCCACGACGAACTCGGCGGCCGCGTCACGCAAATCGGCATGCTGGCCGACCGGTTGAACCGCCACGCCGCCCCATCCCAGTTCAAGGACGCGCTGCGCCAACTGGCTGGGCGCACGCGCGGTCTGGCGGGCGAACTGGAAAGCATTGTCTGGACGGTGAGCCCGAAGAACAACAGCTGGAACCGGCTCGCGACGTTCGTGGCGCAATTTGCCCAGCGGTTTTTCCGCGACACCCCCATCGTATGCTCGGTCGAGGGCGTGGAGGACATTCCGCCACGGCCGCTCGCGCCCGAGGTGCAGCATCACGTGCTGGCGGTGGCGAAGGAGGCGCTCAACAACGTGCTGAAGCATTCCGGTGCCACGAGCGTGGAACTCACGCTCGCCTTCGCCGCCGGCGTTTACACAGTGCGAATCCGGGACAATGGCGCGGGCTTCGACCCCTCGTCGCCCGAACAAACCGAACGCAACGGCCTCGCCAATATGCGGACCCGCGCCGCAGAAATTGGCGGCACGCTCGTCATCGACAGCGTCCCCGGCCGGGGCGCGGAGCTCACCCTCAGTGTTCCCGAATGCGCGTCCGCGCCGGCCGCTCTTGCCTAGCCCGGCACGCTGCCCTCGTTTCACTCCCATGGCTATCACCGTCGCAATCGTCGAGGACAACGCGGGTATCTGCGACGAACTCGAGGAAATCATCCGGGAGGATCCGGGCTGCTCGTGCGTGGGGGTCTGCCGCAACGTGCAGACCGCGTTGCGAAAAATTCCCGCCCTCGCGCCGGATGTCATCATTATGGACATCCAGCTGCCCGATGGTTCCGGCATCGAATGCACTGCGCGCCTCAAGCACTTGCTGCCGCGGACGCAAATCATGATGTTCACGATCTACGAGGACAGCGAACAGATCTTTCGGGCACTGGAGGCGGGGGCCAGCGGCTACCTGCTCAAGCGGACCCCACCTGAGGCGATGCTTCAGGCGATTCGCGAAATCATGCGGGGGGGCGCACCCATGACTGGCGTGGTCGCGCGCAAGGTGATCCATTCGTTCCGGCGGACACCGACCCAGTCTTCGGACGTCGAGCAGCTTACTCCGCGCGAAGTGGAGGTGCTCGAATTGCTGGCCAAGGGTCATCTTTCTAAGGAAATCGCGGACCGACTCACCGTCGGTGTCGAGACCGTGAACAGCCACCTGAAACACATCTACGAAAAACTCCACGTCCGTTCGCGGACGGAAGCCGTCATCAAATACATGAAATGAGATCGAGGGCGCACCCGGCTGGGGAGGCTCAGGTTGCGCGTCGGCCGGAAATCAGCAAATCTGCCCAGCAACTTGGAAAATTATGAGTTTCACCTCTCACGTTAGAAAAGGTCTTAACCGCTGTCTCATCGACGACTCGCTGCACGGCGAGCCGCTTTACTTTCACATCTCCGAAGTCGGTCCCGGCCAGCGTTCTCACCCCGCGCACCAGCACGACGGGACGGAGGCAATCTACGTGATGGCGGGCGAGGCCACCCTCGAAATCGAGGACGAGAAAATCGTGCTCCGTGTCGGCGAGAGTGCGACCTTCGAACCGCAGCGCTTGCACGGCCTCGTCAACAACGGCACGACGCCCAATCGCTACATGGTGATCATCGCCCGCCCGCCGGCCTGACCGCTCCGCGCTGAGCGCCGGGCACGCTGTCTCGTCTGAGATCACGAGGAGCCGAACGATGCGTCCCCCTCTTGAATAAAATCCGGTTTTCAATCAGGCGCCGGCAGCCCAAGGGCGGATTGGCGCCGTGGTGAAGAGAACTACCTGAGCCAACTCAATTTCACTCGTGACGGCCCCTTCAAAATGCGGACGAGAGCCGAGTCGTAATTTTTATGGGACGACCGCAATTGCGAACAACGCTTTCCGGACTTGAGCGTCAGGCCAAAACGGCGCCAAGCCGGACTGTTGCGGGATTTCCCAACCAGTCCGACGGGGCGGCCGGCCATTCCCCGTCACATAAATTCACTATGCACACCCCGCCCCAACGCGTTCCCCTCGTCGCTCTGCTCCTCCTGGCGGCTTTTTCCTTTTTGTGCTGCGTCGCGAGCAGTCGCGCTGCCGCGCGCTACGTGATCACGGAACACGGCGCGGTCGGTGACGGTGCCGCGGTCAACACCAAGGCCATTCAAAGCACGATCGACGCCTGCGCGGCGATCGGTGGCGGTGTGATCGTCGTCCCGAAGGGGACGTTCCTGAGCGGCGCGCTCTTTTTCAAGCCCGGGGTGAATCTCGAACTGGAAAAGGAAGCGGTGCTTAAAAGCACCACCGTGATGTCAGACTTCCCGCCCCTCTATACCAGTTGGGAGGGCATCGAGCGCTATTGGACCTCGGCCTTTTTGAATTTTATCGGAATGACGGACGTGGTGGTGAGCGGCGAGGGCACCATCGACGGGTCCGGCCTCGACTGGCCGGGACCAGGTGCCCGGCGGGGCCCGGGCGCCAGAGGGGGAGCCGGCGCAGGAGCGCCTGCAGTCCGCCCGCCGCCGCCCCCCGCACCTGCACCGGAGTCGCTGCCACTGGTGGCGGACGTCTACGCGTTGCCGTTGCCGACGACGGCAGCGATCAATTTCGCCCGCGACCCGGCCCACCTGCCTCCGATCAACGCGGCGGGAACTCCCCTTCCGGGCGGTGCCGGCCGCTTGTCGCCGCCGCGCGCCATCGTGTTTCAGGATTGCACGAACGTCCGCGTCTCCGGTGTGCACCTCAAGAACCAGGCGCGCTGGGGCTTCGTCTTCATCTATTGCCGCAAGGTCGTCGCGGAAAACCTCAACGTCCACATCGACGCCTACATTCCCAGCTCTGACGGCATCGACGTGTGTTCCTGCCAGGACGTGCGCATCTCCGGCTGCGACATCGCCTGCACCGACGACAACATCACGATCAAGGCCGGCAAGGATGAGGACGGACTGCGAGTGAACCGGCCGTCGGAGAACATCACCATCAGCGACTGCACCTTCGGCTCAGGTGGCGGCGTGGCCATGGGCTCGGAAGTCAGTGGTTCGATCCGCCACGTTCTGGTCGAGCGGTGCACGTTTACCGGCACCGACTCGGCCGCACGGATCAAGTCGCAACCGAGCCGCGGCGGCGTGATCGAGGACATCGTCTATCGCGATATCCGGGTCACCGATGTGAAGCGGGCGTTCAGTTTCGAATTGGAGTGGAGAATGGTGCCACCGCTGGCCCCGCCGGCCAAGACGCTGACGGTCGTTCGCAACATCCGGCTGATCAATTTTTCCGGCACCGCGCAGGCCGCCGGCGTCATTCAGGGCCTGACGGGCAGTCCCATTCTGGACCTCAAGATTGAGAACAGTAAGCTGACCGCGCAACGCGGCCTCGTCCTCTCGAACACGCAAGACCCGGACCTCTCCGGCTTGGAACTCAAGGTCGCGCAGGGCGAGCCAATCGTGCGTCGCGACGCAGGGGCATCGGTGCCAAGTGCCGTGCAACCATGGCGGCAAGTCACCGTGCCGACCGTCGCCGAGGCGGCCGCCGCGTTTCCCGAGCCGCCCACGGAATACGGCGCGATCCATTGGGCGATTTGGGGCGGCCCGCAGACCAAAGCGCGCATCATCGCGGACATCGAACGCATCCACGCCAATGGCGGCGGCGTTTACATGATCAACAACTCGCAGCGGGTGCAGCCGAAATATCTTTCGCCCGAGTATATGGATTTGGTGAAGACTGTCGTCCAGGAATGCAAGCAACGCGGCATGAAGGTCTGGATCGAAACCGACTGCGGTTATCCCGACGGATTCGCCGGCGGACTGATCAGCCGGGACTATCCGCAGTTGGGCATGCAGGGCATCCTCACCGACGCGCGCTGCACCGTCGGCGCCGGCCAGACGCTCGATCTTCCATTGCCCGTCGATACGCTGGGTATTCTAGCTTATCCTCGCCCCGAGCCGGTGGCACCAGATGCGGACGCGGCTGCGCCGACGGTCAAGCAGTTCCCGTTGCCGGCGGACGGAAATTTCAAATACACGGCGCCACGTGGCGGGGCGGGTGAACTCACGGTTCAACTGCCCAATGCCGACGTGCGTTACAGCGTGGCGGTCGGCGAGCCGTTCAGCATCCCGGTGCCTCCGGGCACGAAGGACATCTTCCTCACCATGGGCGGCGGGAACGGCGGACGCGGGCGTGGTGGACGCGGCGGCGCCGGCGCGCCGGAGGGCATCGTGGTGCCGATCCCCGCGGATGGGCATCTCACTTGGACGGCACCCCCCGGCACGGGGTCGTGGGAAATCGGTTTTATCCGTCACGCCTACCGCACCTCACCCACGCGCAATGACAACGGCGAAGACGGCGGCGCGACCAAGGACACTCTCTACACGCTCATCGACTTTCTCGATCCCGTGGCCACCCACACCTTCATGAAGCTTATTTACGACACCTACGAAAAGGCGGTCGGCGATGAGTTTGGCAAAACCGTTCTCGGCTTTCGCGGCGACGAGACCGACTACTCGGGGGTCACGCCATGGACGCCCAAGCTGCTCGAGACCTTTCAAAAACAAAAAGGCTACGATCTGAAACCCTACATTCCCCTGATTTTCGGTGGGCCGATGACCCCCGAGGCGCAACGCGCCAAGGCCGATTATTGGGACGTGTGGAGCGGCATGTTCCGCGACAACTTCTACAAGCCGCAGGAGGAGTGGTGCAACGCACGCAACATGGAATACATGATGCACCTGAACCACGAGGAAACGATGATGGCGCTCGTCAACAGCGAAGGCTCCTTCTGGCGCGACATGCGCTATGTCGGCGTGCCCGGCGTCGACAATCTCGGTCAGATCGGGCCGGGTATCATCGCCGATTTTCCGAAGCTCGCTGCCTCAGCCGCTCACGTTTTCGGCCGGGCACTGGCTTGGGACGAAGAGGGCGGCGGCCCGAATCAGGCGGGCAAGTTCGTCGCCGACTACCAACTCGTCCGCGGCATCAATTACATGAACATCCGCGGCCTCAACGCCGCGCCGCCCGCCGACAGCGGCACGCTGCAAGATCCGGGATCCGCCATCGGCCACTACGTCAGCCGCGCCCAATACCTGATGTCGATCGGGCGGCCGGCGACGCAGGTCGCACTGTTTCATCCCACCGACAGCATGTGGTTCGGCGACCGGGAATCGGACACCGTCACCCTCAAGCTGGTGACCGAATTGCTGGAGCATCAGATCGACTTCGATCACATGGACGCCGATTCGCTCACCACGGTCTGCACGCTCGAGGGCGGCGGCCTGAAAAACCTCAGCGGACAAGTTTATCGCGCGGTGATCGTCCCCACCTCCACTGTCATCCAGCAGAGCGTGCTGGAGCGGCTGCGGGCCTTCGCCGCGGCCGGAGGGAAAGTCATCTTCGTCGGTCGCACGCCCACGATGATCGTCGGCCGGACATTCCTTAACCCCGAGGCCGGAGTGCCCGACCTGAGCTTCGCCACGCTCGAGCCGACGGCGGAAATCACCGCAAAGGTGATCGCCGCATTGCCGTTGCGGGACGTCAAACTCGACGCCGCGTGCCCCTCGATCAAATACCTTCGCCGCTCGTTGAAGGACGGTGAGGTTTACTTCTTCTTCAACGAATCCGCCCAAACGCAGGCTCGCACCGCGACGCTGGTCGGCACCGGCCAGGTCCAGATCTGGGACGCGACGGATGGGACCATTCATCCGCTCGCTGGCGTCGCGAAGGCAGCAGGCACCGTGGACGTGCCACTGACGCTCGCCGCGCAGGAAGCGCGCGTCATTGTGATCGGTGCGTTGCCCGCCGGTGCCGGCGACCCGGTGCCAACGGTCTCCAAGGGTCAGGCCATCGCCGATCTGGCCGGCGACTGGTCGGTGACGCTGGGCGAGAAACAGATGACTACATCGCTCAAAACCTGGGAGGAAATCGGCGCCGCGTCGTTTGCCGGAACGGGAATTTATCAGCGGGAATTCACCGCCGCCGTGCCGCCGGACAAGCGCGTCTATCTCGATTTGGGCAATGCGCACGAGATTGTCCGCGTTCGCCTAAACGGTGCCGAACTCGCGGTGCGGCCTTGGCCGCCTTATCTTTGGGAGGTGACGCAGGCGATTAAGAGCGGCGGCAATTCCCTAGAAGTCCAGGTGCGGAAGGCGGCGCCCGGCCAGCAGCGCGGCGGGTTCGGTGCCGGTGGCCCGGGCGGTCGCCCGGGTGGAACTGGGGCACCGGGTCAGTCGGCCAGCGCGGCCCCAGGCGCTCCGGCCGGCGCCGCGGATGGCGTCGCCACGAGTGCCGGAATGGGGGCTCCCGGTCGGGCCGGTGCCTATCCGGGCGGCCCTGCGGGCAACGCGGGCCGCGGTGGACCGGCCGCCGCAGTCGCAGCCGTGTCCGGACTGCTCGGTCCGGTGCGACTGCTGGCGCAGTAGCAAATGTTGCGCGCATCGCGTTGTTCCCGAGGTGGCAAGTTGGGTCGCGCTCGCCGCTCAGATCGGCCGTGACGCAATTTCTGGCCATGGGATTTGATGGTCTGACCGGCCGCATTTTCGGATTCGTCGGTAGTGTCCGGAGAGTTCAGCAAAAAGGCGGAACATGGTAAGTGGTTTGGTGCTAAAGCCAAAAACCACCAACAAAGGAAAACCATGAACCGCCCGAAGCGAAACGATGCAGTGATCAACGTAACGAAACAAGATCTG